>JBOHGM010000013.1:0-20315 GCA_050699435.1 Pseudonocardiaceae bacterium | reverse complement strand
CGCTGCGTAAGGAGAAAGCGCTGCGTAAGGAGAAAGCGCTGCGTAAGGAGAAAGCGCTGCGTAAGGAGAAAGTCCAGTGATCCCCGATCCCCGTGATGTGATCGTCAAGCCCGTCATCTCGGAGAAAAGCTACGGATTGCTCGAGGAGAAGAAGTACACCTTCGTGGTGGCGCCGGACGCCAACAAGACGGAGATCAAGATCGCTGTCGAGAAGATCTTCGGTGTGCAGGTGGTCAGCGTCAACACCCTCAATCGGCCGGGCAAGCGCAAGCGCACCCGGTTCGGATACGGCAAGCGCAAGGACACCAAGCGGGCGATCGTGACGCTGTCCGCCGAGAGCAAGCAGATCGAGATCTTCGGCGGGCCGGCCGCTTGAGCGAGATCGGGTCAGTAAGGAAACTGGACTAGGACAATGGGCATCCGCAAGTACAAGCCAACGACTTCGGGTCGTCGCGGCGCCAGCGTCTCCGACTTCGCCGAGATCACCCGGGACCAGCCGGAGAAGAGTCTGGTGCGGCCGCTGCACGGCAAGGGCGGCCGCAACGGCCACGGCCGGATCACCACCCGGCATCAGGGTGGTGGCCACAAGCGGGCGTACCGCTTGATCGACTTCCGGCGAGCGGACAAGGACGGTGTGCCGGCCAAGGTCGCGCACATCGAGTACGACCCGAACCGCACGGCGCACATCGCACTGCTGCACTATGCCGACGGCGAGAAGCGCTACATCATCGCCCCGGAGAAGCTGCGCCAGGGCGACCTGGTGGAGAACGGGCCGAAGGCGGACATCAAGCCGGGCAACAGCCTGCCGCTGCGCAATATCCCGGTCGGCACGGTTGTCCATGCCATTGAGCTCCGTCCCGGTGGCGGGGCCAAGATCGCCCGTTCGGCCGGTGCTCGGGTCCAGTTGGTGGCCAAGGACGGCCCCCACGGCCAGTTGCGGATGCCCTCGGGCGAGATCCGCAACGTCGACGTGCGCTGCCGCGCCACGGTGGGTGAGGTCGGCAACTCCGAGCAAGCCAACATCAACTGGGGCAAGGCGGGGCGACTGCGCTGGAAGGGCAAGCGCCCCGCGGTCCGCGGTGTGGTGATGAACCCGGTCGACCACCCGCACGGTGGTGGTGAGGGCAAGACCTCCGGTGGGCGCCACCCGGTGAACCCGGCGGGCAAGCCCGAGGGCCGCACCCGGCGCCGCAAGCCCAGCGACACGATGATCGTCCGCCGCCGCCGTACCGGCAAGAAGCGCTGAGCAGGAGGGAGGAAACATGCCACGCAGCCTGAAGAAGGGCCCGTTCATCGACGACCACCTGCTCAAGAAGGTGGACGCGCTGAACGACGCCGGCAGCAAGCAGGTCATCAGGACCTGGTCGCGCCGTTCCACGATCATCCCCGACATGATCGGTCACACCATCGCGGTACACGACGGCCGCAAGCACGTCCCGGTGTTCATCACCGAGGCGATGGTCGGTCACAAGCTTGGTGAGTTCGCCCCGACCCGGACGTTCCGGGGCCACGTCAAGGACGACCGGCGGGCCCGGCGCCGCTGAGCCCGATCCGGGTCATGGACGAAACACCGACAACGAAACACCAGAGACGAAGAGGTAGCAGCGCATGGACGCCCGTAACGAGGCCGGGGCGACGACCGCGCAGGAGCCGTCCCGCGCGGTAGCGCGGGCTCGGTACGTCCGCGTGACGCCGATGAAGGCGCGCCGCGTGGTCGAGCTCATCCGAGGCCGCAGCGCCCGCGAGGCGCTGGCCGTGCTCGAGTTCGCACCGCAGACCGCGTCCGGCCCGGTGTCGAAGGTGCTGGCCAGTGCGATGGCCAACGCCGAGAACAACCTCGACCTGGACCCTGACACCCTGGTGGTGGTCAGCGCGTTCGTGGACGAGGGGCCGACGCTCAAGCGGTTCCGGCCACGTGCGCAAGGTCGGGCGTACCGGATCCGCAAGCGCACCAGCCACATCACGGTGGAGGTCGAGTCGGTGCCCGAACGCCGCACCGCCGGGCGGGCCCGGGGCGGGCGGACCGGCACGGGTCGGCACACGCCGGGCCGCCACGCCGACACCAGCAAGAAGGCCACCCAGACAAGGAGTGCCCGCTAGTGGGTCAGAAGATCAACCCGCACGGCTTCCGGCTCGGCATCTCGACCGAGTGGAAGTCCCGCTGGTATGCGGACAAGCAGTATTCGGAGTACGTCAAGGAGGACGTCGCGATCCGCAGGCTGCTGTCCAAGGGTATGGAGCGAGCGGGCATCGCCAAGGTCGAGATCGAGCGTACCCGCGACCGCGTGCGGGTCGACATCCACACCGCCCGGCCGGGCATCGTGATCGGCCGTCGTGGCGCGGAGGCCGACCGGATCCGCGGGGAGCTGGAGAAGCTCTCCGGCAAGCAGGTGCAGCTCAACATCCTTGAGGTCAAGAACCCAGAGGCGGAGGCTCAGCTGGTCGCCCAGGCGGTGGCCGAGCAGCTGTCCAACCGGGTCGCCTTCCGGCGCGCGATGCGCAAGGCGATCCAGTCGGCCATGCGCTCCCCGCAGGTCAAGGGCATCCGGGTGCAGTGCTCGGGCCGCCTCGGTGGCGCCGAGATGTCCCGCTCGGAGTTCTACCGCGAGGGCCGGGTTCCGCTGCACACGCTGCGGGCGGACATCGACTACGGGCTGTTCGAGGCCCGCACCACCTTCGGCCGGATCGGTGTGAAGGTCTGGATCTACAAGGGTGACGTGGTCAGTGGGCGCCGCGAGCGTGAGGTAGAAACCGCTGCCAACGCGGCAGCACGGGCGCCGCGCCGGGAGCGTCCCGCCCGGCGTCGCTCCGGCGCGACGGGGACGACGGGGGCCTCTACCGAGGCGGGCCGCGCAGCAGCCGCCGACGAGGAAGCCACCCGGGCCGCAGTGGCCGCGGTCACCGCGGGCCCGGAGACCACTCCGGACGGTGCTATCACCCCGGCGGTGACCAGGCCAGCGCGGTCGACCAGCGCCGACGAGGCGGACACCGCAGGGCACAGGGAGGGCTGAGACGTGCTCGTCCCACGCAAGGTCAAGCATCGCAAGCAGCACTCGCCGAGCCGGTCGGGCATGGCTAAGGGCGGTACCCAGGTCACCTTCGGCGACTACGGGATCCAGGCGCTCGAGCCGGCCTACGTGACCAACCGGCAGATCGAGTCCGCGCGTATCGCGATCAACCGGCACATCCGCCGTGGCGGCAAGGTGTGGATCACCATCTTCCCGGATCGTCCGCTGACCAAGAAGCCGGCGGAGACCCGGATGGGATCCGGTAAGGGCTCGCCGGAATGGTGGGTGGCCAATGTCAAGCCGGGCCGGGTGATGTTCGAGATGAGCTACCCGAACGAGACGGTGGCCCGCGAGGCGCTGCGCCGCGCGATGCACAAGTTGCCGATGAAGTGCCGGATCGTGACCCGCGAGGGGGTGGACTTCTGATGGCGGCCACCGCGAGCGAACTACGCGAACTCGCCGACGACGAACTGGTGCTCCGGCTGCGGGAGGCCAAGGAGGAGCTGTTCAACCTGCGCTTCCAGATGGCCACCGGACAGATGGACAACAACCGCCGGCTACGCGCGGTCCGGCACGACATCGCCCGCATCTACACCGTGATGCGTGAGCGCGAGCTGGGCCTTTCGGTGTCGCCGGACTCCGTGGTCGAAAGTGAGGGTGCGGCATGAGCGAAGAAGATCAGGCGGCCCAGCCCGCCGGGCAAGATAAGGCGGCCCAGCCCGCCGGGCGAAATAAGAGAAAGGTCCGCGAGGGCTACGTCGTCTCGGACAAGATGAACAAGACGGTGGTGGTCGCGCTCGAGGACCGCAAGAAGCACCCGCTGTACGGCAAGGTCATGCGCTCGACCACGAAGGTGAAGGCGCATGACGAGGCCAACACCGCGGGTGTCGGCGATCGGGTGCTGTTGATGGAGACCCGTCCGCTGTCGGCCACCAAGCGCTGGCGGCTGGTTCAGATCATCGAGAAGGCCAAGTGATCGACCGCGCGTCAGTGCCCATGAATTGCCCGCTGAATAGCTCCGATAGGAGTTGCTCCGATGGGCTGCGGAATTCTGCCGGGCGCGAGAAGGAGTTGACGTGATCCAGCAGGAGTCGCGACTGCGGGTGGCCGACAACACGGGTGCCAAGGAG
The DNA here is from genome assembly GCA_050699435.1 of Pseudonocardiaceae bacterium. Taxonomy (GTDB): domain Bacteria; phylum Actinomycetota; class Actinomycetes; order Mycobacteriales; family Pseudonocardiaceae. The sequence goes on along the minus strand of JBOHGM010000013.1, from coordinate 16,177 downwards.
ATCCTGTGCATCCGGGTGCTCGGCGGCAGTGCGCGCCGTTACGCCGGTATCGGCGATATCATCGTGGCGACCGTCAAAGAGGCCATCCCCGGTGCCGGCGTCAAGCGCGGAGACATCGTCAAGGCCGTCGTCGTGCGCACCGCGAAGGAGAAGCGCCGCCCGGACGGCTCCTACATCCGGTTCGACGAGAACGCCGCCGTGCTCATCAAGCCGGACGGCGAGCCGCGCGGTACCCGGATCTTCGGCCCGGTGGGCCGGGAGCTGCGGGACAAGCGGTTCATGAAGATCATCTCGCTGGCCCCGGAGGTGCTGTAGCGATGAGAGTGCGCAAAGGCGACACGGTTGTCGTCATCGCAGGCAAGGACAAGGGCGCCAAGGGCCGGGTGATCCAGGCTTACCCGGAGACCGGCCGAGTGCTGGTCGAGGGGGTCAACCGGATCAAGAAGCACACCCGGGTCAGCCGCACCCAGCGTGGTGCGCAGACCGGCGGCATCGTCACCCAGGAGGCTTCTATCGACATCTCGAATGTCATGGTCGTCGACTCCGGCGGCAAGCCGACCCGGGTGGGTTACCGCACCGACGACGAAGGCAGGCGCGTGCGCGTGTCGCGGCGCAACGGCAAGGACATCTGAGATGACGGTCGTAGACAGCACCGAAAGCGCAGTGCAGGTACCGAGGCTGAAGACCCGGTACCACGAGGAGATCGTCGCCGCGTTGCGTGCGCAGTTCGCCTACCGCAACCCGATGCAGGTGCCCAGGGTGGTCAAGGTCGTGGTGAACATGGGCGTCGGAGACGCCGCCCGCGACGCCAAGCTGATGGACGGCGCCGTCCGTGACCTGGCGACGATCACGGGCCAGAAGCCCCAGGTGCAGCGCGCCCGCAAGTCCATCGCGCAGTTCAAGCTGCGTGAGGGGATGCCGATCGGCGCCAAGGTCACGCTGCGCGGTGACCGGATGTGGGAGTTCCTCGATCGGTTGCTGACCATCGCGCTGCCCCGCATCCGGGACTTCCGTGGTCTGTCGCCGACCCAGTTCGACGGCAACGGCAACTACACGTTCGGGCTGGGCGAGCAGTCGATGTTCCACGAGATCGACCCGGACAGCATCGACCGCCAGCGTGGCATGGATATCACCGTGGTCACCTCCGGGACCACCGACGAGGAGGGCCGGGCGCTGCTGCGTCGCCTGGGCTTCCCCTTCAAGGAGAGCTGATGGCGAAGAAGGCGCTGGTCATCAAGGCGGCGCGCAAGCCGAAGTTCGCGGTGCGGGGCTACACCCGCTGCCAGCGCTGCGGGCGCCCGCGTGCGGTGTACCGGAAGTACGGGCTGTGCCGCATCTGCCTGCGCGAGATGACACACCGCGGCGAGCTACCCGGCGTGCGCAAATCAAGTTGGTAGTCGTGAGTGGCGTTGAGTGCTATAGCACCGAATGCCACTCACGAGGCGAAGCCACACAGATCGCCGCAGGCCCGGGAGGGAACCACGGCGGGAAGGGACCCACGAGGTCGCCATGACGATGACCGATCCGATCGCAGACATGCTGACCCGTCTGCGCAACGCGAACTCGGCATACCACGACCAGGTCGTGATGCCGCATTCCAAGCTCAAAGTGCACATTGCCGAGATTCTCCAGCGGGAGGGCTACATCTCGGGCTTCCACTCCGAGGAGGCCGCGGTGGGCACGTCCCTGGTGGTCGAGTTGAAGTACGGCCCGAACCGGGAGCGCAGCATTGCGGGCTTGCGCCGGGTATCCAAGCCCGGCCTGCGGGTGTACGCGAAGTCGACCGCACTGCCGAAGGTGCTCGGTGGCCTCGGAGTGGCGATCATCTCCACGTCCACCGGGCTGCTCACTGATCGGCAGGCCGCCAAGCAGGGCGTGGGCGGGGAAGTCCTCGCCTTCGTCTGGTGAGAGGGGAGCAGACGAGATGTCGCGCATCGGCAAGCAGCCGATCACCGTGCCTGCCGGGGTCCAGGTGGCCATCGACGGGCGCACCGTGACGGTCCAGGGCCCCAAGGGCACCCTGGCGCACACCGTGGCTGAACCGATCATCGTGCAGCGGGCCGAGGACGGCACCCTCCTGGTGCAGCGGCCGGACGACGAGCGGCGCAGCAAGGCGCTGCACGGGCTGTCCCGTACGTTGGTGAACAACATGGTCGTCGGGGTCAGCCAGGGCTACGAGAAGAAGATGGAGATCCACGGCGTCGGCTACCGCGTGCTGCTCAAGGGCTCGGACCTGGAGTTCGCCCTGGGCTACAGCCACCCGGTGCCGGTCAAGGCGCCGGAGGGGATCACCTTCACGGTGGAGAGCCCGACCCGGTTCTCCGTGGCGGGCATTCACAAGGAGAAGGTCGGCGAAGTCGCTGCAACGATCCGCAGGCTGCGCCGTCCGGACCCCTACAAGGGTAAGGGCGTGCGCTACGCAGGCGAGAAGATCCGGCGCAAGGTCGGGAAGACAGGTAAGTGATGGCGACAACTACTGAAGCGATCAAGCGGCCGCGGGTTGGCCGCGACGTCTCGACTCGGCGCAGGTTGGCCCGGTCTCGCCGGCACGTCCGGCTGCGTAAGCGGATCAGCGGTTCCCCCGAGCGGCCGCGCCTGGTGGTCAACCGGTCGTCCCGGCACATCGCGGTGCAACTGGTGGACGACCTGGCCGGGCACACGCTGGCCGCGGCGTCCAGCATCGAGCCGGCGGTCCGGGCGCTGGACGGGGACAAGAAGGCCAAGGCGGCCAAGGTCGGTGCGCTGATCGCCGCCAGGGCCAAGGCGGCAGGCGTGGGTCAGGTGGTCTTCGACCGCGGCGGGCACGACTATCACGGCCGGATCGCGGCGCTGGCGGACGCCGCCCGCGAGGCGGGTCTGGAGTTCTGAAGTGATGACCGACACCAGCGAGCAACAGCGGTACCTGAGCAACGGAAGGGACGCCTGATGCCTGGACGCATGCGGCGGGAAGGCGGCGGCGAGCGCAGCGATCGCCGGGACCGTCGGGACGGCGGCCGCGGCGGGGCGGCCCAGCAGGAGAAGAGCCCACACCTCGAGCGCGTGGTGGCGATCAACCGGGTGGCCAAGGTCGTCAAGGGCGGTCGGCGCTTCAGCTTCACCGCCCTGGTCGTGGTCGGCGACGGCGACGGGATGGTCGGCGTCGGCTATGGCAAGGCCAAGGAGGTGCCTGCGGCGATCCAGAAGGGGGTGGAGGAAGCCAAGAAGAACTTCTTCCGCGTGCCCCGGATCGCAGGAACCATCCCGCACCCGATCACTGGTGAGGCCGCGGCCGGCGTGGTGCTGCTGCGCCCGGCGAGTCCCGGTACCGGGGTCATCGCAGGCGGGCCGGTGCGCGCGGTACTGGAGTGCGCGGGTGTGCACGACGTGCTGTCCAAGTCACTGGGCAGCGACAACGCCATCAACATCGTGCACGCCACCGTCGCCGCACTGAAGGGCCTGCAGCGGCCCGAGGAGGTGGCCGCGCGCCGCGGGCTGCCGCTCGAGGACGTGGCGCCGGCTGGGATGCTGCGAGCGCGTGCCAAGCAGGGGGTGTGACATGGGCCAGCTCAAGGTCACTCAGATTCGCAGCACCATCGGCCGCCAGCGCAACCAACGGGAGACGTTGCGCTCGCTCGGGCTGCGCAAGATCCGGCAGTCCGTGGTCCGGGAGGATAACCCCCAGGTCCGCGGCATGATCGCCACCGTCCGCCATCTGGTGGCGGTGGAGGAGGTCGATCCGAAGTGACCATCAAGATCCACCACCTGCGTCCGGCGCCGGGCGCGAAGACCGCCAAGACCCGGGTCGGCCGCGGTGCGGCGTCGAAGGGCAAGACCGCCGGCCGCGGCACCAAGGGGACCAAGGCCCGTAAGAATGTGCCTGCCACCTTCGAGGGCGGGCAGATGCCGATCCACATGCGGCTGCCCAAGCTCAAGGGATTCCGCAACCGGTTCCGCACCGAGTACCAGGTGGTCAACGTCGGCGACCTGGCCCGGCTGTTCCCGGATGGGGGTGCTGTGGGGCCGCTGGAGCTGGTGGCGGTCGGCGCGGTGCGTAAGGGGTTGCCGGTGAAGGTGCTCGGCGACGGCGACCTTGATGGGGTCACAGTGCAGGTCAGCGCCCAGGCTTTCTCCGGTTCCGCGCGGGAGAAGATCGCCGCGGCCGGCGGCAGCAGCACCGAGCTGTAGCCGCGCGCTCGGGTCTGGTCCCGGACCGGCCGCTGTCCGGCACGCTGCTGTTACAGTCGGCCGCTGCTGTTACAGTCGGCCACAGTAGTCGGGGCGTCGGCAGGCAAGCGCCGTGCCATGCCCCGGAACTGGCTGGCCGCCGCCCCCGGCGGTGCGCGTGCCGGTCCACGATCGACGTCGGCCCCACGACGGCCGTGCCCAGGAGGTAGGAGTGCTCGGCGCCTTCCGCTCGGCCTTCGCCACGCCGGATCTCCGCCGCAAGATCCTGTTCACGCTCGGGATCGTGGTGGTCTACCGGATCGGTGCGGTGCTGCCCTCACCTGGGGTCTCCTACGTCAACATCCAGCAGTGCATCGACCAGGTGGAGGGCGGCGCCAACGCCAACGTCTTCTCGCTGATCAACCTGTTCAGCGGCGGGGCATTGTTGCAGTTGGCGGTGTTCGCGCTGGGGATCATGCCCTATATCACCGCGAGCATTATCGTCCAGCTGCTCACGGTAGTGATCCCGCGATTCGAGCAGTTGAAGAAGGAGGGTCAGTCCGGCCAGACCAAGCTGACCCAGTACACCCGATATCTGACGATGGCGCTGGCCGTCCTGCAGTCCACCGGAATCGTCGCACTGGCCGTGCGCGGCCAGCTGTTCGCTGGTTGCCCATTCCCTCCCATCCCTGACCAGTCAGTGTTCAACCTGATCGTCATCGTCGCGGTGATGACGGCGGGCACCGGTGTGGTCATGTGGCTCGGTGAGCTTATTACCGAGCGCGGCATCGGTAATGGCATGTCACTGCTGATCTTCTGTTCGATCGCCTCCCGCATTCCCACGGAGGGCAAGAACATCCTGGACCGCAACGGCCCGCTGGTGTTCTTCTTCGTATGCCTCTTCGGTCTGGCGATCATTGCCAGCGTGGTGTTCGTCGAGCAGGGGCAACGGCGGATCCCGGTGCAGTACGCCAAGCGGATGATCGGGCGCCGGATGTACGGTGGCACCTCGACGTACCTGCCGTTGAAGGTGAACCAGGCGGGCGTCATCCCGGTCATCTTCGGCTTGTCGCTGATCTACCTGCCGAACTTGGTGCTCAGCCTCACCACCTCGCCGACGGACCCCGAGCCGAGCTGGTGGCAGACGCTCATCAGCCGATATCTGGTCGATACGGCAAGTCCGGTACACATCACGGTGTACTTCCTGATGATCATTTTCTTCACGTACTTCTACGTGGCGATCACGTTCAACCCCGAGGAACGTGCCGAGGAGATGAAGAAGTTCGGCGGGTTCATTCCCGGCATCCGGCCCGGGCGCCCCACCGCTGAGTACCTGAGTTTCGTGCTGAGCCGCATCACCCTGCCCGGCTCACTGTATCTGGGCACCGTGGCTGTGCTGCCCAACCTGTTCCTCGATCTGACCGGGGAAGGACAGAACCAGAACTTCCCATTCGGCGGCACTGCCGTGCTGATCATGGTGGGCGTCGGACTCGACACCGTGAAGCAGATCGAGAGTCAGCTGATGCAGCGCAACTACGAAGGGTTCCTCCGATAGTGCGAATCCTGATCCTCGGCCCGCCCGGAGCCGGAAAAGGTACCCAAGCGGCCGTGCTGAGCAAAGAGCTCGGTGTGCCCCATATCTCCACCGGTGAGCTGTTCCGGGAACACATCGGCGACGAGACCCAGCTGGGCAAGAAGGTCAAGGAGTATCTGGACTCGGGTGGGCTGGTGCCCGACCAGCTCACCATCGACATGGTTCGCGAGCGGCTGGCCGATGTGGACTGCGACGGGGGATTTCTGCTCGACGGATTCCCCCGTACGGTCAAGCAGGCCGAGGTGCTGGCCGACCTGCTGCGTACCCACGGCTGCGAACTCGATGCCGTGCTGCAGCTCGACGTGCCCGAGGACGTGGTGGTGGAGCGGCTGCTGGCCCGCGGCCGCGAGGACGACACCGTCGACGTGATCCGGCGCAGGCAGCAGGTGTACCAGGAGGAGACCGCGCCGCTGCTCGAATTCTACTCCGACCGGCTGGTCACCGTTCCCGCCGTCGGTCCGGTCGAGAACGTCACGGCCCGGGCGCTGGTCGTGCTGCATACCCCGGGCGTGAGCAGGCCATGACTGGCGGCGGGGTGCGTGCCGTGGTGCGGCGGTTGCGAGGCCGGGACATCGAGCTGAAGTCGCCCGGCGAGATCGAGGCGATGCGGGCCGCCGGTGCGGTGGTGGCCCGGACGTTGCGGCTGCTCCAGCGGCACGCCCGAGCGTCGGTGAGCACCGGTGAATTGGACGAGCTGGCTGAGCAGTCGATCCGAGATGCCGGGGCGGTGCCGTCCTTCAAGGGTTACCACGGATTCCCCGGGTCGATCTGCAGTTCGGTGAACCATCAGGTGGTGCACGGAATCCCGAGCCGGGCGCAGGTGCTCGCCGACGGTGACCTGCTCTCCCTGGACTGCGGTGCGATCCTGGACGGCTGGCACGGCGACGCCGCGGTGACGGTGCAGGTCGGAACGGGGTCCGAGGCCGACATCCGGCTCTCCGCGGCCTGCCGGGTCGCCCTGCAGGCCGGTATCGTCGCGGCGCGACCAGGCGGACGGCTCACGGACATCTGCTACGCCGTGGAGTCGGCAGCCGTGGCGGCCGGGGCGGCGGACGGGATCTCGTACGGCATCGTGGCCGACTACGGCGGACACGGCATCGGCACCGCCATGCACATGGCGCCCTTCCTGCCCAATGTCGGCCGCCCCGGACGCGGTCCCCGCTTGATGACCGGCATGACGCTGGCGATCGAGCCGATGCTCACGGCGGGAAGCCACCTCACCGAGGAACTCGACGACGGCTGGACCGTGGTGACCCAGGACGGCTCTCGGGCGGCGCATTGGGAGCATTCCATCGCGGTCACCGAGGACGGACCGCTGGTGCTCACCGTCGAGTAGTGGCTGGCCGTCGAGTAGCGGCTGGGCAGGCCCAACGTTACAACACCGCAGCGCTACTACACCGAACGGATGCACCCGTTGGGCGCGCCGCAGCAGCCCCTGGCCGAACACCCACCATTTCACGTGAATCAGCACCGGAGACTGGTGGTGTCGCCGGGCCGCCGGCACCGGTCGGGGAAGGGTGCGCAGCCATGGACCTACTCAAGGGTAAGGCGGTGGTGATCACCGGTGCCGGCCGCGGTCTCGGGGCGGCCTACGCGGTGCACGCGGCGCGGGCCGGAGCCTGCGTGGTGGTCAACGACGTCGAAGGGGAGCTCGCCGAGGCAGTCGCGGACCGGATCGTCGCGGAAGGCGGCCGGGCAGTGGCCAGTTCGCAATCGGTTCGCGATCCGGACCAGGCCAGCGCGATCGTCGAGCGGTGTCTGGCGCAGTTCGGCCGGGTCGACGGTCTGGTGAACAACGCGGGTCTGCACCACGAGGCGCTGCCCTGGGCGGAGCAGGTCGACGCCGTCCGCGAACTCATCGAGGTCAATGTTCTCGGCGTGCTGTACTGCGGTATCGCCGCCGCGCGGGTGATGCGCAGGCAGCGGACCGGATCGATCGTCAACATCGCGTCGAGCTCGTTGTTCGGCCAGCGCAGGGCCGGTACCTATGCGGCATCGAAGGGTGCGGTCGCGTCGTTGACCTATTCCTGGGCGCTGGATCTGGAGGGCCTGGGGGTGCGGGTGAACGGGGTTTGCCCGCTGGCCTGGACCCGGATGGTGGAGGCTTCCCCGGCGGCTCGGTTGCGCTGCACGCCGGAGCATGCTCCCGAGCGGGTTGCCCCGCTGATCACCTACCTGCTCTCGGACCGCTCCACGGGAATCACCGGGCAGCTCATCCGGTTCACCGGAGACCAACTGCACCTGGTGCGCCAGCCGGGGATCAAGGATCCGGTGCTGCGCGGTGCCGACTGGGGTACCGAGGAGGTCGCAGCGGCCTTCGAGGGCGTCCTGGGCGAGTACCTCGAACCGTTCGGTCTGGAGCAGCAGCTGCCGCCCGGACTACGCGTTCCCGAACCGGAAGCGACGGTGTAGCCCCCGGCAGGTACGGTCGCGTCTCGTGGGGCGCAACGGGCGCAATGCCCTCGCAGTCGGTGGCGTGCTCGGCGCCACCCTCGTGCTGGTGTACACGGTGCTCACGGGCTGGGTAGCGGACCGGCAGCCGGCCGGACCGGCAAGCCTGCCCCCTCCGGCGAGCGCTCCGGCCGCCCCGAGACCGGCCTCGTTCACTGTCGTGGCCAGCGGGGACGTGCTGATCCACCCAGCGCTGACCGAGCAGGCCGTCGCAGATTCAGCAACCACGGTGCCCGATTTCAGTCCGCTGCTGGCCGGCGTCGCCCCAGCGGTGTCCGCAGCGGATCTCGCGCTGTGCCACCTGGAGGTACCGCTGGCCGAGCGCGGGGGTCCGTTTGTCGGCTACCCCAGCTTCAACGCTCCGCCGCAGGTGGCGGACGCGCTGGCCAGGGCGGGTTACGACAGTTGCAGCACGGCCTCCAACCACACCCTGGACCAGGGCCGCGACGGTGTGCAGCGCACGCTCAATGCGCTGGACGCCGCCGGGCTGGTGCATACCGGCTCGGCCCGGTCCGCGCCGGAGGCGGCCCGGCCGCTGATCCATGACCTCGGTGTCGCGCGGGTGGCCCAGGTGTCGTTCAGCTACGGCTACAACGGTCTCGAGCTCCCGGCCGACGCGCCGTGGCTGGCCAACACACTGGACGCCGACGCGGTGCTCGCAGCCGCCCGGGTTGCCAAGCAGGCGGGTGCCGACGTGGTGATCGCCAGCCTGCATTGGGGGGCGGAATACCAGGCCGAGCCCACCGGCGAGCAGCGCGAACTCGCCGCGGTGTTGCTCGCCGATCCGGCGATAGACCTCATCGTCGGACACCACGCGCACGTCGTGCAGCCGTTCGAACTGATCGAGGGGGAGTGGGTGGCTTACGGGCTGGGCAACCACGTCGCGCGGCACTCCGAGCCCCGTGGCAGTACCGAGGAGGGTGTCATCGCCCGGTTCACCTTCATCCACGAACCGGGCCGTGGGTGGCGGGTGACCCGGGCCGAATACCTGCCCACCTTGGTCGAGTTGGGCCCGCCGATCCGGCTGATCGACCTCAGCGCCGCGCCACCATCGGAGCGCGCTGCCGAGGCGCTGGCGCGGATCGACCAGGTGGTGGCATCCCGCGGCGCAGGCGAAGCCGGTCTCACCCGCCCCGGCCCGCGCTGAGCGAGTGAACCAGTTCTTCCCCGCGAGGCGGGAAGCGTTGGTCAGCTATCCGGTAGCGTCGGCCAGGTACGGTCTACCAGCAGTGATGGGCAGGTGACTCGGCGCGGCAGGGTGGTGGGGAACGTGGGTGAAAGGTTGCGCAGTGTGCGGCAGGAGCAAGCCTGGCTTGTCGCTGACCTGCGTACTCAGGGCAAGACCTGGGTGGAGGTGGCCGAGCTCTTCCGGGCCAGGTACCGCGTCAACGCCCGGGTGGCCTTCCGGCTGGCCCGCACCTGGAGCCAGCGCCAGGCCGCCGAGGAGTGGAACCGGTACTGGCCCGACGAGCCCAAGACGTTCAAGAACTTCTCGTACTGGGAGAACTGGCCCAGCTCCACCGGCCATGAACCATCGCTGGACGTCCTGGGCAAGTTGGCACAGCTGTACCAGTGCCGCGTCAGCGATCTCGTTGTCGATCTGGCCGACTACCGCCACCAGGACAGCGCCCAGGCGCTGGCGCCCACGAATGAAGCCGTTATCGCTCAAGAAACGGAATCCCTGCTGGTCGATCTTTTCAGTGGACGCGACGGGGACAGCCGAGGCGCTCTCTCGCCGGTCCGCCGGTCACGAGGAGCAGCCTCGCTCCTGCAGCGGCTGCATGAGATCAGCTATCAGGAATTGGCGCAGGTGATCGTGATGTGGATGCAGCGACTCACGTCGTCGGTGAACCGGCGTGAGCTGATGTCCAAGCTCAGCGCGGCGTTTACGGTGGCCGCTGCCGCGCCGTTGTTCGACGTGCTCGACCCGGACGAGCACGTCCAGGTGGCCCGCGTGGTCCAGGGTGCCTCCGATTTCCATGAGTCAGCGCTGCGTTACTGCACCGGGATGGTGAAAACGCTTTCTCGGCAAAGCAGTGTGCTCGGCCCTTCGCTCACCCTGCAGAGTACCCTCGGGCATCGGGCACTCGCGCGCCGCCTGGCCAAATCGGCACCACCCGAGTTTCGGCAACTCGCGATATCGGTGTATGCTGAGCTGACCCGGATGGTCGGCTGGATGCGCTTCAATTTGGGCGATTATCGCGGTGCGCAGCATTATTACGAGGATGCCCGCAGCGCTGCGCACGACGCCCAGAACGTCGAGCTGGTCACCTTTGCTCTGGGCTCGATGAGCCAGCTCGCCACCTGGGAGGGCAGGGCACCCACGGGTATTGATCACGCTATCGCCGCCCAGTCGTGGGCATCGCGGACCGGCGACCCACGGGTTGAGGCGGATGCCGCTGATCGTGCTGCGCGAGCCTTTGCGGCCGACCGGCAAGCCGACGCCTGCCGCAAGGCGCTGGACACCGCACAAGCCGCGGCAGCCAGGATCGGGTCTGAGCCCGGCGATCCGCGGTGGGCGTACTTTTATCAGGACGAGTCACGCATCTGGGGGGCGATGAGCGACTGCGCCTTGCTGCTCGGCGAGCCTGACCGCGCCCTGGACACAGCCTCGAAGTCACTCGTGGTCGCGGACCCGGCCAACGTGCACAACTATGCCTTTTGCATGCTCTTTCAAGCTGGAGCGTTCGTCCAGAAAACTGAGATCGCGGAAGCTACTCGGGTCATGGGTGAGGTTGTCGCGCTCACCGCTACCTACACCTCAGCGCGTATTGACCAGCGCATCACCGAGCTGCGGGCAGCACTCTCACCGTGGCAGCGCAGCAAACCGGTACGGGAACTGGACGAGGTGCTGACGGCCTATCGTCGATCGCCGAGCAGAAGCGGTTCAGTCTGACTTTAGATTCACGGCTGCGTGTCACAGTGAACTCAAGTTTTAGCTGAGTTTTGCGTGGAGTGCGCCACCTCGGTGCGCAGTGACCGGCAGAACCCGCGACGGGCGATCACCAGCCCCCTGCTCTTGATCGTGTTCTGGATGCAGACTGCAGTAAAGCGTGCCTGAATTACTGCAGTCTGCATCCAGAACGCGGAAAGGGGGCTAGCTTGACTCGGGGACTGGGGGGCCGAGGAGGTCGTCGGCGTCGATGATGCGGTAGGCGTAGCCTTGCTCGGCGAGGAAACGCTGGCGGTGCGCGGCGTAGTCGGTATCCAGGGTGTCGCGGGAGACCACCGAGTAGAAGTGCGCCTGCCGGCCGTCGCCCTTGGGGCGCAGCAACCGGCCGAGGCGCTGGGCCTCCTCCTGCCGGGAGCCGAACGTGCCGGAGACCTGCACGGCCACCGACGCCTCGGGCAGGTCGATGGAGAAGTTGGCCACCTTGGACACCACCAGGGTGCGCACCTCGCCTCGTCGAAACGCCTCGTAGCGGGCCTCCCGCTCGTTGTTCCGCGTCGAGCCCTGCACGACCGGCGCGTCCAATGCTGCGCCGAGTTCCTCCAGCTGGTCCAGGTATGCGCCGATCACCAGGGTCGGCTCGTCGGGGTGGCGGTCCAGGATGGCGCGGACGACGGGTAGTTTGGTCCCGGCGGTGGAGCAGACCCGGTAGCGCTCGTCGGGCTCGGCGGTGGCATAACTGAGCCGCTCGGCGTCGGTGAGCGTGACGCGTACCTCGACGCACTCCGCTGGAGCGATCCAGCCCTGTGACTCGATGTCGCGCCAGGGCGCGTCGTAGCGCTTCGGCCCGATCAGGGAGAACACGTCGCCTTCCCGGCCGTCCTCTCGCACCAGCGTGGCGGTGAGCCCGAGCCGTCGGCGGGACTGCAGGTCGGCGGTCATCCGGAAGACCGGTGCGGGCAGCAGGTGCACCTCGTCGTAGATGATCAACCCCCAGTCCCGGGAGTCGAACAGGTCGAGGTGCCGGTACTCGCCGCGGGACTTGCGCGTCATGACCTGGTAAGTCGCGACGGTCACCGGGCGGATCTCCTTGCGCTCACCGGAGTACTCGCCGACCTCGTCCTCGGATAGCGAGGTGCGCGCGATCAGTTCACGCTTCCACTGCCGACCGGCCACCGTGTTGGTGACCAGGATCAGCGTGGTGGCGCGCGCCTGCGCCATCGCCGCGATCCCCACCAGCGTCTTGCCTGCCCCGCAGGGCAGCACCACGACGCCGGAACCGCCCGCCCAGAACCCGGTGACCGCGTCACGCTGGTAGCCGCGCAACGACCAGCCGTCTTCGGCCAGGTCGATGGGGTGCGCCTCGCCGTCGACGTAGCCGGCCAGGTCCTCGGCCGGCCAGCCGACCTTGAGCAGGGCCTGCTTGAGCCGGCCGCGCTCGGAGGGATGCACCAGCACGGTGTCTCCGTCGAGCCGGGGTCCCAGCATCGGAGCGATCTTCTTGTGCCGGAGCACCTCTTCAAGCACGGCGCGGTCCAGCGAGGCCAGCGCCAGGCCGTGCGCGGGGTCCTGCACCAGCTGCAGCCGGCCGTAGCGGCCCATGGTGTCCACGACGTCGACCAGCATTGCCTGCGGCACGGCGTAGCGGGAGAAGCACACCAACGCGTCGACGACCTGCTCGGCGTCGTGCCCGGCAGCTCGGGCGTTCCACAGCGCGAGCGGGGTGACCCGGTAGGTGTGCACGTGCTCGGGTGCTCGCTCAAGTTCAGCGAAAGGTGCAATCGCAGCGCGCGCCTCCGCGGCCGCCGGGTGGTCGACCTCAAGCAGCAGCGTCTTGTCCGACTGGACGATGAGCGGTCCGGCGTCGGGCGATGGGCTCAACGTGTGCCTCCGGGTTGAACAGGGTCATGCGGGTCACGCGCCTGCGGTCTGCCGCAACTTAGCCCCCGCGCTTTCGATCGGCTGCCTGATGGGTAGGCTACGCGTGAACGGCTTGATCCGATGGAGTGAACAGCTAAGCGATGGCTCACTCGGCGGAGTTTCATGCGTCCAATCGGGCGGTGCTGTCTGGGCCGTCCGGGCGGTATCGGCAGACGGCACTGGCGCCCTCGCCGCACAGGGAGGACGGTCTGCGGTGGCCTGCGGGACGGCATTGCTCAGCCCGTCGTATCGTCCGTCCCCACATCGGGTGTATCCGGCTCGGTGCCAGGGTACCGGCGTCCGTGCGGTACGGACGCGATACGACCGCGGTGACCAGGGGCGCGAGCCGGATACGTCTGCCGGCAGCTTTCGAGCCCTGCGGAGGGACACCACCGTGCCAGCGAGCATCTCGCGACTCCCCGCCGCCGCGGGAGGCTGGTCATGATCGATTCGGGCCCCACGCTGTCCCGGTGGCACTGGCGCAACTGGCCGGTGCTGGTCAAGCTGGTGGCCGTGCTCCTGGTGCCGACCTTGGTGGCCCTGGTCGTGGGGGTGCTGCGGATCGTCGACCAGGCCGGTGCCGCGCCGCGTTACATCAGGATCTCCCAGATCACCGACGTCCAGCAGAAGCTGTCCGACCTGATCAGCGCGGTTCAGCGGGAACGGGAACTTGCCACCGCGTTTGTCGCCACCGGACGCTCCGGCGACCGGCAGCCGCTGGAGCTGCAATTCGGGGCCGTCGCCAATCGCACTGCGGCGGTCCGGACAGCCGCCGATCGGGTCGAGGATCTGCGGCCGTCCGGCTACCTGGCTGCGCTAGATGATCTTCGTGCACTGCGCACACTGCGCCAGAGCGTGACGACCGGAACCGGCCCGGTGGAGGTGTTGGTCACCGAGTACGGGGCCGCCATCGAGCCGCTGATCGAACTGGACGACGCGCTCATCCGCCAACTCGACGATGTCGCCGTCGCTGACGATGCCGCCGCCGCGCACGCCCTGCTCGGCGCCCGCGAACAGGTCAGCCGCCAGCACGCGATCATCCTGTCCGCGCTGTACGTCAACAACGTCGCGCCGCTGCAGCTCGACGACGTGCGGGCGGCGGGGGTCCGGCTCGGCACCGCGCAGGAGGAATTCGCCGCCGCACTGGAGCCGGCTGAGCGGGCCAACTACATCGCCCGGGCCGTCGGGGACCCCGAGTTGTCCCGGCAGCGGCTCATGCAGCTCGTGCTCAACCGCGGTCTGCAGAACAGTTCGCTGGACATCTCGCCGGACGAGTGGAGTGTGCGCACCGCCGATGCCGCCGGTGATCTCGCCACCATCGAGAACGAGCTGCAGCAGCGGATCCACCGGACGGCGCTGGCGCTGCGCAATGAGGCGCGCGCAACGGCAGGCTGGAACGCGGTCGTCCTGATCTTCGCGCTCGGCCTGGGCGTGCTCATCGGCATCCTGATCGCCCGCTCGATGCTCCGGCCGCTCGGCGTGCTGAAGCGCACCGCGCTGGAGGTCGCCGACCGGCGGCTGCCGGCAGCCATGGCCCGGGTGCGAGAGGGCGACGTGCCTGCCGAGACGATCGAGCCGATGGCGGTCGATACCCATGAGGAGATCGGCCAGGTCGCCAGGGCGTTCGACGAGGTGCACCGTCAGGCGGTGCGGCTGGCCGGCGAGCAGGCCACGCTGCGGGCCCATGTCAACGACATCTTCGTCAACCTCTCTCGGCGCAGCCAGAGTCTGGTCGAGCGTCAGATCCAGCTCATCGACCGGCTGGAGAGCGGTGAACAGGACCCGGAACAGCTGGACAATCTGTTCCAGCTCGACCACCTCGCCACCCGCATGCGCCGCAACAGCGACAACCTGCTGGTTCTGGCGGGCACCGAAGCGGCGAAGCGGGCCAGCCGCCCGGTACGGCTGGTCGACGTGCTGCGCGCGGCGGTGTCCGAGGTCGAGCAGTACCAGCGGCTCGTACTGCAGCAGCCGCCCGGCGTGCTGGTGCTCGGCAGGACGGCGGGCGACCTGGTACACCTGCTGGCCGAACTGCTGGACAATGCGACTCAGTTCTCCCCGCCGGATACCCACGTGACGGTGACTGCCGAGTTCGGCACGGACGGTTCGGTCGCGATCGAGGTGCTGGACCACGGCGTCGGAATGGCCGAGACAGAAGTCGCCGAGGCCAATGAGCGGTTGGCCAGCACACCGGTGGTGGACGCCTCGGTGTCTCGCCGGATGGGGCTGTTCGTGGTCGGCCGGTTGGCCGTGCGGCACGGCCTGCAGGTGCGGCTGCGCCGAGGTGACGACGGCATCGGCATCTGCGCCTGTGTCACCATGCCGTCCCGGCTGGTCCGGCCGGTATCGGAGACGGCCGATCCGCGCGCCGCCGGCACCGCCCCACCCGCTGGCACCAGATCCACCTCGGATCAGGCCGAGCCAACGGTCCACCGGTCTACCGAGCCCGATGCCACCCTGGTTTCGCAGGAGTACCGGGCCGGCCTAGCCGGGCACGTGATGAACGGCAACGGTGCGCGGCCTGTCGCGCGGCCGAGCGCGCCGGACCCGCCGCCGGACGCTGCGTTGCCGCGCAGAACCGGTGATCGGTCGGTGTCTGGGGACCCGCCGCCGGACGCTGCGTTGCCGCGCAGAACCGGTGATCGGTCGGTGTCTGGGGACCCGCCGCCGGACGCTGCGTTGCCGCGCAGAACCGGTGATCGGTCGGTGTCTGGGGACCCGCCGCCGGACGCTGCGTTGCCGCGCAGAACCGGTGATCGGTCGGTGTCTGCGGACCCGCCACCCGCTTCGGCTCCATCGCCTGCGAATCCGCCAGCGGCCATGCCCAGTGCCGTATCAGGCCGGGACCTGTTCCGGCCGGGTGGGCCGGGCGGGGCTGCAGCGTCGCCCGGACCGGGGCCCCGGGCGACGCTGCAGCACTCGACGCCGATTTTCGACGACGTGGCCTCCGCGTGGTTCCAAGATCAGCAGGCGGTGCCGGTGCGGTGGGCCTCGGCGAACTCACCGGCGCAGCCTCCGACGGCGGCGCAGCCTCCGACGGCGGCGCAGCCTCCGACCGCGACGCAGCCTCCGACGGCGACGCAGCCTCCGACGGCGACGCAGCCTCCGACCGCGGCGCAGCCTCCGACGAGTGCGCAGGCCAAGCCTGCAGCGGGTGCGGCGGCCCAGCCTGCCGCTGA
>JBOHGM010000012.1:51162-66755 GCA_050699435.1 Pseudonocardiaceae bacterium | reverse complement strand
TTCCTGCTCACCGTCGGCCTGTGCGAGGCGATGTACTTCATCAATCTCGCCTTCATGGCGACCTTTGTGTTCGTGCTCGCCGGCTGAGAGGCTGGATCGCTGAGAGGCTGGATCGCTGAGAGGCTGGATCGCTGAGAGGCTGGGATCCTGGAATGACTGTGCACACCGTGGCAGCCGAGGGTGGGGGAGATCAACTTTTCCTCCTGCCCAATGCGACGTTCTTCATCGAGCTCGCGATCTTCTTGGCGATCCTGTTCGTCATCTGGCGCTACGTCATACCGCCGATCAAGAAGGCGATGAACGAGCGCCAGGAGCTGATCCGCAGGCAGATCGAGGAGAGTGAGCGGGCTCGCGAGCGCCTGCAGGAGGCCGAGACCCGCTACTCCGAGGCCCTGGCCGAGGCCCGGGTCGAGGCGGCCAAGATCCGCGAGGCGGCTCGGGCCGATGCGCAGGCGATCAAGGACGAGATGCGCCAGCAAGCCGATCAGGAGGTCGCCCGGATCCAGCAGCGCGGCGAGGAGCAGCTGGCCACGCAGCGCGAGCGGGTGGTGCGCGAGCTGCGCGCCGAGGTCGGACGGCTGGCGGTGGAGCTGGCCGGCCGGATCGTCGGTGAGTCGCTGGCCGACGACGCGCGACGGGCCGGCACGGTCGACCGCTTCCTCGATGAGCTGGATGCCATGTCGGCCGCCGAGAGCGGGGCCGCCGCGGTCCCCAGTGGGCGGGGGACGAGCTGATGCAGTCTGCCAGCAGGACCGCACTGGCCACCGGCCGCGAGCACCTCGAGGAGCGGATCGCCCAGGCCGGCGCCGAGGATCTCGAACGCCTCGGCACCGAACTGGGCACGATCGCGGCGGTGCTCGGCGAGCAGACGGTGCTCCGGCGCCACCTCGCCGATTCCTCCGCACCTGCGGCGGGCCGCCGGGCGATGGCCGAAGGACTGCTGCACAGCAAGGCGAGCCGGCTGGCCATCGAGACGATCAGCGAGGCGGTGGCACTGCGCTGGTCGCGGCCACTGGACCTGGTCGACGGAGTCGAAGAGCTGGCCAGGCAGGCGCTGCTGGCGCTGGCCGAGCGGGACGACAGCCTCTCCGACGTCGAGGACGAGCTGTTCCGATTCGGCCGCAGCCTGGCCGCCGAGCCGCGCCTCGCCGTTCTGCTGGGCGACGAGTCGGCACCTGTGGCGCGGCGCCTCGAGCTGCTGGACACCGTGCTGGCCGGACGCGCCCGGCCGGTGACCCGCCTGCTGCTCGAGCAGGCGGTCCGCGCCCCCCGCCGGCGTCACCTCGATGAGATCGTCGAGGAACTCGTGGAGCGGGCCGCGGCCCGCCGCGAGCGCTCGGTGGCCCATGTCAGTGCCGGGGGCCCGCTGTCGGACCAGCAGGAACAGCGGTTGCTCGACGCCCTGTCGCGGGTCTACCAACGGTCGATCTCGCTCAAGGTCGAACTGGACCCCGAGCTGCTCGGCGGGCTGGTGATCCGGGTCGGCGACGAGGTGATCGACGGCAGTGTCGCCGGGCGGCTGGAGAAGGCCTCCCAATGGCTGCCGGGTGAGACGATGAACACTCGACACAACGAGAGCAGGGACCGATAGCCATGGCGGAGCTGACGATCTCCTCGGATGAGATCCGGAGCGCGATCGAGAACTACGTCGCGTCATTCGCGACCGAGACCTCGCGCGAGGAGGTGGGCACCGTCGCCTATGCCGGTGACGGGATCGCCAGGGTCGAGGGCCTGCCCTCGGCGATGACCAACGAGCTGCTGGAGTTTCCCGGCGGCGTGCTGGGCGTCGCGCTCAACCTTGACGTGCGCGAAATCGGTGCGGTCATCCTCGGCAGCTTCGAGAAGGTCGAGGAAGGCCAGGAGGTCCGGCGTACCGGCAGGATCCTGTCGGTGCCGGTCGGGGACGGCTTCCTCGGCCGGGTGGTGGACCCGTTGGGCATCCCGCTCGATGGCGTCGGTGAGATCACCGCTGACGACCAGCGGGTGCTCGAACTGCAGGCGCCGTCGGTGATCAACCGGCAGCCGGTGAAGGAGCCGCTACAGACCGGCATCAAGGCGATCGACTCCCAGACCCCGATCGGTCGCGGCCAGCGCCAGCTCATCATCGGTGACCGCAAGACCGGCAAGACCGCCGTCTGCATCGACACCATCCTGAACCAGCAGGCGAACTGGGCGAGTGGCGACCCGAAGCAGCAGGTGCGCTGCATCTACGTGGCGATCGGCCAGAAGGGCACTACGATCGCGGCGGTCCGCCAGACGCTGGAGGACAACGGTGCCCTGGAGTACACCACCATCGTCGCGGCACCGGCTTCGGATCCGGCCGGTTACAAGTGGCTCGCGCCCTACACCGGCTCCGCGCTCGGCCAGCACTGGATGTACCAGGGCAAGCACGTGCTGATCGTGTTCGACGACCTGTCCAAGCAGGCCGAAGCCTACCGGGCGATCTCGCTGCTGCTGCGCCGTCCGCCGGGTCGCGAGGCATACCCGGGTGACGTGTTCTACCTGCACTCGCGGCTGCTGGAGCGCTGCGCGAAACTCAGCGACGAGCTGGGCGCCGGCTCGCTGACCGGGCTGCCCATCATCGAGACCAAGGCCAACGACATCGCGGCCTACATTCCCACGAACGTCATCTCGATCACCGACGGGCAGTGCTTCTTCGAGTCCGACCTGTTCAACCAGGGTGTCCGGCCTGCGATCAACGTCGGTGTCTCGGTCTCCCGGGTCGGTGGTGCCGCGCAGGTCAAGGCGATGAGGACGGTCGGCGGCACGTTGCGGCTGGAACTGTCCCAGTACCGCGAACTGGAGGCGTTCGCCGCGTTCGGGGCGGAGAACCTGGACGCCACCTCGCGCAAGGCCCTGGAGCGAGGTGCCCGGCTGACCGAGCTGCTCAAGCAGGGGCAGTACGAGCCGAGGCCCGTCGAGGAGCAGGTCGTGTCGATCTGGCTCGGCACCCGAGGGCACCTGGACGAGGTGCCGGTACCGGACGTCCGACGCTTCGAGTCGGAGTTTCTCGACCACATCCGCCGCAACCACAAGGACATCGTCGACACGATCGGGGAGAGCAAGCAGTTCAGCGAGGACACCGAGCAGCAGCTCGTCGACGCGGTGAAGGAGTTCAAGAGCCAGTTCACCACCTCCGACGGTGCCTCGCTGGGCACTGAGGCCGAGGCCGACGCGATGGAGGCCGACGAGGTCTCCCGCGAGTCGGTCAAGGTCAACAAGCCGGCGCCGAAGAAGTGATGCGGCGATGGCAGCCCAGCTGAGAGTGCTGCGCCGGCGGATCCGCTCCGTCCGGTCGATGAAGAAGATCACCAAGGCGATGGAGCTCATCGCCACCTCACGGATCGCCCGTGCCCAGGCTCGGGTGGAGGCGTCCCGGCCGTACTCAGCGGAGATCACCAAGGTGCTCTCCGCGCTGGCCGGGGCCGCAGGAACGCTGGACAACCCGCTGTTGGTCGAGCGGGAGAACCCGACCCGGGCGGCGGTGCTGGTGCTGACCAGCGATCGGGGCCTGTGCGGTGGCTACAACGCCAACCTGCTCCGGGCCGCGGAGGAACTGCAGGCACTGCTGCGTACGGAGGGAAAGTCGGTACGGCTGTACCTGATCGGCCGCAAGGGGCTGAAGTATTACCAGTTCCGCCGGCGCCCGATCGAGGAGTACTGGACCGGGTTCTCCGAGCAGCCGTCCTACGAGGACGCGGCGAAGGCGGGCCGCCTGCTGGTGCGGACGTTCCTCGCGGGGGCAGACGACGACGAGGGTGGTCCCGGACCGGACGAGATTGAGGGCGTGGACGAGCTGCACGTGGTCTACACCGAGTTCCGCTCCATGCTCACGCAGACCCCGCGAGTGCGCCGGATCGCGCCGCTGGAGGTCGAGTACGTCGGGGACGAGGACACCGGCACCGACACTGCCACGGCAGATCAGCGGCGGCGCTCGGATGCGCTGCCACCACTCTACGAGTTCGAGCCGGACGCCGAGGAACTGCTCGGACACCTGCTGCCCAAGTACATCAACACCAGGATCTACGCGGCGCTGCTCGAAGCGGCCGCATCGGAGCAGGCGGCGCGGCGGCAGGCGATGAAGGCGGCCACCGACAACGCCACCGACTTGATCGAGGACCTCACCCGTGAGGCCAATCAGGCCCGCCAGGGCATGATCACCCAGGAGATCAGCGAGATCGTCGGCGGCGCGGAAGCGCTGTCCGCCGCGGGGAGTGATGACTGAGATGACTACAGCCGAGCAGACGACCGCTGATGCCCTGCCCGAGGCCGGGGCCGGCCGGGTGGTGCGGGTGACCGGGCCCGTGGTCGACGTGGAGTTCCCGCGGGACCAGGTGCCACAGCTGTTCAACGCGCTCACCGTGGAGGTGGAGCTCGAGGCGCTGCGCAAGACGATGACCCTGGAGGTCGCGCTGCACCTCGGGGACAACACGGTGCGGGCGATCGCCATGCAGCCGCCCGACGGCCTGGTCCGCGGTGCACCGGTGACCGACACCGGGTCCGCGATCTCGGTACCGGTCGGCGACCAGGTCAAGGGCCACGTGTTCAACATGCTGGGCCAGTGCCTGGACGACCCGGAGGCCACCTTCAGTGGCGAGCGCTGGGAGATCCACCGCAAGCCGCCGCCGTTCGACCAGCTCGAGGGCAAGACCGAGATGCTCGAGACCGGGCTGAAGGTCATCGACCTGCTCACCCCGTACGTGCAGGGCGGCAAGATCGGCCTGTTCGGTGGTGCCGGGGTGGGCAAGACGGTGCTCATCCAGGAGATGATGATCCGGGTGGCCAGGAACTTCGGCGGTACGTCGGTGTTCGCCGGGGTGGGCGAGCGCACCCGTGAGGGCAACGACCTGTTCCTGGAGATGCAGGAGGCGAACGTCCTCAAGGACACCGCGCTGGTGTTCGGTCAGATGGACGAGCCGCCCGGCACCCGGATGCGGGTCGCGCTGTCCGCGCTCACCATGGCGGAGTACTTCCGTGACGAGCTGGACCAGGACGTGCTGCTGTTCATCGACAACATCTTCCGGTTCACCCAGGCGGGCTCCGAGGTGTCCACCCTGCTGGGTCGGTTGCCCTCCGCGGTGGGTTACCAGCCGACCCTGGCCGACGAGATGGGTGAGCTGCAGGAGCGCATCACGTCGACCCGGGGCCGCTCGGTCACCTCGATGCAGGCCATCTACGTGCCTGCCGACGACTACACCGACCCGGCACCGGCGACCACCTTCGCCCACCTGGACGCCACCACGGAGCTCTCCCGAGGTGTCTTCGCCAAGGGCATCTTCCCCGCAGTGGACCCGCTGACCTCGTCGTCCACCATCCTGGACCCGCAGTACGTGGGGGAGGAGCACTACCGGGTGGCCCAGGAGGTCAAGCGGATCCTGCAGAAGTACAGCGACCTGCAGGAGATCATCGCCATCCTCGGTATCGACGAGCTGTCCGAAGAGGACAAGGTCCTGGTCGCCCGGGCCCGGCGGATCGAGCGGTTCCTGTCCCAGAACATGTACTCCGCGGAGCAGTTCACCGGTCAGGAGGGCTCGACGGTGCCGCTGAAGGAGACCATCGAATCCTTCGACAAGCTCTGCAAGGGCGAGTTCGACCACATGCCCGAGCAGGCCTTCTACCTGTGTGGTGGCCTGGAGGATCTGGAGCGCAAGTACCAGGAGCTCTCCGAGCGCTGACGGGCCTCTAAACTCAGGCCACTAGGCAGACTCCGGTCTGCCAGACGCCGGTGGCGAGCACCTGAACCGAGGAGACGTGCGTGGCTGAGATATCCGTCGAGCTAGTGGCGGTGGAGCGCCAGGTGTGGTCCGGTAAGGCGACCGCGGTGTTCGCCAAGACCACCGAGGGTGAGCTGGGCATCCTGCCCGGGCACACGCCACTGCTCGGCGAGCTCGTCGAGGGCGGGATAGTCAAGATCACCACTACCGATGGCGAGACGGTCACCGCGGCTGTCTTCGGGGGCTTTCTGTCCATCACCGGCGAGAAGGTGAGCGTCCTGGCCGAGGCCGCCGAGCTCGCGCACGAGATCGACCCGAAGGCGGCCAGGGCGGCCCTGGAGCAGGCCGACGCTGAGCAGGATCAGGAGCGGGCCGATTCGGTCCGTGCGCGGGCCACCGCACGGCTCAAGGCTGTCGGCGAGACCGTCTGAGGTTCCGCGGGCGCAGGGCGGGGCCGCCATGGGTGTCGGGGAGATCGTCGGCTTGGTCCTGCTGGCCGGTGCCCTGTTCATCCTCGTCCGGGCGGCCCGCCGGATCCGCCTGGTCCGCCGTGGTGGCATCGACGTGGCGTTGCGGTTGTGCCCCGCCGAAGGTCCCCGTGGCTGGCACCTGGGAGTGGGGCGCTACCGAGGTGGAGCTTTCTCCTGGTTCCGGGTGTCCAGTCTGCGTTCGGGCCCGGACCGGGTGCTGGACCGGGACCGGCTGGAGATCGTGGAGCGACGCTGTCCGACGTTGCCGGAGAGCTACGCGATGCCCAGCGGGTCGATCGTGCTGCGCTGCCGCACCGAGCTTGGCGAGCTGGAACTCGCGATGCGCCAGGACACCCTCACCGGCTTCCTGTCCTGGCTGGAGTCGGCACCTCCGGGAAGCAGGACGGCCTGGTCACCCTGAGTCGTGAGTGGCGTGCGGTGTCAGAACACTGTTACGCACTCACGACCCGCGCCCGCCGCCCGGCTTCCAGAGCACGTCACCGTCCGGGTTGGCCACCCGGCCCAGGATGAAAAGCAGGTCGGAAAGCCGGTTGAGATAACGCGCGGTGAGCACGTTGGCGCGCTCCGCGTCGGCCGCCAGCAGTGCCCAGGTGCTCCGCTCGGCCCTTCGGGTCACCACCCGAGCGGTGTGCAGTAAGGCCGCGCCGGGGGTGCCGCCGGGCAGGATGAACGAGTCCAGCTCCGATAATGCGGCGTTGAACTCGTCACACCAGCTCTCCAGCCGAGTGATGTAGCCCTCGTCGATCCGCAGCGGCGGATGCGGCGCCCCCTCCCGACCCTCCTCTGCCATGACGGGCCTGCACAGGTCGGCGCCCACGTCGAAGAGGTCGTTCTGCACCTGCCGCAGCACGCTGACCAGCCGCTGCTCCAGCGATCCCAGCGCCAGCGCGACGCCGAGCGCGCAGTTGGCCTCCTCCACATCGGCGTAGGCGGCCAGCCGTGGATCGGTCTTGGCCACCCGGGAGAAGTCGCCGAGGCCACTGGTTCCTTCGTCACCGGTGCGGGTGTAGATCCTCGTCAGATGCACGGCCATAGCGCGACGATAACGCCTCACCGGGCGCAGCGTCGGCTGACCTATATGGGTTCCGGCGAGCCTGCCCGGCTGCGAGCGAGCCGACGGCCACCGGCATCATGTGCGCTCGTGAGCGAGCATTTCAGGGTCCATGGTGGCGCCTGCCTGACCGGTGAGGTGCAGGTCGTCGGGGCAAAGAACAGCGTGCTGAAGCTGATGGCCGCGGCACTGCTGGCCGAGGGCACCACCACGTTGACGAACTGCCCGGAGATTCTCGATGTCCCGCTGATGGCCGACGTGCTGCGCGGGTTGGGCTGCGAGGTCGACGTCGCCGGCGACACCACGCGTATCACCACACCAGCTGAACCCAAGTACGAGGCCGACTACGGGTCGGTGAGCAAGCTGCGCGCGTCGGTATGTGTGCTCGGCCCGCTGGTAGGTCGCTGCCGACGGGCCAGGGTAGCGCTGCCCGGGGGGGACGCCATCGGCTCCCGGCCGCTGGACATGCACCAGAACGGGCTGCGCAAACTCGGTGCCCGCAGCGAGATCGAGCACGGCTGCGTGGTCGCCGAGGCCGAGGGGCTGCACGGGGCGCAGATCTGGCTGGATTTCCCGAGCGTGGGGGCGACCGAGAACATCCTGATGGCCGCGGTGCTCGCGCAGGGCACCACGGTCATCGACAACGCGGCGCGTGAGCCGGAGATCGTCGACCTGTGCCTGATGCTGCGCCAGATGGGTGCCCGGATCAGCGGGGCGGGCAGCTCCACGCTCACCGTCGAGGGGGTGGACGTGCTGGCGCCCACCGAGCACCGTGTGATCGGGGATCGGATCGTGGGCGCGACGTGGGCCTTCGCCGCGGCGATGACCCAGGGGGATGTCACGGTGCGGGGTGTCGATCCGCACCATCTGGACCTGGTGCTGGAGAAGCTGCGGCTGGCCGGGGCCGAGGTCGGCCAGGTGGGGCGCGACGCCTTCCGGGTGGTCATGCCCGGCCGCCCGACCTCAGTGGACTTCGTGACGCTGCCCTACCCGGGTTTCGCCACCGACCTGCAGCCGATGGCGATCGCGCTGTCGGCCATCTCCGAGGGCACCTCGATGATCACCGAGAACGTGTTCGAAGCGCGGTTCCGCTTCGTCGAGGAGATGATGCGCCTGGGCGCCGACGCGCGCACCGACGGTCACCACGCGGTCGTTCGCGGCGTGGAGCGGCTCTCCAGCGCCCCGGTCTGGGCCTCCGACATCCGGGCCGGCGCCGGGCTGGTGCTCGCCGGACTGTGCGCGGAAGGCGTCACCGACGTCTGGGACGTCTTCCACATCGACCGCGGCTACCCGCGCTTCCTGGAGAACCTCGCCAAGCTGGGTGCCGACGTCCGGCGCGTCACCGCACCCCCGGAACGCTGACCCTCGCTGTGTTTGTCAGTCTGGATCCAGACTGTGGTGACGTGAGCGGGCTCAGTCAGGATTGGCGAGGACGACTCTGGCGTCGGGCTCGTCCTTGGCGAAGACCAGGATTCGGTGGCCGGTCCTGTCCGGGGTGGGGCGGACGGTGGCGCGAATGCTGTCCGCGGCCAGCCGCTGGCGCAACACCTCGGCGGCCACCACGGTGGGTACCACGGCCACCTCGCGGAGCAGGCCGAGGTCCTCGGCCTCGGCGTGGTCGGTGTGCGGGGCCACGTGCTGGGAGTGTGTTCCGTAGGTCCAGCGCAGTAAACCCCCCAGCAACGCGACGAGCAGCAATGCCAGCAGAGGCCCGAGGAAGAAGTGCAGGCCGTTCGAGGGCAGTTCCACCCACTCATGGTGAGCCCGGCGCTCGACTCCCGCCACCCCGTTCGCGTCCTGTACCGCTGTGAGACAATACTGTCATCCGAGGCAGATGATCCGATCTGGACTCAGGGACACACCAGCGCACCGTCATGTTCACTGAACGTGCAACGCCAGGAAATTAAGTATTCTCATGCGCCGGCGTGGACGAACAAGGCCCACATCGACGGGCGCCGCTCCCGGTTCTTGCGGTACTTATGGATGGCGCGGTGCAGCAGGTGAGCGGTTCGGTTCGGGTCCGTGTTGTGGGCCAGGGCAGTGTAGAACTCTGGCACTACCTTCTTGGATGCAGAATCGAGAACCCGCTGCAGGGTCGCAATCACACACGGAAAGCCAGCAAGCTGGAAAGACGATGCGAGGTGAATTGATTCATCTGCCATAACCATGTTGTCGCCACTCGCGCTCTTACAGGCGGAGAGGAATGCGAGTTCGGTGCCATCCAGTTTCAGCCGAGAGATATCACGTTGATCCGCACGGGAAGGCGAGTATCTGCAAGGTCGGTCGCGATCCTCAGGTCTCCCTGATTGATGAAGGAGTCGAGGGCCTCAGCCGCCTGGGTGGCATCGCTGACCGTCTGCTGCTGCGTCAGGGGGCTGTAGCGGCTGCACCTTGAGCGGCACATGTGGCACTTGCATGCCCTTGGTGCAGCTCTACCGTCGGGCCCAGGC
The DNA here is from genome assembly GCA_050699435.1 of Pseudonocardiaceae bacterium. Taxonomy (GTDB): domain Bacteria; phylum Actinomycetota; class Actinomycetes; order Mycobacteriales; family Pseudonocardiaceae. The sequence continues at coordinate 57,049 of JBOHGM010000012.1, read as the reverse complement.
ACCCTTGGCTACATATTGCCAGCACCGCGAGAGGGAAGGATGATACCGGATGACCGTAGACGTCGACATCAGGCTGAACTCGAGCGAATCTGATGAGATCGAGTTCGTCACAGACTTGGACGTGCTGTCCGAGTCGGACGTGTGCTCATGCGCCGCCGGCGATGACAACCCGTTCTGACCAGATACATCAGGCCTCGGCACGTACCGCGTGTCGGGACCTGATGTATCTGTGCTGGTGGTTACGCTGCCGGACATGCGTTTCCGATGGGACTGGTTGGAGCCGGTCGTTCGTGTTCCGTATGTTCCTGCGCTCGGCCCGGTAGGGCCAGGGGTGCTGTCCGCCGAGCTGTTCAATGCCGGCGTAGACATCGCTGGCACGAGCCGATTCCTTCCTTACGACAAAGACCGGCGCTGGTCGAGCATGAAAGACGAACGAATCATGGTCGACGAGATTATTCACGCACCCAGCCGTACCGTGATACCAACACTGTCTGCCCGTTGGCAGTCCTGCGTGACGCCACCGGGACACGAACCCAGTCGCCGCACTACTTCGCGGTGCATCCCGACTATCGGCACCGCGGCCACGGCAGAGCGCTGTGGCGGGCTGCGATGGCGTGGGGCGCGGAAAACGGAGCCGAGTACAAAGTCCTCCAAGCTGCGTCCGGAAGCGCGGCCGAGCGCCTCTACATGTCTGAAGCCATGTCCACGCTCGGATTTGTATGCAGCAGGGACGTGCCGTTACCGAGCAGGATGTGAGCAACCACCCCCTGGGTCTCCGATAGCCACCGCAGGGTCCATCTCATGGGGCGGAGGAGTGTGAGCAACGGGCCGATCATCCAACCCGGCGCGAGTGTCGGTAACAGCTGGCGCCGGGCATCAGAAAGTGTTGTCCTGCTGGTGGCGGCGAGCGGTGCGAGCGAGGAAGTCGGCGATCCGGGCGTCGAGTTCAGCCAGGTGGGGGGAGACCGACCCCAGTGGGCGGACTTGACGTTGCAGAGTGCGCAGCCGGTCCAGAAGACGCGGGGAACTGACGTCGAAGGCGGTGCGTAGCGCGTCACGGCCCAGCGCGGCGGCTTGTTCCAGGTCATCGCGTAGTAGGTAGGCGCTGGCCAGGTCGGCCTGGACCCAGCAGCGGTTGCGGACCCGCCAGGGTTCGTAGTCGCGCAGTGCCGTGGTGCTCATCGTGATGGCTTGCTCGGGGTTCACCGACATCGTGCAGGCAACGGCCGAGTTCTGAGGCGATCGCTGCTTCGCTGTAGAAGACCGGAGCTTCATCGTCGGCGTGTAGGGAGCCGAAGAGGCGCTGTGCCGTCAGCACTGCCTGACGGGCTCCGCGGGTGTCGCCGAGCAGAGCGAGCGCGCGCCCTTCCATCGCGTGTAGCTCGGCGACCAGCACGGGGGCTGCCGTGCCCTGGGCGATGGTGAGCCCGGCCCGAGCCAGGGCCGCAGCCTGGCGCCCGTGCCGGAACCGGTCATGTTCGGTAGGTGTGTTGTGCCCGATCAGCAGCGTCATGCGGCTCATCTCGCTGAGCATTTCGGCCGCGTAGGCTCGATTACCTGCCCGCATGGTGAGATCCAGTCCCTGGATGTAGTAGCGCTGGGCCAGCGCATGCCGACCGACATCGGCGGCTGTGTAACCGGCCAGTCGCGTGGCCTTGGCGACTGCGGTGAGCAATGCCCTGCCGGTCTTCTCTGAGTAGGTCCCGTGTAGAAGCTCGTTTGACTCCCTGTGCAGGAGCGCCACGATCTGCTCCCGCACCCGTCCCGAACCGTAACGATGATCAAGCTGGCCTAGGTGGATGATCTGTTCGGTAAGGATCTCCACGTCGGCCATACCGATGCGTCTGCCGCCGGCGCGGGCGGTGGACTCGGCCGGAGGGACCGTGAGGGTCACCAGGGTTGGTTCGGCGAAGGCTGCTGCGCTGAACACCGAGCCCAGCAGCTTGCGTCGGCGCATGTCACGTCCCGAGAGCTCGACCACTGTGCGGAGTGCGCCCTCCAGTGTGCCTGAGGTGGTGAGCCCGTCATGGGGGTCCTCATCCGGGGGAGTGCGGTCGGCAAATCCGCAGTCGGAGACGGTGACCTCGCGGCGCAGCCGCCCGGACAGCACCGCAGCGACCAGCCTCGGCATCGGCCAGTGGGCGCAGAGACGGCGTCCCCCGCAGAGGTGGTGTGACCAAACGACATCCGGGGATCGGGGTTATCGCGCAGTAGTCTCAGGACGGTCAGGCAATGCCGCCGGGAGGTGCCCCGATGCCATACCCCAGCGACCGTGACCGGGACCGACCGTGGGTGATGCGTACCTACGCCGGACATTCGTCGGCGAGCAAGTCCAACGCGCTGTATCGGCGCAATCTCGCCAAGGGGCAGACGGGGTTGTCGGTGGCCTTCGACCTGCCCACCCAGACCGGCTACGACCCCGACCACGAGATGGCCCGCGGCGAGGTCGGGAAGGTCGGCGTCCCGGTCAGTCACCTCGGCGATATGCGCACCCTGTTCGAGGGTATCCCGATGGCGCAGGCCAACACCTCGATGACGATCAACGCCACCGCGATGTGGCTGCTCGCGCTCTACGCCAGCGTCGCCGAGGAGCACGGAGCCGACCTGGCGCAGCTGTCGGGCACCACGCAGAACGACATCATCAAGGAGTACCTGTCCCGCGGGACCTACGTCTTCCCGCCCGGGCCGAGCCTGCGGCTGATCACCGACCTGGTGGCCTACACGGTCAACCACATCCCGAAGTGGAACCCGATCAACATCTGCAGCTACCACCTGCAGGAGGCGGGTGCGACCCCGGTGCAGGAGGTCGCCTACGCCATGTGCACCGCGATCTGCGTGCTCGACTCGGTGCGCGACTGCGGGCAGGTCGCGCCGGAGGACTTCGCCAAGGTCGTCGGGCGGATGTCGTTCTTCGTCAACGCCGGGGTGCGCTTCGTCGAGGAGATGTGCAAGCTGCGCGCCTTCAGCCGGATCTGGGACGAGACCTGCCGCGAGCGGTACGGAGTCGAGGACCCGACGCTGCGTCGATTCAGGTACGGCGTGCAGGTCAACTCGTTGGGACTGACCGAGGCGCAGCCGGAGAACAACGTCGCGCGGATCGTGCTGGAGATGCTCGCGGTGACGCTGTCCCGCGACGCCCGGGCCCGCGCGGTGCAATTGCCCGCGTGGAACGAGGCGCTGGGTCTGCCCCGGCCGTGGGATCAGCAGTGGGCGCTGCGGATGCAGCAGGTGCTGGCCTATGAGACCGACCTGCTGGAGTACGAGGATCTCTTCGAGGGTTCGCGGGTCGTCGAGGCCCGCGTCGCCCAGATCGCCGACGGTGCCCGGGCTGAGATCGACCGGGTGCAGGGCATGGGCGGGGCCGTCGCCGCCGTCGAGTCCGGCTACATGAAGTCGCAGTTGGTGTCGTCGCTGGCCCGGCGGCGACGGCGGATCGAGGACGGCGAGGACGTGGTGGTGGGGGTCAACCGGTTCACCGAGACGGACCCCAGCCCGCTGCAGGCCGACGGGGCCGGGGCCATCGAGACCGTCGATCCGGCGACCGAGTTGCAGGCGATCGAGCAGATCCGGGCCTGGCGGGCTGGGCGGGACCAGCCGGCGGTGGACCAGGCCCTGCGCGGGCTCGCCGAGGCAGCGAAGACCGAGGCCAACCTGGTCGAGGCGTCGATCGCCTGTGCTCGTGCCGGCGCCACGACGGGGGAGTGGGCTGCGACGTTGCGCGGCGTGTTCGGGGAGTACCGGGCGCCGACCGGGGTCTCGGCGGCCTCGGCGACGGGCGAGGCGGGGTCGGCGACGGGCGAGGCGGGGTCGGCGATCGCTCGGGTGCGAGACCGGGTCAGGGTGGTCAGTGCGGAGCTCGGCGTGCGGCTCCGGATGCTGGTCGGCAAGCCCGGCCTGGATGGGCACTCCAACGGCGCCGAGCAGGTGGCGGTGCGGGCCCGCGACGTCGGTTTCGAGGTGGTCTACCAGGGCATCCGGCTCACCCCAGCGCAGATCGTGGCGGCTGCGGTGCAGGAGGACGTGCACGTCGTGGGCCTCTCGGTGCTCTCCGGATCGCATCTCGCGGTGGTGCCCGCTGTGGTCGACGGCCTGCGCGCGGCGGGTGCCGCGGACGTGCTGGTAGTCGTCGGCGGGGTCATCCCGCCGGATGACGCGCAGCAGCTGCGCGCGCGCGGCGTGGCCGCCGTCTTCACTCCGAAGGACTTCGCCCTCACCGAGATCATGGACGAAATCGTCGACCTGGTACGCGCACACCACCGCTGACCCGCCCCAGCGCACGCCGGCCTGGTCCGACTGACCCGTCAGGCACCCTGCTCGGCCAGCTCCCGCTCCGCCACCGTGCCGCGCAGCGGCCTCCCCGCGGTCTCCTTCATCAGCAGGATCGGCACGAGCGAGACCGCCGCCGCGGCCATCAGGTAGTAGGCCGGGATGAACTGGTTGCCCGTCTGCTGGATGAGGTAGGTGACCACCGCGGGCGCGGTGCCGCCGAACAGCGACGTCGAGACGTTGTAGCTGATCGCGAAGCCGCTGTAGCGGACCCGGGTGTCGAAGATCGCCGGCAGCGTCCCACCGAGCAGGCACAGCAGGCACACGAGGAAGAAGGACAGGAGCACGAGGCCGGCCGCCGTGGTGAGCGCGTTGCCCAGGGACAGCAGCCAGAAGGCGGGCCAGGAGAGCGCGAGGAAGCCGAGGCACCCGGTGAGCAGCAGGGGCTTGCGGCCGATCCGGTCCGATAGCGCGCCCATCGGCAGGATCACCGCCATCATGCCCAGCTGCGCGGCGATGATGAGCAGCAGGCCGGTGTTCTCCGAGATGTCCAGCACCTGCGTGAGGTAGCTGGGCATGTAGGTGAGGATCGTGTAGACGGCGATGTTGAGCAGGATCACGAAGCCGAAGCAGACGAGCATGTCGCGCCAGTGGTCGGTGCACACCTCACGCAGCGGCGAGTGCTCCCGCCGGTCGACGTCCTGCTCCTGGAAGGCCGGCGTCTCGTCGAGCTTCAGCCGCAGGTAGAGCCCGATGATGCCGAGCGGGAGCGCGACCAGGAACGGGATGCGCCAGCCCCAGGTGGTCATGGCGTCCTCGGACAGTGTGGTGATGAGCGCGGTGCCGATGACCGCGCCGAGGGTGAACCCGCCGAGCGTGCCGAACTCCAGGAAGCTGCCGAGGAACCCTCGGCGCCGGTAGGGCGCGTACTCGGACATGAACGTCGCCGCACCGCCGTATTCACCGCCGGTCGAGAAACCCTGGAGCATGCGGGCCGCCACCAGCAACACGGGTGCCCAGTACCCGACCTGGTCGTAGGTGGGCAGGACGCCAATGGCGAAGGTGGCACCCGCCATGAGCAGGATCGTCGTCGCGAGGACAGGCTTGCGCCCGATCCGGTCGCCGAGCGGCCCGAAGAACAGCCCGCCCAGCGGCCGGATGAGGAACGAGGCGGCGAACACCACGAAGGCGCTGAGCAGCTGCGCGCCCTCACTGGACTCGGGGAAGAAGTTCGCGCCGATGTAGACCGCGACGTAGCCGTAGGCCGCGAAGTCGAACCACTCGGTGGCGTTGCCGATCGCGGCGGCACCGACCGCCTTGCGGACCGTTGACCTGTCGGGCTCGGCGGTGGCCGCCGCGCCCTGCTGCGATGACGCCATCGTGGTCAGCACCTTCCGTCGCGGATGCCCGCACGAGGCGAGCGCACCGGGCCGCCGGCGTTCCCACCCCGGCGTGATGTCCGTTACTGATCGGGAGGCTACCGCGCCTCACCCGGCCCCCGCAGGACCACCGAACGGGCATAGCACCCCGCGAGTCGTCGACGGAGCGTGGCCGGGTCTGCGCTCAGCGGCGCTCGTGTAGCAGGAGCAAGGCGTAGGGATCAGGAGCAAGGCGTAGGGAT
>JBOHGM010000012.1:0-51062 GCA_050699435.1 Pseudonocardiaceae bacterium | reverse complement strand
CAGGAGCAAGGCGTAGGGATCAGGAGCAAGGCGTAGGGATACTGTGCCCTGTGCGTCTCGTGATCGCCCGCTGCCAGGTGGACTACCTGGGTCGGCTGACCGCCCATCTGCCGATGGCGCAGCGGCTGCTGATGGTCAAAGCGGATGGATCGGTTCTTGTGCACTCCGATGGCGGCTCGTATAAGCCGCTCAATTGGATGTCGCCGCCCTGCTGGCTTATTGAAAAACCTGGCATGTGGATTGTGGAGAACAAGGCCGGGGAGAGGCTAATCATCACTCTTGATGAGGTGCTGCACGAGTCCAAGCACGAACTCGGCGTTGATCCAGGGCTTGTCAAAGATGGCGTTGAAGCACACTTGCAGGAACTGCTCGCCGAGCACGTGACCACCCTCGGCCGGGGATGGAAACTGGTTCGGCGAGAGTTTCCGACCGCTATTGGTCCTGTTGACCTGATGTGTCGAAACGCCGATGGCGTTTCGGTGGCAGTCGAAATCAAGCGGCGTGGAGAAATTGATGGGGTTGAGCAGTTGACCAGATACCTGGAACTGCTCAATCGCGACCCGCTGCTGGCCCCCGTGCATGGTGTGTTCGCAGCACAGCAGATCAAGCCGCAAGCCCGTACGCTGGCCGAAGATCGAGGAATCCGCTGCGTAGTACTCGACTATGACGCTTTGCGTGGCGCAGACTCCAATGAGTTTCGGCTGTTCTGATTGAATATCGTAACTAGAATGCCTGGAAAGCGTGAGCTACTCGTTGGCAATTGCGAGATCAACGGCTTGTTGTGGGCTGTTAGCGCTTGTCGTAGGATCGGTCAATGCGTTGCCGTCGTGGTCATGGATAGTCCAGCCGCCTAGGGTGATGACAGGAATGCCGCCGCGTCGTTTCGCCAGTGCGATTTCGGAGAGGGTGCCCCAAGATCCGCCGATGGCGATGACGGCGTCGGCGGACCAGACGATGATGGCGTTGCGGGCCTCGCCCATGTTGGTGACGATCACCGCGGACAGGTCTGGGCTGGCACCTTCGGTGGAGTCGTTCGGGCGAACACCGATGACCAGGCCGTTCTCAGCACGGGCACCGGCGGCGACGGCGGCCATCACGCCGGTGCCACCGCCGCAGATCACCGTCGCACCGGCCTGGGCGAGTAGCTGGCCGACCTGGTAGGCGTTGGCCTGGTCCTGGTCGGTGCAGTGGCGTGGTCCGCAGACAGCAACCTGCACGGTAACGCCTGTCGTCGTGTCGGAGCGGATCAGTCGGTCGAGCCCTGCTCCAGCTCCGCCGGGCTGGATGCCGGGGTAGAACAGAACTCGGCGAGATCATCCCACAGCGCCGCCACCGTGGAGGACTCGACGTCCGGGTGCCCGCGGCATCCGCTGCGTCACCGTGGACTACGACGAACTCCGCGGTGCCCCTATCGACGACCTGCGCCTGTTCTGATCGGCACTACGCCCCCGCGGGCCCGTCCAACTCGATCCGCTGGTCTTGCGGGGTCACGGTGAACCGCCAGCGGTTGACGTCGGGTTTGCCGTGGTCGACCCACCATTGGTGGGCGGCGTGGACCTCGTCCCACAGGCGGCGAGGGCCGTGCTGGTGGACGGGGAAATGGTCATCGCTGGCGTCGGGGGTGGCGTGGGTCAGCTTGGCCCACGAGCGGGACGCGAAGTCCAACAGCCAGAGCACCCCGCCGCCGCCGTCCTCGTCATAAGGCCAGTAGCGCCACTGGCAGCCCGGTACCCGCTGGGCGATGGCGAACCGGGCGCCCTGGTCCGCGCTGACCCAGTAGGGGTGCAGGCCGGTGCTGCCGGCCTCGGCCTGGTCTTCGTCGTCGACGAGGGTGGCCACGGGTGCGCGTCGCTCCCGTTGCTCGCGCAGGCCCATAAACGATGACTCGCTGACAATGCTGCCGCTGGCTGCGCCGTGCTGGTCGACAGTCAGGTCTACGAGCGCCTCAGTGTAGTTGGTGGCCCAGGGCAGCAGAATCCGGCCCCCGGGTCGGGTCTGGGCTACCCACGGATAAGGAATGCGGTGGACCGCGGCGGTGGCGATGACCCGGTCGTAGGGGGCGCCCTGCGCATGGGCTTCTGCCCCGTCGCCGACAACTGTGCGGATCTCGCCGTAGCCGGTGTCGGACAGCGCCATGCGCGCGTGGGCGGCGACCTCGGGATCGATCTCGATGCTGGTCACGTGCTCGGCACCGAGCCGGTGAGCCAGCAGGGCGGCGTTGTAGCCGGTACCCGTACCGATCTCCAGGACTCGATGTCCTGGGCGGGCGTCCAGGGCGGCCAGCATGACCGCGACGATGATCGGGCTGGATGCCGAGCTGGTTGGCATGGTCCCGCCGAGCCCCGGCCCGGTCGGGTATCCGTCATCGATTTGGGTGATCACGGCGTCGTCGCGGTAGGCCAGCTCCAGCCACCGGTCTGGATCGTCTTTCCGGTGCAGGGGCAGCAATGGCGGCACGTAGCGGGGGTTCTTGATCCATATGGTATCTGGGATGAACGCGTGCCGGGGCACGGCCGCCAGCGCCGGCCACCACGGCGTCACCGGCGCCTCCCACCGGGCCAGGTAGCTGTTCGCCTCCAACCGCGCCACCATCCGCGCCCGCAGCTCGCCCGGGTCAGCCCGCTGTTCGGTCACCGGTCGTGCTTATTCGGATCGGGGGGCGGCGGCACTGGGCGGGGCGGGTCCGGTTGTCGGTCGTCGGTGAAGTCGTCGTCGCGGTGCTTGCCGCCCTCATCATCTTTGTTGTTGTCTTTTTGTCGTTGCCTTTGTCTTTCCCCATGGGTCTCGTCCCCTCCTCGTCACGATGCTGTTTTTCCAGGTCAACCCCTCATTGAGCACGGTGAGCTCATCGCCGTGCACCGCTCAGCTCCCGGTACCGGCCCTGCCCGAGGTGCGTGACGCACACCCGCTGCTGCCCGCTCGGACTCGGTTGGGCGAGCGCCAGCAAGCCGGCGCGGATCACCTCGTCGAACACCTCGGCGAGGTAGCCGCTGACCGGCCGCCCGAAGTTCAGATAGTGCCCGGCCAGCCTGGTCACGCCGCCCTCATGCGCCCGGTGCAGCGCCAGCCATTCGGTCGCCTCCGGGGTCATCGGGTCCTGCCAAGCCAGCGGAGCAGCCGTGCCCACCTCCGGGGATGCGGTGCCCGCTGGTCACCCTCAGCGAGAACCTCCGCACACGCCGGGCAGACCGGCCCCGGTGGCGCGACCAACGGTGCTGGGAGCACCAAGCACCCACACAACGCCCGATATCGGCCCGACCGGCCGGCCTCACGCAGCGCGGCGTCACTGACCCGGTGATCGAGGCCATCGCCGGTACACGTCATGTGTACGCCTGCGTGCGTTAGTCAAGGTTGAATATCGCTTGAAGCATCTTGATTGACAGAAGATTCTACTCATGTAAGCATGCTTCTGATCATCAGGAGCTTGGGAGGATCATCATGAGACTGGAGCAGCGAGGATGGCCGGTTCGGCATGCAGGGTCAGCTGGTGGACGCCGACACGCACGCCAACCTGGAGCACCCGTTACCCGGCGAGGGTGCGGTGCTGATCAAGCCCGAGATCGTCATTGAGGCGGTGCGTCGCTACCTGGAGCGGTCGGGATGACCATCGGGTCCCTTCCCGGGGTAGTGGACCTGTGGGACCGGTTCGCCAGCTTCCGGTACTCACTGTTCCGCCTGGAGGTGCTGCAGGTGTACGGCGGCAGCGGTGAGGACGAGACGCTAGCCGCCTTCCGAGCTGGTGAGCCCATACCGCTGTCGCCTGCCTTGCGGAAGTGGACGCAGATGCTTCGCCAGCGGGTCAGTTCCGGCTGCACAGTGCAGCGGGTGCACGTGATCACCTCTCCGGTGTCCGACTACATCCGGTTCGAGCTCGCCAGCTACGCACCAAACGTCGAGGCCGGAGAGGACGTCCGTATCATCCCAACGCCCAGCGGCGGTCCGTGGCCCGCCGACGTGCCCCGGGACGACTTTTGGCTGATCGACTCCAGCGAACTGTGGAGTCAGCGCTACGACCAGGAAGGCACATGGCTCGGCGTCGAACGTGTCACCGACACAGGACAGATCGTCACGGCATGCCGCGCGCGCGACGCCGCCTTGCATCACTCCCGGCCCTGGGCCGACTACCTGCGGGACAGTCATCCAGAGATAACGTCATACCTGGCAACGACCGCTGATCAATCCTAGGACGGAGACCGCTGCGAAGGTGCAGGTGCCGATCACGCCGCAGCGCGCCCTGCTGGCGCGGCGGCTCCGTGAGCTGCGCGCAGCCGCGTTCCCGTCAGGTAGCGCTTTAGCTCGGCGGCTCCAGGCTGAGCATCCGGACGGCAGCTGGCACCAGACCCGGGTATCCAAGCTGGAGCGGGGCCTGCAACGTCCCACCGAGCGAGATATCGCGCAATGGGTACAGGCCAGCGGCGCGTCGCCTCAAGAGCTGGACGAGCTGCTGGAACTGCTGGCGGCGGCCCGAGTCGAGTACGCCACTTTCGGTCAGCTGTACCGCAGGGCCGGCAGCCCAGTCGCGGACCAGGCGAACACCACGGCCGCCGACGCGGAGACGACGCGCATCGCTCATTACCAGCCCGCGATGGTGCCCGGCCTGGTACAGACCGCCGCATACGCTCGAGAACTGCTGTCGCTGCCGTGCGGGCCCTCGTCGGCTGGGGCCTCGGCCGATGACATCGAGGCGATCGTGGGCGAGCGGATCAAGCGCCAGGACGTGCTGTACCAACCGGGCAAGAAGATCCAACTGGTGATGGGTGAAGCGGCGCTGCGCACCCGCTTCGGTGCCGTGCAGACGCTGCTGGGTCAGTTAGACCGCCTGATCGCGGTCATCGGATTGTCCGGTGTCGAGCTGGGTGTGGTGCCGTTCACGACACCGCTGCCGGTCTTCCCCCTCACTGGCTTCGTGCTCTACGACGACGCTGTGCTGATCGAGTCCATCACCGGACAACAGCGTCTGGAGGCCGCCGACGAGGTAGCGCTGTACAAGCGGTTCTTCGATCAGCTCCGCGAAGCCGCTGCCACCGGCCCATACGTGGTAGAGCTGATCCAGCGGGTCGCGGCCGAGCTTCGCGGCTGACCCTAGACCGAACACGTAGCCGTACGCTGTGGTAACCGCTGAGCGGAACGGGAGGAGGCGACGATCACTCGGACCGTAGAAGACAGCGACGAGGGCGCCCGCTTCGCGTCAACGGACCCGAGGACGGGTGAGGTCGTCGGTCAACACCGGGTGTACGACGACGCCGCGGTGCAGGCGACGGTCGCCCGCGCGAGGCAGGCCGCCGCGTGGTGGGGCGGGATCGGGTTCGATGAGCGCAAACGCAGGCTGCTGACCTGGTGTTCCCGGTTGGCCCGGCGAATCGATGAGCTGGCCAGGGTGATCAGCGCGGAGACCGGCAAACCCCTGGATGACGCCCGGCTGGAGTGCGTGCTCGTGATCGCGCACCTGGACTGGGCCGCGCGCAACGCCGAGCGGGTGCTGCGCCGCCGCCGGGTAAGGTCGGGTCTGCTGATGGCCCAGGAGGCGTCCACCCTGGAGTACCAGCCCTTCGGCGTGATCGCCGCCGTGTACTCCGCGCACCGCGGCGAGGAGATCGCCGCCCGGCTGCGGTGCGGGATGGTCTCGGTCAACGGGGTGATCTCCTTCGCCGCGGTGCCTGCGCTGCCCTTCGGCGGGGTGGGCGATTCCGGGTTCGGGCGGATTCACGGGCCGGACGGCCTGCGCGAGTTCACCCGGGCCAAGTCGGTCACCCGCCGCCGGTTCCGACCGGCGGTACAGGTCGACACCTTCGGACGCGCTCCGTGGGCGATGCGGCTGCTGACGCTCATCGTCCGGATGCGTTACGGCCGCATCCCCTCAGGTGAGCACGCTCGAAGCCGTGGGAGGTAGCGACGATGTCACGCAAGATCACGACGGTGGGCGTGGTGGGCATGGGCACGATGGGCGCGGGGATCGCCGAGGTGCTCGCCCGCACCGGGCTCACCGTCGTGGCCGTCGAGGTCGACGAGGTGGGGGTGGCCCGGGGCCGGGGGCATCTGGAGCACTCCACCGCGCGGGCCATCGAGCGCGGCAAGCTCGACGAATCGGCGCGGCGCCGGTTGCTGGGCCGGATCAGGTTCACCACCAGGCTGGCCGACCTGGCCGACGTCGACTTCGTGATCGAGGCCGTTCCCGAGCACCTAGATCTGAAGAGCCAGATTTTCAGCGAACTGGACCAGATCGTGCGCCACGACGTCGTACTGGCTTCCAACACGTCGAGCCTGTCGATCACTCAGTTGGCGGTGCACACCAAGCGGCCGGACAAAGTCGTCGGGATGCACTTCTTCAACCCCGCGCCGGTGCTCAAGCTGGTCGAAGTCGTCCGTACCGTCGTCACCGAACCGGACGTCGTCAGCGACGTCACGGCACTGGCGGAGCAGCTGGGCAAGACGCCGGTGGTGGTCGGGGACCGAGCCGGGTTCATCGCCAACGGGCTGCTGTTCGGCTACCTCAACCATGCTGCGCGGATGTTCGAACAGCGCTACGCCACCCGTGAGGACCTCGACGCCGCGATGCGCTACGGCTGCGGGTACCCGATGGGACCGTTGGCCTTGCTGGACCTGATCGGGCTGGACACCGCCTACGAGATCCTCGACGCGCTGTACCGGCAGTCCCGGGACCGGCTGCATGCTCCGACGCCCCTGCTCAAGCAGATGATCACTGCGGGGCTGCTCGGCCGGAAGACGGGGCGCGGCTTCTACACCTATACAGAGCCGGATTCATCGACGATCGTGCCCGATGCCGGCACCCCGCCGGAGGGCGAGCCAGGCGTCGAGACCCGCCCGATCGCCATGGTCGGTGTGGTCGGCACCGGGACGATGGCTACCGGCATCGTCGAGGTGGTCGCCAAGGGTGGGCACAATGTGATCGTCCGCGGGCGCAGCAGCAGCAGAACTGCTGACGCGGTGGCGGCCGTCAGGCGCTCGTTGGACAAGGCGGTCAACCGGGGCAAGCTCGCCGAGTCCGACCGCGAGGCCGTGCTCGGCCGAATCTCCACCACCACGTCGCTGGACGACTTCGCCGAGGTCGACCTGGTGATCGAAGCGGTGGCCGAGGACCTCGAGGTTAAGCGGGGGATCTTCGCCACGCTCGACGAGGTGTGCAAGCCCGGCGCGATCCTGGCCACCACCACCTCCTCGCTGCCGGTGGTCGAGTGCGCTGCCGCCACCTCCCGCGCCGCCGACGTGATAGGGCTGCACTTCTTCAACCCCGCGCCGGTGATGAAGCTGGTCGAGGTGGTGGCGACGATCAGCACCAGTGCGGGCGTCGCCGCCACCGCCCGGGAGTTCTCCCGCGCGCTCGGCAAGATCCCGGTGACCTGCGATGACCGGGCTGGGTTCATCGTCAATGCGCTGCTGTTCCCGTACCTCAACGACGCGGTGCGGATGCTCGAGGCGCACTACGCCTGCGCAGACGACATCGACACCGCGATGCAGGTCGGTGCTGCGCTGCCGATGGGCCCGTTCGCGCTGCTCGACGTGGTGGGCCTGGACGTCTCGCTGGCCATCCAGCGCAGCCTCTACCAGGAGTTTCGCGAGCCCGGGTTCGCTCCGGCGCCCTTGCTGGAGCACCTGGTCACCGCCGGGCGGCTGGGCCGCAAGACCGGCAAGGGATTCCGCGACTACGGCTAGCGCGCCTGTCTGGACTGACCGTAGCCATGAGCACTCGATGCCGACTCTCGCATCGTGATGCGGATGATGTAGAATGGGGGACCCAGCCGCGGCACGAGTTCTGGCTCGACAGCATCCCGTTCACCGAGGTTCGACTGACAGGGGTGATCGGCCATCGGCAGGTGACCGATGCCTACCTCGCCCAGCTTGCCCGGTCCCGCACGGGTCGGCTGGCCACTTTCGACCAGGGCCTCGCCGAGCTGTACCCCGACGTCGCCCACCTCGTGCCGACCGGCTGACCGTCACGTTCTCCGGCGCGTCTCGCCCCTCATCCAGGTCGAGCGGGCTCAGCCGCAGCAGCCCCCGCCGCAGCCCCCGCTGGCTGGGACCGGGGCAGCGGCGCGTCCAGCCGGACCCGAGGCGGCACCGGACAGCGGAGAGCTTACCGCGCCCAGTGGTTGCGATGAGCCGGCTTGTCACCGGCCAGGGTGCTGGCCTCCTCGGGGAGCGGCGCGAGGTGCCGGAAGGCGTTGTCGATCGTCGCGCTTACCGAACGCAGTTGCTCGGCCACCTGGTGGCGCAGGGCGCGCAGGTTCTCCGCCTGCTGGGTGGCCTCGCTGACCATCGCGGTGGCGCGCTGATCGGCGTCGGCGACGACGCGGCGGGCCACTTCGCTCGCCTCGTCGACGCGACGTTGCGCCTCTTTCTTGCTGGTCTTCTCCTCCTCAGCTAGCGTGCGGTTGGCTTCGCTGCGCCGGGCGGACATCGTGATGTCGAAGTCCTCCTCGACCTGCTTGCGCTTGGCTGCCGATTCGGCGTCGAGCTTGGCGACGAGCTGCTTCGCCTGCGCCAGGGTCTCGGTGCCGTGCTTGTTCGCCGCCGCGACGGTCTCGGCAGCCTGCTTCTTCGCCTGCGCCAAGGTCTCGGTGGCCTGTTTCTTCGCCTCCGCGATCGCCGCCTCGTGCTCGGCATCCATCTCGGAGCGCCGCCGCTTCGTTTCACTGATGAGCTCTTCGTAGCGGGTGCGCAGGCCGCCCGCCTGGCTCTCGGCCTCGGCCATCCGCTCGGCGGCGGCCGCTTCCGCCTTGGCGATGGTCTCCGCGGCCTCCTCCTGAGCCAGCCGCAGCATCCGCTTCAGCCGCTCGCTCATCCCCTCGACGGTGTCGGGTGGCGCGGAGAGCCGTTGCAGCTCGCGGCGGGCCTCCTCAAGCTCCTGGCGTGTTGCGTCCAGCTGCAGGGAGAGCGCTACCGCCTGGGCGGCCCCGGCCTCACAGTCCGCAGTGACGATGCGCAGGTCGGCCTGCAACTCATCGATCCGGTCGTGCACCTGCGCCCGGTCGTAACCACGGCGGACGATGTCGATGGGGGTCCGAAGGGGTATCAGATCTCGGTCGTCGACGTGGCCCATGACGTCACGTTACTCAATTCGGATGACCCGTCACACGTCTCGAAAGCGATTGATCCCGTCCAGGTGCGCCGCGCGCAGCTCCGGGTTGCGCACGCCGAGGCCCTCCTCGGGGGCCAGGCACAGCACGCCGACCTTGCCCTGGTGGGCATTGCGGTGCACGTCGAGCGCCGCTTGTCCGGTCTGCTCGAGGGGATAGACGCGGGACAGCGTGGGGTGAATCCTGGCCTTGGCGATCAGCCGGTTGGCCTCCCACGCTTCGCGGTAGTTGGCGAAGTGCGAGCCCACGATCCGCTTGAGATTCATCCACAGGTAGCGGTTGTCATAGACGTGGGTGAAGCCCGAGGTGGATGCGCAGGTCACGATCGTGCCACCCTTCCTGGCGACGTAGACGCTGGCCCCGAACGTCTCCCGGCCGGGATGCTCGAACACGATGTCCGGGTCGTCACCGCCGGTCAGCTCACGAATCGCCGCCCCGAAGCGCTTCCATTCTGTGGGGTCCTGGTTGTGCTCGTCCTTCCAGAACCGGTAGCCCTCCGCGGCCCGGTCGATGACCAGTGCGGCACCCATCCGGCGGCAGATCCGAGCCTTCTGCGGGCTGGACACCACACAGACCGGTGTCGCGCCGCCGCAAAGCGCGTACTGGGTCGCGTAGGAGCCCAGCCCGCCGGAAGCGCCCCAGATCAGCACGGTGTCGCCCTGCTTCATATCCGCGCCGTTGCGGGAGACCAGCTGCCGGTAGGCGGTGGAGTTGACCAGCCCGGGGCTGGCGGCTTCCTCCCAGCTGAGATGGGCCGGCTTGGGCATCAGCTGGTTGGACTTGACCAGCGCGAGCTCGGCCAGGCCGCCGAAGTTGGTCTCGAACCCCCAGATGCGCTGCTCGGGGTCGAGCATGGTGTCGTTGTGCCCGTCGGGGTGCTCCAGCTCCACGGACAGGCAATGCGCCACCACCTCGTCGCCCGGATGCCAGACGTTCACCCCCACCCCGGTGCGCAGCACCACGCCGGCCAGATCCGACCCGACCACGTGGTACGGCAGGTCGTGCCGGGAGGCCAGCTCGGACGTGCGCCCATAGCGCTGCAGGAACCCGAACGTGGGCAGCGGCTCGAAGATCGACGTCCATACCGTGTTGTAGTTGATGGCGCTAGCCAGCACGGCGACCAGCGCCTCGCCTGGACCCAGTTCGGGCACCGGCACGTCGTCCAGGTGCAGCGAGCGGCGGGGGTCCTTGTCGCGGCTGGGCATCCCGGCGAACATCTCGGACTCGTCGGCGTGCACCGTGATCGCCTGATAGCTCGCAGGCAACGGCAGTGCGCCCACGGCGTCGAGGTCGTCGGCGAGGATGGCGTCGAGGATCTTCTGCACTGTCGTCTCCTCCCACTCCGGCGTCCCTTCCCACTCGGGCCAACGGTGTGCTCAGGTTACCGGCCGGTAATGATTCCCCGCAGCCCCGATGTGAGTGAGCGCACGACCGCGCTCGACCGGAGCATTGACCGGGCGGCCAATCAAGCGCACTATCGGGGCTCAGGGACCGAACTCGTGGAGGTGGTCGCACATGGCGAAGCAGTGGATGCGCTGGCAGGACTGGGGCGCGGTGGTCTTGGCCGTCGTCGCAGGGCTCTCGGTGCTCTGGCTGGAGACCTCGGACGCCGCAGCGTGGACCTTGCTGGGGTTCGGCGTGCTCCTGCTGGCCAGCGGCCTGTGGTCACTGGCGATGCCGGGCTCGGTAGCCAGCGAATACGTGCACATAGCGCTGGGTGTGCTGCTGTTCATCAGTCCGTGGGTGCTGGGTTACGCCGACCTCGTCGGGGCAGCGTGGACCTCCTGGGTGATCGGTGCGCTGGCCGTCCTAGTGGGTGCCGCCGCGGTCCCGGTGGCGACCACTACGCACCGCGGCGTGGCGGGCCAGCACTGAGCGGGGCCGCCGGGAGTCGACTCCCGGCCACGATGGGGGAGGAGCCGGCAGCGAGCTCCTCCCCTGCTTCGAGGATGGGAGACGGTTGCTGAGCACCGAAGACGCCTCCGCCCGCGAGCGGATCCTCACCGCCGCCCAGGAGTTGTTCGCCGAGCGGGGGTTCGACGCCACCCCGACCTCGCGGATAGCCGAGCTCGCCGGAGTGCCGAAAGGACTGGTGCACTACTACTTCCGCCGCAAACCCGACCTGCTCGTCGCGTTGGTGGATCGGCTGCCCCAGGAGCACATCGACCACACCCACGTCGTGGTGGCCGGCGACGTCGCGGGCAGCCTGCGCCGGCTGGTGGCCGCCCTGGACGCCTGGCTGGACGCCTCACCCCTGCTGTCGCACCTGCTTTGGCGGGAGGCGGACACGCACTCCGCGGTGCGCGACGCGCTCGCCGCCCGGTTCTGCTGGATGGTCGGCGAGATCCGTACGGTGATGCGGGCCGCGCTGCCCGAATCGCGCCGCGGCGCCGACGTCCGCAGTGCGGCGGAGTTGCTGGCGCTCGCGGTCAGCTACCGGCACTCCACAGCGCGGCACACCGGGGAAGGACCCGAGTTGGAGCCGTTGGTCACGATGCACCGCGAACTCGACTTCCTCGCCGAGGCCCTGCTACTCGGCGCGGGTGCGACCAGTTGATCGCGCAGCACTCAATGCGATGTATAATGTGGTGTATGCACCGGACCAATGTCTATGTCACCGACGAGCAGCGGGCCGCCCTTGCCGCGCGCGCCGCTGCCGAGGGGATCTCGGCAGCCGAACTGGTCCGTCGGCTCATCGACCAGGCGCTGCTCGGAGCGAACGAGGATCTCGCCGACGACCTGGCCGCGATTGACGTGTCCTTCGGAGCCCTGCGCGAGGTAGAGATCGACATCGACCGCGCCGACGGTCAGCGCGGGGTGCACCTCGACCGGATCAGCCGGCTGTGATCCTCGTCGACACCGACGTGCTCATCGCGAACCTGCGTGGGATCGACGCCGCGCGGGACTGGCTGCGAGACGCCCGCGCCCGGACCGGGCGGCTCGCGGTGAGCGTGGTCACGAACGCCGAGATCATCGGCGGCATGCGTTCTCCTGAGCGGCGAGAGGTCACCCGCCTGCTCAACTCGCTGCGGCCGCTGCCGGTGACCGACATGATCGCGCACCGCGCGGGGGAACTTCGCCGGCAGTACCGCCGGTCCCATGCCGCGATCGGACTCGTCGACTACGTGATCGCGGCCACCGCCCAGGTGCACGGGCTCGAACTAGCCACGCTCAACACCAAGCACTTCCCGATGTTCGACGACCTCAAGCCGCCCTTCCAGCTCTGAGCCGCAGTCGCCGCCGCCCTGCGGTTCAGCCTCGCCCCTCCGTCGTCCGCGGGGCATTCAGGTCCGCAGCGGCGACGTCGGTCCATTCGTAGGCGTGGTGGTCGCGGTTGAGGTCGATCAGCGTGGCGCGGTGGACGGTGATCTCTGCTGAGCTCACTCGGTGCGCTGCGAGTCGCTCAGCGATCGGTTCGGCGGGGCCGGCCCCATTCGAGTAGGCCAGGGAGATATGCGGCCGGAACCCATCAGCATCTTCGGGCACATTGTTTGATCCCCGCACATCGGCGATTGCGGCGCGGATCGCAGTGCGCAGCGCGATCACTGGTTCAGCAGGGTTCACGGGCAGCATCAGTGCTTCGGGGTCCACCCGGGCTGGGCCAAGGGTGACCGTAAACGGCGCTAGTGCGGCGCAGCGTTCCTGGGCAGCGTCGACAATCGCCCCTACCTCTGCGCGGTCTACCTCGTCGGTGAAACCGATGCCCTGCATGGTCAGGTGCAGCCAGCGCACGGGGATCGGGTCGAGGTGAGGGAGGTCGTCAAGTACCGGGGCGTAGTCGGCGGCGAGTTGGTGAGCGGCAGGCTGATCGTCGAACGTCACGTGCCAGGTGTAGAACGAACGGCCTACTCGCCAGCCGGGCCGCCACCACCAATGATCCCGCATCTGCCGCGTGGTCTCAGTCATCAGCGTCCTCGCTTTCAGGCTGTCAGCTCGGCGACGACGGCGTGGCGTTGGAAGTCGATGATGGCTTCGCGCAGGGCACCCAGTGTCGGCTCGTCCCGCTGCTCACCCGTCGCGGCCTGCGCGTGCACCTCGCCGAGACGTTGCAGCAAAGGGCGCACGCGATGCTCCGGAGCGGTGTCCAGCACCGGGGTGAGCGTTTCGGCTGCGCCGTCGAACTGACTCAACGCCAGGTGCGCGCGCACCTGCTGGACTCGGGCCATGCGCTCACTGCCGGGATTGTGTCGTTGCGCCGGCGCCCGTTCGAATGCGGCCACCGCGCGGTCCGCCTCGATCAGCGCGGCGGCTGGCTGGGCGAGCGCGAGATGCACGTCGGACCAGATCCCGCCCGCGCGATCCACCGAGCAGGTGAATGGGCCAGCCAGCTCGTCCCAGGCTGGCTCGACGACCTCTGCGGCGTCTCGGGCGCGGGCCAGTGCCGTCCTCGCGTCCTCGACCTGGCCTGCCTTAGCGAGATCCAGCGCATGAGCGCTGGTGAGGAACGCCCCAGCGCTGCCGGTGTTGGTGTAGCGCAGTCCGTCCTCCGCGTAGCCGGCGGCGTCGAGGAAGCGGTGCTCCCAGAACGCGGCGGTGTGCTGGGTAGCGCGCACCCAGGCCCGCAGCACATTGTGGTCAGCGTTGTCAGCGCATACCCACGCGGTGCGGGTGTGGGTGTCGGCGGCATCCGGCCGGCCGAGGTCGGTGCTGATCCAGGCTTCAGCGCCCAGCCGGCCGCCGCGTAGAGATCGCGGCTCTGATCGGGGCGTTGACGGCCGCCTAATAGCGCGAACGCCTGATCGCGGATATCGCGAGCCCTGGTGAACAGCGGCAGCGTGGGCACCTTGAGGTAGTTGCGCGCGATCCACTGAACGTCGCTGTGCATCTGCTCGACGGTCAGGTCACCGATGTTCGACGTCTCAGCCCACGCCAGAAAGTGTGCCGATTCGTCGGCAGCGGACACGAGCGTCACCCCATTTCCTTCCGAAGCGCACTCGCCCGTCACCACACATGTCGACTGTCTCCTTGCTGTCGCCGAGCCCCGGAGTTGACAGCAACAGGGTTCCATCCGATCCGGTCGGGCGCGACGGTGATCGCATGATCATTGACATCGCCGCGCTACTCGGCACTCCAGGAGGGCCATGATGGGCTCACCGATCAGAACTGACCGTATCTCGGTCGCGGCGCAGACCGAGTCGGGTCGGTTGTGCACGGTGACGGTGCAGCCGGACCTGCTGGGCAAGCATGTGCTGCGCTACGAGGGCAGCGAGAACACCGCCGCGATGCTCACGCCGGAGGTCGTCGAGCTGCTCACCGTCGCCCTGTCGGTGCGTGGCCGGTCGGCGATCCCAGCCCGGTGCCCATCAGCAGGCGCCTGCACCCTGCTCGTGTTCGGACATGGGAATGACCGGATCAGTCTGTACTTCCACGCCAGCACGGCGACGAGTGCGGTGTTCGATGCCAACGGCACGCAGAAGCTGCGGGCGGCGTTGGAATCACTGGGCGGCACCGGAAGCTAGCCTCGGGCTTTCGCGCGACCAGCAGACTGGCGGGTAGGGATTGCCAGAGTTCATCGCGTCGGTCTCCTTCGGATGGAGACAGGGACGCACCGACCCGGTGAGACGCGGAGGCGTCGACACCCACGCCGGGACGCCGACGACCTGGGGTGTGCGCTACACCAACCGAAGGATGATCAGCGTTGCCCGCTCGTGCACCACTGCGTACACGACCAACCCGGCGCCGCCGCCGTAGGTGGTGGCCCACTGGTCGGTCCGCGCGTCGTAGTCCGACCGCGACTGACGCGGGTTCTCCAGCAACTCCTCGACCCGCGTGTCACTCTGCCGCTGAATCTCGGCCGGAAGGTTGGTGTACTGCTCGCGCGCAATCTCCAGCCATATCGCGCGGTAGCGGGGCATCTACAGCCGGACCCAGTTCCCGCGCTCGTCGCGAGCGAGGAGGCCGGTGACGTCGCCAGCCCTGGCTCGCGCGAGCTGCTCCTGCTCCTGCTCGGACAGCGGGTTGGCCCGGATCGCGGCGATACCCCACCACCGGTCCAGCACCGCCTCGACCACAGCGAGGTCGAACGTCTCGGCAGCCTGCGCCGTGGCCAGCTGAAACTCGGCCTCGAACTGGGCGCACTCGTCGGAGGCGAGTTCGGCCAGAGCTGCCCGGATCGCCGGGCCGGAACGCTCGATCTTCGTCGTCGCCACGCTCATCCGTCGAGTATCTCTTTCCTTCGTCCGGATTGCGGGGCAGGGCCGACCTGACGGCGTGGCGCACGGGCCTGGGTGCCGTTAAGGAGCGTGTCACCGGAGGTCAAAGTAGGCGGCACAGGCCCGACGGGACTGCTCAGCTCGGCTGCTTCGGGGTCTTCTTGCTGAGGTGGCGGTAGATGATGGGGCGGGTGACGCCGAACTCGGTGGCGATCTGGTTGACGGTGTGGCGGCGCTGGCCGTCCTGATCGGTCTCCTCGTACATCAGCCGGGCGAGATGGGCCTGGCGGGGCCCGAGTTTGGGCTTCTGCCCCCGGTGCGTCCGGCTCCCGGGCGGCTTCGAGGCCGTCCTTGGTCCTCTCGGAGAGCAGGCTGGCTTCGAACTCGGCGATCGCTCCCAAGATCGAGAAGAACATCCGGCCGACGGCGGTGGAGGTGTCCACGCCTTGGTCAAGCACCACCAGATCGACCTCGCCGGTGGTGACACCTGGATCACCCAGACCACGCTCAACCCGGCGTTGATCTCACGTTGCACGCGGCTTGACCCTGCGGCCCTGCGACTCCTCGGCAGATCGTTGCGGACAGGCCAGGGGCCTGCCGTAGGTGACACGCGACTCTCTCACCCTCCGTTCGCAACGTAATCTTCTTTATCCCTCAAATGGGTGATTTTGGTCCATCGGGCTCGGGGCTCAGCTCCGCCGGTAGGACGTTGGTGTGAACGATGTGCTCGCGGGCGTGGTGCCGCTCCCACCCATGGTTGGCTTGGTCCTGAGTATCTGCCTCGCGGCGCACTTGCTCGTACCGACTCTCCTACGGGGAGCTGTAGCACTATTAGCGATCTTCTCGCCGCCAGACCGAGCAGATCGTGCCGAAAAGGTTCTCCGCATCCTGGACCGACAACGTGACGTACAGCAGTGAAGTACAGCAACCAGGCACCACGAGCCATCTCAACGGAACCGCCGCACTGGTGCGGACCATGCAGGTCGAGGCTACGAACGACCAACCGTCAGAACTGGTGGTTCAGTGTTTCGGCGCGGGTTCCACCAGCTCGATCAGCACACCTCCGGTGTCCTTGGGGTGCACAAAGTTGACCTTGGATCCGGCGGTGCCGCGACGGGCGGTTTCGTAGATCAGCCGCAGTCCTGCGGCGCGCACCGCAGCCATGGCGGCCTCGATGTCGGTGACCCGGTAGGCGAGTTGCTGCAGGCCGGGGCCGCTGCGGTCCAGGAACTTGGCGATGGTGGACTGCGGGCCCAGCGGGGCGAGCAGTTGGACGACGGCGCCGGTGCCGGGGTCGCCGGGGGCGCGCAGCATGCCCTCGCGTACCCCCTGCTCCTCGTTGACCTCCTCGTGGACCAGCTCCAGCCCGAAGATGGCCCGGTGGAACTCGACCGCTGCATCGAAATCGGGTACCGCGATGCCGACGTGGTCGATTGCGGTGACGAAGGGCTCGACCTGGTGCATGCCTCGCAGCGTACGAACTCGTATGGAGGGTCGGCCGGGGTGTGCTCGTTCTCACCAGGGTAGGGGGGCCGACATGCGAGGTAAGGTCCGCTGACAGGCCCTTTACCAGCGGAGATCAGCCGCTGCTGCACGCCGGAGGTCACCATGACCGCGTCCGTCATCGTCGCTGGAGCACGCACCCCAATGGGTCGGCTGCTCGGTTCGCTCAAGGACTTCTCCGCTGCCCAGCTGGGCGGCTTCGCCATCACGAGTGCGCTGACGCGAGCCGGTGTGACGCCCGAGCAGGTGCAGTACGTGATCATGGGTCAGGTGCTGACGGCCGGCGCGGGCCAGATTCCGGCCCGCCAGGCGGCGGTCCACGCCGGGATCGGCATGAACGTGCCCGCGCTGACCGTCAACAAGGTGTGCCTGTCCGGGCTGACCGCCATCGCGCTGGCCGATCAGTTGATCAGGGCGGGCGAGTTCGACATTATCGTGGCCGGCGGGCAGGAGTCGATGACCCAGGCACCGCACCTGCTTCCGGGGTCGCGCTCCGGGTTCAAGTACGGCGACATCACGCTGCTCGACCACCTGGCCTACGACGGCCTGCACGACTCGTTCGACCAGGTCTCGATGGGCGCCTCCACGGAGAAGCACAACGCCCGCTACCAGCTGACCCGCCAAGAGCAGGACGAGTTCGCCGCACAGTCGCACCAGCGGGCCGGGCGCGCCGCCGCCGGCGGGCTGTTCGCCGAGGAGATCACCCCGGTGACCGTGCCGCAGCGCAAGGGTGACCCCGTTGTGGTGGCTGCCGACGAGGGCATCCGGCCGGACGCCACCGCGGCGGGGCTGGGCAAGCTTCGCCCGGCGTTCTTCCCGGACGGCACGATCACCGCGGGCTCGGCCTCCCCGATCAGCGACGGGGCGGCGGCGGTCGTGGTGATGAGCCGGGCCAAGGCCGAGGAGCTCGGGCTGAGCTGGCTGGCCGAGATCGGCGCCCACGGAATGGTCGCCGGCCCGGACGACTCCAGCCTGCACGAGCAGCCGGCCAACGCGGTGCTCGCGGCCTGCCGCAAGGAGGGCATCGAAGCTGCCGAACTCGACATCGTGGAGATCAACGAGGCGTTCGCCGCGGTGGGCGTAGTGTCAACCCGCAAGCTGGGGCTCGACCCGGAGCGGGTCAACCCGAACGGCGGTGCGATCGCGCTGGGCCATCCCATCGGCGCATCCGGGGCCCGGCTGGCACTGCACCTGGCGTTGGAGTTGCGCCGTCGGGGCGGCGGCGTGGGCGCTGCCTCCCTCTGCGGTGGTGGCGGCCAGGGTGACGCCATGATCCTGCGAGTTCCTGGCAACCGAGTTCCTAATGACACAGTTCTTGGTGACACAGCGTGAACCGTCGGGCTCTGGACATCGACGACCTGGTGGTCTGTGCCCGGCGGGGTCAGCCGCGGGCGGTCGCCCGGCTGATCTCGCTGGTCGAGGATGGTGCCCCGGAACTGCGGGACGTGGCGCGTGCGCTGGCTCCCTACACCGGGCGAGCCCAGCTCGTCGGGATCACGGGCCCGCCCGGCGTAGGCAAGTCGACCTCGATGAACGTGCTGGTCGCCGCGTTGCGTGCAGCGGGCAAGAAGGTCGGCGTGCTCGCCGTCGACCCGTCCTCGCCGTTCTCCGGCGGCGCTCTGCTCGGTGACCGGGTCCGGATGCAGGATCACGCCCTGGACGAGGGCGTGTTCATCCGCTCCATGGCCACCCGCGGGCATCTGGGTGGTATCACCTGGGCCACCCCGCAGGCACTGCGGGTGCTCGACGCCGCGGGCTGTGATGTGGTGCTGGTGGAGACCGTCGGAGTGGGACAGTCTGAGGTGGAGGTCGTCTCGCTGGTCGACACCACCCTGGTGCTGCTGGCACCGGGCATGGGCGACGGGATCCAGGCCGCCAAGGCAGGCATTCTCGAGGTCGCCGATGTCTTCGTGGTGAACAAGGCCGATCGCGACGGTGCAGACCAGACCGTGCGGGATCTCAAATACATGATCTCCCTGGGCCGCCGGGAAAAGGAGGGACCACATTGGCGGCCACCGATCGTGCGCACGGTGGCCAGTAAAGCCGAGGGGGTAGACGAACTCGCCGAGGCCATCGAGGAACACCGCGACTGGATGATCGTGCACGGTGAGTTGGACGCTCGAAGACAGCACCGGGCCGAGGCCGAGATCGAGGCCATTGCGCTGGCACAGTTGCGCGAGCGACTCGGCGACGTCCGGCGGGGTAGTGGCCTATCCGAAGGGCTGGCTGGGTTGGCTAAGCGGGTCGTGGTCGGTGAGTTGGACGCCTACCGAGCGGCCGACGACCTCATCGCCGAACTCGGCGTCTGACCGGCGCCACGCCACCGGACTGCGCGGCTACCGGGTCAGGTAAACCTGCAGAGCTGGATGGTCGGTCCAGTCCAGGTTCATGACCCGGGTCCTGGTGAAGCCGAAGTGCGCGCTCGTCGCCATGACGTGCTGCACGTCTCCGTCGCCCTTGCGGAACATCCCGGCCGGCACATAGTCCTGGGCGTTCGGATAGGTGATGTTCCAGTCGCCGCCGAGCACGGTGGGGCCTTGCCGGGCATAGTCGCCGACGACGTCCTTCATCTCCCGTGCCTGCTTGGACGCGAACCCGCTGTCGTTGGTGAGGTGAGTTACGCACGTGGTGACACCAGCGGCGGGTACGCACCTCAGGGTACGGAGCTCGACATTGCTGTTCTGGTCATCGTAGGTGAGCGGCGGGTAGGGTGTCCCGACGCTCGTACCTGCGGGGAACAGCACCGCGTTACCGTAGGCCAACCTGCCGTTAGTGCACGTCCGGCTACCCGACTGCGTGAACACACCGTGGTAGCCCGTCCGCTCTCGGATCGGGCCAAGATCCGAGGCACACATCTCATTCACGGTCACTACGGAAGGCTTGCGAGCGTTGATGAGATCACCGGCTCGGGTCGTCGCCTCCCCGCTGTAGCAGTCCGTGTTGTGACCGCTGTTGCAGATGTTGATCTGCAGGACGCTGTAGGGCTCCGCCGCCGCCACCGATCCAGGGGCAAGGGCGCTGACGCCGAGTGCCAGTGCTCCGGCACAGACCAGGCCACGCAAGAGAGAACGGTGTCGTGAAAAGATAACCACACCTACAGTCTACGAGCGCTGAGGCGCCGCTCAGCCTGGTTCGGTGAAATCGCCCGCTGCCCGGCGCACCCCGGTGAGCAGCGCGGAGAGCTGCGCGGTCTGCTCGGCGTCCAGCCCGACCAGACCGAAGTCGATGTCGGTGAGCGCCACGGTGGCGAGCTTCTGGCGTTGTCGTCCCGCTTCGGTGATCGCCACCAGGGTGGTGCGCCGATCTGTGGGATGCGGGGTCCGCTCCACCAGCTGGTCAGCCTCCAGGCGGTCGACGATGTTGGTCACGCTGGTCGGGTGCAGCTGCAGCCGCTGACCCATCACCTTCATCGGCAGGCTGCCCCTGCGGGAGAAGAGCAGCAGCACCAGCGCTTCGTACCGGGCGAAGGTCAGCCCGTGCGGGCGCAGTGCGGCATCCACCGCGGACTGCAGGATCTGCTGCACACGCATCACGTTGGTGACCGCGGCCATCGCCCCGGCCGGCCCGATCCGGTCTTGCCACAGCTGCGCGGCGCGCTCGATCGGGTCGAACGGCAGCGGATGATGCAATGGCATGGATGAACCGTAGCGGTTATCCGGTGGATACCCGGTCCGGTGCTGGGTGCGGGCGGCACTGTCGGGCTCCGCTCGGGCAGGCTGGAGCGACTGCATCCAGACTGCGGGATGGAAGCGGGCGCGCGGACGGCTGTGATGGGAGGCACCCTGGTCAAGGTTAGTTGGACGTCCTACCGTTGGACGTGACACTGCTGTCCTGGAGGCTTCTCATGACCGCCTACGACCCTCAGTACGCCGATCCGCAGGCTGGTCGGGAACGGTGGCGGCGGCGCTATGCCGAGGCGCAAGCCGCTGGGCGGGTCCGGGACGTCGACTTCACCACGCTGTCCGGAGCCGAACTCGAGCCGGTGTATGGGCCGGGCGAGGGCGAGGTCGTCGAGGGCTTCGAACGGATCGGCTGGCCGGGCGAATACCCGTTCACCCGCGGCATCCACACCACCGGATACCGGGGACGGACCTGGACGATCCGCCAGTTCGCCGGGTTCGGCAACGCGCGGCAGACCAACGAGCGGTACCAGCAGATCCTGCGGGGCGGCGGGGGCGGGCTGTCGGTCGCCTTCGACATGCCCACCCTGATGGGCCGTGACTCCGACGATCCGCGCAGCCTGGGAGAGGTCGGGCACTGCGGCGTGGCGATCGACAGCGCCGCCGATATGGACGTGCTGTTCGGCGACATCCCGCTCGAGCAGGTCACCACGTCGATGACCATCTCCGGGCCAGCGGTACCGGCGTTCTGCATGTATCTGGTCGCCGCGGAGCGCCAAGGCGCCGACATCACCAAGCTCAACGGCACCCTGCAGACCGACATCTTCAAGGAGTACATCGCGCAGAAGGAATGGCTGTTCCCTCCGGAGCCGCACCTGCGGCTCATCGGCGACCTGATGGAGTACTGCACGGCGCAGATCCCGGCCTACAAGCCGCTATCGATCTCCGGATACCACATCAGGGAAGCAGGCGCGACGGCCGCGCAGGAACTCGCGTTCACGCTGGCCGACGGTTTCGGTTACGTGGAGTTGGGCCGCTCCCGCGGGCTGGACATCAACCGCTTCGCCAGCGGCCTGACCTTCTTCTTCGACGCCCATGTGGACTTCTTCGAGGAGATCGCCAAGTTCCGCGCCGCCCGGCGGATCTGGGCCCGCTGGATGCGCGAGGTCTACGGCGCGACCAGCGAGAAGGCACTGTGGATGCGCTTTCACACCCAGACCGCAGGGGTCTCGCTCACCGCGCAGCAGCCCTACAACAACGTGGTGCGCACTGCGATCGAGGCGCTGTCCGCGGTGCTGGGTGGCACCAACTCGCTGCACACCAACGCGCTGGACGAGACATTGGCGCTGCCAAGCGAGCGTGCCGCGGAGATCGCTCTGCGCACCCAGCAGGTGATCATGGAGGAGTGCGGGGTGGGCAACGTCGCCGATCCGCTGGGTGGTTCCTGGTACGTCGAGGCGCTGACCGACCGGATCGAGGCCGACGCCGAGCGGATCTTTCACCGGATCAAGGACATGGCCGTCGCCGCGGTGCCCTCCGGGGAGCATTCCATCGGCGAGATGACCTCGGGCATCCTGCGCGGTATCGAGGACGGCTGGTTCACCGGGGAGATCGCCGATGCCGCGTTCGCCTATCAGCGGGCGCTGGAGAAGGGTGACAAGAAGATCGTCGGAGTGAACACGCTCACCGAGTCGGTCACCGGCGAGCTGGAGATTCTCCGGGTCAGCCACGAGGTCGAGCGCGCGCAGAACCGGGTGCTCGGGCAGCGTCGCGCGCAGCGTGACGAGACACGCGTGCAGCGCGGCGTCGCGGCGATGGTCGAGGTCGCCAGGGGTGCGGGCAACCTCATCGAGCCGATGCTCGACGCGATACGCGCTGAGGCCACCTTGGGGGAGATCTGCGGGGCGCTCAAGGCGGAGTGGGGTGAGTACCGCGAACCCGCCCGGTTCTGACTGACCGGGGCGAAGCATCCGCCGATCCGTGCCAGGATAGTGGGTGTGAGCAGGCCCAATCCCCAGCAGACCCGAGCCATGTCCGCCGCCGTCTCCGGTGCCGTCGACCTGTCCGCGTTGAAGGCGCGGGCCGATTCGGCGGGCCAGCAACAGGCGCGAGCTGCTGCTCCCGCCGGTGGGGGCAGCCAGTGGGTCCTGGACGTGACCGAGCAGAGCTTCCAGACCGATGTCGCCCAGCGTTCCCTGCAGGTGCCCGTTGTGGTGGACCTCTGGGCGACCTGGTGTGATCCGTGCAAACAGCTGTCCCCGGTGCTCGAGCGGCTCGCCGCGGCCGGTGGCGGCGCGTGGGTGCTGGCCAAGGTCGACGTCGACGCGAACCCCGGGGTCGCCCAGGTCTTCGGCGTCCAGTCCCTTCCCACCGTGGTCGCCATCGCCGGGGGCCAGCCGGTGGACGCCTTCTCCGGTGCCATGCCCGAGCCTCAGGTGCGGGAGTGGATCACCAGGATGGTGGACGCGCTGCGCGACCAGCTGCCCGGCATCAAGGCGGCCGAGCAGGCTGCCGCGGGCACCGGCGCGCAGCAGACCGAGCCGTCCCCCGAGGACCCCCGGATCACCGCGGCCGAGGCGTCCCTGCAGGCCGGCGACTATGCTGGCGCCGAGGCCGCCTATCAGCGCATTCTGGACAGCGAGCCAGGTAACGAGGCGGCCAGGGCCGCGCTGGCCCAGGTCCGGTTCCTGGCTCGGGCCGAATCGGCCGACCCGAGGGTGGTGGCCGAGGCCGATTCGGCACCCGACGACGTCGATGCGCAGCTCGCCGCGGCCGATATCCAGCTGGCCAACCAGCAGGTGGAGCGGGCCTTCGAGCGGTTGGTCGACGCGGTGCGGCGGCTGACCGGGGACGACCGGAACCGCGCCAGAGCCCATCTGGTGGAGCTGTTCGAGCTTTTCCCGGCCGATGACCCGCGGGTCGCCGCTGCGCGCCGCGCCCTGGCCCGCGCCTTGTTCTGAGCTGTGAGTGGGTAACAGTGTTATGGCACCGAATGCCACTCACGGGTTATCCACAGGGCAACAGGGGGCTCGGGGTGCCATGCCACGAAATTATGAGCTTCTCCCGGGCACGAGTGCAGGCGACGAAGAGCAGGCACCGTTCGCGCTGGAGATCGAGGTCGTGCGAGCGTTGATCCGCTGCGGCCGGGGTAACCGCGGAGGGGGCTGGTACGTGGTGCTGACCGACTCCGATCAGGGCGACGCAGCGGAGCTCCAGTCCTTTCATCCGGTGCATGGTGGCGACGGCGACCTCGCTGTCCCGCGCCGCGCGTTTGGTCTAGGGACACCGCTGGGACGCCGGTGTGGACGAGAGCACCGACTGCCTCGTCGACGAGCGTGCCGGATCGGGCGCCGACCCCGATCTGTCCTGGCTCCACGCCGTCGTCCAGCCAACCCCGAACGACGCCGGCCAGGTGCTCCATCTCGGCCGCCCGGGTACTGGCACCGTGCAGGACCGGCGCGGTGCCGTGTACTTCGGATCGGCACCCGGCCAGACTCTCCAAGTCCTCGTTCATGTCGTCGATGTGTTCACCGCGCAGCAGCCCGAGGCTCCACCCCAGGATCTCGGCCGTCGTCCGGTAGTTGAGCTTCAGTCGCTCTGATCGGCCCGCGATGTCGATCCCGACCTGCCGCAGGGACACGCGATGGTCGTAGATGCGCTGGTGTGTGTCACCGACGAGGAAGATGTCGTCCCGGTCGGGAACCACCGCAGCCCGCAGCATCCGCCATTGCCACGGGCTGAGGTCCTGCGCCTCATCCACGATGATGTGCCGGTACGGCTTGGTGTCGGCCAGCGCCAGCAGCCGCGCGGCCTCCACACAGATCGTCTCGTAGGTCCACCAGCCCCGGGCGCGAAGCTCGTCGTCGAAACCGGCGATCGCCTGCCAAATCTCCTGCCGTTCCCGGGTTCGCAGCGGGTGGCCGCGACCGGCGCGCGACGCTGCGAGGTATACCTCTGGGGTCGTGATCCCTTGGGCCAGCGCCACATGGCGCCACTCCTGGCCGAGGAACGTCTCGGTGCAGCTGAGGTCGAATCGGCTGATGAGCCGTTTCCACAGAGCCCGCTCGTCCGAGGGCTGAAGCACCGGCAACCGGCCGTGCTGCGCGGAGGTGATCTGGTAGGCGATCTGATCGATGTTCCGGATGTCGACGCGCCGCAGCAGGGCCACCTCGTCGATCAGCAGCCGCAGACCGTCCTCCAGAGAGCCGGTCAGCGTCTTGGTGAAGGTGGTGAGCAGGACCGAGCGGTCACGTGACGCGGACTCGGCGAGGTGCTTGGCGCGGTGCAAGGCGACCACGGTCTTGCCGGTGCCGGGGCCGCCGGTCACTCGCGTCGCTCCGCTGAAGGAGCCGTAGGCCAACCGATGCTGGGCCGGGTGCAGGTAGACCCGCCAGAGCGCGAACGGGTAGCTGAACACCTCCATCAGCTCGTCAGGCCCGCTGACCAGGACCACCCGCTGGGTGGAGCGGGCCCCGACATCCGAGGTGTCGTAGTCGGCGGTTACGGCCTGCGTGCCCATCATCTCCTGCCACACCTGCTCCGGCGCCATCCCGACGGCAAGGCCGAGCAGGACGTCGTACTGTGGCTCGGGCAGGATGCCGCGTGCGGATTCGAGCTGGTCGAGGTCGGTCAAGGCGCGCGCGAACGGCAACACCTGGTCGTCGATGCCGAGCCGGGTGAGGTCCGCGTCTCCCACTCCGTCGAGCAGCCGGGACGTGGCGGTCTCGGCGTGGTCG
The DNA here is from genome assembly GCA_050699435.1 of Pseudonocardiaceae bacterium. Lineage (GTDB taxonomy): Bacteria > Actinomycetota > Actinomycetes > Mycobacteriales > Pseudonocardiaceae. Next base: position 25,956 of record JBOHGM010000012.1, on the reverse strand, counting down.
GTCAGCTGGGGCAGCCGCTCCTCGAGGGCTGCGACATCGCGCACTTCGATGACTCCGGTGGCGCGGTTGACGCTGACCCGCCGCCGGCCGGCCCAGTCGTAGGCCTCGTCGTGCGGGAGCACCTTGAGCAGCGTGTAGGAGTCGCCCGCTTTCCGAACCCCCCTCCACCAGAGCCGGGGAGTACGACGATGCCTGCCGACTCGGGCATAAGCCAGGCCTTCTGCGGTGCGTACGCACCAGTGATCCGTGATCGCGATCAACTCAATGTTCCGCTGACGGCATGCACCGACGATCGCCTCGTTGTAGCTCTGCTCGTCCGAGAACTTGGTCTTCGGTGCTGATCTTCCGTGGTAGCCGTACGGATTCACCTGCAGGGCGACCCGATGCCAGCGGGCTCCCACGGGTGCCGCCAGGGCATCCGCCACGCTAGCGGTGGCTTCACTGGAAGAAGTTGATGAACATTGGTCCGACTTTCGAGGGGTAATATCCCCCTTGTGTCGGACCCTATAGATCACGACGGTCTGTACCGGGTCGCCGAGGAGCAGGCGGGTTACTTCACCGCCCGTCAGGCGCTGACAGCCGGGATGGATCGCAGCACGCTGCGCCATCATGCCCGCCAGGGAGGACGGTACGAGCGGGTTCGCCGGGGCCTGTACCGGCTCCGGCACTTCCCCACCAGCTCCCATGAGCACGTCGTCGCAGCCTGGCTCCCACTACGGGAGGCGGGCGCAGTCGTCTCCCACGAAAGCGCCCTGGAGCTGCAGGACCTCTCTGACGTGATTCCGGTGGCGGTGCATCTGTCGCTTCCACGGGACAAGCGCGGGCAGCGTCCTCGTCCCGGAGTGCGGTTGCACACGCTGGAGCGGCCACCGGCGCCGTCGGAGGTGCGCACCGTGTTCGGGGTACCCACAACCTCACCGGAGCGCAGCATCGTGGACGCGCTGGACGCGGGCACCCAGCCTGAACAGGTCGACCTCGCTATCAGCCAGGCCCTGCGACGGGGGATGATCACGCCTCGGCGGCTGCGTGCCGCAGCCGCGCAGCGACCGGACCGGGTGCGGCGATTCATAGAGAAAGCCCTCAGCGGGGCAACCACATGAGGTACCAGGATGGTGCGGCGTTCAGGCAGGCCCTGGAGCGGCGGCTCAAGGAGCGCGCGGGGGGTGTGGGAGCCCGTTTGGCCCGGGATCGCAAGCGGGTCGCTTTCGATCGATTGCTGTCCCGCCTGGTCGTGGTCGCGCCGGACGCCTTTGTGCTCAAGGGTGGTTTCGCGCTGGACCTGCGGCTGACCGAGCGGGCCCGTACGACCAAGGACATCGACTTGGACTGGCAACGGCCCGACGACGAACTGCTCGACACGCTCCTGGATGCCGCCGACCACGACATTGGAGACTTCTTCACCTTCAGCATCGAACGCGGCGGTCCACCCGAGGACCGTCTCGGCGGAAGCCGCCGGTTCCGAGTCTCAGCGACGCTCGCCGGTCGCGAGTTCGAGACCTTTCTGCTCGATATCGGATTCCGGTTGATCCCGACGGACGAAGTCGAGGTACTCACCACTCCAGACCTGCTCGCCTTTGCGGACGTGGCACCGGTCACCGTGCCGGCCATCCCGCTGGCGACGCAGGTGGCGGAGAAGCTGCATGCCTACACCCGCACCTATCCCGATGCCCGGCCCAGCAGCCGGACCAAGGATCTCGTTGACCTGGTCCTGATCGCTGAACGCGCCAACCTTGACGCGGTCGCTCTCCGCCGAGCAATCGAGACGACCTTCGCTGTCCGCGGCACTCACCCCGCCCCCGAAACACTGCCCGCGCCACCATCAGACTGGACTACGCCGTTCGCTGAACTTGCCGGTACGGTCGGGATCACCACCGACCTCACCAGCGCGCACATCACCGCCGCCGGGCTCCTCGACCGCATCCTCGATGGTCAACTCCTGCACGGAACCTGGAACACCGCGAAACGACAGTGGATCTGAGGCTGGACGTGCAGTTGCTCAGCAAGCCTGGAGGGGGCGGTGCTCCAGCAGTGGCCGGGCTGACGGGCAAACTTGCAGCGGGTTGATCGCAAGGGGTGGGAGGAGTGTGCAGCACTGGGTGCACGTGGTTGTCACCAGGGGATTGTCGTCGGCTGGGTTTACGCTGTGCGATCAGGACAACACGGACAGGGGGCGGGAGCATGGCCCGGGAACCGGACGAGCTGGTGGAGATGCGCCGGGTGCTCGGCGCTCAACTGGCCGCCTTCCGGCAGCCGGCCGAGCTGAGCCAGGCCAGCTCGCGATCGCTGCCATGGTGGATCGCACCACGGTGGCGCATATCGAGAAGGGGCGCTCGCGGGCCGACGAGCGGTTCTGGACGATCGCCGACCAGAAGTGCCGTGCCGAGGGTGCGCTGCTGGCCGGGTTCCACGCCTGGGAGGCCGCCAAGCTCCTGCGCGTCTTATGGATGCTTGTGCAGATTTTCGCGGGCACGGGAACCGTCTCATGGATGCTCATGCAGGTCCCAGCACGACAAAGCGATCTTGAAACGGCCGTGCCCGTCGTCCCCGTGGTCCTCCGTGAATGCCGCCATGTCATGTGTCGTGTAGGACAGCTCCAGTACGCGGCATGTGATCCACTCGGAGAGCCGACGGCGGCGACCAGGAAGTGCCCCGATCCGCAGGCCGGGTCGCAGACGGTGACAGCCTGCAGAGCAGCGATCTTCGTCTCGGCGTCACCGGGGAACGGCGGCGGTCTCGTTGAGCACCGGGTCCAGGGCGCTGCCCAGCAGCGCATCGGTCAGCGGGCTCGGCGTGTAGTAGGAGTAGTCGTCCGGAGTCAGGGTGGCTGCATTGGGTGCTATAACACTGTTACCCACTCACGACTCACAGAGCGCAGGCACGCACTCCGTCGAGGGTACCTGCGCGGAACTCGTCCACCCGGGCGAAGCCGGACGGCAGTCCCCGGCCTGCCGCGTCCCGGGAACTGTAGTCGTAGCCGAGCAGCACCTGGACGGCTTCGTCCAGATCGCCGGGGGACAGACCGAAGCCGTCCTCGCGCCGGAGCAAGGTGCCGGTGTAGGTGCCAGCCAGGCATAGTGCGTCTCGGCGGGCGGATTCACCCTCGGTCGGCTGGCCGAGCGCAGCCAGCGCGGCCAGGCCGTAGCGGCTGGCCAGCAGCGTCCCCGTGGCGTAGTCGCCGATGTGCGCGTGCAGTTCGGGCAGCTGCCCGGACCTGTCCAGCTCGATCGCATCATCGGCGGGGCAGAATCCCGTCGGGCCCTGCTTGGCTGCGCAGCCGTGGGTCTGCCCCGAGGTGCGCACTTGCGGCGCCTGCCACTGGCCGCCCCGCTCGGTGACGAGGTCGGCGAAGTAGGCATCCAGGTCCTGGGTGATCAAACCGATGAGCTGGTCGAACGACAGGTTGCCGCCCCGGGCCTGGTCTTCGAGAGTGATGAACCGTGCCTGGGTGAATTTCCGGTTGGCCACCGTGAAGCTCGTGCATAGTCGCGGTCCCCGCTGGTAGCCGTCCTGGAACGCCGAGATCCGGTCGAAGGCGTTGCCGTGCGCTTCGAGGTCACCGGCCGAGGTGCCTACCGGGTCCCGGAAGGTCACCAGGGCGCTCAGCGCCAGATCGAGTTCCTGCTGATCGAGGCTGAGGTGCTCGGCACGACCATCGGTCACCCACCGCACGAAGGATCCGGCGTAGCAGTCGGCCATCGCTTCGATGAGGACCGTCGGGTAGCGGTCCGGCTGCCGCCGCGCCAGGGCCGAGTCGATGCCCAGCCGGTGATGCACGGCATGGCCGACCTCGTGCGCGAGTACCACCACTATGCCGCCGTCGCCGTGCTGTTCCCGTAGCACTGGGAACAGTGCGGTCCGGTCCCAGGCGATCGCGTCCGCGGCCGCGCAGTAGAAGGCATTGCCCTCCAGCTGGATCGATGCGTCCACGCATGGCGGCGGTGGTGCTGCCGGGTCGCTGGTATCCACCGAGAAGAACCCCCCGGAGATGTCTCGCCAGGCAACACCAAAGGCGGGCTCGAAGGTCGCTTGCCAGTAGGACTGCACGTCGAGCAGGGTGGCCGTGGCCAGTTGGTCGATCGGGCCGCCGTCGCCACCGTGCAGGATGCCGGTATCCACCGGGCCGACCACCACCCCGTCCGCGGGCAGCGGATGGCCGGGGATTGTCGCCGAGCATCCGCTGATGACCAGGGCCGCGGCAAGCAGTGCGACCGGTACCGCGCCGACGCGCGTCAGCATGGGGAGGCGGGGACGAGCCAGAGCACACCGGCGGGCGGCAACCGCAGCACCGCGGAGTAGGGGCGCCCGTGCCACGGCTCGTCGACGGCGACGATGGCACCGAGGTTGCCGACCCCGGAGCCGCCGTAGTCCTCGGCGTCGGTGTTGAGCGCCTCGTGCCAGCGGCCCGGGCGAGGCAGCCCGAGCCGGTAGCGCTCGTGCGGGGTGCCTGCGAAGTTCGCCACGCAGGCCAGCACCGAGCCGTCGTCACCCCAGCGCAGGAAGCTCAGCACGTTGCCCTCGGCGTCGTTGGCGTCGATCCACTCGAAGCCCGCAGGTGTGGCGTCCTGGCTGTGCAGCGCGCGGCGCGACCGGTAGGCGGTGTTGAGGTCGCCGACCATCCGCAGCAGCCCGCCGCGGTGCGGGTCGCGCAGCACGTCCCAGGCCAGCGAGCGGTTCTCGGCCCACTCCTGCGGCTGCCCGAACTCGCCGCCCATGAACAGCAGTTGCTTGCCGGGATGGGCCCACATGTAGGCCAGCAAGGCGCGCAGGTTGGCCGCCTTGTTCCAGTCGTCACCCGGCATCCGGGCCCACAGCGAGCCCTTGCCGTGCACCACCTCGTCATGCGAGAGCGGCAGCACGTAGTTCTCGCTCCAGGCGTACATCATCGAGAAGGTCATCTCGTTGTGGTGGTAGGTGCGGTGCACCGGGTCGTGCCCGACGTAGTCCAGCGTGTCGTGCATCCAGCCCATGTTCCATTTGAAGCCGAAGCCCAGGCCGCCCAGATGGGTCGGCCGGGTGACGCCGGGCCAGGCGGTGGACTCCTCGGCGATCGTGACGACACCGGGGTGTCGCTTGTAGACGGTGGCGTTCATCTCCTGCAGGAACGCGACTGCGTCCAGGTTCTCCCGGCCACCGTGGACATTGGGCACCCAGTCGCCTGGCTGGCGGGAGTAGTCCAGGTAGAGCATCGACGCGACGGCGTCCACCCGCAGGCCGTCGATGTGGAACTCGTCGAGCCAGTACAGCGCGTTGGCCACCAGGAAGTTGCGGACCTCGTTGCGGCCGAAGTCGAAGATCAACGTCCCCCACTCCGGGTGTGCCCCGCGCCGAGGGTCGGCGTGTTCGTAGCAGGGCACACCGTCGAAACGGGCCAGCGCCCACTCGTCGCGCGGGAAGTGCGCGGGAACCCAGTCGACGAGCACGCCGATCCCGGCGGCGTGCAGGGTGTCGACGAAGTAACGGAAGTCGTCCGGGGAGCCGTAGCGCGCCGTCGGCGCGTAGTAGGAGGTGACCTGGTAGCCCCAGGACCCGCCGAACGGGTGCTCGGCCACCGGCAACAACTCGACGTGGGTGAACCCGGTGGTCCGCAGGTACTCGACCAGCTGGTCGGCGATCTCCCGGTAGCCCAGGCCTTGGCGCCAGGAGCCCAGGTGCACCTCGTAGACGCTCATCGGCTCGGCGATCCAACGCGCCTTCTCCCGGCGGACGAGCCAGTCTGCGTCGTTCCATTCGTAGGCGGTGGGGGCGGCGACCACCGAGGCGGTGTTCGGCGGGACCTCGGTGGTGCGCGCCATCGGATCCGCCTTCTCGTGCCAGCGGCCGTCCGGGCCCAGCAGGCGGAACTTGTAGCGGGTGCCCGCGCCGACGCCGGGCAGGAAGACCTCCCACACCCCGGAGGAGCCCAGCGATCGCATCGGGGTCGCCACCCCGGACCAGCCGTCGAAGTCCCCGCACACCCGTACCCCGCGGGCATGCGGCGCCCACACCGCGAACGAGGTGCCCTCGACGGTGCCCCCGGGCGTGGTGTAAGTCCGCAAGTGCGCGCCCAGCACATCCCACAACCGCTCGTGGCGGCCCTCCCCGATGAGGTGCAGGTCCACCTCGCCCAGCGTGGGCAGCCAGCGGTACGGATCGTCGGTGATCTCGGTGTGCTCGCCGTAGCGCACCCGGAGCCGGTAGTCACCCGGCGGGCCCGGCAGCACGCCGTGGAACAGGCCTTCGGTGCCGCGTTCCAGTGGATGCTCGGTCTTGTCACCATGGGCACCGTCGGCGAGCACGGTCACCTCGTCAGCGTGCGGACGCAGCACCCGGATGGCGGTGCCGTCAGGGTGCGGGTGGGCGCCGAGTACCGAATGCGGATCGTGCTGCTCACCTACCAGCAGCCTGCGCAGCTCCTCCGCAGGCGGCGCCGACCTACCAGCAGGTGTAGCCGAGTCCGACGTCCGCACCATGGAGGATTCTGCCGCCTGCGGTTGGTCGCGGTCTGCTGCGTGCACTGTTCCGTTATCCGTTCGTTCAGATCCCAGCATGCGTCCAGTCTGTCGGCTCCCGCGCAGGCCCGCTGCGCGGGCCGAGTGGCTCGGCTGCACAACCCGTTCACCGGCTCCCGCTGACGCTCGCCGGGGCCCCCGCGGGCCGTCGAATGAGCGACTCCTACCCACCGGCCTGCGCGTCGAGCAGCCGTTCGATGTTCTTCGGCGGGCCTGGCCGGCCGAACAGCGAGCCCACCGCCCAGTTCGCGCCGACCCACCGCCAGCAGTCAGCTTGCGCGCTGATCTCCACCGGGTAGGCGACCACGTTGATCCCGGCGGCTCGCACAATGTGGATCAAGGCGTGCACCGCCTGGGACAGGATCCGGGAGGGATCGTCGGCCACCTGGCGGGACACCGGCTCGGCGACCCGCACCGCGCACACTGGCAGGTCGGCCAGACAACGCAGCCCGCCGATCCCGCCGCCGAAGTCGTGCAGCCCCATGCGCACGCCGAGGTCGGCGAGCACCTGAAGGTTGTCCTCGGCCTCCGCACCGGCGTGGCCGGCGGACAGGCCGCTGACGGTGCGGATCGCCGACACCGGCATTCGCAGCTCCAATCCGCCCGGCTGCAGGCCGGTCTCGGCCAGCACTGCTCTGACCGTGGCCACCAGGTCGGGGTCTTGCGCCTGCGATGAGGTGAGGTTGACCACCACCGGCGGGCCGGCACCGAGGCGCTGCTGCCACGAAACGGCGTGCTCCGCCGCGACACGCAGCAACCACTCGCCGAGGGCGTACACCACCCCGGTATGTTCCGCGACGTGCACGCATCGCTCGTGAGGCAGTACCCCGAGCTGTGGATGCCGCCAGCTCAGCACCGCCTCGACACCCACCAGCCTGCCGTCCTCCAACGTCACCACCGGCTGGTGCTCCACCTGCAGTTCGCCGGTCTCCAGGGCACCGGGCAACGCTGCCGCCAGCCGTAGATCTTCGTGGGTCGCTGCATCGGCGTCCGCGTCGAACAGGGCCCACTGGCGCTTGCCCCTGCCGCGCAGCCGGTGCAGTGTGGTGCTGGCCGCGCGCAGCATCTCGGCCATCTCCATCCCGGGACCCTGCCGCTGGACAACCCCGATGGTCGCGGTGACCGCCACCCCGGTGTCCTGGATATAGACGGGCTCGGCCAGCTCGGTGTTGATGGCCTCAGCCAAGGCCGCGACGTCCAAAGGTGCTTCACTGGGCTCGATGAGGATCGCGTACTCGTCCCCATCGATGCGGGCGACCATCGCACGGTACTCGGCGACCACCTTCCTGAGCCGCTGAGCCACCACCTCGAGCATCTGATCACCGAATCGGCGGCCCAGCCCGTCGTTGATCGCCGAGAAGCCGTCCAGATTGAGGTGCAGCAGGGTGACCGTGGCCGACGGCTCAACGAGCCCGAGCACCCGCTCGAGGTGAGAGATGAGGTACTGGCGATTCGGCAGACCGGTCTGCACGTCGTGCAGCGCCTGGTGGCTCACCCACTCGTTGAGCAGATGCGAATCGGAGATGTCGTCGACCATCGTGGCGAAGTGCTGCGCCCGCTGCTCGGCGTCGCGTAACACCGAGACGATCAGGCAGGCCCAGACTGGCTCGCCGTCCTTGCGGCGCAGCTGAAACCGCCTCCGGAACCGCGAATCCAGGCCGCTGCGCAGCCGTCGGTAGCTCTCCTGCAGGCTCGGCAGCTCATCGGGGTCTTCCGGGGCGAACAGGCTGCTCAGCTCGACTCCGCGCAACTCGCAGCTGGCGTAGCCGAGTCGCTCGTCGAGCGACGGGTTGGTCTGCACGATCCGCCCGTCCGGTTCGCTGATCACGATGCCCACCGGGGAGGAGTCGAACACCTCGCGGAACCGGGCCTCGCTGGCCAGCAGATCCCGCTCCGCGCCGTGGCGGGCATGCAGCAATGCCAGCTCGACCTCCTCCTGCTGATCGAAGATGCGATCTCGCAGCGCCCACGTATAGCCCGAAACCAGCGCAGTGAGCAGCTCGATGAGCCGGCCGCACGGCAACGTGACGGCGGCGTTCTCGGCGATCGCAGGCAGCGTCCTGGCCAGCACCTCGACCGTGCGCGGCAGGCTCTGCTTCCCGGTGAAGTTCGCGGTTACCAGCCGGGCGCCGACCTCGGAGGCTGCCTCGGCATCCACCGCCGGACCGGCCAGCGCCGCCACCAAGCGCTCGGCGAGATCACCCAGGTAGTCCTGGATCTCGGTCGCTGACATCGGGACATAGGCGGTGGTGCTGATGGCGCTGGCCCATTCCGACCCCACCATGTCCCGCGCACGAGCATACGGTGACCGGGGTTCGCAACCGTGGTCACCGGAGCTCGGAGGCGGGTCGAGCTGGGTCACTACTCGCGGCCCGCTCCGGCGAGCAGGCGCTCAGAGGTGCAGGCCGCGGGCGACCCTTCGGTGTTGACGCCCTTCGGTACCCAGGTCTGCTCGGTCATGCCCCATCCCGATATTCCGATTGTCAAGTATGAAAACTCTATTAATCTCCCGGTACCGCCAATCGCGTCAGGACTAGTTGATCCGGCCTACTCACCGTGCCAATGCTGGTCCGCCGGTGGCGGTCGTCAGGTGCCGGTTTGGCCGGTGAGTCGGGCAATGGCGGCCAGTGGGATCGTCAGCCAGAGCGGGCGGTTGTGGTGCTCGTAGCCGACCTCGTAGACGGCCTTCTCCAGCTCGAAGGCCCTCAGCAGAACTGCCTGCTCCCGGGGATCGGGCGCGACCTGAGTGTAGCCATCACAGAACGCGTCCTGATTGCGGGTGGTCCACTCCAGCGCCACCGCGGCGCGTTGCTGCGGGTCGGCGTCGCCGAGCGGCAGGTGGTTGGCGGCGTAGTCGAAGGAGCGCAGCATCCCGGCGACGTCCCGCAGCGCGGAGGCCGGTGCGATCCGCTCGACCAGCGGCGCCATCGGCTCGCCCTCGAAGTCGATCAGCATCCAGCCGCTGACACTGCGCAGTACCTGGCCGAGGTGCAGGTCGCCGTGCACCCGCTGGATCGGCACCGGGCCTGCGAGGTCGCGGACGGCATCGAAGGCGGCCCGCAATGCGGCCTCATACGCGGACAGCGCGGGCACCTGCGGGCGCACGGCGTCCAGCCTCCGGTGCATGCGATCGGCCATCTTGTCGAGATAGCCGGCCGGGGCCGGGGAACTGCCCAGTGCGGTGGCCAGACCGGCATGCACGGTGGCCACCGCGTGCCCCAGCCGGTGTGCCTCGGAGGCGAAATCCCCACCGACGTCCTCGGGGCGGGGGTGCACCACCGTCCCGGTGGCGCCGTCCACGAGCAGGTCCTCGGCCAGCAGGTCCCGGACGCTGGCGGTCGCCATGGCCCAGCCGTCGGCGGTGCCCCGCAGGTACTCGGTCAGCATCCCGTAGCTGACCGGCTCCCCATCGAGTTCGCCCTCGATGCTGCCCAGCGGCGTGGCGATGTGCTTGCAGCCCACGGCGGCCAGCGCGCGATGCAGTTCGAGATCGGGACTGCGGCCCCTGTCCAGCTTGCGGAACAGCTTGAGGATGTAGGTCTGCCCGTACACCAGCGAGGTGTTGGACTGCTCGACGCCGACACCGACGGGGCGGGAGCGCAGCCCCCTGTCCAGCGTGACGCCCGGCTCGGCGGCAAATCGCAGCCCGTCACGCTCGGCGCCTTCGGCGATCAGCGCCAGCAGCAGGGCAGTGAGCTCAGGATCGTGCTCTGCCTGGTATATCGCTCGTTCGCCTGCCGCGGCCACCCAGGCATGCCCGAGGACGTCAGGAAGCTCGCTGCGCACCCCGAGCAGGAGCTGGTAGCGGTCCCGGCGTTCGCCCTGGTCGACCTTGACGACGGCGTGCACCAGCTGCGGATCCGTGCCGCCCAGCACGGTGGCGCGCACCGGCGCGACACCGGACACCGGCAGGCCCTTCCCGGCGAACCAGCGCTGTTCCGGCAGCAGTGTCCGCAGCGAGTCGGAGATACTCGCGAGCAGATCAACCGCAGCCATCAGATATCACGTTCACGGTCGGGTCTGGTGATCTGGAACCAGTAGAAGCCATGTCCGGGCAGGGTGAGCAGATAGGGCAGCTCGCCGATCGGCGGGAAGTGCACGCCCCCGGTCAGCTCGACCGGGATGCCGCCGGAGTGTTCGGACAGGTCGAGCTCGACCGGCTGCGGGAAGCGGGACAAGTTGTTCACGCAGATGACCAGGTCCGCGCCGCCGTCCTTGCCGACGTAGTGCCTGTGGTAGGCGAGCACGCTGGGGTTGGAGGCACCGAGCTCGGAGAAGTCACCCAGCCCGAATGCCGAGTGCTCATGGCGCACGTGAATCATCCGCCTGGTCCAGTTCAGCAGTGACTGTGACGAGTTCGACTGCGCCTCGACGTTGACCGCCTGGTACCCGTAAACCGGATCCATAATTACGGGCAGGTAAATCCGGCCCGGGTCGCAGCTGGAGAAGCCGGCGTTGCGATCCGGGGTCCATTGCATCGGGGTACGCACGGAGTCACGGTCGCCGAGCCAGATGTTGTCTCCCATCCCGATCTCGTCACCGTAGTACAGCACGGGGGAGCCGGGCAGCGACAGCAGCAATGCGGTGAACAGTTCCTGCTGGTTACGGTCGTTGTCCAGCAGTGGGGCCAGCCGGCGCCGGATGCCGATGTTCGCTTTCATCCGGGGATCGGTCGCGTACTCCGCGTACATATAGTCGCGCTCTTCGTCAGTGACCATCTCCAGGGTCAGCTCGTCGTGGTTGCGCAGGAAGATGCCCCACTGTGCGCCGACCGGGATGGGTGGCGTCTGGGCCAGGATCTCTGAGATCGGGAACCGGGACTCGCGGCGGACCGCCATGAAGATCCGCGGCATCAGTGGGAAGTGGAATGCCATATGCGCCTCGTCCCCACCGGCGGCCGGGTCACCGAAGTACTCGACCACATCGGTCGGCCACTGGTTGGCCTCGGCCAGCAGGACCCGGCCCGGGTATTCGTCGTCAACCACCTTGCGGCAGCGCTTGAGGAATTCGTGGGTGCGCGGCAGGTTCTCGCAGTTGGTGCCCTCCTCCTCGAACAGGTAGGGCACTGCGTCGAGCCGGAAGCCGTCGATACCGAGATCCAGCCAGAAGCGCAGCACGTCGATCATCGCCTCGCCGACCTCGGGATTCTCGTAGTTGAGGTCGGGTTGGTGGGAGAAGAACCGGTGCCAATAGAACTGGCCGCGCACTGGATCGTAGGTCCAGTTCGACGTTTCGGTGTCGACGAAGATCACTCGGGCGTCCGGGTAGGCGGTGTCCTTGTCGCTCCAGACATAGTAGTTGCCGTAGGGGCCATCCGGGTCGCGGCGGGACTCCTGAAACCAGGGGTGCTGGTCGGAGGTGTGGTTCATGACCAGATCGGTGATCACCCGGAGACCCCGCTTGTGTGCCTCGTCGAGCAGCACCACGAAGTCCGCCACGGTGCCGAACTCGGGCAGCACGGTCCGGAAGTCGGAGATGTCGTAGCCGCCGTCTCGCAGTGGGGAGGCGTAGAACGGTGGCAGCCACAGGCAGTCGACCCCCAGCCACTGGAGGTAGTCGAGCTTGGTGGTCAGGCCGCACAGGTCGCCGGTGCCGTTACCGTCGTGGTCGCGGAACGCCCGAACCAGCACCTCGTAGAAGACCGCACGCTTGTACCAATGCGGGTCCCGGGGGACCGCCACTGCGTGCCGGAAGTCGTCGGCCTGTGGCTCCACCAGGTACCCGCCGGGAAGGACACCCTCGCCGGTGTGCGGGACGCCTTCGAGATCGGGGTTCGGCTCGGTGCGGAGATCAACAGACATCGGCGTGCGACCTTCGTGGAGTGTGCGAATGGTAACAGCGGGTGCCTACTCCCGTCGTGGGGACAAGTCGTACCGGTCCAGGCGCACGAGCGCAAAACCTGGTCGCTACCGTGCTCGGGGTGAGTGGCGATGTTCAGTGAGCGGGTGCCGCTTCGGCGGCTGCGTCCTGCGCCGTGGGTACAGCAAGGCCCAACCTGGCGGCAAGCTCGCCCGGCGCTGATCGAGGCGGCCCTCACGAGGGCGCAGGCCCGCCCGTCGGGAAACTGGTTCGTGTTGGGAGCCAGCCGGGAGATCCGCCGGGACCGCCCGTTCGGCCGCACGGTCGCGGGGGTGGAGGTGGTGGCCTGGCGGACCCCAGACGGGGCGTTACATGCCGGGCCGGGCGAATGCCCGCACCTCGGAGCCCCGCTGTGCCAGGCTTCTGTGCACGGCGGGGATCTGGTGTGCCGCTGGCACGGCCTGGCCCTCGGGGCTCGCGGCGGCCCAGGATGGGCCCCGTTCCCGGCCCATGACGACGGTGTGCTGGCCTGGGTGCGGCTGGACGCTGTGGGCGGCGAGCACCCGCTGCCGTCGCCGGTCCTGCATCACCGGCCCGACCCGGCGAGCAGCCTGGACGTAGTGTTCACCGCGGTGGGGCGCTGCGAGCCCGAAGACGTGATCGCCAACCGGCTCGATCCCTGGCACGGTAGCTGGTTTCATCCGTACTCCTTCGTCGGGCTGCAGGTGGTGGAGGAGCCGGGTGATGACGTTGCGGACGCCGCGTCGGACCGGTTCGTGGTGGACGTGGCGTTCCGGCTCACCCGCCGCGTCGGAGTTCCGGTGCGGGCAGCGTTCCTCTGCCCTGATCCGCGCACCATCGTGATGCACATCCTGGCAGGGGAAGGCGCGGGCAGCGTGGTGGAGACCCACGCTGTGCCGCTGGACCGCGACGACGCCGGCCACCCCCGGACCGCGGTGATCGAGGCGACCATCGCCAGCTCGGGACGCACCGGCTTCGCGGTGGCCCGCCGTGGGGCCCCGCTGGTGCGTCCGGCGATGCGCTGGGCGGCGGCCCGGCTCTGGCGCGACGACCTGGCCTACGCCCAACGCCGCTACGACCTGCGCACCACCGGCCGCGGGCCGGGCTGAGCTGGCCTCAGCCAAAGCGGGGGCTGGTCTCAGCCTAAGCGGGGGCTGGTCTCAGCCGAAGCGGGCGGCGGCGGCACGCAGTGGGGCGAACCGGCCTCGGGTGGGCACCGTCCACAGCGGGTGCCCGCGGAGGCGCCAGCCGGCGAGCAATGCGTCGGCGGCGAGGAACCCGCTGGTCGCCGCCCGTTCCATCAGCGCGACCGGGAGGTCGACCCGGGTGAGATCACCGGCCAGCACCACCGCGGGCTCGGGGGTGATCACGGTGGGCCGGTCGGCGAAGGTCCCGGGTGCGAACAGCGGGCAGTCGGCCTGCAGTTCGTGGCGTTCGTCGACGATTGTGGCGGCGGCGGTCTCCGGGTAGATCCGCCGCAGCTCCTCGGCCAGTCGGCGACGGCCCTGCGCGAGGTCCCCGGTGAACGCGTAGGCGTGCAGTTCCACCACCGAGCCACCGGTGCGCCTCGCCCAGCGGGCCGCCTCGCCCTCGAAGCGCTCCAGCACACTGACGTTGTCCAGCGGCCCGAATCCGCTGGTACCGAGGAACCCCGGGCGCCGGTGGTCGACAGGTCGATCCAGCCAGAGCCGCGAGACCAGGAACGGCGGCGCGGTGCGTAGCCGGGCGATGCGCTCGCGCCAGTCAGGTTCGCCGAGTTCCGGGGAGGCGGCGAGCAGCGCCTGCAGCCCGCGCACATCAGCGGCGAGCACCACCGCGTCCACCTCGGTCGCCTCGCCGTCTGCCTGCACGGTAAAGCGACGGTCCCGCCCGGGCGCGACCTGCTCGACGGCCGCCCCGGTGCGCACCACCGCGCCCAGCTCGGCCAGGTAGCTGCCCATCGGCTGCCACACCGCCTGCGGGAACGGTTCGGTGGTCACGTCGAAGACCAGGCCCTCGGCCGAGCCCAGGAAGTAGATGTGGAACATGGTGGCGAGCTCAGCCGCGGACAGCTCCCGGGGATCAGCGAAGAAACTGCGGGAGAACACCGAGAACGCCAGGTGCCGGGCCGCTTCCGGGAAGCGCACCCGCTCCAGGAACGTCATCGCGTCCTGATCGTCCAGGCACCGGTAGACCTGCGGCACCGACACGTCGACCAGCGGTAGCGCGGCCACCGGGTCGATCCGGGTGACCAGGTCGCGCCACCGGAAGGTGGGGCTGGTGAGCGCGAAGGCCAGCGCGTTCCACGGCGGACTGCGGGGCAGACCTGTGAAGCTGTCCCGGTGGCCGTCGGCGTCGATCAATGGGTAGTCCGGCAGTGGCGTCAGAGCCCGGCCGTGTGGATCGACCCGGCGCAGCAGCGCCCGCAGGTTGTAGTACTGCCGGAAGAAGGCGTGGAACCCGCGGCTCATAGTGGCCGCGGACCCGTCGGCCAGCGTGGTCGGCCAGCCGCGGAGCCGGCCACCGAGCTGCGCCTCCCGCTCCAGCAACACCACCTCGACGCCCCGCTCGGCCAGCGCCACGGTGGCCGCGACGCCGGCGATCCCCCCGCCCACCACGGCGACCCGGGGTCGCTGCCCGAGGTGATCCGGTCGCAACCGCCCGCCCCGCGCCGGATGCAGCACTGCGCGACGGTCCCGGCCGGGCGGCTGGGCATCGGCCGCAGCGCCGCGGGACAGTTTCACGCGTCCCGCCTGGCCACGACCGTGTGCACGATGCCCCGCTCCCAGCCCGGCATTGTGGCACTGTGCACGTCGACCAGGCCGTACCTGCGCAGCCGGTCGGCCAGCGCGTCGACGGTGTCGAAGCGCAGCACACTGCGCCACAGATAGCGGTAGAGTCCGGCCCGGCCAGTGGCCACCTTCCCGGCTGGGATGATCACCGTCCAGCACACCGCGGTCCAGATCGCCCGGCTACGCGTCCGGCCGTCCAGCGCGTAGTCGTGTATCGCCAACGGCGCCCCTGGTGCGAGTAGATCGCGCAGGCTGGCCAGCACCGGGTCGGGGTCAGGCAGGTTGCGAACCAGATAGGCGGCGAAGATGCCGTCGAATGGACCGTGCACGCCGGCCGCGGCGAGCTCCTCGGCGCGGGCGTGCACGAAGGACACCCCCGCCGGCCAGTCGGCCTCGCGGGCCCGGGCGAGCATGCCTGCGGAGGCATCCACCGCGGTGATGCCGGCCTGCGGCGCGGCCGCCAGCAGCGCGGCTGTCGATGCGCCGGTCCCGCAGCCCAGGTCCAACAGATGCAGTCCGGCGCCGTCCCCAGGCAGTCGCATCCGACCGGCCGAGCGGGCCAGGTTCTCGTGATAGCCCGGACTGGCCGCGACCAGCCGGTCGTAACTCGCTGCGGCGGTATCGAACTCGCCCGGCACGTCGATCATCACGAAGACAGCCTACGGCCGGTCCTGGGCAGGATCCGCGGAGGCGGCACCGATCCGGAGCGGTTAGCCTCGGCCGGAGGGCTCACCCGCTCGGCGGGTATCCAGACGCGGAGAACGCGAATGAGTCGGTCGACAAGGCGACAAGGCATAGCACACGGCCGAGTAAATTAGGCCATTCGTGGCCCGCCGAGGCCGCCCACATGCCGAAGCCCGCCACGAGTCGCGGCTACGGTGCGGCCAAGATAGACTCTATCTGTTCCGCTAGGCCGCCGGAGTTCTCCGAGGGAGTCGCCGTGATTGTTCTTGGTGTCATCTTGCTGTTGCTGGGCTTCTTTCTCGGCATCAACGTTCTGTGGACTATCGGCATCATCCTGCTCGTGATCGGAGTGGTTCTTTTCGTGTTGGGGAGGGTCGGACGCCCGGTGGGAGGGCGCAGCCACTACTTCTGACCCAGCCAGCTTATGACCCAAGCCAGCTTATGACCCAGCCAAGGAGACTCGTATCGCCGTTCACAACCGCCGGAGGCCCACGATGTGGGCGACGTGGCGCCAGGGCTCGAGTTGCACGAAGTTGGCCTGGCCCCAGTCGTAGGTCTCGCCGCTGACCTCGTCGTGGGCGATGAAGCGATCCCGCCAGCCCATCCCCAGTGCGGGCAGGTCCAGCCAGAGCGTCCCGCGCACAGTGTGGCGCGGGTCCAGGGTCACCACGCAGATCACGGTGTCCCCGGTGGCCGGGTCGGTCTTGGAGTAGGCCAGCAGTGACTCGTGGTCCACGTGGTGGAACCGCAGGTTGCGCAGCTGCTGCAGGGCCGGATGCGCCTGGCGGATCGCGTTGAGCCGGGTCAGCCACGGTTCCAGGGACCGGCCCTGTGCCCGCGCGGTGGCGAAGTCCCGGGGCCGCAACTGGTACTTCTCGCTGTCCAGGTACTCCTCGCTGCCTTCCCGGACCGGGAGGTGCTCGAAGAGTTCAAAGCCGGAGTAGACCCCCCACGAGGGGGACAGCGTGGCGGCCAGCACGGCGCGGATCGCAAACATGGCTGGCCCGCCCTGCTGCAGCGACTCATGCAGGATGTCCGGGGTGTTGACGAAGAAGTTCGGTCGAGCTTCGTCCGCCTTGGCCGCCAGCTCCGTCGCGTAGTCGGTGAGCTCCTGCTTGCCGGTGCGCCAGGTGAAGTAGGTGTAGGACTGGGTGAAGCCCAGCCGGGCCAGTCCGTAGAGGCGAGCCGGCCGGGTGAACGCCTCGGACAGGAAGAGTACGTCCGGGTGGCGGTCCTTGACCTGCCAGATCAGCCAGTGCCAGAAGTCCGGTGGTTTGGTGTGCGGATTGTCCACCCGGAAAATCCGCACCCCGTGCTCCACCCAGAACAGCATCACTCGCAGCATCTCCGCGTAGCTGCCGCGGGGATCGGAGTCGAAGGTGAGCGGGTAGATGTCCTGGTAGCGCTTGGGGGGGTTCTCCGCGTAGGCGATGGTCCCGTCCGGACGGAGGGTGAACCAGTCGGGGTGTTCCTTGGCCCAGGGGTGGTCCGGGGCACACTGCAGCGCGAAGTCCAGCGCGACCTCCATCCCGAGCTCGTCTGCCCGGCCGACGAACGCCTCGAAGTCTTCGATGGTGCCCAGCTGGGGGTGCACCGCATCATGCCCACCGTCGGCGGAGCCGATCGCCCATGGTGATCCGACATCGTCGGGACCGGGGTCGCTGGTGTTGCTGGAGCCCTTGCGGTTCACCTCGCCGATCGGGTGGATCGGCGGCAGGTACACCACGTCGAAGCCCATCGCCGCGACCCGGTCCAGCTCGCGGGTAGCGGTCGTGAACGTCCCGTGCCTCGGGTTGCCCTGCTCATCCCAGCCACCGGTGGAGCGCGGGAAGAACTCGTACCAGGAGCTGAACAGCGCGCGCGGGCGGTCCACCCACACCCGATGCGGTCGGCCCCGGGTGATCAGGTCCCGGATCGGATCGGCTGCCAGGATCCGGGTGACCGGGGCCGCGAGCGCAGGCCCAACCCGCTCACCGAGGGTGCGCCCGGTGTCGCGCAGTGCGTCCACCGCGGCGATCAGCACCGCCCGGTTCAGCCGCTGGCCAGGTCGGCGGGCGGCCCGTTCCAGCAGCCGGGCCCCGGCCTCCAGGTCGTTCTCCAGTTCGAGGGCCGTCTGCCCGGCCCCGATCTTCACCTCGACCGAGTGCCGCCAGGTCGCCCAGGGGTCGGCCCAAGCGTCCACCCGGAACGTCCAGCAGCCGGTACGGTCCGGCACCACGGTCGCGAGGAACCGGTCGGTACCCGGTTCCCCGGGTTTCATCCGAACTTGGCGGTCCAGCTGTTCGCCTGGACCGCTCCAGACCACTGTGGCGGCCACCGCATCATGCCCCTCACGCCACACCGTGGCCGCGACGGGGACGTGTTCCCCGACGACGGCCTTGCTCGGGTGTCTCCCGCATGAGACGACGGGCCTCACATCGTCGATGGCGATCCGACCACTCACCACTGCCATTCTGCCGGTCGCCCCCCGCTGAGTGCAGTCTGGGCGCAGACTGAAGCAATTCGGCCGCTGCTGCATCCAGGCCGCAGTCACGGTAGGTCAGCCGGTGGGGCGAGGATGGTGGGAGGGGACCACCTGTTCGACGTCGATGGCGGTGACGGCGGGTAGTGCGGCGGCTTGCTCGACGTTGCCGGTGGGCATGGTCAGCCGCAGGAGGCCGGCACCCGGACCGCCGGTGCCGAGCACACCGCCGAGTTCCTCCAGCCCGGCCACGGCCTCATCGGTGCGGCCCGGCTCGGGTGCCACCAGCAGGACCACCCACTGCGCCCGAACACGGCGAGCTTCGGCGAGCAGCGCGCGGTCCTCGGCGTTCAGGCCAGGCTCGGGGCGGGCGGGCCCGGTGGGAGGCTGGGGCTGCGGGAGGGGCAGCGGTGCCGCGCTGGGCGGGTTGGCCGGTGCTGGCTCCCGTTCGCCGGCGCAGCTCCCGAGCAGTCCGGCCCCGAGCAGCCCAGCCCCGAGCAGCCCGGCCCCGAGTAGCCTGGTAGTGCGCAAGGCAGCGGTCTCGGCTGGTCCTCGGCGTTGTCCCGGAGCACGCATGCTGATCCCTTCGTCGGCACATTTCTCGGTCCACCTACTCCGGCAGACGACGCTGCCCAGGCCCGAGGTTGCACCCCGGCCCGCGGGTTCGGGGCGGAGCCAACGGGATCGTTTCAGTCGCGATGGCTCGGGGGATAGGGTCGGCGCTCGTGAGAGCACTGCGCCGGTTCACCGTCCGCGCCCAGCTACCCGGGCCGCTGGTGCCGCTGGAGACGCTGGCGACCAACCTGCGCTGGACCTGGAACCCGCCCACCCAGGGCCTGTTCGCGTCGCTGGACGAGCGCACCTGGGAAAAGGTCAACGGGGACCCGGTGCGGCTGCTCGGGGAAATCCCCACTGACCGGCTCACCGCGCTGGCCGCTGACCAGGCCGTCGTGGCCCGCACCCGGTCGCTCGCCGAGGACCTGCGCCACTATCTGGACGAGCCCCGGTGGTACCAGCAGCGGCAGGAGGAGTGGCCTGCCTCGATCGCCTACTTCTCCATGGAGTTCGGCGTCTCCGAGGTGCTGCCGAACTACTCAGGTGGCCTGGGCGTGCTAGCCGGCGACCACCTCAAGGCCGCCTCCGACCTCGGGGTGCCGCTGATCGGGGTGGGGCTGCTCTACCGCTCGGGCTACTTTCGCCAGTCGCTGTCCCTGGACGGCTGGCAGCAGGAGCACTACCCGGCATTGGACCCCCAGGGCCTGCCGCTGCGCCTGGTGTCGGACGCCACTGGTGCGCCGCTGCTGGTGCACGTCGGCATGCCCGGCGGCCGGGTGCTGCGGGCGCGGATCTGGCGGGCCGACATCGGCCGGGTGCCGCTGCTGCTGCTGGACAGCGACTTCGGCGACGAGAACATCGAGGGCAATCCCGACGACCTGCGGGGAGTCACGGACCGGCTCTACGGCGGCGACCAGGATCACCGGATCAAGCAGGAGATCCTCGCCGGGATCGGTGGGGTCCGCGCGGTGCGGATGTTCTGCCAGCTCACCGGCCGACCGCAGCCCGAGGTGTTCCACACCAACGAGGGCCACGCCGGTTTCCTCGGCCTGGAGCGGATCCGTGAGCTGATGAGCTGCGCAGGGCTGAGTTTCGATGGGGCGCTGGCTGCGGTGCGGGCAGGCACGGTGTTCACCACGCATACCCCGGTGCCCGCGGGCATCGATCGCTTTCCGGTGGATCTGGTACGGCACTACTTCACCAGCGGCGCCGGAGACACGGACGGGGCCATGCTGCCCGGCGTCGACGTCAACCGAGTTCTCGGGCTGGGCGCCGAGGACAACCCCGGCATGTTCAATATGGCGCATATGGGCCTGCGGCTGGCCCAGCGGGCGAACGGCGTGTCCCGGCTGCACGGTGCGGTGTCCCGGGCGATGTTCCGGGAACTGTGGCCGGAGTTCGACGTCGGCGAGGTGCCGATCGGGTCGGTGACCAATGGGGTGCACGGGCCGACCTGGGCGGCGCGGGAGATCTCCACGATGCTCGGCGAGTCGTACAACGGCGTGCCGGGGCACGGGGTGCAGCCGGTCACCGACACTGTGCTATGGGACCTGCGCAGCGCGCTGCGCTCCCGGCTGGTGGACGAGGTGCGCCGACGGGTGCGGGCGGCCTGGCTGGACCGTGGCGCGTCCGAACCGGAACTGGGCTGGACCTCCCAGGTCTTCGATCCGACTGTGCTCACGATCGGTTTCGCGCGTCGGGTGCCGACCTACAAGAGGCTCACCTTGATGCTGCACGACCCGGACCGGCTCCGCGCGCTGCTGCT
Source organism: Pseudonocardiaceae bacterium (assembly GCA_050699435.1). Classification (GTDB taxonomy): domain Bacteria; phylum Actinomycetota; class Actinomycetes; order Mycobacteriales; family Pseudonocardiaceae. The sequence continues at coordinate 5,412 of JBOHGM010000012.1, read as the reverse complement.
CGACCCAGAGCGCCCGGTGCAACTGGTGATCGCAGGCAAGTCGCATCCCGCCGACGACGGCGGCAAGGCGCTCATTCAGCAGATCGTCCGGTTCGCCGACGCACCGGACGTGCGACACCGGATCGTCTTCTTGCCGGATTACGACATGTCGATGGCCCGGTACCTGTATTGGGGCTGCGATGTGTGGCTGAACAACCCGCTGCGGCCGCTGGAGGCATGCGGCACCTCGGGAATGAAATCTGCGCTCAACGGCGGGCTGAACCTGTCCATCCGGGACGGCTGGTGGGACGAGTGCTACGACGGCGAGAACGGCTGGGCGATTCCCACTGCTGACGGCGTCGAAGATCCGCAGCGCCGGGACACCCTGGAGGCGAACGCGCTGTACGACCTGATCGCCTCTCAGGTCGCCCCCCAGTTCTACGACCGCGGCTGCGACGGCGTGCCCACCAGGTGGGTGTCCATGGTGCGACACACGCTCGCCGCGCTGCGCCCCCAGGTGCAGGCATCCCGGATGGTGCAGGAGTACGTGCAGCGCTGCTACGCGCCTGCCGCCCGCTCGGCCGCCGCAGTGTGCGTTGACTCTTTCGCAGGCGCCCGCGACCTGGCGGCCTACCGGTCCATGGTCCGCGCCTCCTGGCCACGGGTACGGGTCGCCCGGGTGGACACCTTCGGTCTGCCCGACACGCCGGAACTGGGGTCGGAGATGACCGTCCGGGCCGCCGTCGCGCTGGCCGGCCTGAAGCCCTCCGACGTCGAAGTGCAGGCCGTTGTCGGCCGGGTCGACGACCGGGACGAGCTGCGCGACACCCTCGTAGTGCCCATGCAGCCAGTGGACACCGGTGACATCTCCGACGGTGCGGGCCAGCGGTTCGAGGCGACGGTCCGGCTTCCGCATGCCGGATTGCTCGGCTACACCGTGCGGGTCCTGCCCCGGCATCCCCTGATGGCCAGCCCGGCCGAGTTCGGTCTGCTCCACCTGGCTACCTGACCCGGTTGGTAGCTCTTCAAGAGCAGCCAACCCCCTGGATCGCTGCTCTTAACGACAGCCAACCACCGGCACAGCGATCGTCAGCAGACGGGGGCGGTCGCCGGTGAGCTTTGGCGAACGGCGCGGAAGAGCAGCAGTGTCCGCGGGTGCACCGTCATCCGGGTGCCTGGCCGCCTGATTCGCGCCCGGTGCGGTAGACCGTCCTCGCAGCCGGTGTCCAGCACCGGTTCGTAGCGCTCCCCGAACTCGGCGCCAGGCAGTGTGACCCTGATCAGGTGGGCGCCTGCGTGCAGCACCAGCAGCCAGGAATCGGCGGCCGGTGCCGCCGGGTGGGATCGCACGTCGGTGCCGTCGATCCACATGCCGAGGGTCTGCCGATGGCCGTCCTGCCAGTCGCCGAGGTCCATGGGCTGGCCGTCGGGCCGGAGCCAGACCAGGTCGGGGTTGTCGCTGGGGGTGATGCGGCCCTCGAAGAACTCCGGTTGGCGTAGCGCAGGGGTGTCCCTGCGCAGGGCGAGCAGCCTGCGGGTGAAGGCCGTCATTTCCGGGAGATTCAGGGACCAGGCCAGCCAGGAGGTCTCGTCGTCCAGGCTGTAGGCGTTGTTGTTGCCGCCCTGGGTGCGCCACCGCTCGTCACCGGCCAGCACCATCGGGGTTCCGGTGGACAACAGCACGGTGGCCAGCAGGTTGCGGGCCTGCCTCGTCCGCAGTGCGCGCAGCGCCGGGTCGTCGGTGTCGCCCTCGACGCCGCAGTTCCACGATCGGTTGTCGTCGGTGCCGTCCGCTTCGCCCTCACCGTTGGCCTCGTTGTGCTTGTGGTTGTACGAGACCAGGTCACGCAGGGTGAACCCGTCGTGCGCGGTGACGAAGTTCACCGACGCCCAGGGCCTGCGCCCGCTCGGCGCATACAGGTCGGAACTGCCTGCCAGCCGGGAGGCGAGTTCGCTGACGCCGCCGACGCCGCGCCAGAAGTCGCGCACGACGTCGCGGTAGCGCCCGTTCCACTCGCTGAACTCCGCCGGAAACCCGCCCACCCGGTACCCGTCAGCGGTGGCGTCCCAGGGCTCGGCGATGAGCTTGCGGCTGCACAGCAGCGGATCCGAGACGATGGCCGTGAGCAGCGGCGCAGCCGGGTCGAACGGCCCGCCCCCTGGTCGGCCGAGCACGCTGGCCAGATCGAGGCGGAACCCGTCCACGCCCAGTTCGCCCGCCCAGTACCGCAGCGCGTCGGTGACCAGCCGACTCACCGTGGGCGAGCCGGCGTCCAGGGTGTTTCCGCAGCCGGTGAGATCCTGACCGCGAAGGTAGTAGGCGGGCGCGTCCAGCCCCCGGTAGGCCAGCGTGGGGCCGTCCACGCCGCCCTCGCAGGTGTGGTTGGCCACCATGTCGACGACGACCTCGATGCCGGCGCCGTGCAGCGCGGCCACCATCGTGCGGAACTCCTCGATTTCAGCGCCCGGCACGGCGGCGTAGCCGGGATGCACCGCGAGCAGCGCCAGCGGGGAGTAGCCCCAGTAGTTGCGCCGCCCGTTGCGCAGCAGCCACGGCTCGTCACCGAACGCCGACACCGGCAGCAGTTCGACGGTGGTCACGCCGAGATCGGTGAGGTAGTCGAGCACCGCGGGGTGCGCGAGGCCCAAGTACGTGCCGCGGTGCTCGGGTGGTACGTCGGGATGGGTGCGGGTGAAACCACGCACGTGCAGTTCGTAGAGCACGGTCTGTTCCCACGGTACGTCGGGCCGGGTGCCGGTATCCGGTCCACCCGGGGCGGTGACCACCGAGACCGGGACGCTGCCCAGTGAGTCGAGCTCCGAGGGGGGCCCCGAGGGGCCGCCTTGATAGCCCAGCGCGGCGTTCAGATCGGTCACGCTGCCCTCGATCCGTCGGGCGTAGGGGTCGATCAGCAGCTTGGCCGGGTTGCAGTGCAGGCCGCGGACGGGATCCCAGGGGCCGTGCACGCGGTAGCCGTAGTGCTGCCCGGGCCCCAAGCTGGGCACCAGGCCGTGCCACACGCCGAAGGTGTGCTCGGTGAGCCGGATCCGGCGCTGCTCGCCGTCGGGGGACAGCAGGCATACCTCGACGGCTTCGGCGACCGACGAGGCCACCGCAAAGCGCACCCCGCCGCCCTCGGGATGCGCACCGAGCGGGAACGGCCGACCGACCAGTGGGGCGGGCGGAAGCGGCGAGTCGGTCAGCACGCCGCCTCCGCGGGAGGAAGTACGTTGGCGGTCACAGAAAGCCATCCTGCCTGCCCGGTCCGACGTCCCGCCCGGCCGCGCGGTAGTGCCGGTTAGCACAATGGTCGGGTGAGCGCGTGGCACGGGCACCCACCAGAGACCGAGAACCTACTTGCCGAGTCGAGCACGAACGCTGCACTCGACCTGACCGATCTCGTTGTGCGGATGGATGGCGCTGGTGTGCGACGCGGCGCCACTGCCCTGCTCAGCGAGGTGGACTGGCGGGTGGAGCTGGACGAGAAGTGGGTCGTCCTCGGACCGAACGGGGCAGGCAAGACCACCCTGCTGCGGCTGGCCGCGGCCGAGCTGCACCCGAGTTCCGGGATGGTGCATGTGCTCGGGCAGCGGCTCGGCCGCACCGACGTGTTCGAGCTCCGTCCTCGGATCGGGTTCTCCTCCATTGCGCTGGCCGGCCGGATTCCGGGCGACGAGGTGGTCTCCGACGTGGTGCTCAGCGCCGGCTATGCCGTGCTCGGCCGGTGGCGGGAGCGCTACGAGAAGGTGGACACCACCCGGGCCGCCGGCCTGCTGGCCGCGATGGGTCTGACGGGCTTCGCCGGACGTCGCTTCGGCACGCTGTCGGAGGGGGAGCGCAAACGGGTGCTGATCGCCAGGGCGCTGATGACCGACCCGGAGCTGCTGCTGCTCGACGAGCCCGCGGCGGGGCTGGATCTCGGTGGCCGGGAGGACCTGCTGGCCCGGCTGGCCACCCTGGCGGCCGACCCGGACGCCCCGGCGACCGTGCTGGTCACCCATCACGTCGAGGAGATCCCGCCCGGCTTCACCCACGCCATGCTGATGCGCCAGGGGTCCGTGGTCGCGCAGGGACTGCTGGATGCGGTGCTCACCGAGGACAACCTGTCGAAGACCTTCGGTGCGGACCTCGTGCTGGAGCGCCGTGGTGGCCGCTTCTTCGCCCGCCTGCGCTGAGCGGTCGTGAGTGCGTAACAGTGTTCCAGCACCGAATGCCACTCACGGGCACTACGGTGCACGTTTGTGAGCGCTGACCCGGCACCGCGCCCGCAGGCCACCGCTGAGCAGGTGGCCGCCGCCCGGCGGGACCCCAAGCTGGCGAACGTGCTCTACCACGACTGGGAGGCGGCCAGCTATGACGCGAAGTGGTCGATCTCCTACGACCAGCGCTGCATCGACTACGCCGTCGGCCGCTTCCGGGCCGTCGTCGGCGATACGGGGCCTTACCAGCGCGCGCTGGAGCTGGGCAGCGGTACCGGCTTCTTCCTGCTCAACCTCATGCAGGGCGGCATCGCCCAGTGCGGCTCGGTGACCGACCTCTCGCCGGGAATGGTGCAGGTGGCGCTGCGCAACGCCGAGAACCTCGGGCTGGATGTCGACGGCCGGGTCGCCGACGGTGAGCGGCTGCCTTTCGCTGACGCCACGTTCGACCTCGTCGTGGGCCACGCGGTGCTGCACCACATTCCCGACGTGCCCGCTGCGCTGCGTGAGGTGCTGCGGGTGCTACGGCCCGGTGGCCGCTTCGTCTTCGCTGGTGAGCCGACCCGGATCGGGGACCGCTACGCCCGCCTGCTGGGCCGGCTCACCTGGCGGGCCACCACCAGCCTGACCCGGCTACCCGGCCTGCGGGACTGGCGCCGCCCGCAGCGCGAGCTGGACGAGTCCTCCCGGGCCGCGGCGCTGGAGGCGGTGGTCGACCTGCACACCTTCGACCCGCCTGCGCTCGAGGGCATGGCCCGGGCGGCCGGGGCGGTGGACGTCCGCGCCGTCACCGAGGAGTTCTCCGCTGCGGTGTTCGGCTGGCCGGTGCGCACCTTCGAGGCGGCGGTGCCCATAGACCGGCTCGGCGTTCGGTGGGCCCGCTTCGCCTACCGGACCTGGCTGTGGCTTTCCGCGGTGGATGCCCGCGTGCTGTCCCGGGTGCTGCCTCGGTCGCTGGGCTACAACGTGCTGATCACCGGACGCAAGCCGGCCTAGCCGGCCCGCCCGACGGCCGGCGGCTCGCCGCGCGTTCCGCCTCCGGGCAGGCGGCGGCGAGCAGCAGAGCGACCGCGTCGTACACTCCCGGGTCGGTATCGATGATCATCGGTACGCTCATCGGGCGAGCACCTCGTCGATCTCGGCTGCGGTCGGCAGGGATGGCTGGGCGCCGCGGCGGGTGGCCGCCAGTGCACCTGCCACGCACGCTCTGCGGAGCAGGTCGTCGTCCCGGCG
>JBOHGM010000011.1:53465-67682 GCA_050699435.1 Pseudonocardiaceae bacterium | reverse complement strand
AGGACCAATGCGAGATCCCCAACGCCGACGGGGGTGTCGTCCTGCTCAACGCCAGAACCCGCGCGCGTATTCGGTCCGGGATCTGACGCGGCGCACCGGGCGAGGTCCTGCTCACCAAACCTTCCATGCCGAACTGCTCATAGCGCTTGAGCCACTTATCCACCGTCGGCCGCGACGCCGCCGACATCGCGGCGATCTCACCTTTCCGATATCCCTCGTCATACCAGAGCACTATCTGCGCCCGCGCGGACACCGACCCGTCATACACTTCCGACCTGAGCGCCGCGCGAAGCTCAGCACGATCTTCCTCAGAAAGGTTCATGCACAGAGTATCCCACTCCGCACCGCGAATGTAAAGCTAAATATATCTAGATACACTAGGTGGGTGCGGGAAGTTCTGGCAACGCGCACGCCGTCGCGGAACCGTGTGATCAGCTCGTTCTTGACCGCTGCTGGGATCGCGGTGCGGCCCTTCTCGCGGGCGAGACCGGCCTGGTGGATCAGTCCGCGGAGCGCTTCGGCGATCTGGGCCGGCCAGTGCTGGTCGGGGTAGATCTGCCCGGCACCATCAAGATCACGCAGGTGATGCTGGCAACACAGCTGGTGGACCAGTGTCCCGAGCGTCGCGGAGTCGTAATTCTGGTACCGGTCGTAGACGATCACCGAATCGATCTGTCGGTGAAGGCGAACGCCGTGAAGGTGTCCAGATCCCGGTCGCCCAGCAGGTAGTGCGTCCTTGTCCCCGGTTCGTTGCGGTCAGCCACCCTGGACGATCTCGGCGAGCGCCGTCGCGTACTCGCTCGCCTGCCCCGGGGTCAGCGCGTTCGCGACCCGTACCAGCACCGGGCCTGATACGTAGTGGTACTCCTCGCCGAACGGTGGGCCCAGAGTCTGGAGATGTTCCATGCGCCGCTGAGCGCTGTGCTCGTCGGCGAACGCCTCCACCGAGCCGCCGCGCTGGATCCCGCCTTGGCTGGCGCTAGCAGTGTTCGGGTCGATGCGATTGTCAAAGAACGATGCCTTCGACAAGTACCCACCCGGTCGGCCTAGCAGGTGGTGCGGGTCGGTCTCCGCGGTGAACACCTGTCCCGGTGTCACGGTGGGGATCCGCTGGGCCAGCTTGGTCACGACCTGCTGGGCAGTCGGCGAGTCGGCGGTGTCGGCGGCGGGTGTGCCGCACGCGGCTAGGGCGAGTATCAATACCCCGGCAAGCAGCGCCGTCGGGGTGCGTTTCAGCACTGACGGGATCGAGCACTGAGAGTGGATCATGATGGCGGCTCCTGTCGTCACCGGACCATCGCGAGAGGATACGGCGGGGTACGAAGAAACGTACTCCCGACCCGTACTGATGGTCGCGCACCTGGTCTCATTGTCGGCTGGCTGGGCGCAGACAGCCGTGGTGGCCGATGAGTTCTGCGTCCCCACCCGGTCTCACCGTTCGAGAGCCGCGCTATAACGGAGAAGGAGAGAACAGATGGTAGGCAACGAGGCGGTGGCCGGGCTGGCCACCAGGAGCAGCGCCCGCGGCTCCCATGTGGTCCGGACCGCTCGTGACGTCGTCTTGCTCGTCGCACGCGTGGGTCTCGGGGTGCTGATGGTGTGGCACGCCAAGGTCGAGTACGACTTCGGCGGGAGCGCGTCGGGCGTGGGCACCCTCTTCGACCAGGCGGGTGTCCCGTTGGCCGCGATCGCCGGTCCCGCGAACCTGTTCGGCGAACTGATCGGTGGCATCGCGTTGATACTCGGCCTCGCTGTGCCGGTGATCGGTGTGCTCATGGCGCTGAACATGGCCGGCGCCTGGATCTTCGTGCACACCAGCGGCCTCTACTCCCTGGATCACAACGGCCCCGAACTGGTCATCGCGCTGGGCCTGCTGAGCCTCGTTCTCGCCGTGTACGGATCCGGGCGCTTCGGGCTCGACCACCTGATCGTCCGACGCGCCCGCCGGAGGTCCGGGCCCGGGCACTGAGCGTCGGGCGGAGACATGCTGGTGGGCGCGTGGCTATTGGACGCCGACGAACTCGGCGAGCTCGCATAGTCCGCGTCGGCGGCGACGGTCTCGGCGGATCATCTGGCGCAGCATGTCGTGGACGCGGTGGGTGCACATGAGCTGCTCGGGTGCGGCTGTTCTGGCCGCAGCGAGTGCCGCGAGCGCGTCGTCGTCGTGCCGGCGCAGGTAGTGTGACCAGGCAACGGTGATCAGGTGCGCGGCGCGACGCTCGGCCAGCTCCGGGCGTAGCCCAGTCTCATCGACGTGCGCGGCCTGGTGGAGCGCGTCGATGGGGTCGCCCAGCTCGGTAGCCAGCCATACTCGGTGGATGGCGACGTTGGTGGGCCCGAACGCGAGCCAGTAGTCGTTGCGGTCTCCGGTGAGTTCGGCGGCGTGGTCGCACTCGCGGAGGTGGTCGCGGACTGCCACGTGATCGCCCAGGCTGGCGGCGCCGACCGCGCCTTTGAGCATCAGCGCCCCGTACACCGACGCGTGTTGCGGGGATTCGGTCAGGTGGGGCCGCAGCGCGTCGGCGGCGGCCAGTGGTAGGTCGGTGGACTCCTGGAGCCGTCCGTTGTGGCGCAGCACCACCGCCAGGCGCCAGGCGGCTCCGGCGACGAGCAGGTCGTCTGCGGCGCGGTCGGCGGCGGCCATGTCTCGCTCCGCGGCGATCGAAGGCAGGTCTTGCTCGCCGATCCGGTCGAGCATCCCGGAGGTGACTCGCCAGACCAGGGCGAGTTGCCCGAACGCGCGGCGCTGCGCTTCTCCGCTGCTGGTGCGGGTGGCCTGCCAGGCGTCGGCGATCAGGTCGGGGAGCAGCGGACCGAGCCGTGACCAGCGTTCGGTCTGCGAACAGATGAATGCCTCGTTGATCCGCGCCGCCAGTTCGGCGTGCCCGACCGGCGGCCGGTCGGGCACGCCGAGCAGCCTGGCCATCCCGTCGTAGCGGAACATCGCGGACCTGATCGCAGCCACGGCGTCTGGTGCGGTGCCGATCACGGAATCGTGCAGTTCACGGCGCTTGGTGGTGAATGCTGCGGGGAGCAGCTTGACCGGTTCGATACCCAGCGCGTCGGCGATAGCCACGATGGTCGAGAGCCGGTCCAGCTCCTTGGCGCCCCGCTCGAACTGGGCCAGCCATTCGACACTGCGCCCCAGCAGCCCGGCCAGCACATCCTGGGTGATGCCCTTGCGTGCTCGGTAGAACGCGACCCGCTCGCCAACGGTCGCCTCGTCAGTCAGCCGCACAGCGCCAAGTCTAGGGAACAGCCCCAACGTTTCCTTGGGGTTGCGGCCCCGAGGAGTTCCTAGAGTCTGGCCCATGATCGATATTCTGACTACCGCACTGACGCTGCCGGTGTCGTGGTGCACGGCGGCGGGTGGTGAGTCGCGATGAGTGGTAGCACTCCTGACGAGACATTCCGCGGTACGATGCGGGGCCGTACTCCGGACGGCGAGTTCACCACCCTGATCGTGACGCGGCAGGGCCTAGGTCGCGATGGGCGGACCTGGCTCACGTTCGACGGGGCGATCAAGACCACTGTCGTGATGACCGACGGCGAGACTGGGCAGCTGGGGGAGTTGCTCGACGACGTCAGAAGCCAGGGAAGACTCGTCGCAGGTCGTCGAGGGTGATGGTGTCGCTGGTGAGCTGCACGCTGGGCGGAGTGTGCTGTGGTGCTAGGCGACCGGCGGCCAGGCGGAGCCAGGCTTCGGCGGGGGTGTCGAGGATGCCGGCAGGCTGCTCAGGGGCGTCGACCAGGGTGATCGCGTCGCGCAGGCCGAGCCCGAAGGAGCGGTCGGGCTCGGCAGTCTGCACGGCTACGGTCACCCGTCTGCCGTCGAGTGCGTCGGGGTGTCCGAGGAGGCCGATGAGCATGCCCAGCCGGTCGAGCAGCAGCTCGACCGCTGCGGGGGCCAGTACCGCTGCCGGATCGGACATCACCTGGATGTCCCAGGTGTGGTAGGTGAACTCGTTGAGCCGCAGCGCCGCGGCGGTGGCCACGTCGACAGGCTCGGGCAGGAACCCGAGGTCGATGCGCAGCTGCGCTCTGGCGGTGCTGTCGAGGCTTTCGAAGCGTCGTACCAGCGCTTCGTCGGCGTGCAGGAAGCCTTCGGCATGCTCACGGGGTGTCATCGCGTCCCAGCGCGCCCACACGCTCTGGTTGAACCCGGGACCGGGGTTGCCGGTGCCCTCCAGCGCCGCTTCCAGAGTGGCCAGCCCGATTTCGGCGCCGCTGCCAAGGTGGCTGAGAACCTGCGAGATGTCCCATTCGGCGGCTGCGGAAGGTTCGGTGAGGTCATCGGGGGTCATGGTGGCGACCAGTGCGGCGAGGTCGTCGTGGCCAGTGCGCAGCGCGGTGATCGTCTGGTCGGCCTGCTCGCCCATCTGTGATCTCCAGATGCAATGGTGAGGTCTGTCTTGACGGTGCTGCTCGACGATCTTGCCGTACTCGAGCCTTGTTCCACCAGCAGATAGTGACCTTGTCACTTACAGTTCATCGCACAACAATCGTGCCAGCGACCGCGGCCGTCGGAAGCGGGTGCGGGTGCGGCGGTGGGTGCGGCTCGTGACCAATCGCTGCCGAGCCGGTCTAGCGGCACCATGAGTTCCGTGCAGTCGGTCAGTGGCCTATGGGGTGAGTCCTCGATGGGCTAGGTATGAGGGTGTGACTGAGGACCATGCTATCGGGCGCAGCAGTACGGACACCCCGCCGACGCCCTTCCACGACCTGCAGGACTACGTCGCGCTGCCCCGCGTCACCGGGCTGGAGCTCTCGCCCGACGGGAATCGGCTGGTCACGTCCGTGTCGACGCTGGAAGCCGACCGCACTCGCTACGTCATGGCGCTGTGGGAAATCGACCCGACCGGCGCGGTACCGGCCCGTCGGCTGACCCGCAGCGCGAAGGGCGAGTCGGGCGCGGCGTTCACCCCGGATGGGGACGTGCTGTTCGTCTCGGCGCGTCCCGATCCCGATGCGAAACCCGGCGATGACGACGTTCCTGCCGCGCTGTGGCTGCTACCGGCTGGCGGTGGTGAGGCACGGGTGATCGGCACCCGGCCCGGCGGGTTTACGGCACCGGCGGTCGCGGCGAGGGCCGCAACGGTAGTGGCGACGTCGATGACGCTGCCGGGGGCCGTGACCGCCGAGGATGACGAAGAGCGCCGGAAAGCGCGCAAGGACAAGAAGGTCTCGGCAATCCTGCACACCGGCTACCCGGTGCGGTTCTGGGACCACGATCTCGGCCCCGACCAGCCGCGACTGCTTGCCGGGACGCTCCCCGGGCCGGAGGGAGCCGTCGAGTGGACCGACCTCACCCCTGCTCCGGGCCCCGCGCTGCGGGAAACCTCCACCGACATCAGCCCGGACGGCTCAACGGTCGTCACGAACTGGCAGGTCCGCGAGCCGCACGGCTCGTCACGCGACACGCTGGTGGCGATCGATGTGGCCACCGGTGCGCGCCGGACCCTGGCCGACGACCCCGGTTTCGACTTCGGCGAGGCTCGGATCAGCCCGGACGGGCAGAGCGTGGCGGTGATCCGGCATAGCCGCTCGACGCCGGCCGAGGCACCGCGGGTCGATCTCGTCATACTGGCGATGATCGGCGGCGCGCCGGTCGAGGTGACGTCCGGATGGGATCGGTGGCCCGCCGATGTTCGGTGGACGCCGGACGGGAGCGCGCTCATCGTCGTCGCGGACGAACACGGCCGCTCACCACTGTTCCGGATCGACCTCCTGGATGCCACGGTGATCCGGCTGACCGGCGACGACGGTGCCTATACCGACCCCCGGATCTCGCCGGACGGCCGGCACGTCTACGCGCTGCGCGGCACCGTCGACGCCCCGCCCGCACCGGTCCGGCTGGACGCGCATGCCGCCGGTCAACAGCCCACGCTGCTGCCGGGGCCCGCGCCGGTCCCGGCGCTGCCCGGCACCCTGACCGAGGTGACCGCGACCGCGGAGGACGGCAGCCCGCTGCGGGCCTGGCTGGCGCTGCCCACCAACGCGGACGCGGAGCCTGCCCCGCTGCTGTTGTGGATCCACGGTGGCCCGCTGAGCAGCTGGAACACCTGGCAGTGGCGGTGGAACCCGTGGCTGATGGTGGCTCGCGGCTACGCCGTGCTGCTGCCCGATCCAGCGCTGTCCACCGGCTACGGGCAGGCGTTCATCGCCCGCGGCTGGGGCGAGTGGGGCGGCGCACCCTACACCGACCTGCTGGCCATCACCGACGCCGCGGAGGCCCTTCCGGAGGTCGATGAAACGCGGACGGCCGCAATGGGCGGCTCATTCGGTGGCTATCTGGCGAACTGGATTGCCGGGCACACTGATCGGTTCGCCGCGCTCGTCACTCACGCGAGTGTCTGGGCGCTCGGCCAGTTCAACTGCACCACCGACCTGGCGTTCTACTGGCTTCGTGAGATGACCGCGGAGATGGCCGCGGCGCACAGCCCGCACGGGTTCGCCGACGCGATCACCACGCCGATGCTGGTGATCCACGGGGACAAGGACTACCGGGTGCCGGTCGGCGAGGCGCTTCGGCTGTGGTGGGATCTCGTGTCCCGCCAGCCGGACCCCGTCGTCCAGCCGCACCAGTTTCTGTACTTCCCCGACGAAAACCACTGGATTCTCCAGCCCCAGCACGCCGTCGTGTGGTACCAGACCGTCACGGCGTTCCTGGCACACCATGTGCTCGGCAAGGACTTCCAGATCCCGGACCTGTTGCGGTAAGCCCTGCGCACCGACGTATCACGGAGCAGGCGAAAGAACTCCTCAGAGTGACTGCGGCGCAGGCGGGAAGGTGAAAGCTCCGTAGCCGCCGGACTGCGAGTGAGTGAGGGGAGGTGGCCTGATGCGATTCTCGAATCCTGTCGCTGTCACCTGCCTGACCTGCGGACAGCCGACCGTCGTCGGCGAGACGTCGATTGGCTCCGTCCGGGTGCACTGCGGCACCTGGCGCTGGCAGTGCGACATTCCGGCCACCGGTACCCCGAACACCGGTCGGTACGCGGTAACCGCGGTCGGTCTGATCCGGCTCGACACGGCCAGCGACCAGGAGCTGGCAGCATAAGCACCCAGTGTCGCGCTGGGCCGCAGCCAGGATGCCCATCGGCATCTCACAGACCCTGCTCGGCCAGTGGCTGGGCCTCAGACAGCCTCAGGTCAGCTGGTTCGAGACCGGTGCATCGATCCGCGACCTGGACTATTGGCCGGGCGCGATAATGTGCACCTGTGGCACACCAGCCGATGATCGCCCCGTCCCTGCTCGCCGCCGATTTTGCCCGGCTCGCCGACGAGGCCAACCGGGTGTCCGGCGCCGACTGGCTGCACGTCGACGTGATGGACGCGCACTTCGTGCCCAACCTCACCTTCGGCCTGCCCGTCGTGGAGAGCCTGCTGAAGTACACCGACATCCCGGTGGACTGCCACCTCATGATCGAAGCCCCGGACCGGTGGGCGATCGGGTACGCCGAGGCGGGGTCCTACAACGTCACCGTGCACGCGGAGGCCGCCGAGGACCCGGTGAAGCTGGCGAAGGACCTGCGGGCGGCCGGGGCCAAAGCCGGTCTTTCGGTCAAGCCGAAGACCCCGCTGGAGCCCTGGGTGGAGGTGCTGAAGCACTACGACACGCTGCTGGTGATGAGCGTCGAGCCCGGCTTCGGCGGACAGTCGTTCATCCCTGAGGTACTGGAGAAGGTGCGTACCGCCCGGCGACTGGTGGACACCGGTCACCTCACCGTGCTGGTAGAGATCGACGGGGGCATCAACGCCGACACTATTGAGGCGGCAGCCGAGGCCGGGGTGGACTGCTTCGTGGCGGGCTCGGCGGTGTACGGGGCTGCTGATCCGGTCCAAGCCGTCGAGGCGCTGCGGGCCACGGCCCGGGCGTGCGGGGGCCGATGAGGCAGGGCTGAGCTGTGTTCACCGGCATCGTCGAGGAACTCGGAGAGCTCGTCGGCCGGGACGAGCGGCCCGATGCGGCGCGGTTCGCCGTGCGGGGTCCTCTGGTGTGCGCCGATGCCCGGCCTGGTGACTCGATCGCGGTGAACGGGGTGTGCCTGACCGTGGTCGACGTTGACGGCGATGTGTTCACCGCGGACGTGATCGGCGAGACGTTGCGGCGTTCCAGCCTGGGATCGGCCGGGCTCGGGGACCGGCTGAACCTGGAGCGTGCGGCGAAGCTGGGCGACCGGCTGGGCGGGCACCTGGTGCAGGGTCACGTCGACGGTATCGGGACCGTGCTGTCCCGCACCGGGCGGGACGGTCCCGCGCCGGGTGAGTCGACCCTGGGTGAGTCGACCCTGGGGGACGTGAGCTCGTGGGAGCTGGTCCGGATCGGGATGCCCGCCAGGTTGGCCCGATATGTGGTCGAGAAGGGATCCATCACCGTGGACGGCGTGTCGCTCACCGTGGTGCAGGCGGGTAACGACGAGTTCTCCCTGGGGCTGATCCCGACCACCCGGGAGCTGACCACCCTGGGGCTGCGCCGCCCCGGCGAGCTGGTGAACCTCGAAGTCGACGTGATCGCGAAGTATGTCGAGCGGTTGGCGTTGCCACATATCGCCCCCAGCCCCGGTAGGGCTGAGGGATGATGCGGGGGAGGAGGTTCGATGACTGAGAGCGCCTTCGCGAGCATCGATCGGGCGATCGCCGACGTGGCTGCTGGGCGCCCGGTGATCGTGGTGGACGACGAGGAGCGGGAGAACGAGGGCGACCTCATCTTCGCCGCGGCGTGGGCTACCCCAGAGCTGCTGGCGTTCATGGTCCGCTATACCTCCGGGTACATCTGCGTGGCGCTGACCGGGGACGACTGCGACCGGCTGGACCTGCCGCCGATGTACCACATCAACCAGGACAAGCGGGGCACCGCGTATACCGTGACGGTGGACGCCCGGGAGGGCGTCACGACCGGGATCTCGGCGGCGGACCGGGCGCACACCATCCGGCTGCTGGCAGACCCCGACGCCAAGTCAGTCGATTTCGTGCGGCCGGGGCACGTGGTGCCGCTGCGGGCCAAGGAGGGCGGTGTGCTGCGCCGCCCCGGGCACACCGAAGCCAGCGTAGATCTGGCCCGGATGGCCGGGTTGTCCCCCGCCGGGGTGCTCTGCGAGATCGTCTCGGCCAAAGAACCTGGCGAGATGGCCCGCCGCGACGAGCTGGAGGTCTTCGCCGCCGAGCACGATCTGGCGCTGATCACCATCGCGGATCTCATTGCCTACCGGCGGCGGTTCGAGAAGCAGGTGGAGCGGGTAGCGAAGGCCCGAATCCCCACCGTGTACGGGGAGTTCACCGCGATCGGGTTCGACTCGGTGCTCGATGGGGTGGAGCACATCGCGCTGGTCGCCGGGGAGATCGGGGACGGGACCGATGTGCTGGTCCGGGTGCACTCTGAATGCCTCACCGGCGACGTGCTGGGCTCGTTGCGCTGCGACTGCGGCCCGCAGCTGGACGCCGCGCTGGCCGCCATCGCCGCCGAGGGCCGGGGGGTGGTGCTCTATGTGCGCGGCCACGAGGGCCGGGGCATCGGGCTGATGCACAAGCTGCAGGCTTACCAACTACAGGACGCCGGGGCCGACACCGTGGACGCCAACCTCGCCCTGGGGATGCCCGCCGATGCCCGGGACTACGGCACCGGGGCGCAGATCCTGGCTGATCTCGGGGTGCGCTCGATGCGGTTGCTCACCAACAACCCCGCTAAGCGGGCTGGTCTGGAGGGTTACGGCTTGGCCATCACCGGGCGGGTACCGCTGCCGATCCGGCCGAATCCGGAGAACCTGCGCTACCTGCGCACCAAACGGGACCGGCTGGGCCACGACCTCGTCGGCCTGGATCCCACGGTTCTGGACCCCACCGGCTTGGAGCCCCCCGTCGCGGCCCCGGTCGAGCGAGTGTGGCCATGAGTGGCAGCGGTCAGCCGATGCTGGAGGTGCCGCGCTGCGCCGAGCTGCGTCTCGGCATCGCCGCCACCCGCTGGCACGAACGCATCACCACCGCGCTGCTGGAGCGGGCCATGGCCGCGGCCATGAAGGCGGGCATCACCGAGCCGACCGTGGTGCGGGTACCAGGGGCTGTCGAGCTGCCGGTGGTGTGCCAGGAGCTGGCCCGCCACCATGACGCTGTCCTTGCGCTCGGTGTGGTGATCCGCGGTGGTACCCCGCACTTCGAATACGTCTGTGACTCGGTCACCGCCGGTCTCACCAGGGTCGCGCTGGACGAGGAGACCGCGGTGGGCAACGGTGTGCTCACCTGCGACACCGAGGAGCAAGCCCTGGACCGCTGCGGGCTGCCCTCCTCGGTCGAAGACAAGGGTTTCCAGGCCTGTGTCGCGGCGCTGGAGACTGCCCTGGTGCTGCGCGGGTTGCGCCGCCGAACTCACGGGGGCGCGACATGACCGAATTCGAGGTCCGGCCGCGTAAGGTCCGTCACGTCGCGATGGCTTCGGCTGTCTTGCTGATCGTGGTGTTCACCGTCATTGCTGCGCTGCTGCGGCGCACCGATACCGGCGTCTACTTCCGGGTCTCCGACCAGATAGCCATGGTGGTGCTGGGGTTGTTGCTGGCCGGCGCGGCGCTGCTGTTCGCCCGGCCACGGGTGCGGGCCGGTGCCGACGGGGTAGAGGTGCGTAACCTGCTCGGCTCCCGCACGCTGCCCTGGGAACTCGTGCTCCGGGTGTCCTTCCCCGACGACGCACCCTGGGCCCGCCTTGAACTCCCTGACGATGAGTACATCGCGGTGCTGGCGATCCAGTCCGCCGACGGCAGGCACGCCGTGCAGGCGATCCGGGCGCTGCGCGCGGTGCACGCCGAACACACCACGCCACCTCAGCCGGGCCGCCCGGGCGGTGGGGGGTCAGCGTAGGGGTGAACGGTACGGTGATGGAGATGAACGTTCCCCTTGGGGATGACGAACGCGCCTGCGCTGTCCGGTCGGCTGCGGCGACAGCCGTGACGCTGGTGGCACAAGGGGAGATCCAACGTGCCTTCGACTCGGTGATGGACTTCCTGCGCGATTCCGAACCAGGTCCCGGCAGCCTTGAGTTCCTGCTGACGGCGCTCTGCGAGGGCTCCGCCACGATGGCCTGCACACTGGGTGTTTTCCTGGGCAGCGTCGAACCGGTGATGATCGGCGCACTCGACGACGACTTACGCCCGATGAGCATTGACCAGGCGCCGCCCGTGGAACGCACGTTCGTACGGGCGTTGCTCGCGGAAATCCACGGTGACCGGGAGGCGACGCTGAACCAGATCCACCTCGCGTTCGCCACCGCCGATCCGCAGCAGGTCTCAGACTTGATGATGCGGACCCTCGCCGGGACCGCCGCGCTTGTCGAAGCATGTAGCCAGTACGACCTGCCAGTACCGAACTGGTTGGCGAATCCCAATTAGGGTCGTCGACGCGGGCGGAGGTGTGGTGCGCGGTCATCACCCCGCACCATGACGTGACGCCCCGTGACGGGCACTCACCAACCGTACCGACTGTGTCCTGCCCGAACGTCGAGCACGACTTTGAGGCGATCCTGGCTGGACAACGTCTGGCTGGTTCAGGTCAGGTGGTCGAACTCGCCGGCTTTCACGCCGTTGAGCCAGGCGGCCATCTTGGCGCGGGTGAGGAACAGCACGGCCCCGTCGGGGCGCTTGCTGTCCCGCACCGCGACCCGGCCGTCGCCCAGCGTCGCCACCTCGACGCAGTCCTCAGTTCCGCCGTTGCCGCCGCTGCGGCTGCTCTTGCGCCACACCGCGCGGGACAGGTCCACTCGGGTCATCCCGCGCCTCCTCTCCTGGTCACTGGTACTGCGCCAGGGTAGTGGAGAGCAGGTCGGCGGACTCCGCCGGTGACAGCGCCAACGAGCTCAGCACGGCGAAGCGCATGATGCAGCGCCGAACATGGTCTTGCTCTTCCAGGTAGACCGGACCCGCTGGCCCTTCCACGTAGCCCACGTCGTGCGCCAGCTCGGGCAGCGTGATGATAGTGAATGCTCCTTCCAAGCCGGGATGCGGGCCAGCCGCGAACGGCACCACCTGGATGGCGATGTTGGGCTGACCGGTCAGCTCCCTCAGGCGTTCCAGTTGGCCGCGCATCACCCGGCTGCCGCCCACCGGACAGCGCAGTACCGCCTCGCTGAGGATGACCTCGTAGGTGAGTGGGTCGGCGCCGGTGAGCACATGCTGGCGGATCATCCGGGCGGCGACCCGGTTCTCCAGCACCTCGATCGGTCTGGTGGGCGCGAGAGTGGTCATCAGCGCGCGGGCGTAGTCGGAGGTCTGCAGCAGCCCCGGCATCAGGGCCAGCTCGAACTGGCGCACCGTGGTCGCCGCCTGCTCCAGCCCGACCATGGTCTGGGTGAGCTTCGGGATGGGGCTGGTCTGCCACCAGCCCTTCTGCCGTGCCTCGCGGGCCATCCGGACCAGGGCGGCCGTCTCATCGGTGGGCACCTCATAGACGGCAGCAAGGTGCTCGACCTCGGCGGGCTGCGGCGCGTACGACCGGGTCTCGATGCGCTGCAGCTTCGAGCGTGACCAGCGCGGCGAATGCGCCTTGAGCCGCCCCGCCGCCTCCACGATGGTCAGCTCCGCGCGCTCCCGGTGGCCCCGCAACGACTCGGCCAACTGCCAGAGCCGCAGTGTCGGGCTGACCCCACGGGACGCAGCCACCTACGCTTATCGGCGCGATGGCTGATCCCTCCACTTACCGTCCGGCGCCGGGGTCGATCCCGGACGCACCGGGCGTCTACCGCTTCCGTGACGAGCGCGGACGGGTGATCTATGTCGGTAAGGCGAAGACCCTGCGCAGCAGGCTGAACTCGTACTTCGCGGACCTGTCCGGGCTGCACCCGCGTACCCGGCAGATGGTCACGACGGCGACGTCGGTGGAGTGGACAGTGGTCGGCACCGAGGTCGAGGCTCTGCAGCTGGAGTACAACTGGATCAAAGAGTTCGACCCGCGGTTCAACGTCCGCTACCGCGACGACAAGTCCTACCCGGTGCTCGCCGTGACGCTGGACGAGGAGTACCCGCGGCTGCATGTCTACCGGGGAGCCCGTCGTCGCGGAGTCCGGTATTTCGGGCCCTATGCCCATGCCTGGGCGATCCGGGAGACGCTCGACCTGCTCACCAGGGTGTTCCCGGCCAGGGTGTGCTCGGCCGCGGTGTTCAAGAGGCACGGCCAGATCGGCAGGCCCTGCCTGCTGGGCTATATCGATAAGTGCGCGGCACCGTGTGTCGGCAACGTCACCGCCGAGGAGCACCGCGGCATCGTCGAGGACTTCTGTGACTTCTTGTCCGGCCGGACCGACAAGATGATCCGCCGACTCGAGCGGGAGATGGCGGCGGCGTCGGCCGACCTGGAGTTCGAAAGGGCTGCCCGGCTGCGCGACCATCTGGGGGCGCTGCGCCGGGCGTTGGAGAAGCAGGCCGTGGTGCTCGGTGACGGCACCGACGCCGACGTGATCGCCTTCGCCTCCGATGCTCTGGAGGCGGCGGTGCAGGTGTTCCACGTCCGCGGCGGGCGGGTCCGCGGCCAGCGCGGCTGGGTGATCGAGAAGGTGGAGGAGACTGATCAGGCCGGCCTGGTCGGTCGGTTCCTCACCCAGTTCTACGGTGAGCAGGCCGCGCTGGCCGGGGCGGCAGATGACGCCACGCAACCGGTGCCCAAGGAGGTGCTGGTGCCCGAGCTACCCGAGGATGCCGACGCGCTGACCGAGTGGCTCTCCGGGCTGCGCGGCGCTCGGGTGGCGCTGCGGGTGCCCCTGCGGGGGGACAAGCGGGCGCTGGCCGACACGGTGGCGCGCAACGCCATGGAGGCCATCGCCGCGCACAAACTGCGCCGTGCGGGTGACCTGACCGCCCGATCCGCAGCGTTGCAGGAGATCGGCGAGTACCTGGGGCTGGACTCCGCCCCGCTGCGCATCGAATGCATCGACGTCAGCCATGTGCAGGGCAACGACGTGGTGGCCGCGCTGGTGGTCTTCGAGGACGGGCTGCCCCGCAAGTCGGAGTACCGGCGTTTTGCGATCAAAGAGGCGGCCGGAGACGGGCGTTCCGACGATGTGGCCAGCATCGCCGAGGTGGTCCGGCGGCGGTTCACCCACTACCTGCGGGTGACCGGACAACCGGAGCCCGGACAACCGGAGCCCGGACAACCGGAGCCCGCCGGTGGCGGCGCTGACCAGCTGGCCGGCCGGGCCGGACTGGACCCCGAGACGGGGCGGCCCCGCAAGTTTGCCTATCC
>JBOHGM010000011.1:0-53365 GCA_050699435.1 Pseudonocardiaceae bacterium | reverse complement strand
CCGGACAACCGGAGCCCGGACAACCGGAGCCCGGACAACCGGAGCCCGCCGGTGGCGGCGCTGACCAGCTGGCCGGCCGGGCCGGACTGGACCCCGAGACGGGGCGGCCCCGCAAGTTTGCCTATCCGCCGAACCTGCTGCTCGTCGATGGCGGTCCCGCTCAGGTCACCGCGGCGGCCGGGGCGCTGTTCGAGCTCGGGGTGACCGACGTGGCGATCGCCGGGCTGGCCAAGCGGCTGGAGGAGGTCTGGCTGCCCGGGGAGGCTGACCCGATGATCCTGCCGCGCACCAGCGAGGCGCTCTACCTGCTGCAGCGGGTGCGGGACGAGGCGCATCGGTTCGCGATCAGCTACCACCGGCAGAAGCGCTCGGCGCGGATGACCAGTTCCGCGCTGGACGGCGTCGCCGGGCTGGGACAGACCCGGCGCACCGCGCTGCTCAAGCACTTCGGATCGGTGCGCCGGATCCGCCAGGCCACCGTGGACGAGATCACGGAGGTACCCGGTGTCGGTCCGCAGACCGCCCGGGCGGTGCTCGCTGCGCTGAGTAGCACACCCGCAGGCAATGGCGGGTTCGAAGGGGATAACCGGGACAACGGGGAGGCGCGGTGACCTACCACAGCGGGGCAGGGCGGGGGGCCGGAACACCCGCTGGTATCGAGGTCGCTGTGGTCTCTGGGCTCTCCGGGGCTGGTCGCAGCACGGCCGCCAAGGTGCTCGAGGACCTCGGCTGGTTCGTGGTGGACAACCTGCCCCCCGAGCTGATGGCCACCATGGTCGATCTTGGCGCCCGCTCGCAAGGTGTGGTGACCCGGGTCGCGGTGGTCATGGACGTGCGCAGCCGGGCCTTCACCGACGACCTGGCTGCGGTGATCAAGGATCTGGACGCTCGCGGTTACCGGCCCAAGGTGCTGTTCCTGGAGGCCACCGACGCCGTGCTGATCCGTCGCTTCGAGCAGGTCCGGCGCAGCCACCCGCTCCAGGGCGACGGTCGGCTGGCGGACGGGATCGCAGCGGAGCGCGCGCTGCTGGCACCGTTGCGCGACGAGGCTGACCTGGTGCTGGACACCACAGGACTGTCCGTTCACCAGCTCCGGGCCAAGATCGAGCACGCGTTCGGCGGCGAGGCCAGCACCCGCACCCGGATCACCGTCTTGTCCTTCGGCTACAAGTACGGGCTGCCGATGGATGCCGACCTTGTGATCGACGTCCGATTCTTGCCCAACCCGTTCTGGATCCCGGAGCTGCGCGAGCTCAACGGCCTGGATTCCGCAGTCCGCAACTATGTGCTGTCCCAGGAGGGTGCCGAGGAGTTCCTGGAGCGCTATCTGGAGCTGCTGCGACTGATCAGCGGCGGCTACCGGCGAGAGGGCAAGCGCTACCTCACCCTCGCGGTGGGATGCACCGGAGGCAAGCACCGCAGTGTCTCCATCTCCGAGGCACTGGCCGTCCGGCTGGCCGAGGAGGAGGGGATCACCGTCAAGGTGGTGCACCGGGACGTGGGTCGCGAGTGATCGCCGAGAGGGCGGCATCGTGGGCCGGGGATCTGAGCGCCGGGGGCCTCAAGGCTGTCGCGCTAGGCGGTGGGCACGGCCTGTACGCGACGCTGACCGCGTTGCGGATCATCACCGACGACGTCACCGCGGTGGTCACCGTGGCCGACGACGGCGGATCCTCCGGGCGGTTGCGCCGGGAGCTGGGTGTCCTCCCGCCGGGTGACCTGCGGATGGCGTTGACCGCGCTGGCCGCGACCGACCGCGGCAGCGCACGCTGGCGCGAACTCTTCCAGCACCGGTTCCGTGGTACCGGAGCGCTGGCCGGGCACGCCGTGGGCAACCTGGTGCTGGCTGGCTTGCTGGAGGTGCTGGGGGATCCGGTTGCGGTGCTCGACGAGGCGTGCCGGTTGCTCGGGGTGCGTGGCCGGGTGCTGCCGATGGCTGACGAACCACTGGACATCGAGGCCGACGTCGCCGGGCTGGACGGTGACCCGACCCTGCTCCGGCGGATCCGCGGCCAGGTGGCCGTGGCCACCACACCAGGCCGGGTGCACCGGGTACGCCTTCGTCCCGACCGCCCGCGTGGCTGCGCCGAGGCGGTTCGCGCGGTGCGCGAGGCCGACCTGGTGGTGCTCGGGCCGGGCTCGTGGTTCACCAGCGTGCTGCCCCACCTGCTGGTCCCCGACCTGGCCGGCGCACTGGTCAGCACTGCGGCCCGCCGGATTCTGGTGCTCAACCTGGTCCCGCAGCCAGGCGAGACTGCGGGGTTCTCTCCCGAGCAGCACCTGCAGGCACTGTCCGGGCACGCACCGTCCGGTTTCACCGTGCACGCCGTCCTCGCCGATATCGACGCCGTCCCGGTGCCCGCCCGGTTGCACCGGTGCGCGGCTGAACTCGGCGGGCACGCGTACCTTCATCGGATCGCTGATAACGGTTCCGCCGATCGGCACGATCCGGTGGCGCTGGCCGCGGCGCTGCATCGGATACTGGCGGACGCCCCCGGTGACCCCGACCCCGGGTGGTGCCCCCAGCGGAAGGAGGAGCACGGGTGGCGATGACCTCCGCGGTCAAAGACGAGCTGAGCCGGCTGCGGGTGACCAAGACATGCTGCCGAAGGGCCGAGGTCTCCTCAGTACTGCGCTTCGCAGGAGGGTTGCACATCGTCGCCGGGCGCGTGGTCGTGGAGGCGGAGCTGGACACCGGCGCCACCGCCCGGCGGCTGCGGCGGGAGGTGCACGAGCTCTACGGGCACACCTCGGACGTGCACCTGATCACCGCCGGGGGATTGCGCAAAGGCACCCGGTACGTCGTGCGGGTGATTCGGGACGGGGAGGGGCTGGCCCGCCAGACCGGGTTACTCGACCTGCGCGGGCGTCCGGTCCGGGGTTTGCCCCCCCAGGTCGTCTCCGGGGGCCTGTGCGATGCGGAGGCGGCCTGGCGCGGCGCGTTCCTCGCCCACGGGTCGCTCACCGAACCCGGCCGCTCCGCCGCGCTGGAGGTGACCTGTCCCGGGCCGGAGGCGGCGCTGGCGCTGGTCGGCGCCGCCCGCAGACTGGGTATCCAGGCCAAGGCACGCGAGGTCCGTGGTGCCGATCGAGTAGTGGTCCGGGACGGGGACGCCATCGGGGCACTGCTCACCCGGCTCGGCGCGCACGACTCGGTGCTGGCCTGGGAGGAGCGCCGGATGCGCCGCGAGGTCCGCGCGACCGCCAACCGGCTGGCCAACTTCGACGACGCCAACCTGCGCCGCTCCGCGCGCGCCGCAGTGGCGTCGGCAGCCCGGGTCAGCCGGGCCCTGGACCTGCTCGGCGAGGACACCCCGGAACACCTGCTCACCGCAGCCAAGCTGCGGCTGGAGCACCGGCAGGCATCTCTGGAGGAACTCGGCCAGCTCGCGGATCCGGTGCTGACCAAGGATGCCGTTGCGGGCCGGATCCGCCGGCTGCTCGCGATGGCCGACAAGCGGGCCCAGGATCTCGGAGTGCCGGACACCGAGTCCGCAGTCACCCCCGACATGCTCGAGGCGTAGCTGTTCTCCAGTCCTTTTCCGGCGGATGCCCGGCATCGTAACCGGTCCTGAACACCCCGCAAGCTCCCCCTCCCGGGGGGCTGCAGGGCGTCCTGCGGTCGCTAGGGTGACTCGCAGGCCGAGTCGGCAAGGCAGGCAGCTGGCATGTGTTAAGAGCAGGAGGCGACGAAGTGACGGTTCGCGTAGGAGTCAATGGGTTCGGCCGGATCGGCCGCAACTTCTGGCGCGCCATAGCCGCCGGTGGGTACGACATCGACATCGTCGCCTTCAACGACCTCGGCGACGTGGCCACCATGGCACACCTGCTCAGGTACGACAGCGTGCTCGGCAGGCTGGCCGAGGACGTCCAGGTCACCGATGACGGCATCAAGGTCGGCGGGCGCACCATCAAGGCACTCGCCGAGCGCGACCCCGGCAAGCTGCCCTGGGCCGACCTGGGCGTCGACGTGGTCGTGGAGTCCACCGGTTTCTTCACCAAGGCGGACGACGCCCGTAAGCATGTCGACGAGGGCGGCGCGAAGAAGGTGATCATCTCTGCCCCGGCCAAGGGTGATGACCTCACTGTCGTGCTCGGGGTGAACGACTCCGCGCTGGACGGTTCCCAGACGGTGATCTCCAACGCCTCCTGCACCACGAACTGCATCGCCCCGATGGCCAAGGTGCTGCACGACGCACTGGGCATAGAGCACGGCCTGATGACCACCATCCACGCCTACACCCAGGACCAGAACCTGCAGGACGGGCCGCACAAGGATCTCCGGCGGGCCCGGGCGGCGGCGGTGAACGTCGTGCCGACCTCGACCGGAGCCGCCGCGGCCATCGGGCGGGTGATCCCGGAGCTCGACGGGAAGCTGGACGGTTACGCAATGCGGGTTCCTGTACCCACCGGATCGATCACCGACTTCACCGCCACGGTCTCCCGCCAGACCAGCGTCGAGGAGGTCAACGCCGCGTTCCGGGCCGCCGCCGATGGTCCGCTGAAAGGCATCCTGCGCTACAGCGACGGGCCGATCGTCTCCTCGGACATCATCACCGACCCGTCGTCGTGCATCCACGACGCGCCGCTGACCAAGGTGATCGGTAACCTGGTGAAGATCGTCGGCTGGTACGACAACGAATGGGGCTATTCAAACCGGCTTGCCGACCTGACCCTCCTGGTGGGGTCGAAGCTGTGAGGACACTCGACGACCTGCTTGCCGATCGTGTCGCAGGTAGGGTTGTGCTGGTGCGTGCCGACCTGAATGTGCCGCTGGACAGCGAGGTTCAAGGTGGCCGCTGGATCACCGACGACGGCCGGATCCGCGCCTCGTTGCCGACGCTGACGACGCTGACCGGGGCCGGCGCCCGGGTAGTCGTGACGGCTCATCTGGGGCGGCCGAAAGGTGCACCGGATCCGCAGTACTCGCTGCAACCGGTCGCTGCGCGGCTCGGGGAGCTGCTCGGTTCGCCGGTGACCGCCGCCTCGGACGTGGTCGGTGACTCCGCCCGCGCCACCGTTGCCTGCCTCGCTGATGGCGGTGTCGCGCTGCTGGAGAACATCCGTTTCGACCCCCGGGAGACGTCCAAGGACGCCGCTGAGCGGGGCGCGCTGGCCGATGAGCTGGCAGCCCTGGTCGGTCCGGACGGTGCGTTCGTCTCCGACGGGTTCGGTGTCGTGCACCGAGCGCAGGCCTCAGTCGTCGACGTCGCAGAGCGGCTGCCCGCGTACGCGGGAACGC
Source organism: Pseudonocardiaceae bacterium (assembly GCA_050699435.1). GTDB lineage: Bacteria > Actinomycetota > Actinomycetes > Mycobacteriales > Pseudonocardiaceae. The sequence goes on along the minus strand of JBOHGM010000011.1, from coordinate 48,123 downwards.
TGGTGCTCGCCGAGCTGACCACGCTGCGCCAGCTCACCGAGCCGGACCGTCCGTACGTCGTGGTGCTCGGCGGGTCCAAGGTGTCCGACAAGCTCGCCGTGATCGAGGCGCTGCTCCCGAAAGTGGAGACGCTGCTCGTCGGCGGCGGGATGTGCTTCACCTTCCTCGCCGCCCAAGGCCATTCCGTCGGCAACTCCCTGCTGGAGCGGGACATGGTTGACGTCTGCGCCCGTCTGCTGGAGTCCGGCGGCGACACGATCCGGCTGCCCCGCGACGTCGTTGTCGCCTCCGAGTTCTCAGCCGATGCGGACACCCGCATGGTGCCCGCTGGCGAGATCCCGGATGGGTGGATGGGCGTCGATGTCGGCCCGGAAACGGTGCGCGACTTCGGCGGGGCCCTGGCCGGGGCTGCGACAGTGTTCTGGAACGGCCCGATGGGCGTTTTCGAGTTCGCGCCGTTCGCCGAGGGGACCCGCGGGGTGGCGCAGGCCATCGCCGAGTCGCCCGCGTTCAGCGTTGTCGGCGGCGGCGATTCGGCGGCCGCGGTGCGGCTGCTGGGCCTGCCCGAGGACGGGTTCTCGCACATCTCCACCGGTGGTGGTGCGTCCCTGGAGTTTCTCGAGGGCAAGACCTTGCCCGGCGTGGCAGTGCTGGAGGCGTAGAACGTGGCAAGGCAACCGCTGATCGCTGGCAACTGGAAGATGAACCTCACGCACCTCGAGGCCATCGCTCTGGTGCAGAAGCTCGCCTTCGCCCTGCCGGAGAAGTACTTCGCCAAAGTCGAGGTGGCGGTGCTCCCGCCGTTCACCGCGCTGCGCAGCGTGCAAGCCCTCGTCGCCGGGGACAAGCTGCTGATTCGCTATGGCGCGCAGGATCTGCACCCGAAGGACTCCGGCCCATACACCGGCGACGTGTCCGGGCCGATGCTGGCCAAACTGGACTGCAGCTACGTCGTGGTCGGGCACTCGGAGCGCCGCGAGCAGCACGGCGAGGACGACGCGCTGGTGGGCGCCAAGGTGCGGGCGGCACTGCGCAGCGGGCTGGTCCCGATCCTGTGTGTGGGCGAGGGCCTCGAGATCCGCGAGGCGGGTGGGCACCTGGAGCACGGCACCGGGCAACTGGCCGCCGCGCTCAAGGGGCTCTCTGCCGAGCAGGTCCGCACCATCGTGGTGGCCTACGAGCCGATCTGGGCGATCGGCACCGGGCGGGTCGCCACCCCGGCCGACGCGCAGGAGGTGTGTGGCGCACTGCGGGCCACCCTGGCGAAGAAGTACGACAGCGACGTCGCTGACGACGTTCGCGTGCTCTACGGCGGATCGGTCAAATCGAGCAATATCGCCGACCTGGTTGCCGAGCCGGACATCGACGGTGCCCTGGTCGGTGGCGCCAGTCTGGAAGCTGACGAGTTCGCGAAGCTGTGCGCGCTGGCCGCAGGCGGCCCGCTGGTGTGACGACGAGGTGGTGACGGGGAGCTGCCGACGGGGATGCCGGGCTCGCACCGGAAACAGGACGGAGTAACCTCAGGGACCAGCTGCCGTCCCACGAGGGTGTGATGAAACTCTTCCTGCAGATCGTGCTCCTGGTCACCAGCACCACGCTGATCCTCCTGATCCTGCTGCACCGGAGTCGCGGTGGAGGGTTGTCCAGTCTGTTCGGCGGCGGTGTGCAATCGAGCCTGTCCGGCTCCAGCGTCGTGGAGAAGAACCTGGATCGGCTGACGATGTTCGTCGGTGCGGTGTGGGTGATCTCGATCGTGGGAACCGGGCTTCTGATCAAGATCGGCTGAGCAGCCCCGGGCGCTGCCCGGGCGGTTCCGCGAAGTGAGGCGTCGATGGCGAGTGGCAACGCGATCCGCGGTACGCGGGTCGGAGCAGGTCCGATGGGCGAGTCTGAGCGTGGTGAGTCCGCTCCGCGGCGCCAGGTCTCCTACTGGTGTGCGAACGGGCACGAGTCGCAGCCCTCGTTCGCGGTGGACGCTGCGGAACCCGAAGTGTGGGACTGCCCGAGATGTGGCTTCCCCGCGGGGCGCAACGAGCAGCGGCCCCCCGATGCGCCCCGTAACGAGCCGTACAAGACCCACTTGGCCTACGTGAAGGAGCGCCGCTCCGACGCCGACGGAGAGGCGATCTTGGCCGAGGCACTCGCGAAACTGAAGGCAGCCCGCGAGGGCTGACGTTGGTCGCCCTTGACGGACCGCCAACCCGGGTACCGTGCGTCGTCAACGTTCGGGCGGTCACAGCCGAGGGGGCGAGAAGTCGCGCGGGAGCTTGGCGGCGGCGGCGCGGTCGAGCATCCACAGTGTCCGACGGCGGCCGGTGGCCCCAGCGGCGGGCAACTGCACCTCGCCCGCGCCGAGCAGTGCCATCGCCACCGCCGCAGCCTTATCGGAGCCTTCGACGACCAGCCACACCTCGGCGGAGCACCGGATGGCAGGCAGGGTTATCGTAATCCGGGTGGGTGGCGGCTTGGGGGCGCCTCGTACCCCGACCACCGGGCGCTCAGTCTCGTACACGGCGGGTGAACCAGGGAACACCGACCCGACATGCCCGTCCTCGCCGACGCCGAGCAGGCAGATGTCGAACGAAGGTGCCGGGCCGTGGTCCCCGGCGCGCAGTCGGTGCGGTAGCAGCTCTTCATAGGCCCTGGCGACAGCGTCCGGGTCGTCTCCCGAAGGGCCGTCCGAGGCCCCGATCGGGTGGACCCGGTCCGGATCTACCGCGACATGGTCGAGCAGCGCCTCGCGGGCTTGGGTCTCATTGCGGTCCGGGTGACCGGAGGGCAGGAATCGCTCATCGCCCCAGTAGATGTCCAGCCGCTGCCAGTCCACCGCAGCGGCTGCCGTGGTCGCGGCCACCTGTCGTAACACCGCGATACCAGTGCTCCCCCCGGTCAGGACCACCGATGCGGACCCCGATGCGGTCTGGATGTCCACGAGCCGGGTCACCAGCCGGGCGGCGGCGGCCGCGGCAAGCACGTCTGCGGTGGCGTGCACCACGACGTCCGGGCGGCTCACGAGTCACGCCGCGACTCGGCCGAGCGCGTTCCGCGCGCCGCGCCCGTGCGGCGTTGGGTGCCCGCGATCCGGCCGTCGACCTCGCCCAGCGCCTCGAGCGCTTCCTGATAGATCTCGTCGGGATCCAGCCTGCGCAGTTCCTCGGCGAGGCACTCGCGCACTGCGCGGCGCTTCAGCGCCACCTGGCGCTCCGGCTGTCCTGGCTGGCGCAGCGTGCCCACCCGGCCGTGCGGCCTGATCAGTTCCACGGGTCCGGAGGGTCGCTCCAGCACGGCCGAGCTGACCCCGCCGCCGGGATCCGTGGCGCGGCGGCGCACCGGAATCCCCAGCCGGGACCGGAGCCAGCCGGCGAGCAGGTCGGTGGACGGGTTGTCCGCAGCGCCGGTGACGGTGACCGCATTGACGTTCTCATGCGGGGGCAGGTCGAGCGCCGCAGCGAGCAGCGCGCGCCAGGGGGTGAGCCGGGCCCAGGCCAGGTCGGTGTCCCCCTCGACGTAGGAGGCGCGACGAGCATCGAGCGCCTTGATCGGCTGACGGGCCGCGGCGGCGTCGGTGATCCGGCGCTGGGCCAGGGCCCCGATCGGGTCCTCTGCGGGGACGGTGGGCGCGGTATCCGGCCACCACGCGACCACCGGGCAATCCGGCAGCAGCAGCGGGATCACCACGCTGTTGCCCTGATCGGCAAGCGGGCCGTAGAGGCGCAGCACGAGCACCTCGGAGGCGCCGGCGTCACCGCCGACGCGGATCTGCGCGTCCAGCCGGGTCGCGGCCCGCTTGGCACCTCTGGCCACCACGAGTACCCGGCAGGGGTGCTCCCGGCTAGCCTCGTTGGCCGCATCAATGGACTGCTCCACCTTCTCGCTGTCGTCAGTAACGATCACCAGGGTGAGCACTCGGCCGAGCGCCACGGCACCGCCGCGCTCCCGGATGTCGACCAACGCGGCGTTCACCTTCGCGGTGGTCGTGGACGGCAGGTCGACGATCATTTGCTTGCCTCCGGCAGAGGGATCGTTGCTTGCCTCCGGCAAGGGCGATCACGGTCGCCGCCAGGACCTTCCGGTCCTGGCGATCATCTGGTCCGCGGACGGCGGGCCCCAGGTCCCCGCAGGGTAGGGCTCCGGCTTGCCTGACATGGCCCAGAACTCGAGCACCGGGTCCAGGATCGCCCAGGACTGCTCCACTTCGGTACTGACGGGGAACAATGACGGCTCGCCGAGCAGCACGTCCAGCAGCAGCCGCTCGTAGGCCTCCGGTGAGGACTCGGTGAACGCCGTCCCGTAGCGGAAGTCCATGGTGACGTCCCGGACCTCCATTGCGGAGCCGGGAACTTTCGACCCGAATCGAATCGTCACGCCCTCGTCCGGCTGAATCCGGATGACCAGGGCGTTCTGCCCTAGCTCCTCGGTCATGGTGTCGTCGAAGGGCAGGTGCGGGGCACGTTTGAGCATCACCGCAATCTCGGTGACCCGCCTGCCAAGCCGCTTGCCGGCCCGCAGGAAGATCGGCACGCCGCCCCACCGGCGGGTGTCCACCTGCAGGGTGATCGCCGCGAAGGTCTCGGTGGTGGAGTCCGTCCGGAAGCCGGGCTCCTCGAGCAGTCCGACGACCTTGCTGCCCCCCTGCCATCCCGCCGTGTACTGGCCGCGTGCCGTGGTCTCCTCGAACGGCTCAACGGCCTTCGTCGCGGACAGCACCTTGACCTTCTCGCCGCGTACCGCATCGGGCGAGAAGGACACCGGCTCCTCCATCGCAGTGAGGGCAAGTAATTGCATCAGGTGGTTCTGGATCACGTCCCGAGCCGCCCCGATGCCGTCGTAGTAACCGGCACGGCCGCCCAGGCCGATATCCTCCGCCATGGTGATCTGCACGTGGTCCACGTAGTGGGTGTTCCAGATCGGGTCGAACAGTGAGTTGGCAAAGCGCAACGCCATGATGTTCTGAACGGTCTCCTTACCGAGGTAGTGGTCGATGCGGAACACCGACTCCTCGGGAAACACGTCGTTGACGATCTCGTTGAGCTCCCGGGCGCTGCACAGGTCATGCCCGAAAGGCTTCTCGATGACGACCCGGCGCCAGTGGTCGCAGTCCTGCGCCGCGAGCCCGGTTCGGGCGAGTTGCTTGAGCACCACCGGGAACATGCCGGGTGGGATGGAGAGGTAGAAGGCGTGGTTGCCGCCGGTACCTCGCTTCCGGTCCAGCTCCTCGATCACACTGGCGAGGTGGTCGAAGGCGTCGTCGTCGTCGAAGCGGCCGGGTACGAACCGGATACCCTCGGCCAACCGGTCCCAGACCTCTTGGCGAAACGGGGTGCGGGCATGCTCGCGGACCGCCTCGTAGACCAGTTCGCCGAGATCCTGGTCCGCCCAATCGCGCCGGGCGAACCCGACCAGCGCGAAACCGGGTGGTAGCAGGCTGCGGTTGGCCAAGTCGTATACCGCCGGCATCAGCTTCTTTCGGGCCAGGTCGCCGGTCACCCCGAAGATCACCAGACCACACGGGCCTGCGATCCGGGGCAACCGCTTGTCCCGGTGGTCCCGCAGGGGATTCATCCCCTCGCTCGGCCCACCGAGTGCTGTTGTCATGGGCCGAGCTCCTGCACTGCCCGCACCACCTGGACCAAACCGGCTGCCCGGCCGAGAAGGTGCAGCCGGAGCACGGGGCGGCCGCGCGCGGCGAGTACCTCCGCGTCGCCCAGTGCCTGGGCCCGCTGCAGGTCGCCGAGGGTGAAAGAGGTCCCAGGAACCAGGATGTCCGGCTCGACGTCGCCGGTCAGTTGCAGGAAGGAGCCGTTCTGGTGGCCTCCCTTGTGGTACTGGCCCGTCGAGTGCAGAAAGCGGGGACCCCAGCCGAAGGTGGTCTGCAGCGGCGCATAGCCACCACGCCCGGGCCGCGCATAGCCACCGCGGCGGGCGAGTTCAGCGCGCAGCACCGCCGCGGAGGCGTCGGCGACACGGTCCAGGTACGCGTGCACCGCGAGGTAGCCGCGCTCGGGGGTAGCGGCGACCAGCGCCCGCAGTGCGTCGGCCAGAGTGGCCACGCCAGCCGGCAGCCAGGCCCCCACGGAGTACACCGCGACGGGGCCCTCGACGAATGCGGGCTCGGGTTCCGCTGCGGTGGCGTCGTTGAGCAGGGCCCGGGCAGCGATCTTCGCGGTTTCCACATCGGGCTGGTCGAACGGGTTGATGCCCAGCAACCTGCCGACCACCGCGATGGCGTGCTCCCAGAGCAGGAACTGCCCACCGAGAGTGCCGGTGACGGCCACTGCAGCCGGCTCGATGCCCGGGCCGATGGCGACCGGGATGGCGTCCGGTGCCGCGTCGACGAAGCCGGCCGCGCCTGGGCTCTCCACCACGACCGGCAGCAGCCCGGTGCCGTCCTTGCCGGTGGATTCGGCGATGAGCTGCTCGGCCCAGTCGCCGAAACCGACGATCCCCGAGCCGGTGTCGGCGAGCACCACCTTGTCCGCACCGGCCGCCTGCCCAGTACCCAGCGCGGCCGCGAGCCGCAGCCCCGGGTTGGTCGGCTCGTCGGCGGCCAGCACCGGGACCTGCTGCGCCGCATCATCCAGCAGGCCGGCGATGTCCGCTCCGGCGAGCCCGGCCGGGACCAGCCCGAAGGCGGTCAGCGCCGAGTAGCGGCCACCGACGTCGGGGTCCGCGGTGATCACCGCACGGTAGCCCTCGGCCTCGGCGACTCGCTGGAGCGCCGAGCCCGGGTCGGTCACCACCACCAGATGCGCCGCCGGGTCGAGCCCCGCGGCGGCGAACGCGGCGGCGAAAACCCGCCGGTGGCTCTCGGTCTCCACCGTTGATCCCGATTTGGAGGACACCACGAGCACCGTGCGCTCCAGGTCCCCGGCCAGTGCGTCGGCCACCTGGCCGGGGTCGGTGGTGTCCAGCACCGTCAACGGCACCTGCGCGGTGGCGCAGATGACCTCGGGCGCCAGTGACGAGCCGCCCATCCCGGCCAGCACGACGCGGTCGATGCCGTCGGAGTGCAGGTCGGCTCGCAGTGCCTCGATGGTGGCCAGCAGTGGCCGGGAGGTCTCGGGCGAAGCCACCCAGCCGAGTCGGCGGCTGGCCTCCGACTCGGCCTGCGGACCCCATAGCGTGGGGTCCTGCCAGGCCAGCGCGGACGCCACCCGTTCTGCGACGAACTTGTCGACGAGGGATCCGGCCTCGTCCGCCAAACCGGGGGTGCGAATGTCGACGGCGAGCTCCGGCATCGCGGGTCAGCCCTCCGACGACGGTGCAGCAGGCGCTGCCTGTGCGGCGGTCTTGGCGAGCTGGGCGGCCACCGTCTCGCGCAACTCGGCCCAGGATGCCGCGAACTTCTCCACGCCCTCCCGCTCGAGTACCGCGAACACGTCATCGAGATCGATCCCGACCGCGGTCAGGGCATCGAACGTGCGCCGCGCCTCCTGTGCCCGGCCAGAGACACGGTCGCCGAGCACCTCACCGTGGTCGGCGAAGGCGAGCAGGGTCTTTTCCGGCATCGTGTTCACCACGCCCGGCGCAACCAGTTCGGTGAGGTATTTGGTGTCCGGGTAGGCGGGGTTCTTCACCCCGGTGGAGGCCCACAACGGTCGCTGCGGCCGGGCGCCGGCCTCCGCCAGCCCGGCCCACCGCGCCGTGCTGAACTCCTGCTGGAAGGCGGCGTAGGCGAGCCAGGCGTTGGCCACCGCGGCCTGTCCGCGCAGCGCCAGGGCCTGCTCGGTACCGATCGTCTGCAACCGCTTGTCCACCTCGGTATCCACCCGCGATACGAAGAACGAGGCGACCGACGGGAGCCTGCTCAGGTCGTGTCCGTGCGTCCTGGCCTGCTCGATCCCGGCGAAGAAGGCGGCCATCACCTCGCGGTACCGCTGCACTGAGAAGATCAGCGTGACGTTCACGCTGATCCCGTCGGCCAGCGCGCCGGTGATGGCGGGCAGGCCCTCCACCGTGGCCGGAATCTTGATCATCAGGTTCGGCCGGTCGACCACTTTCCACAGCTCGCGGGCCTGGGTGAGGGTGCCGTCGGTGTGCTGCGCCAGCCCGGGGTCGACTTCCAGCGACACCCGGCCGTCCAGCCCACCGGTGGCCTCCCACGTCCCGCGGAAGACGTCGCAGGCCAGCTGCACGTCGGTGACGGTGATCTCGCGCACGGCCTCGTCGACCGAAGCACCGCGCGTGGCCAATTCGCGCACCTGCTCGGCGTAGTCGTCGGCGTCGGCCACCGCACTGGCGAAGATCGTCGGGTTGCTGGTCATCCCGGCCACGAACATGTCCGTGATCAGGGTGGCCAGGTTGCCTGAATTGATCCGTTGCCGGGACAGGTCGTCCAGCCAGATCGAGACCTCCGCCTCGGTCAGGGCCTGTAGGGGATTGGTGCTGCTCACAAAGGGGTCCTCTCGCTATTCGGAGGTGTCCTATTTCAGAGGTGTCAATCCGTGCTGCGAGCGAGGCTGCGGCGGGCTGCGTCGGCGACTGCTTCACCGGTGAAGCCGAACTCGCGGAACAGGGTCTGCCAGTCGGCGGAGGCGCCGAAGTGCTCCAGGGAGACCACCTCGCCGTGATCACCGACGAAGCGGTACCAGGGCATCGCGGTCCCGGCCTCGACAGCCACCCGGGCCTTTACCGTTGGCGGGAGCACCTGGTCACGGTAGGCCTGATCCTGGGCATCGAACCACTCCACGCACGGCATCGACACCACCCGGGCCCCGATTTCGTCGGCCGCCAGTGCCTCCTGAGCGGCGACCGCGAACTGCACCTCCGAGCCGGTGGCGATCAGCAGCACATCGGGCAGCCCGCTACCGATATCAGGCGAGGCATCGGCGAGTACGTAACCGCCGCGAGCAACGCCTTCGGCGTCGGTGCCTTCGAGGACCGGCACGTTCTGGCGGGTCAGTGCCAGCCCGGTGGGCCGCTCACCCTTCTCCAGCAACGCCTTGAACGCCGCTGCGGTCTCGTTGGCATCGGCGGGCCGGACCATGTCGAGTCCGGGGATCGCGCGCAACGCGGCCAGGTGTTCGACCGGCTGGTGGGTCGGGCCGTCCTCGCCGAGGCCGATCGAGTCGTGCGTCCAGATGTAGATGGTCGGCAGCTCCATCAGGGCGGCCAGCCGCACCGCGGGGCGCATGTAGTCACTGAAGATCAGGAACGTGCCGCCGTAGGGCCGGGTCGGCCCGTGCAGCACGATGCCGTTGAGGATGGCCCCCATGGCATGCTCGCGGACCCCGAAATGCAGCGTGCGGCCGTAGGGATGCGCGGTCCACATCTTCGTGGACGTCTTCTCGGGGCCGAACGAGTCGGCCCCCTTGATCGTGGTGTTGTTGCTCTCCCCGAGGTCCGCCGAGCCGCCCCACAGCTCCGGGAGTACGTCGCCGATCGCGGAGAGTACCGCCCCGGACGCCTTGCGGGTGGCTACCCCTTTTGCGTCGGGCTCCCAGGTGGGCAGCTTCTCCGCCCATCCACCGGGCAGCTCCCGGCGGGTGAGGCGGTCGAACAGCGCGGCCGCCTCGGGGTGAGCGTGGCGCCATTCGTCGAACGTCTGCTGCCACTCCGCGTGCAAGGCTTGACCGCGGGCCACCGCGCGCCGGGTGTGCTCGAGCACCTCCGGCTCCGCGACGAAGGACCGTTCCGGGTCGAAGCCCAGGATTTCCTTGACCGTAGCCACCTCGTCGGCGCCCAGCGCAGAGCCGTGTGCGGCCCCGGTGTTCATCTTGTTCGGCGCCGGGTAGGCGATCACGGTGCGTAGCACGATGAGCGAGGGACGGCCGGTCTCCGCTCTCGCTGCCTCGATGGCGTCCATGATGCCGACGACATCCTCCCCGCCGTGGACGGTTTGCACGTGCCACCCGTAGGCCGTATAGCGCGCGGCGGTGTCCTCCGACAGTGCGATCGCGGTGTCGCCCTCGATGGAGATCTCGTTGCAGTCGTAGAACACCACGAGATTGCCGAGTTCCTGGGTACCGGCTAACGAGGACGCCTCGGAGGCGACGCCCTCCTGGATGTCGCCGTCGGAGGCGATCACGTAGATGTGGTGGTCGAAGGGGCTCTCGCCCAGTGCGGTGTCGGGATCGAACAGGCCGCGCTCGCGGCGGGCGGCCATCGCCATCCCGACCGCAGCACCCAGACCCTGGCCTAGTGGGCCGGTGGTGATCTCTACGCCGACCGTATGCCCGTGCTCGGGATGCCCCGGGGTCTTGGAACCCCAGCTCCGCAGCTGCTCGATGTCCTCCAACTCCAGCCCGTAGCCGGTCAGGAACAGCTGCAGGTACAGGGTCAAGCTGGAGTGTCCGACGGACAGCACAAACCTGTCCCGCCCGGTCCAGTCGGGATCGGTGGGGTCGTGCCGCAGCACCCGCTGGAACAGCGTATAGGCGAGTGGGGCCAGGCTCATGGCGGTACCCGGGTGGCCGCTGCCGCAGCGCTGCACCGCATCAGCGGCGAGCACGCGGATGGTGTCCACCGCGCGGGTGTCCACCTCGGCCCAGTCGTCGGGGGTCCGGGGGGTGGTGAGCTGGGTCAGATCGTCGGTGACGGACACGCTCGTGCTCCTGATCTGTGCTCGGTTCGGCGGCCTTGGCGAGGGTGGCCTGCGCAGGCTCGTCCCTGGTCTAGGACCCACCCTAGCGAGACGATGCCAGCTGTGATCTCCCCCGCCCGAGCGGCCCCGAGGGGGGTATCAGCGCGCGACGCAGCTACCATCAGTCCGCACTAGAGGTATCCGCCCGGAGCGCCGCCCATTCCTGCGCCGTCCGGACCGGAGATTAGCGAGGACGAGGAGCCGCGGTGAGCGCAGCGCCCCAGCCCCTGGGAACGCGGTGAGCAGAACCGTCCAGGCCCTCACCGGATCGCCCGCTCGGCATCGCACCGGTGTCCTGCGCGCTTATCTCGCCTTGACCAAGCCTAGGGTCATCGAGCTACTGTTGGTTACCACCATCCCGGCGATGCTGCTCGCCCAGCGCGGAGTCCCTTCGCTGTGGCTGGTCCTGGCCACCCTGCTGGGCGGCATTATGGCTGCCGGTAGTGCGAACGCGCTGAACTGTGTCGCGGACGCCGATATCGACGCCGAGATGAAGCGGACCCGGGCTCGGCCGCTGGTCACCCATGAGGTGCCCATCCACCATGCACTGGTCTTCGGGATCGCGCTGGGGGCGATGGCTTTCGGCTGGCTGTGGGCCACCACGAACCTGCTCTCGGCGTCGCTGGCGGTGGCGACGATCCTGTTCTACGTCTTCGTCTACACGCTGCTGCTCAAGCGGCGCACCGCACAGAACATCATCTGGGGCGGTGCTGCCGGCTGCATGCCGGTGGTGATCGGCTGGTCAGCGGTGACCGGTACGGTGGCCTGGCCTGCGCTGGTCATGTTCGGCGTCATCTTCTTCTGGACGCCACCACACACCTGGGCGCTGGCCATGAAGTTCCGCGAGGACTACCAGCGGGTCGGCGTGCCGATGCTGCCCGCAGTGGCCTCGCCGCGGTACGTGGCCCGCCAGATCGTGTTGTTCAGCTGGTTGATGGTGCTCTGGAGCCTGCTGCTGGTGCCGGCGACGAGTTGGGTCTACCCGGCGGTGGCGGTGCTCGCCGGGGGTTGGTTCGTGGTGATGGCGCACCGGCTGTACGCCAGTGTCCGACTCGGTGCGCCAGCCAACCCGATGCGGCTGTTCCACCTGTCCAACACCTACCTCGCGCTGGTGTTCGTGGCGATCGCCATCGACTCGGTGCTGGGCTGGACGCCGCTGGCGGGATCGCTCGGTTGGCCGCTGTAGACCGCGCCGGTTCTAGGGCCGGTGTAGATCGGCTTTGGGGTGGGGGCCGCTCGCGTCAGTGGGGGAGCAGCAGCAGCTTGCCGGTCGTCCGCCGGCCTTGCAGGTCCTCGTGGGCGCGACGAGCCTCGGTGAGCGGGTATCGGCCCCCCTATGCTGATCCGCAGCGACCCGCCGCGCACCGCGTCGAACACCTCGCCCGCGCGCCAGTTGAGCTCCTCGCGGGTCGCGACGTGGTGCACCAGCGTCGGCCGGGTGAGGAACACCGAGCCAGCCGAGTTCAGCCGCTGCGGATCCACCGGCGGCACCGGCCCGCTGGCCGCACCGAAGAGCGCGAGCGTCCCACGCGGGCGCAGCGAGGCGAGGCTGTGATCGAACGTCGACGTGTGACGGTGCCCGCGCCCTCGGTACCCAGGACGAACGGGAGTTGCCTCGAGTAGGCACCGCTGCGGTGATAGGTGTCGATATAGTTCACACCGGCCGCGGCGACCTCGATGAGCAGTTCACCGGGGCCGGGTTGTGGGTCGGGCAGCTCGGCGAGTCGCAGGACCTCCGGGCCACCGGTTTCCGTGATCTGAATGGCGCGCATGGCGGCAGCCTAGGAGGCTCCGAGCTGTGCTCAGCCAGCTCGCTCCACGATGCCGGCGCCGGCCAGCGGTCGTGCACCGTCTGCCGTGCCGGCGGCGGTGCCGGGGGGCCACTCGTCCCTGGCCCGGCTCCCGGTCCACAGCGCCGCCATCACCACGACCACCAAGGCCGCGCCCAGAACGTGCAGTGCGACGAGCACTTCCGGTACGCCGGTGGCGTACTGCACCACACCCAGCGTGCCTTGCGCCACGACCACGCTGACCAACATCGCGTACCGCCGCCAGGTGTGCGCCGGCACGCCCACCGCGAGCAGCGCAAAACCCAGACCGGCGAGCAGCCCGAGAAAGGCGAAGAGCAGGTCGGCGTGCAGTTGCGCCAGGATCGGGATGGCTACTCCCAGCCGGGGCGTTGCGGCGTCACCGGCATGCGGTCCCGCGGCGGTGACCAGGGTGCCTGCGGCGAGCAGCAGGGCCAGCAGCGTGACGGCGGTACGCAGCAACCCCCTTAGCGCACCGGGCACGTACCACCGCGGCGGGGCGTCGCCCTCAGTGAAGGCGGCCACCAGCAACACCGCCAGCCACACCAGCACCATCGACAACAGGAAGTGCACGGCGACGGTCCACCAGGCCAGCCCGGTCAGCACTAGCACCCCCCCGAGGACAGCTTGGACTGCCACCCCCACCGGCATCGCGGCGGCCAGCAGCACCAACCGGCGGCGTCGGGGTCGCACCAGTAGCGCGACCACCAGGCAGGCCAGGCCGACCAGACCGACGAGGCCGGTGAGCAACCGGTTGCTGAACTCGACCCACTGGGTGACCGTGGCGATCTCGGGATGTGGCTCCGGGACCAGGCTGCCCGGGAAGCACTGCGGCCAGGTCGGGCAGCCAAGGCCGGACCCGGTCACCCGCACCACCGAGCCGGTCACGGCGATCCCCCCCTGGGTGATCACGGCCGCGATGGCGGTGGCACTTCCCAGGCCGTACAGCGGGCGGGCGGCGGGCGCGACAGACACGGCGCCGATCCTAGTCAGCGCCATCCTGCGGCGAACTCGCCCCGGTACCCACCGGGGTGCGGTTCGGCACCGCTCACGAGAGTCGCAGGGTGCGGGCGGCCAGCAGGGCTGCTGCTACCGCCCAGGCGAGTAGTATCCCGAGTGCGGCCCAGGCGGTGATGCCGTCGGCCAGAGCGGCGTGCAACCCCTCGGCAAGTGCGCCGGAGGGCAGCGCGGCGGCGATGACGGACAGCGGGGCAGGCAAAGCATCGACGGAGAGCACGATGCCTCCCGCGACCAGGAGCACCAGCCATACCGTGTTGGCCAGCGCGAGCACTACCTCGGCCCGCAATGCGCCGCCGAGCAGCACCCCGAGCGCGCCGAACGCGGCAGTGCCTGCCAACACCAGCAGTGCGGCGAAGGCGATGCCTGCGGGCTCGGGGCGCCAGCCCAGCCCCGCGGCCACCGCCGACAGCACCACCAACTGCACCAGCACCACTCCCAGCACCGCCAGCATCCGACCGGCGACCAGCGACCAGCGCGGCAGGGCGGTAGCGGCCAGCCGCTTGAGCACGCCGTAGCGGCGGTCGAAGCCCAGCGCGATGGCCTGCCCGGTGAACGCGGTGGACATCACGGCCAGCGCCAGGATTCGCGGGGTGATGTTGTCCACCCGTGGGCTCGGCATCGGCAGCACGTCCAGCACGGTGAGGCCGACCAGCAGCCCTAGTGGAATGAGCAGAGTGAGCAGTACCTGTTCCCCGTTGCGCAGGGTGAGCACGAACTCGGTGCGGGCCTGCGCAAGCAGCATCCGTGGCAGGGAACCCCGGCCGGGCGCAGGGGTGAAGGTGCCGGGTGGGAGGCGGGTCACGCGCGGAGCTCCCTTCCGGTGAGCTCGAGGAAGACGTCCTCCAGACTGCGGCGGACCACCCGCAGATCCTCGGCGAGCACTCCCTGCGCAGCGCACCAGGCCGTCACGGTGGCCACGACCTGCGGGTCGATCCCGCCCTCGACGAGGTACCCACCGGGGTGCGGTTCGCTGGCCCGGCACCCTTCGGGTAGCGCGGTGCACAGCTCAGCGAGCTCCAGACCGGGCCGGGCACTGAACCGCAGTTGCCGGCGCGCGCCCGCGGTGGTCAGCTCGGCCGGGCTGCCCTGGGCGACCACCCGACCGTGGTCGATGATCACTACGTGGTCAGCGAGTGCCTCGGCCTCTTCCATCAGGTGGGTGGTGAACAGCACGCTGACGCCGTCGGCGCGGAGCCTGCCGACGATCTCCCAGACCAGCCGGCGGGCCTGCGGATCCAGGCCTGCGGTGGGCTCGTCGAGGAACACCAGCTCCGGGCGCCCGACCAGGGCGCAGGCCAACGCGAGGCGCTGCTGCTGACCACCGGACAAGCGCTTGTAGGGTACTCGCGCGACTCCGGCGAGCCCGAGCACGCCGAGCAGCCAGTCCACTTCCAGCGGCCGTGCGGCACATGCTGCGACCAGGCCGAGCATCTCGCTTGCCCGCACCCCCGGGTAGGCCCCGCCACCCTGGGGCATCACCCCGATCCGCGGGCGCAAGGTGGCGCTGTCGGCGAGCGGATCCAGTCCCAGCACCCGGACAGTGCCTGCGTCAGGGCGCAGAAAGCCCTCGCACACTTCTACCGTGGTGGTCTTGCCTGCCCCATTAGGTCCGAGCAGTGCCAGCACGCCGGCCCGCGGCATTTGCAGGTCGAGTCCGTCGACGGCCCGGACGGCACCGAAGGTCCGGACCAGACCGCGAACCTCGACGGCTGCCGGTTCGGCGGGCGGGCTCACGCTCGCACACCCTAGGTCGCGACCCCGGATCCAGGCGCACCGGCCTGCACCGCTCTGTGCTGCTTCGGGCGCTGCTCATAGCCGGTTTCGCAGCGCTGCGGACAGGGGCGGGGTGCGCCCGCGGACCAGCAGCAGGGGCACCACCAGGATGATCGCAGCGGCCACGATCGCGGTGGGTACCACCCAGGCTCGGAACATGAAGTCCGACCCGGTGGGCGCCACCAGCAGGGCGAGCACGCTGCAGGCCGCAGTGGCAGTGACCCGGAACGCCGGATGGGTCGCGGCGGCGGCCAGCGGGATTGCGGCCCACAGCAGGTACCACGGATGCACCACGGGCCCCAGCAGCACCACCGCGCCCAGCCCGATCCCGAGCCCGGCCAGCGGCTCTACCCGCCCCCGCCAGCAGCGCCACAGCAGCAGCAGGCACACCCCGGTGGAGGTGACCAGTCCAGTGGACCTGGCCAGCTCGAGCACGGAGGTGGTGTGGTCGCCCAGGCCGAGCAAGGAGCCGATCCAGGCGGCCAGCAGGCCGAGGTCGGTCATCGCCGACATCCAGCTGCGCACCGCGTTGGGTGTGCCCAGCGCACCGACCCAGCCGAACCTCAGCCCGGTGCCCAGCCCGATCGCCACGGTGGTGGCCACCGCGACCCCGCCGATCAACGTCCCCGTCACCACAAGGTCGCGCAGCTGGCCACCGCGGTGCCGGGCTACCCACACCGTGACGAACCCGAGGGCCAGTGCAGCCGGCACCTTGATCGACACCGCGGCGGCGATGAGCACCGTGCCGCCGAGCAAGCCCAGGCTGACTGCGGGCCTGCGCAACACCAGTTCCAGCCCGACCAGCATCAGGCCGATCATCAGTGCCTCGTTGTGTGCCCCGCTGACCAGGTGGAACAGCACCAGCGGGTTGGCAGCGCCGAGCCACAGCGCGAACACCGGCGAGACTCCGACCCGGCGAGCCAGCCTCGGCAGTGCCCAGACGATCATCACCAGGCCGGCCAGCGCGAGCGTGCGGTGCAGCAGCGCGCCGAGTACGACGTCGTCGCCTGCGATCCAGTCGATCGGCCTGCCCAGGGTGAGGAACAGCGGGCCATAGGGGGCCGGGGTGTTGCGCCAGATCGTGGGGATTCCCCGGACCAGGGGATGGTCCACGCCCAGCCCGTCGGCCGGACCGAGCAGGTAGGGGTTCAGTCCGCGGTCGGCCATCGCGCTCTGGGCGAGGTAGCTGTAGACGTCGCGGCTGAACATCGGCGGCGCGACCAGCAGCGGTACCACCCACATCACCAGCGTGCGGTCCAACTGGGCCCGGGAGATCAGCCGGGCGCGCCAGGGAGCGGCCAGCGCGCCGAGCCACAACCAGGCCAGCACCACCATGAACACGCCGGTGTAGGCGATAGCCAGTGACGCGGTGGGCATCCGGGTGAACAGGCCCAGCACCGGGCGGCCGATCACTGGGTTGTCCAGCACCGGAGCGGTGCCCGCGCCGAGTGAGCCCACCGCCATGAGCAGCGCGCCCACCGTGCCGAATCGGCGCACCGTGTCGAGTTGGCCGGCCTCAGCCGGACTCAGTCCGGTGCCTTCGGGAGGTATAGTGCTTGGCGGTTGCGGCGCGGGCCGGGGTGCCCCGACATCACTCGTCCGGCCAGCCACCACGCCGGAAGACTATGCACCGCGCCCAGCTGTGCGCCCGCCTGGTGGCGGGTGCCCCGGCATTTGACCTTCCCAGCGAAATACGTAACATTAGTGTTGTGAAAAACGTTGGGACGGACCGACCCCCGGTGGCACAGCTGCCAGCGGGTGGAGACGGCCGCACCCGTGAGACGGTGGCCAGGACGTTGCTGGAGCACGGGCCGGTGTCGGCCGCCGAGATCGCCGAGTCGCTCGGGCTGAGTCCTGCCGCGGTGCGCCGCCATCTCGATGCCCTGCTCGCCGATGGAGAGGCCACCACCCGTTCGGCACCACGTCGCGGTCCCCGCGGCCGGGGTCGTCCGGCGAAGTTGTTCCTGCTCACCGCCGCAGGCCGGGCCCGGTTCGGCCATACCTACGACGACCTGGCGGTGGCCGCGCTGCGCTTCCTGGCCGAGCATGGCGGTGAAGACGCGGTCCGTATGTTCGCCGAGCAGAGGGTCTCCGACCTGGTCGGTAAGCACCGGGATGCGGTGGTTGCCCTGCCCTATCCCACAGCGCGGGCTGAGGCGTTGGCGGATGCCCTGACGAGCGAGGGTTACGCTGCGTCGACTGAGCATGTCGGTGCCGGTGCGCAGCTGTGCCAGCACCACTGTCCGGTGGCCGATGTCGCCGCGGAGTTCCCTCAGCTGTGCGAGGCCGAGACGGCGGCGTTCGCCGACCTGCTCGGCACGCACGTGCAGCGCCTGGCGACCATCGCCCGCGGAGATGCCGTATGCACCACCCACGTCCCCGAAGGCCGGGCGGGCAGCGCCCGGTCACCGGGTCGGGCGAGGATCGCAGCCCGACCGACTGATCCCACCACCGAACCGGATGGAGGCGTCTCGGCATGACGACTGCCCCAGAGCAGGATGTTCGAGCGCAGGATGTTCGAGCGCAGGATGTTCGAGCGCAGCAGGTTCCGCTGGCGCCGCCGCTCACCCAGGAGGAAACACTCTCCACCCTGGGCCGCTACGAGTACGGCTGGGCCGACTCCGATGCCGCCGGCGCCGACGCCCAGCGCGGCCTGTCCGAGGCTGTAGTGCGAGACATCTCGGCCAAGAAGAACGAGCCGGAGTGGATGCTGGAGGCCCGCCTCAAGGCGCTGCGCCTGTTCCGGCGTAAGCCGATGCCGCACTGGGGTGCCGACCTGTCCGGCATCGACTTCGAGAACATCAAGTACTTCGTCCGGTCGACCGAGAAGCAGGCCACGTCCTGGGAGGAACTGCCCGAGGACATCAAGGCCACGTACGACAGGCTGGGTATTCCGGAGGCGGAGAAGGCCCGGCTGGTCGCCGGTGTGGCCGCGCAGTACGAGTCCGAGGTCGTCTACCACAAGATCCGCGAGGACCTCGAGGAGCAGGGCGTCCAGTTCCTGGACACCGACACCGCACTGCGCGAGCACCCGGAGATCTTCAAGGAGTACTTCTGCAGCGTGATCCCGGCCGGCGACAACAAGTTCGCCGCGCTGAACACCGCGGTGTGGTCCGGCGGGTCGTTCATCTACGTGCCGCCCGGTGTCCATGTGGACATTCCCTTGCAGGCTTACTTCCGGATCAACACCGAGAACATGGGCCAGTTCGAGCGGACCCTGATCATCGTCGACGAGGGCGCCTACGTGCACTACGTCGAGGGCTGTACTGCGCCGATCTACAAGTCGGACTCGCTGCACTCGGCCGTGGTGGAGATCGTGGTGCGCAAGGGCGGCCGCTGCCGCTACACCACGATCCAGAACTGGTCGAACAACGTCTACAACCTGGTCACCAAGCGGGCCACCGCCGCCGAGGGCGCGACCATGGAGTGGATCGACGGCAACCTCGGCTCCAAGGTCACCATGAAGTACCCCTCGGTGTGGCTGATCGGGGAGCACGCCAAGGGTGAGGTGCTCTCGGTGGCCTGTGCCGGGGAGGGTCAGCACCAGGACGCCGGGGCGAAGATGGTGCACGCCGCCCCGCACACGTCGAGCACCATCGTGTCCAAGTCGGTGGCGCGCGGCGGCGGTCGCACCTCCTATCGCGGATTGGTCCAGGTCAACGAGGGCAGCCACCACTCCCGCTCGACGGTGAAGTGTGACGCCTTGCTGGTCGACCAGATCAGCCGGTCCGACACCTACCCCTACGTCGACATCCGCGAAGACGATGTGTCGATGGGTCACGAGGCCACCGTCTCCAAGGTCAGTGACGACCAGCTCTTCTATCTGATGAGCCGGGGGCTGAGCGAGGACGAGGCGATGGCGATGATCGTCCGCGGGTTCATCGAGCCGATCGCTCGCGAACTGCCCATGGAGTACGCCCTCGAGCTCAACCGCCTGATCGAACTGCAGATGGAAGGAGCCGTCGGCTGAGATGACGGCAGTTTCTTCTTCGCCCACGGCTAAGACCGGCGGGCCCGTCCTGGCCGCGCACGCACATGGCGCCGACGTGCCCATGGTGTCTCGCGGGCAGCGGTTCACCTCCTACGACGTGGACGCCTTCGAGGTACCCACCGGACGGGAGGAGGACTGGCGGTTCACCCCGCTGCGGCGGCTGCGCGGGCTGCACAAGGGTGTCGAGGCCACCGGTACGGCGCAGATCAGCGTCCAGCCTCCCAGTGGAGTCACCGTCGAGGAGGTGAGCAGGCAGGATCCGCGCCTTGGTGCCGGTGGCGTCCCGGCGGACCGGGTGGCCGCCCAAGCCTGGAGTTCGTTCCCGTACGCGACGGTGGTGACCGTGGCTGCCGACATCAAGGCGGCCGGCCCGGTCATGATCACTGTGACCGGACCGGGAGCCGGCGAGCTGGCCTATGGGCACCTGCAGGTGCGCCTCGAGTCGTTCAGCGAGGCCGTGGTGGTGCTCGACTACCGCGGCAGCGGCACGTACGCGGAGAACGTCGAGCTGGTACTCGCCGACGGGGCCCGGCTGACCCTGGTCAGCGTGCAGGACTGGGCCGACGACGCGGTACACGTGGCTGCGCAGCACGCTCGGCTCGGCCGGGACGCGGTGCTGCGGGCCACCACGGTGAGCCTGGGCGGTGACCTGGTCCGGCAGGCTCCGACGGTGACGTTCACCGCGCCTGGCGGCGACGCGGAGTTACTCGGGCTGTACTTCGCCGACGCCGGGCAGCATCTGGAGCACCGGCTGCTGGTGGACCACGCCCAACCGCACTGCCGGTCCAACGTGGTCTACAAGGGAGCCCTGCAGGGCCGCGACGCCCATACCGTGTGGATCGGCGATGTGCTCATCCAGGCTGCGGCCGAGGGCACGGAGACCTTCGAGGTCAACCGCAACCTGGTGCTCAGCGACGGCGCGCGGGCCGACTCGGTGCCCAACCTGGAGATCGAGACCGGGGAGATCGCCGGTGCCGGGCACGCCAGCGCCACCGGGCGCTTTGACGACGAGCAGCTGTTCTATCTGACTTCCCGGGGCATCCCGACCGAGCAGGCCCGCAGGCTGGTCGTGCGCGGCTTCTTCGGCGAGATCCTGCAGAAGATCGCCGTCCCGCAGGTGCGGGAGCGGTTGGCGGCCGCGATCGAGGCCGAACTGGAGGCGGTCGGGGTATGAGCCTCACCCGCGTCTGCAGCCTGGCCGACCTCAAGGAGGACCTGCCGGTCGGCTTCGAGGTGGACGACGTGCCCGTGGTGCTGGTCCGCCAGGGCGAGCAGGTATACGCGCTGGCCGACGTCTGCTCGCACGCTGAGATCGCGCTGTCCGAAGGTGAGGTGACCCGCAAGGGCCTGGAGTGCTGGCTGCACGGCTCGTGCTTCGACCTGGGTACCGGCCAGCCGTCCTCTCCGCCGGCCTCCGAACCGGTGGACACCTACGTGGTGACGATCGACGGTGACGACGTATACGTCGACCCCGCCACTGTGACCAACCGCTAACTGGAGCTGAGAAGACACCGATGGCCACTCTGGAGATCAAAGACCTGCACGTCGCGGTCCGTACCGACGACGAGGAGACCCCCGAGAAGGAAATCCTCTGCGGCGTCGACCTCACGGTCCGGGCGGGGGAGACCCACGCGATGATGGGCCCGAACGGGTCGGGTAAGTCCACCCTGGCCTACTCGATCGCCGGGCATCCCAAGTACCAGGTCACCTCGGGGCAGGTGCTGCTCGACGGCCAGGACGTGCTTGCTATGTCGGTCGACGAACGCGCCCGGGCTGGGCTGTTCCTCGCCATGCAGTACCCGGTCGAGGTGCCCGGCGTGTCGATGACCAACTTCCTGCGCAGCGCCGCCACTGCGATCCGCGGGGAGGCGCCCAAGCTGCGTACCTGGGTCAAGGAGGTCAAGGCGGCGATGTCCGAGCTGGACATCGATCCCGCTTTCGCCGAGCGCAGCGTCAACGAGGGCTTCTCCGGCGGCGAGAAGAAGCGCCACGAGATCCTCCAGCTCGCCCTGCTCAAGCCGAGGATCGCGGTGCTGGACGAGACCGACTCGGGCCTGGACGTGGACGCGCTGCGGGTGGTCGCCGACGGCGTGAACCGCTACCGGGCCAGCGGGGACGTCGGCGTGCTGCTGATCACCCACTACACCCGGATCTTGCGTCATATCGCGCCCGACCATGTGCACGTCTTCGCGGCCGGGCGCATCGTGGAGTCCGGCGGCCCGGAGCTGGCCGATGAGTTGGAGGTGGGCGGTTACGAGCGTTTCACCCGCCGCCAGGAGGTGAGTGAGGTGTCGGCGCCGTGACCGAGCCGCTGACTGCCGACGAGCTGGAGAAGATCCGCGCCGATTTCCCGATCCTGAGCCGGACGGTGCGGGAGGGCCGACCGTTGGTGTATCTGGACTCCGGCGCCACCTCGCAGCGGCCACGGCAGGTGCTCGACGCCGAGCGCACCTTCCTCGAGCAGCACAACGCCGCGGTGCATCGCGGTGCGCACCAGCTCGCCGAGGAGGCCACCGACGCCTACGAGGCGGCGCGGGCGCGGATCGCCGGGTTCGTCGGGGCATCGCCCGGGGAAGTGGTGTTCACCAAGAACGCCACCGAGGGGATCAACCTGATCGCCTATGCGCTGTCCAACTCCGCGACCGCGGGCCCAGAGGTCGAGCGGTTCACGTTGCGACCGGGCGACGAGGTCGTGGTGACCGAGATGGAGCACCACGCCAACCTGGTGCCCTGGCAGGAACTGTGCCGTCGCACCGGCGCCACCCTGCGCTGGTACGGGGTCACCGACGACGGCCGGTTGGACCTGGATTCCCTGGAGCTCTCCGCGCGGACCAAGGTGGTGTCCTTCACCCACCAGTCCAACGTGATGGGCACCGTCCCGCCGGTCGCCGAGCTGGTCCGCCGGGCCCACGAGGTCGGCGCGCTGACCCTGCTGGACGCCTGTCAGTCGGTGCCGCACGCGCCGGTCGACCTGCCCGCGCTGGACGTCGACTGCGCGGTCTTCTCCGGTCACAAGATGCTCGGCCCTTCCGGGATCGGAGTGCTCTACGGCCGCCGGGAGCTGCTCGAGGCGCTGCCACCGTTCCTCACCGGCGGGTCGATGATCGAGCTGGTCAAGATGGAGGGCTCCACCTACGCCCCGCCGCCGCAACGCTTCGAGGCGGGCGTCCCGATGACCTCCCAGGCGGTCGGTCTCGGCGCTGCCGTGGATTACCTCTGCGAGGTGGGGATGGACCGGATCGCCACCCATGAGCGTGCGCTCACCGAGCGTGCCCTCACCGGCCTTGCGGAGATCCAGGGCGTGCGGATCATCGGTCCCACCGACACCGAGCGCCGGGGTGGTGCGGTGTCCTTCGTGCTCGACGATGTGCATGCACACGACGCCGGGCAGGTGCTGGACGACCATGGGGTCGCGATCCGGGTCGGGCATCATTGCGCCTGGCCGCTGCACCGGCGATTCGGCATCGTCGCCACGGTGCGTGCCACGTTCGCGCTGTACAACACCCCAGCGGAGGTGGACGTGTTGCTGAGCACGGTGGATGAGGCGCGTACGTTCTTCGGGGTGCGGGCATGAAGCTGGAGCAGCTGTACCAGCAGATCATCCTGGACCATTACCGCAACCCACACCGGCACGGTCTGCGCGAGCCCTTCGACTCCGAGTCCTACCAGGTCAACCCCACCTGCGGAGACGAGGTGACGCTGCGGGTCGCGCTGGAAGGCGATCGGGTCGCCGACGTGTCCTACGAGGCGATGGGCTGCTCGATCAGCCAGGCGGCGACGTCGGTGCTGACCGATCTGGTGGTCGGCCGCTCCGTCGACGAGTCGCTGTCCAAGATGGACGCTTTCGTGGAGATGGTGCAGAGCCGGGGCCAGATCGAGCCCGACGAGGATGTGCTGGAGGACGCGGTCGCTTTCGCCGGCGTTGCCCGCTACCCGGCCCGGGTGAAGTGTGCCCTGCTGGGGTGGATGGCGTTCAAGGACGCGCTCTGCCAGGCCGAGGGTGACAGCTCGGGAAACGATGCTGACGATGCGCAGCGAGTGGAGGCACGATGAGCGTGAACGAACAGGCTGACGTTGCGCGGGGTGCGGCCGGGATGCCCGAGCCCGCTGTGGTCGCTCCACCAGGTGAGGTGGCCGCCGTCGATGATGTCGAGGAGGCCATGCGCGACGTGGTCGACCCGGAATTGGGCATCAACGTGGTCGACCTGGGCCTGCTGTACGACGTCCGGGTCGATGAGAGCAATGTCGCCACCCTGGATCTGACGCTGACCTCGGCGGCCTGCCCGCTCACCGACGTCATCGAGGACCAGACCCGCGCTGCGCTGACCGGTGGTCCTGGTGGGGGACTGGTCGAGGACGTGCGGATCAACTGGGTGTGGATACCCCCGTGGGGCCCGGACAAGATTACCGACGACGGCCGGGAGCAACTTCGGGCGCTCGGTTTCACCGTCTGACGCGGGTCACCCGGTGCGCGCTCCGTCGTGGAGCAGGTTGAGATGCAGCGGCAGCAACGTCTCGTGCGCCGATGAGTCGTGCGCAGCCGTGACAGCCAGCGCCACGTCGAGCTTTTCCAGCCGGCCCGCACGTGCGGCTGACGACAGCAGCGTCCGCACATCACCTTGCGGGGGCCGGGCGAGCATTTCCACGGCCACTACACCGCCGGTGTGCAGGTTGACCAGCGGCTGGAATGCGAACCGAGTGTCCACCGTAGGGTCTGACACAGGGTGATCGTGCCGTA
Source organism: Pseudonocardiaceae bacterium (assembly GCA_050699435.1). GTDB lineage: Bacteria > Actinomycetota > Actinomycetes > Mycobacteriales > Pseudonocardiaceae. The sequence continues at coordinate 24,211 of JBOHGM010000011.1, read as the reverse complement.
CTCCGTTCGTGTCACGCAATCGACTCCGAGTGTTGTCACCAGGTGTTCACCTCGTCGCCGGTTGTTGTCGGCGTGCGTGGATCGAGTCCACCGAGGACCAGCAACCTGCGCAGCCACCACGGCGAGGTGGTGAACAGTGCGCCCATCGCGGCCGCGGTGCCACGGACATCTTCGCGGCCGGTGAGGTAGGCCCAGCGGTGCCGCTCCGGCAGCGCGAAGAATGCGTCGAAGAAGGGCGCGACCCGCTCCGGTGGGAAGCGCAGCAGGGAGTTCAGGCTGCGAAGCCGAAGGGTGTGCACCGCGACCGCGGCAGGGCTCCACACCGTTCGCCACGCGGCGGCGCCCGCCGCCGCTGGCCCGCCGTCTTGCAGCGTATCTCGCACGGCGGCGGCCATCCGGGGGGCGAGCCGCAGCGCGGCCGCCACACTGTACCCGGTGGCCGGGTGTACCAGCGGGCTGGCCGCCCCGAAGGGCACTACCGGCCCGCGCCAGTCTGGGCGCGCCGGTAACGGGTGGTCTACGGCGAAGCGCACTCGCTCCTCGTTGCCGGTCGGGAGGGTGATGTGGTGGTGGGCCAGCCGGGCGTGCAGCCGGCGGCGCAATACCCCGAGCTCGAGTCCGGGACGACGGGCCAGTGACGTTTCTTCGAGCAGTACCCGCGTGGCCGTCACTGGGACGGCGTAGAGGAATGTGGGCCATCCGGCTTCGCCGTGGTGTGGTCGCCAGTCCATGAACAACGCGCTGCCTGACGGCACAAGACGCTGTGCCGCGTCGGCGTCGACCACCACGCCGACCGCGGTCTGCTCGGCGGCCGGCCTGCGTTGTGCGGCGCCGAGCACCGAGCGCACCGCCCCGGTCGCGTCCAGCACGACGGCGGCGCGGCGCTCGGTGCCGCCGATATCCATGGTGACTCCGGACCGCTCCCGGCGAGCGTCCAGTGCCTGGCCCTTGCGGACCCGGCCGCGCCGCACTGTGACCGGCGCCGCGGCGAACTCAGCCCGCAGCGCGGCGTTGTCCAGCACCACGTACTCCCAGCCCAGCTGGTGCTCCGTAGTACCGATCGCCGCACCGAGCCCGCTCGCGGCCACCACAGGGCCGACATGATCCGGCAACTCGCCTCGCCAGGCGCCGTAAGTGGCGCGCCATGGACGATCCGGCGCCGGGTCCACCAGCTCCGTGTCCAGCCCGAGCTGCGCACACGCTGCCGCCACCGCCCAGCCCGCCGGGCCGCCCCCGGCCACCAGCACATCGATCATCGGTGCAGCATGGCCGCTTGTGAGTGCGAATGCGAGCCTGGGCACGTATTGCCACTCACGGATACGCGCGCACTGCTACCGAGGCAGCAGCTCACGGATCCTCGCCTCGCCGTAGCGTGTCGTTGTGAGCCGGACCCGGGAGCTTGCCGCCGGTGGGCGGGTGGTGGAGGTGGAGCCCGAGCGGCTGGCCGGGTTCCTGGAGCGCTTCGCCGCTGGGCACGGCGGGGTGGTGACCACCACGGTCGCGCCGCAGCGAGTGGACGTGGTGGCCGGCGACGGTTGGACGGCGTCGATTCCGGTGCCCTTCGGCTCGCTGGCGGGGCAGCCCAGACAGCTGGCCGGTCTGGCCGTGGACGACCTGGTGGCGCACCTCATGGTGCCTCGCACGATCGGGCTGCTGCTGGTGCGCCTGGGCGGGTACAGCGTCGGTATCGCCTGCGCCGGGGTGGTGCTCACCTCCAGTACCGGCAGCAGACTGGTGCACCGTCGCACTGCGGCTGGCGGGCAGTCCCAGCAGCGCTTTGCCCGGCGCCGGGAGGGCCAGGCCCGGCTGGCATTGCAGGCCGCCGCGGACACTGCGGCGCGGGTGCTGCTCCCGCGTGCGGCGGAGCTGGACGCTGTCGTCCTCGGCGGAGACACCACGGCACTGCGCAGCCTGGCCGCCGATCCGCGGCTGACCGCGCTGCTGGCACGCGCCGATCCCCGGGTGCTCAATATCCCCGAGCCGCGCCGCACGACGCTCGACCAGGCTGCCCGCCGAGCCCGCTGTGTCGAAGTCCATTTACTCCCATGAGTGCGGGGGAGCGGGACCCTCCCGAACGTGAACTCATCAGCTCTCACTTCCGACGATCTCGACCCGAGCAGCGGCGACGAGCCGCTGCTCGCCGCCGCTCGCTGCCCGGTGCGCGAGCTGGGCGAGGCCAGCGGTCCGCGCCGTCGCGAGGTCCTCGACCAGACGCTCGTCGCGTGCCACGTTGGCCCGCCAGACGGGAATGATGCGGCGCCGCTCGGTGTCGTCGGTAGCCTCCAGCCCCACGAGCACGCGTCGAGAGCTCGCCAGCCGGTCCTGAGCCGCCCGAATCCGGTAGTCGAAGTACGCCGACAGCTTCGCGCGCTCGCGCTCGACCTGGCGATCGGAATCCTCGCGAGCCTGCATCTCCAGCAGCCGCAGACGCTCGAGACCCGCGGTCTCCGCAGCGGCGAGCGCTGGTTCGAACTCATCGCTCGGCAGATCCGAGGGCGGCAGCGCTCGGTCGTTGGGCAACGAGGCGGCGCGATCCAGCAGGCGACGGCCCAGTTCCGGATCAATCTCACCCGAGTCGTGCACGAAGAACGGCACCAGCTCGCAGACCTCGTGCAGGGCAGGTACCCCGAGCTCGTAGACGGCGAGCCATCCTGCCGTCGATGGCTCGTCGGCCGACTCGATCTCGAACGCGGCGGCCGATCCCGGGTAGCTCGGGCTCGTCGCGCGCGCAATGAGGTCGTCGACGACCGGATGACCGGGCCCGAGGTACTCGATGTGCTCGCTGTCCGGCTTCACGTCGGGACGCATCGCAACCGTCCGGCGGCGTAGATGGTCCTTGCAGTGCTGCGGGTAGTCGCTGACGAACGGTTCGTGGAACATGATGCTGAACGTGCCGTCTTCCTGCCGGCTCAGGTACGTATTGACGTCGGCGAGCAGGCGCGTCACGAAAAGCTCCTGACCGGCGGGAGTGATCGACGACGCCACCCCCGTGACCTGGCTGGCAATCTCCCGCGAGTAGCTCTTCGTCTCCATGATGAAGTCGCGGAGCTTCTCCTCGGCGGCCCGTGCCTGCTGGAGCTTCCGCTCGATCTGCTCCTCGAAGCGATGTAGCGCCCGCTCACGTTCTTCGCCGCCCAGTTGCAGGATTTTCGTCAGGTCGCGCTCGGCGTCGCCGAGGATGGGATCGAGGCCGCCCACTGTCTCCTCGAACACGTTGATGCGCCGTTCCAGGACGTTGAGCACGCGCTCCTCGACCGTTCCTCGCACCCAGAAGTTGAACACCTGAACCGTGTTCATCTGCCCGATGCGGTCGACCCGTCCGATCCGCTGCTCGACTCGCATCGGGTTCCACGGCAGGTCGTAGTTCACCAGCAGGTGGCAGAATTGGAAGTTGCGTCCCTCGCCACCGGCCTCCGTGCTGAGTAGGATGCTCGGCCTGCTCGACGCCCGGAAACCCTCAACCGCCGCGTCCTTCGCGTCGGGCTTCATCTGACCGTGGAAGAGACGGACGTCCCACCCGATGGTCTCGAGCCGGCCGCGCAGGTACTCCTGCGTCTCACGGAACTCGGTGAAGAGCAGGACCTTCACGGCGGGATCGTGTCGCTCCAGCTGCTGGAGCTGGGCCACGAGGGTGTCTGCCTTGGAGTCCGTCGGAACGGCGTCGAGCATCTCCACCAACTGCCGCAGCTCCGCGGCTTCCTCCACGTATGCGACAGAGGACGCATCCAGCAGCCCGCTGACGTACTCGTCGTTCTCGAGCTTCTCCTCGAGCTCCGGGATCGCAGGCGTCCGCCGTGTGGCCGACGAGGGCGACAACGCCAGAAGCTCAAGTCGCTCCCGGCGGCGGTCGAGCGATGTCCGCAGCGCCCGGATGCTGCTCGCCATGAGCTTCTGGAAGACCACCATGACGAAGCCGACGGCCTGGTCGTTGGCCCGGTCCGCTCGCGCGAATCCGTCACGAACGAACCACTCGACCGCGTCGAGGGCGTGCCGCTCCTCGGGCGAGAGGTCGACCTCCCAGCGATGGGCCTGCCGTGGCATGAACCCGCCGACGATCTTCTTGCGGTTCCGGATCAGGACCTCGGAGAGCAGGTGTCGCGCAGCTAACTCATCGCACACCGCCGCGATGGAGCCCGCGCCCGCACGAAGCCGCTGCTCCGCCTCGGTATCGTCGATGTCGAGCCAGGACGCCACGCGCTCGATCACCCACGCCGGTTTCCGGTCCGGCAGTGGGAAGCCGTGCTCGGTCAAGTCGTGCACCAGCCGGTTGAGCCCGGGCAGACGCTCGCGGTGGCGCTCGAAGTGCTCGACTGTGGGAAAGAGCGCGGGGTCGAGTATCTCGACGAGCGAGTACAGCTCACGCGAGTCGAGTTGCATCGGGGTCGCGGTCAGGAACAGCGTGGACCGCTTCGAGAACGCCTCTGGCGAGGTGAGTTCCCGTACGACCTTGTAGAGACGGGTCTCCTCGCGCTTGTTGCCACTGATCCGTACCCGCGCGTGGTGAGCCTCGTCGACGATAACCATGTCCCACGACGTCTCGGCCGCGAGCTTGGCCCACTGGGGCATGGCGATCCACGAGCTCGAGACGATGACGCTGTTGTAGACCTCGAAGGGGTTGCCCTCGACGCCCTGCGTCGCCCGCAGGTACTTCACCGTATCGCGGTTGATGATCGAGAACGTCTCGTTGAACTTCGACTTCAGCTCGAACTGCCACTGCCGGACGAGGTTCGGGGGTGCGATGACGAGGCACCGGCCCGCGCCGTCGCGCGCCCGGAGCTCCTTGAGGATCATCCCGGCCTCGATGGTTTTGCCAAGACCGACCTCGTCGCAGAGCAGGAACCGGTGCGGGTAGTTGGTGATCACTCGATGGACCACCGACACCTGGTGCGGCTTGATATCGACGCGCGACTCGCCGAGCGACATCAGATCAGTGGTCAGCTGCTCGATCTCATACCGGCGGGCGGTCACCGCGAGTGAGAACTGGCGAGCGGAGCCGAGACGCCGTTGGATCACGCGGCTGCGTGGGTCGTCGAGCACATGGGGCCGCAGGTCGGCCTCTGCGACCGTCACGAGCTTGCCGTCGAGGATGACCTGCCAGCGAGGAGGCGCCACTGTCGTCTGCGCGTGCAGCAGTCCGATAGCGCCAGTGCTCGCTCGCTTGACCATCCCGGCCAGTTCCACTCGCTCGACGACCCGAGCGCGGGCGTTGAAGATCTTGGACTCGTCCTCGCCGTCGAAGTGGACGCGGACCCGCGGACCGTCGACCTCCTGTACGACCCCGATAGGCGAGCCGGGTGCCGTTGCCCATCGGACGAGCGCACCCATGACGAGGTTCTGAGGTGGCATTTACCGCCTCCGAGACCCGACCTGATCGAGCGTCAGCATCCGCGCATTCTCGGTCATCACGCGATCCGGCACAATCCGGGCACCGGTAGAAGTCTGCTCCCTGTCCCGCTCGGGCAGCGCCCGGCACGGGGTGCGAACATGCGCGCTCGGTTGGTCACTCGTGAGGTTCGGTGTACGGATCACGTGAGGCAACATCGTGGAAGCGCCGGAAGTCCCGGTCGGCAGTCCAGATGGTGCTGACACCGTGCTGGCGCATCAGCGCCGCGATGTGCGCGTCGGGGACCAGGTTGCCACGGATGACGTCCTGGTCGACGGTGTCTTCGTAGATCTTCCAGAACCCCGTGCCTTCCCCAGGGCACCGTACGTGGGGGCGATCGAGCAGGTCCCCGAGATTGGCACGCGTGACGTCTGGATCGAGGGGGTTCTCAAAGATCCTCGGGTGGGTGGCGATCCGCAGATAGGCCATCGCCACCGGCCAGAACACGTACACGAGACCGGGGCCTGCGGCCAGCCGCTCCAACAGGTCGTGGGCACGCCAATGGCGTGGACTGTGCGTGTCGGACGCATACAACAGGACGTTGGCGTCGATGGTGACGCTCATCGATCCTCGTCGAGGATCCGCTGGACGGTGTCGCGGTCCTCGAGGTCGAGGCGAGCGTGCATCGGCTGCACGGTCCAGGCCAACGGCTCGGTTGCCGGCTCCGCCGACTGCGCGAGTGCCTTGGCGAGCAGTTCGGACGCCAGCTGTCCGAGTGTCTTGTGCTTCTGGAGGCGCTGGCGCTCCTTGAGCTGTTCCAGTACGGAACTGTCGAGGTCGAGCGTCGTGCGCATGTGCGTGATGATAGGATGAATCGCATCAGATGTCCAGGTGCGCCACAAGACAGCCGCCCGCCGGGCCAGTTGCGTCGAGGTCCAGTTGCCGCCGTAACCGACACGGTTGCTAGCATTGATAGCAACGGAGGAGGTGGGTGCTTTGGCCGCGATCAGTGTCCGGAACCTGGACGACCATGTAAAAGAGCGGCTGCGCATCAGGGCGGCGCGCCACGGCCGGTCGATGGAGTCCGAGATCCGAGCCATCCTAGTGGAAGCTGTACGCGAGCCGGACGACGCGCACGGCCTGTTCCAGACGATGCTGGACCGCTTCGGCGAGATCGGCGGAGTCGAGCTCGACCTGCCGCCGCGAACAACCCCGGTGCGCGCAGCCGACCTCTCGTCATGATCATCATCGATACCAATGTCGCATCCGAGCTCATGAAGCCAGCCCCTGCCCCGGTCGTGAGGGACTGGGTCCGCGCGCGCCGCGGCAGCGAGTTGTACACGACGTCGATCACGCTTGCCGAGATCCGGTACGGCATCGAGCGGCTCCCCGCCGGCCGTCGCAGAGACCTCCTGCAGGCGACCGCCGACGACCTTTTCGCCGCATTCGAAGATCAGGTCTTGCCCTTCGATGCCGCGGCGGCGGCGCACTATCCGATGGTCGTGACCCGACGGGACCGTGCCGGGCTACCCATCGATGGATTCGACGCGCAGATCGCGTCCATCTGCCACACCCACGGCGCGGCTCTGGCCACGCGCAACCTCAAGGACTTCCAGGACACCGGGATCGACGTGATGGACCCATGGCGAGCAGCCTGATCCCCCTTGTTGGTCCGCACCGAGTGTCGTTGGCGTCAGCGCATGGTGCCGGTGGCGAGCAGGCCACCGTCCACCCGGATGGTCTCGCCGGTGATCCAGGAGGCGGCGTCGGACACCAGGAACGTCACCAGCCGTGCCACATCCGTGGGCACGCCGAGCCGGTTCATCGGGTAGGACTTCGCCACCTTGTCCTCGCCGCGCGCATACAGGGCGGCCGCGAACTTCGTCTTCACCACCGCCGGTGCGACCGCGTTCACCCGGATCGCCGGGCCGAGCTCCCAGGCCAGCTCCTCGGTGAGCCGGATCAGCGCAGCCTTCGACATCCCGTAGACACCGATCGTCCCAGTGGAGCGCATGCCCGCCACCGAGGCCACGTTCACCACGGCGCCGCCGTGCTCGCCCATCCAGGCTCGATGCACCTGCTGCATGAAGCCCAGCGCGGCCACCACGTTCACGTCGAAGACCTTGCGCACCACGTCGAGCTCGGCGTCGATCAACGGCCCGTACACCGGGTTGATCCCGACGTTGTTCACCAGCACGTCCAGTGACCCGAAGCGCTCGACAACGCGGTCCACGGCGTCGGTGCGGGCGGCGGGATCCGCGGCGTGGCCAGGCAGCGCGAGCATCCGCGCCGGGCCATCCTCGACGGTGCCCGCCAGCTCGTCGGCCGCGGTCCGCAAGGCGTCGGGCTTGCGCGCGGTGATCGCCACTGCGGCGCCGTGGGCGAGCAGTTCGGCGGCGATCGCGTGCCCGATTCCCCGGCTGGCGCCAGTAACCAGAGCGGTGCGGCCGGTGAGGTCGCCAGTGCGGAGGGTCATGCCGGCACCCTAATCCGAGTGCGGGCGCCGGTAGTCTGAGTACGTGGTCACGACGAGCTGATCCGCCGTCGACCCCGCGTGCTGCGGTGCGCGGGGCATCGTCCTCTGCCCGCGACCGCCTTGGAGCCGTCTCATCGTGATCACAGCTACCGACCTGGAGCTGCGTGCCGGGTCCCGCATCCTGCTCTCCGGGGCCACCCTGCGGGTGCAGCCCGGCGACCGGATCGGCCTGGTGGGCCGCAACGGCGCGGGCAAGACCAGCACGCTGCGGGTACTGGCCGACGAGAGCCAGCCGTATGCAGGCCAGCTCCGCCGCGCCGGGGAGCTGGGCTACCTGCCGCAGGACGCCCGCGAGGGCGACCTGTCCATCACGGCCAGGGACCGGGTGCTCTCCGCTCGCGGGCTGGACCAGCTGGCCCGCGAGCTGGAGAAGTCGCAGACCGCGATGGCGGAGCTGGTCGACAGTGCCGAGCAGAGCCGGGCGGTGCGCCGCTACAGCCATCTTGAAGAACGATTCTCCGCGCTGGGCGGCTACGCCGCGGAAAGCGAAGCGGCCCGGATCTGCGCGAACCTCGGCTTGCCGGACCGGGTGCTGACCCAGCCATTGGGCACGCTGTCCGGCGGGCAGCGGCGCCGGGTGGAGCTGGCCCGGATCCTGTTCGCCGCCTCGAACGGCTCGGGTGACCGCTGCGGCACCACGCTGTTGCTCGACGAGCCGACCAACCACCTCGACGCCGACTCGATCACCTGGCTGCGCGAGTTCCTCAGCGCGCACGACGGCGGCCTCGTAGTGATCAGCCACGAGGTGGATCTGCTCGCCGCGGTGGTCAACAAGGTCTGGTTCCTCGACGCGATCCGGGCCGAGGCCGACGTCTACAACATGGGCTGGCAGCGCTACCTGGAGGCACGAGCGGCCGACGAGAAGCGGCGGCGCCGGGAGCGCGCCAACGCGGAGAAGAAGGCAGGCGCGCTGATGGTGCAGGCGGACCGGATGCGGGCCAAGGCGACCAAGGCCGTCGCGGCGCAGAACATGGCCCGGCGAGCGTCGAGGTTGCTGGCCGACGCGGCGACCGAGCAGCGCGCCGAGCGGGTTGCCCGGATCCGCTTCCCGCAGCCAGCCTCCTGCGGGCGGACCCCGCTGACCGCCACCGGCCTGGGCAAGTCCTACGGCTCGCTGGAGATCTTCAGCGGGGTGGACCTCGCGGTCGACCGGGGCAGCCGCGTGGTGGTGCTCGGCCTCAACGGGGCCGGAAAGACCACCCTGCTCCGGCTGCTCGGCGGGATGGAGACCCCGGATGCCGGGGAGGTCGAGGCGGGCCACGGGCTGCGAGTCGGCTACTTCGCCCAGGAACACGACACCCTGGACCTCGACGCCACGGTGTGGGAGAACATCCGGCACGCCGCGCCGGACACGCCCGAGCAGCAGTTGCGTACCCTGCTCGGCGCCTTCCTGTTCGGCGGCGAGCAGCTGGACCAACTGGCGGGCACGCTCTCCGGCGGGGAGAAAACGCGGTTGGCGCTGGCCGCGCTGGTCTCCTCCACAGCCAATGTGCTGTTACTCGACGAGCCGACCAACAACCTCGACCCGGCGTCGCGGCAGCAGGTTCTCGATGCGCTGCAGCAGTACACGGGCGCAGTGGTGCTGGTGACCCACGACCCCGGTGCAGTACAGGCGCTCGGACCCGAGCGGGTGATCCTGCTGCCGGACGGCACTGAGGACCATTGGAGCACCGAGTACCTCGACCTGGTGCAGCTCGCCTAGCTCGATACCCGGTCGAGTAGCCACGAGTGGCTCGGCTGATTACTGAGGGCGTTCGACTCGTCCTGCTACTGTGATCGTCTCTCCTTGTCCCCACAGGGGTACCGCTCACAGATCCACCCGGAGATCGTCTAGCGGAGATCGCGAACGTGGTCGATCATTGCCGCGAGGGGCCGTGACCGGCCCGACCAGTGCCGGAAGGAAGGTGTATCGAGGTGGCCGACCTCAAGAAGGGCAGCCGGATTACGGGCAATGCCCGCGACAAGCTCGCATCGGAGCTGAAGAAGAAGTATGAGAAGGGGGCCAGCATCCGGGCGCTCGCGGAGTCGACTGGACGGTCGTACGGCTTCGTGCACCGCGTGCTCTCGGAGTCCGGAGTGACGCTGCGTGGTCGCGGCGGCGCCACCCGGACGAAGAAGAAGTAGCCGACGACCCGCGGCGGTAGATCGCGGCCGGTCCAGCACCACGCCGGGTGCGGGCTCTGTGATGCGTCGGACCTGGTGAACTCGTGCCGCACGCGAAGGGGCCCTGATGGACAACTCGTGGACGCTGCTGCGCAGCACGACGAAGGCTCCTGATACGGCTCGCGCCGTAGGGCCGGGCACGCTGCGCCGAATAGTCGGGTTCGCCAAGCCGCACCGGTGGTCGCTGCTGGTTTTCCTCGCGCTGAGCACGGTCTCGGCGGTGTTCGCCGTCGCCACCCCGGTGTTGGCAGGCCGGGTCGTCGACGCCATCGTCGAGCGTGCCGGTGCGGGGCTGGTGATCGGGCTGGCCCTGCTCATCGCTGCGGTGGCGGTGGTCGACGCCGGCGTCGGATTGGCTTCGCGGTGGCAGTCCGCCCGGATCGGTGAGGGACTGATCCTCGACCTGCGCCGTGTGGTGTTCGAGCACGTGCAGCGAATGCCGGTGGCGTTCTTCACCCGCACCCGTACGGGGGCGCTGGTCAGCAGGCTCAACAACGACGTCATCGGCGCGCAGACCGCACTGACCTCCACGCTGTCCGGGCTGGTCACCAACGTGATCCAGCTGGTGCTCACGCTGGTGGTGATGCTGACGCTGTCCTGGCAGGTCACCGCGCTGGCACTGGTGCTGCTGCCGGTCTTCGTGATGCCCGCACGCCGGATGGGTGCCCGGCTGGCCGAGCTGCGGCGGGAGGCGTCGACGCATAACGCCGCGATGACCACCCAGATGACCGAACGGTTCTCCGCGCCAGGCGCCACCCTGGTGAAGCTGTTCGGGCGGCCGGAGGCCGAGGCCGCCGAGTTCGGCGACCGGGCCGCGCGGGTCCGTGAGATCGGGGTGCGCAGTGCTATGGCGGCGCGGGTGTTCCTGACCGCGCTGACGCTGGTGGCCGCGCTGGCACAGGCACTGGTGTACGGACTGGGGGGCTGGCTGGCCCTGCGTGGCGACCTCGCACCGGGCACCGTGGTCACCCTCGCGCTGCTGCTTACCAGGCTGTACTCGCCGCTGACCGCGCTGGCCGGAGCGCGGGTCGATCTGATGACCGCGCTGGTGGCCTTCGAGCGGGTCTTCGAGGTGCTCGACGTCCGCCCGATGATCACCGAGCGGCCGGATGCCCGGACGGTGCCTGCCGGCGAGGTGTCGGTGGAGTTCGACAACGTGCGCTTCTCCTACCCGTCGGCCGAGCAGGTGTCTCTCGCTTCGCTGGAGGAGGTGGCGACGCTGGACGCGCGCGGCGGGACTGAGGTGCTGCGCGGGGTCGACTTCCGGGCCACGCCTGGGCAGCTGGTCGCGCTGGTCGGCTCTTCGGGCGCGGGCAAGTCGACGATCGCGTCGCTGGTGCCGCGGCTCTATGACGTCGACGCCGGGGCGGTGCGGCTGACCGGAGTGGACGTCCGCGAGCTGTCGTTCGCGGCACTGCGGGACACCGTGGGCGTGGTGACCCAGGACGGACACCTGTTCCACGACACCATCGCGGGCAACCTGCGCTATGCCGCGCCGGAAGCGCCGGACGAGGAGCTCTGGCACGCACTGCGCCGGGCCCGGCTGGAGCAGCTGGTGCGCTCGCTGCCCGACGGGCTGGACACCGTGGTGGGTGACCGCGGCTACCGGCTCTCCGGCGGGGAGCGGCAGCGGCTGACGATCGCCCGGCTGCTGCTGGCCCGACCTCGGGTGGTGATCCTCGACGAGGCCACCGCGCATCTGGACTCGGAATCCGAGGCGGCAGTGCAGGGCGCGCTGGCCGAAGCGCTGCACGGACGCACCGCGCTGGTCATCGCGCACCGGCTGTCCACCATCCGGGCCGCCGACCAGATCCTCGTGGTCGAGGATGGCCTGGTGGTGGAACGCGGCAGCCATGACGAGCTGCTCGCAGCCGATGGGCGGTACGCGCGGCTGTACCACACCCAGTTCGCCGAACCAGTCGGCGTCTCCTAGCGCCCCTGCTCGGTGACCAACGGCGAACCGTGGCACCTTCGTAGCCGTACGTACGGATTGGTGTGACGCTGCGGCTGTCAGGGCAACTGGGTAGCGTGGCGATGAGTCGGCCCTCGACGAGACCGATCGACGAGCAGAAGGTGTGGGGCACGTGACGACACGGGTACCGATCTTTCCGACCTCTGCTCCGGCGTCCGCACCGCCCACGGTGCTGCGCACGCGTGACGAGGCCGAGGTCTACGTCGCCTCGGTCTGCTTCAAACACGGCCCCCCGAAACTGCTCGGCGCCGAGCTTGAGTGGGTGGTGCAGCACTCCGGGAACCCCCACCGGCCGCTGCAGGCCCGCCACCTCGCCGAGGCGCTCGGCCCGCATTCCCCGTCGTCCCTCGTCCCCGACAGTTCCCAGATCCCTCTCCCGCATGGCTCCACCATCACGGTCGAACCCGGTGGTCAGCTCGAGATCTCCAGCCCACCCTGTGCCTCGCTGAGCCGGCTCATCGCTACCGTGGACGGCGACACCGCCGCACTGACCGATCTGCTCAATCCCGCCAACCTGGTCCTCACCGGCTTGGGTTCTGACCCGTACCGTCCCTCCCGCCGGCTGATCGATATTCCGCGTTACGCCGCGATGGAGGTCGCGTTCGACCGAATCGGCCCGATGGGCCGGGCCATGATGTGCTCCACCGCCGCGGTGCAGGTGTGCCTGGACGCAGGCACCGGCACCGAGGTAGCGCAGCGCTGGGCCGCGTTGCACGACCTGGGACCAGTACTGCTGGCCGCATTCGCCAACTCACCTTGGCTGGGTGGCCTGCGCACCGGCTGGGCGTCCTCCCGGATGCAGGCCTGGTTCGCGCTGGACCCGGTACGCACCAGGCCCAGCCCGCTGCACAGTGAACCGGCTGTGGACTGGGACCCGGCTGTGGACTGGGCGCGCCGGGCGCTGGACACCCCGCTGCTGTGCCAGCGCCGCCCCTGCGGGAGCTGGGAGGTGCCGGGCGAGGTCACCTTCGCCGACTGGGTGTCCGGGGCACTGCCCGGGTCACCAACAACCGATGATCTCGACTATCACCTGACCACGCTGTTTCCTCCGGTCCGCCCGCACGGGCATCTCGAGGTCCGATACCTGGACACCCAGCCCGCCGGGCAGTGGATGGTGCCGGTGGCCGTGGTGGCCGCCCTGCTGTCCGCCCCCGAGGTCACCGCCGCGGCTCGCGACGCCTGCGCCCCCGCGGTAGGGCGGTGGTTCGCGGCCGCCGAGCACGGCCTGCGGGACGGTGTGCTGGCCGCCGCTGCGGCCACCGTCTTCGACCTGGCCTGCCGTGCCCTCCCGGCGCTGGACGCCCCGGTGGGGGTGCAGATGCTGGTGGAGGAGATCGCCGACGGCCGGATCCGCCGCCGTCAGTGCCCCGCCGACGAACTCGCCGACGGCCTCGTTGGCGAGGGCGCGGCACGCCGCAATGGGACCCGAGCACGCCACACCCGAGGACATTCCGGAGGTCAGCTGCCGTGAGCACGTCGATGATCGAGCTAGGCACCGCCGCCTTGCGCGACCGCCTCGCCACCGAGCTGGAGCGCAGCCGCGCCCGCAGCACAGCGCTGACCGATGCGGTGGACGACGGCGAGCTCATCCGCCAGCACTCCCAGATCATGTCCCCGCTGGTCTGGGACCTCGCCCACGTCGGTAATCAGGAGGAGCTCTGGCTGGTCCGTGATGTGGGCGGGCGTGACCCGGTTCGTGCGGACATCGACCACCTCTACGACGCGTTCAAGCATCCCCGGCCCGACCGCCCGGCGCTGCCGCTGCTCAACCCGGCCGAAGCCAGGGGATACCTGGGCGAGGTGCGCAGGAAGGTCCTGGACGTGCTGGAGCACACCCCGCTAGAGGGCAGGCGGTTGGTCGAGCACGGGTTCGCCTTCGGGATGATCGTGCAGCATGAGCAGCAGCACGACGAGACGATGCTGGCCACCCACCAGCTGCGGGTCGGTGCGGCCGCGCTGCACGCCCCGGCCCCCCGGCCGCAGCGGGCTGCGGACCTGCCCGACGAGGTGCTGATACCGGCGGGAGAGTTCACCATGGGCACCTCCACCGAGCCATGGGCCCTGGACAACGAACGCCCTGCGTACCAGGCGCGAACCGGTGCCTTCTGGCTGGACATCACGCCGGTGACCAATGGCGACTATCTGCGGTTCCTCGCCGAGGGTGGCTATGACGACCCGCGGTGGTGGAGCGAGCGAGGCTGGGCACACCGCTGCGAGGCGGGCCTGGTGGCCCCGCAGTTCTGGCAGCGTGCCGGCGACACCTGGTGGCGTACCCGGTTCGGGGTCACCGAGCCGATCCCACCCGACGAACCGGTCCTGCACGTGTGCTTCTTCGAGGCGCAGGCCTACGCGGCGTGGGCAGGTAAGCGCCTGCCCACCGAGGTGGAATGGGAAAAGGCCGCCCGGTTCGATCCCGCCACCGGCCGCTCGCGACGCTTTCCCTGGGGCGACGAGGACCCCACCCCCGCGCACGCCAACCTTGGCCAGCGGCACCTGCAACCCGCCCCGGCTGGCAGCTACTCCGCTGGGGCCTCGCCGCTGGGCGTGCACCAGTTGATCGGGGACGTGTGGGAGTGGACCTCGTCAGGCTTCTCCGGCTACCCGGGTTTCGCGCCGTTCCCGTACCGGGAGTACTCCGAGGTGTTCCTCGGCGGGGACTACCGGATGCTGCGCGGCGGCTCCTTCGGCACTGACCCGGCGGCTTGCCGAGGAACGTTCCGGAACTGGGACCACCCGGTTCGCAGGCAGATATTCACCGGTTTGCGCTGCGCCCGGGACGCCGAACCCGCCTACCTCGGCTGACCGCAGGCTCGACCGCCATGTGCCGTCACCTGGCCTGGCTGGGTCCTGCGGTCGACCTGGCCGCACTGCTGCTGGACCCGCCGCACTCATTGCTGCGGCAGAGCTACGCGCCCGGCGATATGCGCGGCGGCGGCACGGTGAATGCCGACGGGTTCGGGGCAGGCTGGTATCCCGACGGCAACGGGCCGCCCGGGGACCGACGTGGCGGGCTGGCCGGGGACGGAGGCGGCGCGCCAGCGGGCGATCGGGCGCCCGTGCGGTACCGAAGGGCAGTCCCGATGTGGACCGATCCTTCCTTTGCTGCCCTCGCCCGCGTGGTGCGCAGCGGTGCGGTGCTCGCTGCGGTGCGCTCGGCCACCGTCGGGATGCCGGTCGTGGAGACCGCCTGCGCCCCGTTCGCGGCCGGCCGCTGGCTGTTCAGCCACAACGGGGTGGTCGCACGATGGCCGCGCAGCATGGCCGGGCTGGCCCGGTGCCTGCCGGTGACCGATCTGCTCACCCTCGAAGCACCCACCGACTCCGCGCTGCTGTGGGCGTTGGTGCGCCACCGACTCCGGGCTGGTGAGTCACCGGGGTCTGCCCTTGGCGCCGTGACCGCCGAGGTACTCGCCGCGGCCCCTGGCTCACGGCTCAACCTCCTGGTCACCGATGGCACCGTGCTCGCCGCGACCGCAGTGCACCATGCCCTGTGGGTGCGCGCCTGCGACGGG
This sequence comes from Pseudonocardiaceae bacterium, assembly GCA_050699435.1. GTDB lineage: Bacteria > Actinomycetota > Actinomycetes > Mycobacteriales > Pseudonocardiaceae. The sequence goes on along the minus strand of JBOHGM010000011.1, from coordinate 8,705 downwards.
GGCGTGCTGGTCTGTTCCGAGCCCACTGACCAGGCACCCGGGTGGCGGCCGGTGCCCGATGGCCATCTGCTCACCGCGACACCGTCCACCGTGGACGTAGCGCCGATCCCGTTGACCACTGTTTGAGGACACTGTTGAGGAGCCATGACCGTACCCGTGCTCGACGTCCATTTATCCGGTTCTGACGCGGCCGACGCGCTGCGCCATGATGTCCGTGTCGGACTGTCCGCTGATCCCAAGTGGTTGCCACCCAAGTGGTTCTACGATGCTCGCGGCAGCGAACTGTTCGAGGAGATCACCACGCTTCCGGAGTACTACCCGACCCGCACCGAGCGGGAGCTACTGCGGCGCAATGCGGGCGAGATCGCCGTGCAGGCGGCCGCCGACACCCTCGTGGAGCTCGGCTCGGGTTCCTCGGAGAAGACCCGCCTGTTGCTCGACGCGCTCACTGTGACCGGGTCACTGCAGCGTTTCGTCCCGCTCGACGTGGCGGAGTCAGCGTTGCGCGACGCGATGGCTGCGGTGGCGCAGGAGTACCCCCGGCTCGCGGTGCACGGCGTGGTCGGGGATTTCACCCGGCATCTGGAACTGCTGCCCTTCGACCAGACCGGACGTCGGCTGGTGGCCTTCTTGGGTGGCACGATCGGCAACCTGCTGCCGCCCGATCGGGCCGGGTTCCTCTCCGCGCTGCATGCCGTGCTGGAGCCGGGTGAGCTGCTGCTGCTCGGCGTGGGGCTGGCCACGGACGCTGCGGTGCTGGTACCCGCCTACGACGATGCCGCCGGCGTGACCGCCGAGTTCAACCGCAACGTGCTGCATGTGCTCAACCGCGAACTCGGGGCCGATTTCAATGTGGCGGCCTTCGACCACGTGGCGGTGTGGAACGCTGAGCGGGAGTGGATCGAGATGCGGCTGCGGGCCCGGCGCGCGATGACCGTATGGCTGCCCGCAGTGGACATGACCGTGCACTTCGCCCAGGGCGAGGAGATGCTGACCGAGGTGTCCGGAAAGTTCCGACGCGACGGGCTCACTGCTGAGCTGGCCGAGTGTGGGTTCGCCGAGCGAGCGTGGTGGGTCGATCCCGACGATCGGTTCGCCCTCGTGCTCGCCGCCGCAACATGACGCCGGGCGCACTCTCTGTAGACAAAGCGGTGACCCCGGTTCGCATGCCACGGGACGGTTCGACAGGTCGTCGGTAAGATCAGCGCACATGGGTTCTTCACTCGTGTGGATTTCAGGCGCGTCCGGCAGCATCGGCCAGGCGCTTGCCAAGACCGTTCCGTGGGATGGTGCTCGGGTCGTCGGCATCAGCCGCGGGCGCCCGGAGGGCGCAATCGAGCATATTCCGGCAGATCTGGCCGATCCGTCGACGTGGCCTGCGGTAGGTGCTTCATTCCGGCGGGAACTAGACGCCTTCACCGGCGAGCACGTAGCCTTCCTGCACGCCGCTGGCACCCTCGACCCGATCGGTTTCGCCGCGGAGGTGGACAGTGAGGCATACATCCGCAACGTGCTGCTGAACAGCGCCGCTGCGCAGGTGCTCGGACAGCTCTTTCTCGCCGCCGCTCACTCGTGCAGCGCCCGCCGGTACCTCATCATGCTCACCTCAGGGGCAGCCAACAGCGTCTATCCGGGCTGGTCATCCTACGGAGCCGGCAAAGCCGCCATCGACCGGTGGGTGCGCAACGTTGGCGCCGAGCAGGATGAGCGGGGTGGCGTGCAGGTAGTGGCGGTCGCTCCGGGAACGGTGGACACCGGAATGCAGGAGCAACTCCGGCGCACCTCGGAAGCGGACTTCCCGAGTCGCCAGAAGTTCGTGGATCTCCATGCGCAGGGCAAACTTACCGACCCTCAGCATGTCGCCGGCCAGATCTGGGCGTTGATCGACAGCGGAGTCGACAACGGGAGCGTGATCGATCTCCGCAAGCTAGCCTCGGCTTGATCGGTAAGCTGATCGCGTGACTTACTGCTTCAGTTACTTCTCCACTGGCCGGTACACGGCGTCAACCTGCTGCGCTTCGCAGTCTTCGGGGGTGGTGATCCGGCGGCTGAAGTGATCGTCGGGGTTCGGCGGTGCCTCACGCAGCCCGATGACGCACTCTCGGAAGCCTGTGACGTCGATACTCACGACGATCCAGGTCACGGTGACGGTGAAGCCGTCCTGCGCAGCTTCGTTGATCTTCTGGTCCCAGGCGCGGACCTCGCGCTCGAACTCCAGGCTGCTGTCGGTGACACAGCGGTCCCCGTCTGTGACGGCCCGCTCCGACCCGTCCCTGGTGTCGTTGACTCCGCCAGCGTTGCGGTCAGGAGCGCTCGGATCGGCCTCACAGGGTGCCGTGTCGTCTCCGGCCGGTTTGTTGCCCGCAATGTCCGCGCTGCCGCACCCGGAGAGCGGGCCCCACCCATTCGGGTCGCAGGTCGTGCCGCTGCCGCCGGATGAGCCCGAGCTGCCAGCGGTGTTTGACGGCTCGCATCCGGTGAGCACGAGCGTGCCTGCAGCCAGTGCCGCCGCGACCAGGGTCAGCTTGGCTGCCTTCATCGCTCACTCCCCCAGCGGTCAACGCGTCTTGGCCGCGCCCCGCGAGAGTCTCGTCCAAGCCGCACCTGTAGTCCCCCGCCATGGCTTGCCGGTGCCCTTGCAGCCTCAAGCATGCGGTCCACGGCCAGATCGCGCAAGCGATATGGAAGCGGCCCTGGAAGTCGGGGACCACGAACGGGCGGCGATGATCGCAGCAGGCTTGAACCCTGAGCTGTACTCGAACCAGTCCGGTCAGGCCAACCACTGGATCGACTACGGCCGGGCGCTGGCTCGGCTGCGGGGGCGCCAAGAGGACGCGGTGATCGCGTTCCACCGTGCTGAGGCGATCTCTCGGCACCGCGTGCAGCGGAACCCGGTCGTTCGTGACGTGCTCGGCGAGCTACTCGGTCGCGTGCTCCGCGACTCCCGGGCAGGGCGGGAGCTGCGGAGGATGGCGTACCGGACTTGTACGCCCGCATCCGCGCCGACGAAGACGAACTTGAAGCGCTGGCCGCCGACCACGGCAACGGGGAGATCAGCCGCGCGGAATGGAAGGCCGCCCGGGAGCCGATCACAGCCCGGCTGGAGACCAACCGGGCAAGGCTAGCCACCCGCACCCAGCGGTAGTGGGTATATCAGACATTACCGGCACCCTGGAATGAGCGGCCGTAGCGGATAGCCGCACGCTCACACCCGAGTCGTAGCGACTCGCCGGGCGGCGCGGGCCAGGTCGGCGTAGTCACTGCCGCGGCGGGACTCCAGCGCGTCGCCCAGCGGCGGGAGCCATATCTGCCGGGCCACCCCTGAGCGTGTCTGGGTGGTCGCCTTGATAGCCGAGTGGGCCAGCCGGAGCGCGCCGGGGTCGCCGCTGATCACGTGCAGCCTGGCCCGGGTGAGGTCAGCGTGCACGGCACCGCGCCGGTAGGTGCCGTAGGTCCGCGACGCCACCGTGACAGCCGACTCGGCGGCTTCGAGCTGCCCGCAGTGCAGCCACGTCACCGCACTGATCAATTGCATATTGGCTGCGGCGTGTTCGTCGGGTGGTACCCACCCGTCCCGAGCCCGGGTCAGCCCCTCCCGCGCCCTGGCACGCACGGACGGTGAGTTGTCCAGCCGCGACAGCGCTAACGCGGACATGCCCTCGCACTCCGCCCCGAGCACGGGCACCCGGGGATCGTCGCGGGGCGCATCGAGCAGCCGCACACCGCCGAACTGGATCGCTTTCAGCGCGTCGTTGAGTCGCCCGCGTTGTATGAGCATGGTCCCCGCCCAACGGAGCGCGTTGGCCGCCTCGTAGGCGTCTCCTGCGTCGGTGGCCAGCTCCACCGCCCGCACGAAGTGGTACAGTGCCCGGCCGGGTGCACCGCTGTCGTGGCAGCACCACGCCGTGGTCGTGTGCAGCCCGGCGAGCTCGGCCTGCAAGGCGTGCCGGGTGTCCTCGGATGCGTCCGCATTGAGCCACTGGTCAGCCCAGTCGGTGAGCGCCACCGCGGCCCTGCCCTGACCGCCGTAGGTGCGGGCCAGGTCGCGGAGGTTCTCCCGGTGTCTGTGGAGGATCGCGACGTCGACCGCGCCGATCCGGGAGGGCACGCCTTCCGGCGGGCCGGGCACGGGCAGGTCTGGGGCTAGCTCACCGATCCCCGGGACCAGGCCACCCACCATGGCGGCCGCGCCCAGGGCCATCAGGTGTTGCTCCAAACGGCGGCGCTGCACGTCGGCACCCTCTCCAGCGGTGGTGACCGTGACACCCCCAGGGTAGGCGTCCTCTGGGCCGTAGTAGTGGCCGTCGGGTCCCCAGTAGGACAGGCCCATGCGTTCCCGGGGGACAGCCAGGCCCTTGGCGGCGCGCTCGAACACGTCGTAGGCCATCACCCTTACCCGGCGGCCGGTCATGATGTCCGCGATCTCGGATTGGCTGCTGCCGGTGAGCACCGCGATCTGCCGTTGCACTACCCCGGCGGCGTTGAGCCAGCGGTACAGCGCGCCGATGTCGCGTCCGGTCAGCGCCGGCTTGAGGTCGGGTGCGGCATACCAGTCAGGCGGCAGGCCGCCGGGCGGGTCGGCCTTGGTCGTCTCCGGTGGCCGGTCGGCCGGGGGTGTCTGCTCCGGCTCGCCGCGCTGTGCACCACCGCGAGCGAGGTTGTCCGCATGGCCGTAGCTCATCCTTACCGTCTCCCCTCGGGTGCGTTGGGTGGTCAGGGCACGATAGCCCCTCCCCGGTCGGGTGATGATCGGCGGGGCCGTCCGTCAGCGACCGCCACCCTGGGGAGACCACCGGGCAGCAGCGTCACCCGCTCAGGCCGGTGGACCGGCCTGCCGGGCGCGAGTGATCAACGCGGCGAGGTTCTCGGTGGTGTGCTTCTCCCACCCGGACAGCCAGTACAGGGCGCGCCGCTCCGCGTCGGTGATCGTCACGCCATCGAGCGCGTCGAGCAGCACGGCCAGGCGGTCGCGGTTGTAGAAGCCGTCATAGCAGAACTGGGCGGTGGTGGTGGGGTTCGGTGCTCATGGGTCGGACCTGTCCGGTCGTATGGGTACATAGAGCGTGACTTGTTGATGCGGCGCATGACTGGTCCGGAGGGCGAGTAACGCCGGAGAAACGCGAAGAACTTGCCTGGACCCTCGAGTCTCTGGCAACCATCGTGCGCGTCTCGATTCCGGATGGTGTGGTCGTTGACCCGGAGGTATGACGACTCACGTTTCGGGACTATCTGCATTGCTGGTTGGTTCGCTGAAGATCCCATCGCACACTTCAAGCACGAAGACGACTTGCCGCCACCGGAGCGGCGCAACATCCGCCGCCAGATGCCAGGGTGAGGCGCTGCTCCCAGTGAGGTAACCGCCGCGGAAGGGGGCAGCTGGGGTGGGTGGGGGACCGTTCGACGACCTCTACACCGCGGTGTACGCGGTGCTAGACGACGCCAAGGCTCATCACGCGCTGGTCAAGCTCTACCAGGGCAGCCATGGCTCGGCCGACCCGCACCCGGTGGTGCTGGAGTTCGGGGCGTTCTTCGCTGCGCGCCGCTGCGGGGTGCTCAGCTACGCCTGCCTCACCTATTTGGCAGGCCGGCAGCATCGGCTTGGCGCGTACCGCGGCGGGTCGAGCGGCCTGGATGACGAGTCGCGAGCCTGCATGGCCGCGCTGTTCCGGCAGCTCGGCCTGGTCGTGAACCCGGACGAGGTGCTGATCTTCTGCGGCGGCTTTAAGGGTGCGCTGGTCTGTGCGTGCGCGGCGGTGATGTCGCACCGCCGCAGCGACGAGCTCCATCACACCGGCGGGGTAGTACTCGCGTCCCGTGGCTACTACCAGTCGCTGCGACTCATCCCGGCAATCTTCGGTGGGGGTATCGATGTCGTCGCGGAGCTGGACGGAGGCACCGTCGCTGACTGGCTCGACGACACCCGGGGCCGGACCGGACGGATCGTGTACGTGCCGCTGGTCAACAACGCCGACGGGCGAGTGTTGTGCCGAGAGCGGGCCTGCGGGGTCGCCGCCGCGGTGCTCGTCCATAATCGCCGCCATCCGGGCAACCAGTGTGGGTGCTCGCTGACGACGTCTACGCCGGCTCCTACCTTTGCCCGCAGCTCGCGCCGCAACCGATCGGGGCGCTGTCTGGCATCGACCTCGGGGATCCTGGGTTGGGTGCGATGAGCGACTGCACGGTCAGCGTCGTCACCCCTTCCAAGACAGTCGCGTTGCCTACGGCGCGAGTGGCGTTCGCGACGACTACCAACCCGGCGATGCGCGCTACGCTCGCACACTTCCGAACGGTCTTCTCTTTTGGGCGGGTCCCGCAGTGCGGGGAGCTGACCGGCGTGGCGGCGCTGTGCCTCACCCCGCAGGCATGGATCGACGCCTGGAACTCTGAGTACCGGCGTCGGCTCGGCGTGCTCCGCGCAGGCTTGCGCGCCGTCAACAGCGAGCTGGGCTGCGAGGTGTACCAAGTGCCGCCCCCGCAGGGCGGTTGGTACTTCACGCTGCGGGTGGCGCGGCACCTGTTCCCGGCTGACGTCACCAGCAGCGTGCACGCTGCCGTGGTGCTGGCCCACTACGACCAGGACTGCCACGACAGTGGCCTGGCCATGCTGCCCGGGGAGCTGTTCGGCCACGGCCTGCCCGGCTGCCCGGAACCGTGGCTGACACTACGCGGCTCACTCGCAGTCGACGAGGACACGCTGCGGATCTGCGTGGAGCGGCTGCGGGACGCGGCGCTGCGACTCCGCGGCCCGGACGGGTCCACAGCCGTGCGGCACGCGCTCTACACCAGTGAGCGGGCGATGAGCAGCGCGGCGCTCGCGGCGGCGACTGTCAGTACTGCGTGCCGGGTCCAGCCGTGGTCGAGGAACCGCCGGGCTGGCCCGGACAGCGCGAAGCCGGCCAGCAGAAAGGGCGTGAGCTGGGCCGTGCTCAACAGTGACGCACTCGTTACCTGACCGGCGGCGGCCAGGGCGGCGATCGAGGTCACCGACCCCAGCACGAAGTAAGCGCCGAGCGTGCCGCGGACCTGGGGGCCGGTCGCGTTCTGGTAGAGCAACGCGATCGGGGGGCCGCCGATCGCCGCTGCGGTACCTCCCGCCCCGCTGGCGACTCCTGCGATCAGCAGCGACCGCGGGCGGGGACGTGGCCGCCAGGCGAGCAGTGATACCACCACAAAGGTCAGCACGCAGCCGCCGATCAGCAGGCTAAACGCCCGCTGGGACATCGCCACCACGGCGAGCACGCCCAGCGCGGTGCCCGGAAGCCGACCCAGCATCGCCCACCCGATTCCGGGCCAGTCGGCGTGCCGCCCCTCCCGACCCACCGCGAGCACCGAGTGCACGGTGGCCAGCATGATCAATGGAACCGGGACGAGCGCGGGGTTGACGAGTGCCAGCAGTGGTGCCGCCACCAGGGACATCCCATATCCGACGGCGCCCTGCACCAGCGCGCCCAGCGCCACCACCGCGCCAGCTACGATGATCATGGCCGGTGGCCCCGTGAGTGGTATTCAGTGCTATAGCGGTTGCTCATTTTGTTACCTACGCTAGCTGGTATGGGTACTCATGGTGAGCGTCACGGCGGCGAGCAGGGCCGTCGGTTGGTGCTGGATTCCTACGCCCGGCTGTCGCGCAACGTCTCGGATGAGTGGGAGAAGGTGGAGGAGCAGCACACCGACAACCGGGCGGTGATCGAGCGTCTGGGTGGGGTGCTGGGGTGGAGCTGACAGGCGACGACCTGTCGGCCTGGAAGCCCGCCGTGCGGCGCCCGGACTGGGAGCGGCTGCTGGCCCGGTTGGCTTCGGACGGGGCGGTGATGTGGCAGGTGGATCGGTTGATGCGGCTGCCGCGTGATCTGAAGCGGTTGTTGGAGTTCTCCGATCGGGGCCTGCGGTTTGGGCTGCACGCACGGTCCTGGGGATCTGTCGGACCCTAACGACCGGGTTATCCTGCGGGTGGAGGTGGCCCACGCCCTGCCGGTCATCTGATGATGCGTCCCGGCGGATCAGGCGGCGGCTGAGGAGTTTGCGGAGTAACGGAGTGGCACACGCGGGGCAGTGGAACGAGGCCGGGGTGCGCACCGTCACCGGCGGGGCGTGGACGCCGATTCTGGTGCGCCAGGTACTGACCCGGCCGCGCAATGCCGGGTTGGTCGAGCACGACGGGCAGCTCGTGGGCCGCATGCCCGGGGAGCCGATCGTGGACCGGGGCCGATGCCGCTAAGCGTGTAGCTCCGCGTTCGTCTTCGAGCAGGCCAGGCTCAGGTGAGAGACCCCGCTACGTGGCCAGCCCGAGTAGGTCACGCGCGCGGGTGTTGAACAGCTGGACATCTGGCATCGAGGCGTACGGCTGCAACCGGCGCTGTAAGTCATGTACGGCTGCGATGCAACGAGATGAGTTCACCGATCCAGCCAGGTTCACCACGTGCAGGCCTGTGGTGGAAGCTGATTCAACGTCATTGCGGTTGAGTGCACTGACGGCCAGCGCGGCATGACTGAGGGCACCCCGGCGTGCGCGCCCCTGTTGCCGCGCGACTGCCGCAGATTCTGTCGCAAAGCGCTCGATCTGATCAGGCTCTCGGAGATCTCGGAAAGACTGTGCTGCTTCTCCGAAGATGTACGGTAGGTCAATGAACCGCGCCCACTCAGGTTCATTCTCCGGCACCACCTGTTGAAATGTATCCTCCGCCTTGGCGACCGCTTCCGAGGCA
>JBOHGM010000010.1:55984-73064 GCA_050699435.1 Pseudonocardiaceae bacterium | reverse complement strand
GCCGCCCACCGGTGCGCGCCGGTTGCGTCCTGGTACCCGCCGCTCGCGTTCCGGCGCGCACCGGGCGGGTCGCCCGGCGTGGTGGCCGGGGCGCGGGGGCATGAGGCACCGGAGGGCGCAGGCACAGCAGCCGGGACACCACCCCCTGCCGGCCGGACCGGGTGATCTCCGAGCGCAGCGCGGACACCGCAGGCGGCTCGTGCCGGGCGAAGTTGGCCAGCAGCCCGAAGGCCAGCATCGCCAGCGCCACCGAGGTTCCCCCGGACGAGATCAGCGGCAGCGGGAGGCCGGTGACCGGCAGCAGGCCCACCACGTACCCGATGTTGATCGCGGCCTGGCCGACCAGCCAGGTGGTCAGGGTGGCAGCGGTCAGCTTGATCCACGGGTCGGTGTTGCGTGCGGCGATCCGCATCCCGGCATGGGCCAGCGTGCCGAACAGCAGCAACACCACCAGGCAGCCCAGGAAGCCGAGCTCCTCGCCGATGATCGCGAAGATGAAATCGTTGTGCGCATTGGGCAGGTAGTCCCACTTGGCACTGCCCTGGCCGAGCCCCACCCCCCACCAGCCGCCCTCGGCCAGCGAGTACAGCGCCTGCCGGGCCTGGTACGCCGCTCCCTGCGGGTCGGCACCCGGGTCCAGGAACGACTCGATCCTGGCCGATCGGTAACCGGCGATGGCGGCCATCGCGATCGCCCCGGTGACCGCGGCGAGCGCGATCGCCCCGAACAGCTCACGCGGCACGCCGCCGAACCACAGCAGCGCGAGCAGCACGACGGCCAACGTGATCGTGGTACCGAGGTCGGGCTGCAACATCACCAGCCCGAAGATCACCACAGCCACCGGCACCAGCGGCACCAGCAGGTGCCGCCACTGGTGGCGCAGCGGCCGTTTCGCCACCAGCACGTGCGCCCCCCACAGCGCCAGCGCCAGCTTGGCGGGCTCCGAGGGCTGCAGCGACAGCGGGCCCAGCCGCAGCCAGCTCTGTGCGCCGCCCGACTCGGTGCCCAGCGGGGTCAGCACGACGACCAGCAACACGATGCACACCAGCAGGAACACCGCGCTGGTGCCGCGGAGCAGCCGCACCGGCATCCGCAGCGCCACCCAGAACAGCACCAACCCGACGCCGCAGTAGCCCAGTTGCCGGACGAACACCGCGTAGGACGAGCCGGCCACGGTATAGGACTCCACGCTGGACGCGGACAACACCATCACCAGGCCGAACAGGGTGAGCAGGCCGAAAACGGCGAGCACCAGGTGCAGCGAGGTGAGCGGGCGAGCCAGCCATGCCGTGAGCCGGTCACGGCCCGCGCCAACCCGGCCGATGGCCAGCCGGCCAGTCATTGCGGCCGGCTGCTGGGCGGAGGAGCGCGGGCTCATCCGGCCGCCCGCCCGGCCGGGCCCGGGTCCGGCGTCCCGGTTGCGGGCAGCGCGGCGACCGCGGCGGCGAAGGCCCGGCCACGCTGGGCATAGTCGGTGAACATGTCCATCGACGCGGCAGCCGGGGCCAGCAGTACCACGTCACCCGGACCAGCGAGGCCAGCCGCAGCCGCCACCACCTCGATCATGGCCCCATCGTCTCCTGAATCGACCATCCGTACCGGGATGTCGGGTGCGTGTCGCGCCAGCGCGTCGGCAATGATCGCCCGGTCCGCGCCGAGCAGCACCGCGCCGACCAGGCGGTTCCGGGTGTCCGCGACAAGACCGTCCAGCTCGGCACCCTTGAGGAGTCCTCCCGCCACCCACACCACCCGGCGGTGCGCCAGCAGAGCGGCCCGCGCGGCATCCGGGTTCGTCGCCTTCGAATCGTCGATATAGCGCACCCCGGCGCGCTCGCCGACCGGCACGCCGCGGTGCCCAGCGGGGGTGAAGGCGCGCAACCCCTGGCCGACCGCCTCCGGTGGCACCCCGACCGCGCGGGCCAGCGCCGCCGCGGCCAGCGCGTTGGCCACGTTGTGCGGACCAGGCGCCGGTATGTCGGCGAGGCCGGCTAGCACAGCGTCCCCCGCTGCGCCGCCGAAGGCCCGGTCGACCAGCTGCCTGCGGCTGATCCCGAGCTGGCCCTGCACCGGTTCACCGGTGGTGAACCCGATCCCGCCCCGCGCGGCGGCCAGCCGGGTGGACCACTCGTCATCGAGGTTGACGATCGCGGTGGCGGCCCCCCCGTACACACTGCCTTTGGCCGCGGCATAGCTGGCCATCGAGCCGTGCCAGTCCAGGTGGTCAGCCGAGACGTTGAGCACCGCGGCAGCCCGCGGGTCCAGCTCGCGCGACCAGTGCAACTGGAACGAGGACAGCTCCACAGCGAGCACCCGGTGCCCGGCCCGCACCGCGTCGAGCACCGGTAGCCCGATGTTGCCGCAGGCCACCACGTCCACGCCGGCGGCACGCAGGACCGATTCGAGCATCCCCACGGTGGTGGTCTTGCCATTGGTCCCGGTCACCACGAGCCAGTCGGCCGGCCCCTCCGGACCCGATCGAGCCCGGTCGACCCAGCGGGCCAGGCCGGCGTCCCCGATCACTGCCACGCCGGCCCGCGCAGCGGCCACCATCAGCGGCGCGTCCGGCCGGAAGCCGGGGCTGGTCACCACCAGGTCGGTGCCCGGCGGCGGCGCGCTCAGCCCGGCGACCAGCCGCACGGCACCGTCGACCCAGGCAGCACCGGCCAGCGCAGCCAGCTGGGCCGGGGCGGAGTCGGTGACGGTGACCTCGGCACCCAGCCCGCGCAGCACCCGGGCGGCCGAGCTGCCGGTGACGCCGGCTCCGGCGACCAGCACTCGGGCCCCGGCCAGATCGGCGGCTGTGGTGATCGATGAAGGCGGGATCGATGAGCGCATGTGCGGTCACCCTCCGGCCGCTTGCAGCCACTCGCTGTAGAACACCCCGACGCCCAGCGCACAGCAGATGGCCGCGAGCAGCCAGAACCTGATGATGACGGTGGTCTCCACCCACCCGGCCAGTTCGAAGTGGTGATGGAACGGCGCCATCCGGAACAGCCGGCGCCGGGTGGTGCGGAACACCGCCACCTGCAGTACCACCGACAACGCTTCCACCACGAACAACCCGCCGATGATGACGAGCAGCAGTTCGGTGCGGGTGACCACGGCCAGGCCCGCGAGCAGCCCGCCGATGGCCAGCGACCCGGTGTCGCCCATGAAGATCTTCGCCGGGGCGGCGTTCCACCACAGGAAACCGATGCACCCGCCGACCGCGGCGGCGGCCACCACCGCCACGTCGAGGGGGTCGCGCACGGTGTAACAGCCGGGGAGCGCCTCGGCGGTGCAGTCCTGGGTGTACTGCCAGAACGAGACGATCACGTAGGTCGCCAGCACCATCGCGGCAGTCCCAGCGGCCAGCCCATCCAGTCCGTCGGTGAGGTTCACCGCGTTCGACCACGCGGAAACCAGCAGGTAGCTGAAGATCACGAAGCCGACCACGCCAAAGGACAGCACGGCGATGTCCCGCACGAAGGACAGGTGGGTTGAGGCCGGGGCGATACCGTCGGAGTCCCGGAAGTTCAGCGCCAGGATCGCGAAGAGCACCGCGGCGACCAACTGCCCGACCAGCTTGGCGGTCTTGTTCAGGCCCAGATTGCGCTGCCGCCGGATTTTGATCAAGTCATCGAGGAAACCCACCACCGCCAGCACTGTGGTGAGCAGCAGCACCACGAGAGCGGACGCGGTCATGCCGGTGCCGGTGACGGTGAGGTGCGCGACCAGGTAGCCGGTCCAGAGCGACAGCAGGATCGCGACCCCGCCCATAGTGGGCGTGCCCCGCTTGCTGTGGTGGCTCTGCGGGCCGTCCTGCCTGATCTCCTGCCCGAAGCCCTGCCGGGAGAACACCCGGATGAGGTAAGGGGTGAACAGGATGGAGGCCAGCAAGGCGACCCCGGCGGCGACCAGGATGCTGCTCACCGGCAACCCCTCTCCTGCGGACCCGCGCCGAGCAGGCCGTCGGCGATCCGCTCCAATCCGACCGCCCTGGACGCCTTGACCAGCACCACGTCACCGGGGGCGAGTTCGCCGCGCAGCAGTTCGAGCGCCGCAGGTACGTCGGGCACCAGTACCGAGGACAGTCCGTCCCCCGAGAATCCGACGTGCATCGGCTGGGCCCGCTCGCCCACCACGACGAGCCGGTCAACGCCGAGGCGGGCGGCCAGGATGCCGATGTCCCGGTGCGCCACGGCCTCGGCCACGCCGAGCTCGCCGAGCGGGCCGAGCACCGCCCAACTGCGCCGCTGCACGCCCGCCATGGCGACCAAGGTGCGCAGCGCGACGGCGACCGATTCGGGGTTGGCGTTGTATGCGTCGTTGACCACGGTCACCCCGTCGGACCGTTCGGTCACCTCCATCCGCCAGCGGGACACCGGCAGGTAGCCGGCGAGCACGGCGGCGATGCCCGCGGGGGTGGCACCGAGCTCCAGCGCCACCGCCGCTGCGGCCAGCGCGTTGGACACCTGGTGCTCGCCGGGGACCGCCAGCCGCACCTCGGTCTCCCCGACTGGGGTGACCAGGCGGAACGACGGGCGGCCGCGGTCGTCCAGCGTGATGTCGGTGGCGCGCACGTGGGCCGCGGCGGACAGCCCGAACCGCACCACCTGGGCCGCGGTGCGCCGGTCCATCGCGGCGACGGCGGCGTCGTCGGCGTTGAGCACCGCGATCCCCTCCGCAGGCAGCGCCTCGACCAGCTCACCCTTAGCCGCGGCCACCGCATCCCGGGTGCCGAACTCGCCGAGGTGTGCCGAGCCGACATTGAGCACCACCCCGATCGACGGCGGTGCGACCTGGCATAGCTGGGCCACGTGACCGATTCCGCGCGCGGAGAGCTCCAGGACCAGATGCCGGGTGTGCGCCTCGGCGCGCAACGCGGTCCACGGGTGGCCGATCTCGTTGTTGAAGGATCCGGGCGGTGCGACCGTGGGGCCCAGCGGGGCCAGCAACGCGGCCACCATATCTTTGGTGGAGGTCTTACCGGACGAACCGGTCAGGCCCACCACCCGAAGGCCGGCCGGAACCTCAGCGCGGGGCTGACTCAGCTCGTCCACCACCGCGCGGGCCAGCCGGGCCAGTGCGGCCAGCACCGCCGCACCCACACCGTCGGCGTCCGCCGCCAGGGCGTAAGGGGTGGATGCCGAGCCGGCTGCGGCCGCCGGGGTGGATGCCGAGCCGGCTGCGGCCGCCGGGGCGAGCACCGAGGGGGCGTCGACGGGCCGGCCGGCGAGCACCCCGGTCGCACCGGCGGCGACTGCGGCGGCGGCGAAGTCGTGCCCGTCGACCCGTGCACCCGGCACTGCCACGAACAGCCCAGCCGGCCCGACGCGGCGGGAGTCACACTCGACGCTGCCGCTGACCAGTTCGGTGCCTTCGCAGCCATGGACGGCACCGCCGACCGCGCCTGCCACCTCGGCCAGGGTCATCGGGATCACCGTTCGCTCCGATTTGTCAGCGCGTGGGCGAGCACTTCGGCGTCGGAGAACGGGTGGGTGACGCCGTGCACCTGCTGGCCGGTCTCGTGACCCTTTCCTGCGACGACGACGGCGTCTCCGGCGCCGGCCCGGGCGACCACATAGTCGATCGCGGCCGCGCGATCGCCGATCTCCACCACCTCAGCGGGACCGGCCCGGGCGCCGGTGAGCATGGCGGCGCGGATCGTGGCGGGATCCTCCGAACGCGGGTTGTCGTCGGTGACTACCAGCAGGTCCGCCCGGCGGGCCGCTTCGGCACCCATCAGCGGGCGCTTGCCGCTGTCGCGGTCCCCGCCACAGCCCAACACCATCAGCAACCGCCCGGGCACCTGCGCGCGCACCGCGTCGAGCAGCGCGGCGACCGCCGCGGGCTTGTGCGCGAAGTCCACCAGAGCGAGAAAACTCTGGCCGGCGTCCACCCGCTGCATCCGGCCGGGTACCTGCGCGGTAGCGATGCCGCGCAGCACCAGTCGCGGGTCGGCGCCTGCCGCGTGCGCGACGGCCAGCGCGACGAGCGTATTGCTGACGTTGAACGGGCCCGGCAACCGCACCAGAGCGCGCTGGTCGAACCCGCCCGGCCCCAGGACACGGAACGTCTGGCTGCCCGAGGGCGCGACCGCGACGTCGGCTGCACGCCACGTCGCAGCCGCGTTCGAGCCGTCCAGGGACACGGTGCTGGTCGCGCCAGTGACCAGCCGACGACCCCAGGCGTCGTCCACGCAGACCACCTCAGCCGCGGCCCGGCCGTCGAAGAGCAGCGCCTTGGCCGCGAAGTACTCCTCGAGGCCACCGTGGAAGTCCAGGTGGTCCTGGGAGAGGTTGGTGAACGCGCCGACGGCGAATGCGGTGCCCGCCACCCGCCCCAGCGCCAGCGCGTGGCTGGACACCTCCATGGACAGGTGGGAGACACCGCGTTCGACCATCAGCGCCAGCAGTGCCTGCAGGTCTGGGGCCTCTGGGGTGGTGAAAGCGCTGGGCAGCTGCTGGTCGCCAATCCGGGCCTGCACGGTGCCAAGCAGGCCGGTGCTGGCCCCGGCCGCGCGCAGCCCTGCCTCCAGCAGATACGTCACGGTGGTCTTGCCTGCGGTGCCGGTAACCCCGAGCACGGCAAGCTGGGTGCAGGGCAGGCCGTAAGTCCGGGACGCCAGCATGCCCAGGACCGACCGCGGATCGGGATGTACCAGCACCGGAACCGGGGCACTCGCCAGGCTGGGACGGCCGGCGCCCGAGGGGTCGGTGAGCACTGCGGCGGCGCCTGCGGCCAGCGCGATCCCGGCGAAGTCGGCACCATGCGTGCAGCCAGGGGTCAGGCTGGGCAGCGCCGCGAACAGGTCTCCGGGACGCACGTGCTGGGCACGCAAGGTGATCCCGGTGACGGCTGCCCCGTCCGGAGCCCCCAGCACGGTCGCGCCTGCGAGAGCGGCGAGCGCGGTCAACGGGATCGGCGCGGTGTGCGACGGCCGGAGCGGCGTCTCGGTCAGCGAGGGAGTCACAGGGGCAGTCACGGTCCGGGGTCGGTTGACGGGTCTGCTGGAGGTCGCGGCCCACCGTCCTGCTCGGCAGCCAGCGGCCAGGCCGAAGGCTACCGGCGCGCTGATCCACGACATGGGCGACCCGGCGCCTGGCTAGCGCAGCGTCAGGGTGGCGATCGGGCTCGGTGCAGGAGACAGCGGGATCTGGTAGCGCTGCGCCAGGTAGGAGGCGATGTCGTGGAAGAGCGGGGCGGCGCTGCCGGTGCCCGGGTCATCGAGCATGATCCCGACCACGAAGCGCGGGGCGTCCGCAGGCAGGATCCCGGCAAAGGTGATCCAGTAGTTCGAGTTGCTGTAGCAGCCGCAGGTGGGGTCGACCTGCTGTGCGGTACCGGTCTTGGCGGCGATCTGGTAGCCGTCCAGCGCCGCCTGCGGGCCGGTCCCCCGCTGCCTCGGCTCGTCCTGCACCACTGCGCGCAGCATGTTCCGCACAGTGTGCGCGGTCTGCGGGTTGACCACCTGCACGCCGTCCGGACGTGGGGGCGCAGTGCGGGCTCCGTCCGGTGCGATCTCGGCTCTGACCACCCGTGGCGGGATGCGTACCCCGTCATTGGCGATGGCCTGATACATGCCTGCCATCTGCAGCACGGTCATCGAAAGGCCCTGGCCGATGGGAAGGTTGGCGAAGGTACTGCCCGACCACTGGGCACGGGGCGGAACCCGGCCCGCGCTCTCCCCCGGCAGGCCGACACCGGTGCGCCTGCCCAGCCCCATCTTCTCCAGCATGTCCACGTAGCGGTCCTCGCCGATCCGCTGTGCGGTGAGCAACGTGCCGACGTTCGAGGAACGGGCCAGCACCCCGGTGAAGGTCAGGTCTAAGACGCCGTGTGACCAGGCGTCCCGGATCGTCCGGTCGGCTATCCGGAGCTGACCCGGGACCTGCAACACGGTGTCCGGTCGGACCAGTCCGTGCTCGATGGCCGCAGCCGCGGTCACGACCTTGTGCACCGAACCTGGTTCGAAGGGAGCGGAGACCGCGGGATTCGCCAGTTGCTCGGAACTCGCCACGGCGAGGTTGTTCGGATCGAAGGTGGCGGCGTTGGCCATTGCGTAGACCTCGGCTGTCCGGGCGTCGAGCACCACTGCGCTGCCGCCCCGGGCATCGTGTCGGCGCGCGTAGTCACTCAGCAACTGCTGCACAGTGAACTGCAGATCGGAATCCAGGGTGAGTTCGAGGTCAGAACCAGTTATCGCAGGCCGGACGGCGCGCTCACTGCCCGGGATGATCGCCTCTGAACCTTCTGCGGTGTCCACCACCCGGCGTCCATCCGTGCCCGCGAGCAGCGTATCGGCGTAGTTCTCCAGCCCGACCAGCCCGCGCACCTTGCGTTCGTCGGCACGCCAGTTGGCTACCCCAAGTACATTGGCAGCGAGTTCACCACCGGGGTATTGCCGGATCTCCCGGTAGTCTGCACTGATCTCCGGGAAATCCTGGGTGATCGCCCTGGCCTGAGTCGGCGTCACCACCGGCGCGAGCAGCACGGTGGTGCGGTCACTGCTCAGCTGGGCGAGGACCTGCTGCTCGGAGACCAGCGGGCCAAGTACCTCGGCGACCCGACGGGCCATCGCACGCTTGTGCGGGTCCGGGTCGGCGCCGACCGCGCGCTGCTCCTGCACGATCCGAGTGGGCTGGGCGTACAGGGCTCTGGCCGCCACGCTGAACGCCAGCGGGGTGCCGTTGCGGTCGGTGATCGTGCCGCGCACGGCAGGCAGCATCTGGGGCGTGGTGCGCTGGCCCGCAGCCTGCGCGGACAGTTCCTCGGCCTGCAGTCCCTGCACGACCACCACCTTCAGACCACCGGCCAGCAGCGCAAGGACGAGCAGCGCCCGACCCAGCATCAGCCGGCTGCGGATCGCGTCTGCCGACAAGCCGGGAGCACGGCGGGGACGCGCGGCCTGGGTGCGTCGTCGGGTTGTGGGGCGGGTTGCGGGTCGAGCGTTGGTCGAGCCGCCCATCATGCACCGCTGGACACCGCAGCGGGCGAGGTCAAGGCAGGCGGCGACGGAACCGGCGCCGGGGACGGAAGAGCCTTGGGCGCAGCGGCGGCCTCGGGCTCGCCCACCACTACCACCGCGCCATCCGGGCCCACCAACAGCCGGGCTGGGTCCCCGGCCGGGACCATGCCGAGCTCGACGGCCCGGCGAGCCAGCTCGGGCGCGGTCTCCATGGTGGCGACCTCCCGCCCCAACTGCTCTGAGCGCTCGGTGAGGTCCCTGGCACTTTCCCGGGCGTTCTGCAGCCGGTAGGAGTCCGCAGCCGCCGCGGTGGACAGCCACAGCGTGGCCACCAGTGCCACCGACAGCAGCACCATCACGAGCACCACGAACGGAGCCCGGCCGGTGGCGTCGGCACTTTCCCGGGCGGTATGCGGCGCGCCGGTGCGCTGTGCGCGCCGTGCGTAGGCCCGCTGGACGGCCGCCGATCGGGTCCGGGTGGTTCCTCCGGTGCCACGACGGCGGGCGGGAATGGCAATCGTGCTGCGCGGCGGGGCCACCAAGGGAGCCGTCACGACGTCACCTCCGGGCGGTCGGGTCCATGGTCAGCAGCGGTCGCGATGCGCATCGCAGCCCGCAGCCGTACCGACGCGGCCCGCGGGTTGATCTCGGTCTCGGCCGGGTCGGCCTGCTCGGACCCACGGGTCAGCAGGTGCAGCTGGGGTCCGTGGCCGGGCAGCTCGACGGGCAGGCCAGCCGGGGTGCGCGAAGCAGTCAGCTCGGCGAGCGCCCGCTTGACGATCCGGTCCTCCAGGGAGTGGTAGGACAGCGCCACCAGCCGCCCGCCAAGGCAGAGCGCACTCAGCGCGGCCGGGATCGCGGAGCGCAGCGCCGCGAGCTCGTCGTTGACCTCGATGCGCAACGCCTGGAAAGTCCGCTTGGCGGGGTGTCCACCGCGGCGGCGGGCGGCGGCCGGAACGCTCTGGTAGACGACCTCGACCAGTCGGCTGGTGCGGTCGAAGGGCTGTCGCGCCCGCTGCGCCACGATCGCGGCGGCGATCCGGCCGGCAAATCGCTCCTCGCCGTAGTCCCGGAACACCCGGATGAGGTCGGCCTTCGAATAGTTGTTGAGCACGTCGGCCGCGGTGCGGCCGGTGCTGGGATTCATCCGCATGTCCAGGACGGCATCGCGAGCGTAAGAGAAGCCCCGCTGGGCGGCGTCGAGCTGCAGCGAGGAGACCCCGAGATCGAACAGCACGCCGTCGATCTGCCCGATGCCGAGCCGATCCAGCACGTCGGGCAGCTCGTCGTAGACCGCATGCACCAGGTGGATGCGCCCGGCGTGCGCGGCCAGCCGGTCTCCCGCCAGATCCAGCGCCTGCGGATCGCGGTCCAGGCCGACCAGGGTCAGAGCGGGATGCGCCTCGAGCAATGCTGCCGCGTGCCCGCCGAGGCCCACGGTGGCGTCGACCACCACGGCGGACCGGCCGGCCAGCGCGGGCCCGAGCAGGTCCAGGCACCGGTTCAGCAGGACCGGTGTGTGGTGTGGTGACGGAATGTGGTGTGGCGACCAGCTGGCACCGGGCGGGCGATCGGCCACAGCAAACCTCCCTCCGCTCACACTCGCACCCCCTTCACATCCTCATGCCACGGTGACCGGGATCACCGGTACTGTCTGCCGATCCGGTCTCGGTGCCGCGAGGTCTCCGCCCGGTGCGAGAGTCCTGGCGCCGGGGAAGGGGCGTCAGGGCTCTGCTGGTCCGTGTCGTTGCCATTCAGCCGTGTCGTTGCAATTCGGCGTTGTGCACATCGGACGGAGGCCATGCGGCACCGGGACTTCAGGTGCTGCCCGCTGGGCAGACCTGCCCGGTTAGAACAAGCCAGGCAGCACCTCCTCCTGCGCCTGGGCGTAGGACTCCTCATGGTCTTCCAGGTAGCGCTGCCATGCCGCGCTGTCCCAGATCTCCAAGCGGTTGATCGCCCCGATCACCACGCATTCCTTGCTCAACCCTGCGTAGCGGCGTAGCTCCGGCACGATCGAGATGCGGCCCTGCGCATCCGGGCGCTGCTCGTCCGTGCCGGCGAACAGGTAACGCTGATAGGCCCGCACCGCTTCGTTGGTCAGCGGTGCCGCCGCAACCTTGCGGGCCATCTCCTCGAATTCGGTGCGCGGGAAGAGGTACAGGCAGTGATCTTGTCCTTTGGTGAGCATCAGGCCCCCTGCTAATGCGTCGCGAAACTTTGCCGGCAACGTCAGCCGACCCTTGTCGTCGAGGCGCGGAGTGTGCGTGCCCAGAAACACGGCCACCCCATCTCCTCGCCAGCCTGGCGGACCGGCCTATGAAGCACCCCTGTGCTCCACAGCTCACCACGCTACCCCACTTTCTGCCACTGTCAACACCATCAGCATTCTGTTGATCTTCATAAGAGGAGCGTCTTCCCAGCTCAGCGATAGTGGGAGCGGGTGGGGCACCGTGGGGAGGGGCACCGTGGGGAGGGGCGCGCCGCCACGTGGCATGAACCACGCGCGGGAGGGCTGCGATCCGGCCCACGCTGGCCGAGCTACTGGTCCGCCCAGCCATGGGCGGATGCACCGTGGGTGGGTGTGGGTGACAGTGGGCGCCACCGCGCAGCATCGGGCCGGAGCCGGTTGCGCTGGCGGGCGGGTACGGTGCCGCGCCGCGGATCAGCCGCGCACTGGGGATGCGGTGCGCAGCGGTATGGCGCGGTGTGCTCCTACCGCGCCCGAGGGCCCGGCACCTGCCGCGCTCAGTGCTGCGCAGGCAGAGCTTGCCGGGCCCTCGAAGCTAGCGGTCCTCGAAGCGGCGACGGAACCGCTCTTCCATGCGCTGGGCCAGCGTGCTGCGGGAGCCACCCCCGGCGGATGAACCACCGGACGACGCGCCGCCCTGACTGACCTCATGGTCCTGCCCGCGTGCGAAGATCGCGACGACGGCACCGGCGAACATCACCAGGAAACCGAGCACGCTGATCACCGGGATCCCGGCCGGGCGGATCGGAAGCATCACACCCATCACAAGGAGCACCAAGCCCAGCGCGAAGAGCGCAATGCCTTGGAGCCGACGACGGCGGGATGGGCTGCGCATCCGAGCACCCCGCACGTTTGACGCGAACTTCGGGTCCTCTGCGTAGAGCGCGCGCTCGATCTGGTCGAGCAGACGCTGCTCGTGCTCGGAGAGTGGCATCGGTCCTCCTCCGGCACGCCGGATGTTGACGGCGGATGCTGGTAGCCGGTCCCGACGGTAGTCCTTGGGGCAGGCAGGCGCTCGTGGTGGGCTCCTACTGTCGAGGATACGAGCCCGCGGCGGTGCCGACTACCCGATCTGTGTACCCGTTTCAGGTGGCGGGTGCGCGAGCGACGGCGCATCCCGCCCACCGGTGTCCAAGAGCGCGGCGGGACGCACCGCGGCACTGCCGAAGCGGGACCGGGCGGCATCCGCCGCTCGCTCCGCGTCCGGCCAGTTCGCAGCATCTCCGTCCAGCGTGAGCTGCTCGGCAGCCGCGCCCCCGACCAGCTGTTCCACCCGCACGCCGAGCAGCCGCACCGCCGCCCCGCTCGGCACGTGACCGTCCAGCAGGTCAGCCGCCACGCCGAAGACCAGCTGCCCGGTGTCGGTGGGGGCGGGCAGGGTCCGAGACCGCGTGATGGTGGTGAAGTCGGGATATCTGACCTTCACGGCGATCCTCCGCCCGCGCAGCCCGCGGCGGCGCAACGCGGCCGTGGTCCGTTCGGCCAGTCGAAGCAGTTCCCTGCGCAGCACCTCCCGGTCGACCACGTCCTGAGCGAACGTCTCCTCCGCCCCCACGGACTTCTCGGGGGCATCAGGCACGACCCGCCGCTCGTCGCGGCCGCCGGCCAGCCCGTACAAGTGCTCGGCCGCCGCGACACCCACCGCACGCCGCAGCGCGGGCAGCGGCGTGCCCGCTACGTCGGCCACAGTCCGGCAGCCCAACCGATGCAACGCCTCGGCGGTGCGCTGCCCCACCCCCCACAACGCGGAGACCGGCAACGGATGCAGGAACTCGAACACGCCGTCGGCGGGCACCACGAGCAGTCCATCCGGCTTGGCCAGCCCGGAGGCGAGCTTGGCGAGGAACTTGCTCGGCGCCACCCCTACCGAACAGGTGACCTGGTGGGCGTCGTAGACCTGCCCGCGGATCCATTCGCCGATCCCGGCCGGGCTCATCCCGAGCCTGCGCAGCGCGCCTGCGACGTCGAGGAATGCCTCGTCCAGGCTCAGCGGCTCGACCAGCGGGGTGATCTCGCGGAACAGCGTCAGCACCCCGCGGGAGACCTCGCTGTAGCGGGCGAAGCACGGTGGCACGAAATGCGCCTGCGGGCACATCCGGCGGGCCCGCGCGACCGGCATCGCCGAGCGCACCCCGTACCCCCGCGCCTCATAGCTGGCCGAGAGCACGACACCGCGGTCCCCGGCCGGGTTGCTGCCACCGGCCACCACGACCGGCAGCCCAGCGAGCTCCGGACGCATCCGGACCTCGACCGACGCGTAGAAGGCATCCATGTCCACGTGCAGGATCGGGCAGCCGCGATCGTCAGCAGGCCCGGTAGACCCCCCACGCTGGGATAGGATAGCCCCAGGTAGGTCCGCCCGGGGTAGATCCGCACTGCGCCCCACGGGACCCTCCCAGCTCGAACACCAGTTCGGTACTTTACAGACTACGGAGAAGTCCGAGCAACAACGTAGTGCAGAAGTCGGAGCCCCTGATTCCCTCGTGACCGTTCCCAGTCGATTTCGTTCAGAGGTCGTCGTCCTGTTGGCGGCGGGTGGCGCGGGCGAGGAAGTCGGTGATCCGCGCGTCGAGATCGGCCAGGTGCGGGGAGGCCGAGCGCAGCGGGGCCAACTGCCGTTGCAGGGTACGCAGCCGGTCCAGGGTGCGGGTGGAGCTGACCTCGGCAGCGGTGCGCACCGCGTCCCGGCCGAACGTGGCGGCCTGTTCCAGGTCGCGGCCGAGTAGGTGGGCCCGGGCCAAATCGGTCTGCGCGAAGCAGCGGGCTCGCACCCGCCACGGTTCGAAGCCGCGCAGCGCCGAGGTGCTCAGGATGATGCCCTGCTCGGGATCGCCGAGGTCGGACAGGCACTTGCCGAGGTCGGCGGCGAACGCGGCTTCGGTGTAGAAACCCAGCCACGGTGGCTCCTCGCCGGGAGAGGATCGTTCGTAGTGACGTTCGGCCATCAGCACCGCCTGGCGAGCCCCGCTGGCGTCGCCGAGCAAGGCCAGACCGCGTCCTTCCAGCGCGTGCAGCTGGGCGGCCAGCGCCGGAGTAGCCGTGCCGCTGGCGACAGTCAGCCCCGCACGGGCGAGCGCGGCGGCCTGGCGTCCGTGGTGGCGCCGGTCGTCTTCGATGGGTGCGTTCTGCCCGAGCTGCGCCGTCATCCAGCCCATCTCGCTGAGCACCTCAGCCGCGTAAAGCCGGTCGCCCGCGCGCATGGCCAGGTCCAGCGCCTGGATGAAGTAGCGCTGCGCTAGGGAGTGGCGGCCGACGTCGGCCGCGGTGAACCCAGTCAGCTTGGTGGCCTGGGCGACAGCGGTCAGCAGGGCCTTGCCGGTCTTGGCCGAGTAGCTGCCGTGCAGCAGCTCGTTCGCCTCGTGGTGCAGCAGCTGCACCACTTGCAGCCGGACCCGCCCGGAGCCGTAGTGGTAGTCGAGCTGGCGCAGGTGGGTGATGTGCTCGGTGAGGACCTCGGCATCAGCCATGCCGATGCGCCGACCGCTGCCCGCGCGGGCGGTGCTGTCCGCCGGGGGCACTGTGACGGCAAGCAGCGCGGGCTCGGCGAACGCGCCAGCGCTGAACACCGAGCCCAGCAGGAACCTTCGTCGGCGCATATCCCGTCCCGACAGCTCAACCACCGTTCGGACTGCGTCGTCCAGGGTGCCCGCACAGCTCAGCCCGTTATAGCGATCGTCCTCCGCGGGAGTGCGGTCGGCAAACCCGCAGTCGTCGACGGTGACCTCACGCTGCAGCCGCTGCGAGAGCACCGCCGCCACCAGCCGGGGCACCGGCCAGCGCGGCTGGCACCCGTCCAGCATCCGCCGGACCGACGTGGTGCTGGTAGCCAGGTGTATCCCTTCCTTGGCCCCGGCGGCGACCACCGCGCGGGCCAGCCCGGCGTTGCTCATCCCCGCCTCGTCCATCCGCATCCGCAATGCGGTGTGCCCGCCCTCGCCACTCATCGCCATCGCACCCCTCATCGGTCTCCAACAGTGCGCGCGATCATGGCTCGGCACCCGCGCCCCAGGGAAGAAGCTGCAAGGAAGTGCGACCCTACCGACAAAGTGCGACCCCCAGTGGGATCCCTGGGATCACCCTCCGAGAGAGGAGCCATGGCGTGAGCCGAGCCCCACACGAGAGCTGTCCGAGTCCGACCAGGCAGGCTCCTGTGTTGAGTTCAGGGCACCGTTCACCCTGGGTCACGGCAGCGGGCCAGGGCGTGCAGGCGACTAGCGATATCGCGTAGCGGCGCACGTGCCGCGGCGGACAGTTCCAGCTCGGCGAGCTGATCGGTGGCACCGGGATGGGCCTCCAGCACGCCGCTGGGAATCAGATCGGCGACCACTCCATCGCCCTGGATCAGCTCGACGACCAGCCCGCTGCCCTCGAGAAGTGCGGTGAGGCCGCCGGTATCGAAGCGCCGCAGCAGCGGGTCGGCCGTCCCGAACCTGCCGTGCAGGTCGTCGAGCAGTCGGCGGGCGTCGGCCAGCCGACCGGCCAGCACCCGCACCAGTATCGCCGCGTACCGGTTGGCCACCAGGACCGACACCGCACCGCCCGGTGCCGTCGCGTCGGCCAGCGCCCGGGCCGCCACCACCACATCCTCGACGATCTCGAGCACGCCGTGCCCGAGCACGAGATCGGCGCTGGCCGGGGGGACGACATCGGCCAGCGAGTCGGCATCGCCCTGCACCGGGCTCACGAGTTGCTGCACTCCTGCCTCGGCACTCCTGCGGTGCAGCGTGGCCAGCGCGTTGGGGCTCGGGTCGACGACCGTGACCGCGCAACCGGCCTGCGCCAGCGGCACAGCCCAGACACCGCTGCCCCCGCCCACGTCCAGTACCCGGGGTGCGGTGCCCAACCGCCGCCGTGCCGCGGCGATCTCGATTTCCAGAGTTCGTCGCACCACGGGGGCTCGCATGCGCAGCACCATAAGGGGAGCTGAGGTGGAAGGCTCCTGCGGGACACCACGGCGGCACCCATAGGCTGCACGGGTGCGCAGCGTGGCGGTGCTCAGCCTGAAGGGCGGCGTGGGCAAGACCTCGGTGGTCCTCGGGCTCGCCGGGGCGGCCCTGCAACGGGGGATCCGCACCCTGGTGGTGGACCTCGACCCGCAAGCCAACTCCACCACCACCCTGGAGCCTGGTGAGACGCACACCACCCTGGCCGACGTGCTGGTCGACCCGAGACGCTCGGTGCTCCGGGCCGCGATCGCGGCCAGTGCCTGGGGTGAGTGCCTGGACGTGCTGGTCGGCGCCGAGGAGGTCGAGGCGCACAACCGGCCCGATCCGGACGCCAAGCGACTTACCCGGCTGGACCAAGCACTGTCCAAGCTGGACGAGGTGGCCGATGTCAGCGACCAGCCTGTGGCGCCCTACCGGCTCGTCCTGCTGGACTGCCCGCCCTCGCTGGGCCAGCTCACCCGATCCGCGCTGGTGGCGGCAGACCGCGCGTTGCTGGTCACCGAACCGACCATCTACGCGGTCACCGGAGTACAGCGCGCATTCGAGGCGGTACAGAACGAGCGCGAGCATAACCCGGACCTGCAGCCACTGGGCGTCGTGGTCAACCGGGCCCGGCTCCGCTCACACGAGCACGCCTACCGCATCAGGGAGCTCCGGGAGATCTTCGGACCACTTGTGCTGCCCACCGTGCTGCCGGATCGCTCGGCGATGCAGCACGCTCAGGGCGCCGGCCTGCCGATCCAGCACTGGGGCACTCCAGGGGCTCAGGAGATGGCGGTGGCCTTCGACGCACTGCTGGCCAGGGTGCTGCGCACGACCCAGCTCAGACGCCGCCCGGCAGCCGAGCCGACAACAGCTGACCCGACAACAGCCGACAAGACAGCAGCCGACAAGACAGCAGCCGACAAGACAGCAGCCGACAAGACAGCAGCC
>JBOHGM010000010.1:17923-55884 GCA_050699435.1 Pseudonocardiaceae bacterium | reverse complement strand
CAGCCGACAAGACAGCAGCCGACAAGACAGCAGCCGACAAGACAGCAGCCGACAAGACAGCAGCCAACGAGGCGGGAGCCTAACCGGTGCCCGAGGGTGACACGGTATGGCTGGCCGGTCGCCAGCTTGCCGCCGCGCTCACCGGACACACCCTGGTCCGGGGTGAGCTACGCCATCCCCGGCTGTCCACACTGGACCTCGCCGGGTTGCGGTCCAGGATCAACGCGAGCTGGACGTGTCAACACGAGGCCACCCCCCTTCTCCCTACCTTTTCGCGGCGCGCATGCGGTGGTAGTCGTTCGCTGCTGCAGCCAGTACGACGATGCTGAGCAGCGCGGCTGAGCAGGTGGTCAGTGATGCCTGGACGAGCAGGTCGAGCTTCATTCCTGTGGGCCAATGGTTCGTGTGCGCGTTCCACCAGGCACGCCAATCGTCCGCAGCGAAGTACCACGTCAGGCCGGTAAATCCCACGGCCGCGGTGACGCCTACCGGGATGAGCACCATCCACCACACGAGGAGTAGCAAGACATGGCCAGCTCGGCGCATGGGGCAAATCTCCGAGGGTTGAAGGGTTTGCCTCCCGCTGAGGGCCGGAGGCTCACTGTGGTTCGTGTGCATGTGCACGGACGGTCCGGCCCCTGGCCCTCGGCTGGAGGGGGATTTGTCAGTTTCACGGGCAGGTCGGCCAGGCGCAGTCGCGCGAGGATGATCGTCTGGTCGATCCATCCAGCAATCGGCGAACCAGGCTCGGTGACCGCCCCGCATCGGCCGCCAGGTCCACGATCAGCATCGGCTTCTGGCGGAGACGCTGCGCCAGCTCGTCTGCGAACTGACGCCTGGCCAGGCCGCAGAGTGGTCGGACAGCCGGCTTGTCACCCGAGCGCATAGCCACCCCCGCCTCCGTCGAGCACCATGATCGTCCCCCAATTGATCGCCGCAACCATCACCGTCTCCGCGCCCCGTAATACTTATCCAGAGGGACAACCGTCACGACGACGGCCGCACCAAGAAGTAGCAGGCCCACTCTTCGCATCCACAACCCTGTCACGTCGTGTCACTCTTTCCGTTTCTCCAATACTTAGCGCACATCGTGTATAGATGTACCGGCAGGACGTCTCCTACACAGATTGCCGACGGGCGACACACCCTCATTCCCGGTCATCGGCCGGTCGTCCGGTCGATCACGACGAGAGGGATAGGGCGGGACGCCCTGCCGGTCACACAAGTCCTCATACCGTGCCCGGCCGCTGGCCGTCACCAGCACCGGCCGCATCCCGCGCAATTCAGGATCAGATTCGCCGAGCGTGACATGCCCGACCCCCATGAGGGCGGCCAGAGCGTCGGCGAGGAAGGGCAACATCGGGCGCTGGTTCTCCATAAAGTGCTCCCCGACCTGATGCACGCCGGAATCCGGACGCCCGCACACCCACCCCAACGCCAGGAAATCAGCCAGATCCGTACCACTTAACGGCGGCCGGTTCCGCCAGTCTGCCGACCCGGTTCTCGACTCCTCACTCACCTACCCGACCTCCCTCACGGTTGTCCGGGCGCCTGCGCCGGCCGGACATGCCACGACGCGAACGGCGGGGCCACGACACGCCAGAACGACGCGGCTCGGCGCGCTCTCGCTGCCGGTCGGCAGCGGCGCCTGCCTGCGCCCGGGTCTGGCACTCACGGCACTCCCCGGCAGGCTCGGTCAGCATGCTGGCGCTGATCACCTCGGCACCGCACAACGCGGGATAAATCCCGGACCGGCGATGCAACGCGGCTGTCTCCACCGCTACCAGATGCATCAGCCGGTTATGACTATCCACCACCGACAGCACCAACGCCGCCCCGGTCATCGGGCGCCCTCGTCGTCTCGCACGATGACGCCCACCCGAGGGACCACCACGCCACGCCGCCTCTTACGCGGAATCCGGTCACTGAACAACTCCCAGCCCATGACCAGCGCAAGGGCACCGAGCACAACCCCAAACGCGACAACCAACACCAGCACCAAGCCCACCAAATCCGAGATACTCAGGCCAGTCCACGGCCCGGTTTCCCTCGGAATAGCAGCTTGACACCAAGCAGACATACGCATCAGCTATCCGATTCCGTTCCCGTTATGCGTGGGAGTGTGCATGGGTCCAGGGTCACGAACCCGATTACGATTTCCAAGGTGGCGTGAATCGTGTCAGGCCGGCTGTTGAATTCGCTGGTGACGCCGAGGCTCGTCTCGATCTGGTGTAGGTGGCCTTCGATCGCAGCAAGCCCTTGCCAGTGTGTTCTCATCAGCCGCGTCTCGTCGTTCGTCCCCGGATCCGTATTCATGGCGTGCCCCCTGTGTGCTGCATAGCGCGGAGTGCGGTGCGCGTCTGCCCACGTCCCGGTGGGAGGCTCCACCGGAAGTAAGGCTGCATTCGACGGGGGTCCATGCCGCAATGAAAGGGCAGCGAGGGCCGTGGAGGTAGGTGAAACCTAGTCAGTTTCTCGCTATTCCAGAACCGAATATTCGGCGGGCGACTATGCGCAGGTTAACGCGGTCCAGGCGTCCGTGATGATCTCATCGAGGCTCGATCGGTGAGGTTGCCAGCCCAGCTCGGCCCGAATGAGGGCGCTATCGGCTAGTAGTGTGTGCGGCTCGGGCGCCGCTGGGCCGTGGCGTCGCGCGACTGGCCGTCCTGTCACCGACTCGACGGTGCTGATGACCTCACCGACGGTGTTTGCCCGACCGCTTCCCACGTTGTACGTACGCCAGGTACCGGGCTCGCAGGCATGGAGGGCAAGGACGAACGCGGCGGCCATATCGGCCACATGCACGAAGTCACGGACCGCGCTGCCGTCGCCGTTCACCACCATTTCAGGCGCTCGGTCCTGCTGGACGGCCAGAAGCTGGGGAATGAGCCGGGTCTGGTCCCGGTCAGAGTGTCCCGGCAGTGCACCGGCGATGTTGAAGGCTCGTAGGCTGATCGCGCCGATTGCTCCGGTAGCGGCAAGATCCGCAGCGGCTTGATCCGCGGCGAGCTTACTGGTCCCGTACGGGCTGCTCGGTTGCAGGGCTGATGTCTCGCTGATCGGCTGCGTAGCCTGTTCGCCGTACACGCCACAGGTGGACGCCAGGACCAGCCGTGTAGCGGCGGCGACAGGAAGAGCGTCGAGCACGGTCAGGGTGCCGCCGACGTTGGTGCGCCAGTAGCCGACCGGATCGTCCCGGGACTCCCGTACCCGGGTACGCCCAGCAAGGTGACACACCCCGTCGAACTCAGCGATCACGTTCGGCAGCGTCTGGGGTCTGGTCAGGTCACCACGGATCCGGTGGACGCCCTTGGGGAGCACGGAGGATTCGGAGCGGGTTAGTCCCATCACCTCGTGTCCCTGCTCGATCAGCAGCGTGGCGACGGCATAGCCCACGAACCCAGCGGCGCCGGTGACGAGGACCCTCATCGGCCGAGCAGTTCGTACCGGTATCTCCACGCCAGCTCAATGCAGGCGCGGGAAATCGGCGACAATGGCTCGGAGCGTAGCCGTTCCCGAGCATCCGCGGTAAACGGGATCCCGGTCGTGGGGCGGCCAGACTCGGTGCTGATCGCCGCGCCTTCTTCGTTGACCGAAACCATTCCAGTGAACAGCTCATCGAACACCGGAGCCGCGATGATCGCCACCGTCAGTAGTTCCACCCAGAGCGTCAGTGGTTCGAGCACCACCGCGCCGGCGAACACCTGGAAATCTCCGGCCTCACGTGCCCGTTCAAAGGAAGCAAATGGTTCGTCGGTCTCGTAGGCGATGGGATCGACGCTGTTGCCGTCGTGCTCGGCGTTGCCGAGGAACTCCTCGGAGAACTCGCGTTGGACGTTGCGCCACAGCGAGAAGTCATTAGCTTGATGCGCGGGCGCGAGCGCTGCCGGCTGAAAAACACCGGCGGGAGCCACGGGCGTTTCCGGTCAGCGTTGAGCCATGCCTCAGAAAACTCATGTCCTAATGCTTCGCCCACGTCGAGCACATCGAAGTAACTTGTGTAGTTGAACCCCATCACTCCGCGTGATCTGGTCCATGCAACATCAAGCAGACGATAG
This sequence comes from Pseudonocardiaceae bacterium, assembly GCA_050699435.1. Lineage (GTDB taxonomy): Bacteria > Actinomycetota > Actinomycetes > Mycobacteriales > Pseudonocardiaceae. The sequence goes on along the minus strand of JBOHGM010000010.1, from coordinate 51,826 downwards.
CTGACTCGATTGTCGAGCAGTCTGGGTCGGGCGAGGTCTCGAAGTGCTCGCGAATAGCAGTTATACCGCTCACCATTAGCCATCAGAGGGCGTGAGCCGGCTGACTCTGACGCTTTCCCCCCAATCTGGGGAGATGGCGATTTAGCGCGCCAGACCAACTCGATATCAGCCAGATCAACAGGGCCATCCGGTACCCAGTTGGCCAAGGTGAGGACCGTAGTACCGGTGATACGCTGCTGCTGCGGATACAACTCGGCGGCGAGATCACCCAGAATTGCGCGGTTGGCGTTGAGCTCACGTCTGACGTCTCGCCAGCGTTCTTGGCTGTCCCGGATCTTGCCTGGTTGATCGCTGATGTGCAAGGGAAAGGGGCTTGCGTCTCGCGACAGGTCGGGTAGCACGCCAAAGCGCTCGGGCGGGAGCCCGAGCTTGCGTGCGAGATAGCGCAACTCCGTGACGTCCGTCAGCGACTGGGTGCCCTTCTCTAGCTTGGACAGCCGCGACTGCGTGGTGTTGAGCCGGGTGGCCATATCTTTTTGGGTGAGCTTCTCGCGTTTGCGGTACCAACGGAGGACCTGTCCAGCGTCCGAGCCATCCGGCGGTGCCGTAGCTTCGTGTGCGACCTGCAACCAACTCATGAAATCCCCGTTCGCAGCGTCTGTGACCTCTCCTGACATGATCGCAGATGCAGGAGTGGCTGTCAGGCTACTCGTCGAGGCAGTCTCGTCCTCCGTGGCGGAGTCTGAGCCATCGGGTAACCGTTTCGTCGCCTCGGGTGCGGTATCCAATTCGGTTGGGCGGGATGGCCACGCTCGGAGTGTTGTCGGTGGTGGTGAAGGCCAAGGTGGGTGCGCGCCGGGCTGCCGTGGCAGCGGAGATTGCCCGGGTGGGCACGAGCCCGGTCTCGTTGCTGGGTCGGGTGCTGGTGACGACGTTGCTGATCGTGGGTGTGCAGTGGCTGGTGATCACCCATCCCGGTAATCGGACGTTGCTGCTGTTGTGCTCGCGATCCCCGCATTGGTGACGTCGTTCACGCTGGTCAAGGCGTTGACGGCGACCGAGATTCGGCCGTCGCGGTCTCGGGGTGGTCGGTGATGAACATGCCTGGGGAGTGCCGGCAGCGTCGCGCAAGGCAGCGTCGCGCAAGGCAGCGAGACCGAGCGGATGTCGTACTGGTGCCCCAGCACCAACCCGGCCCGCACCCGGCCGTGAGCCGCTCACTCTCCGGATGCTCCGCCGGTCAGCCCTGCTCGTGCTGCGGCTGACCGTGCGGTGGCTGGGCCTGCTGCGGCGTGGCAGGCTGAGCTGCGGTGGGCTGGGTTGCGGTGGGTTGGGGTGCGGGCTGGCCTGCGGTCACCTCACCCGCGACCGGCGCCCCGCGGATCGAGGCGCGGATCTGTTCCAGGCGGGAATGCCCCGCCATGTCCACCGTCGACTGCTGCACCTCGAGCATCCGCCCCTGCACGGAGTTCTGCGCCAGCTCGGCGGACCCGAGGGCGTTGGCGTACCGGCGCTCGATCTTGTCCCGGACCTCGTCCAGCGAGGGGGTGGTGCCGGGTGCGGACAGCTCACTCATTGAGCGCAGCGAGGCGGAGACCTGCTCCTGCATCTTCGCCTGCTCGAGCTGAGTGAGCAGCTTGGTCCGCTCCGCGAGCTTCTGCTGCAACACCATCGCATTACGCTCGACCGCCTGCTTGGCCTGACCCGCCGCCTGCAGGGACTGGTCGTGCAGGGACTTGAGGTCCTCGACGGACTGCTCAGCGGTCACCAACTGGGTGGCGAAGGACTCTGCGGCGTGCTCATATTCCTGCGCCTTGGCCGCGTCCCCCTTGCCCCGTACATCATCGGCGAGCACCAGGGCCTGGCGCGCCGAGGACTGCAGCCGCTCGATCTCACCGAGCTGCCGGTTCAGTCTCATCTCCAGCTGGCGCTGGTTGCCGATGACGGCTGCGGCCTGCTGGGACAGCGCCTGGTGCTGCCGCTGCGCGTCCTCGATGGCCTGCTGGATCTGTACCTTCGGATCGGCGTGCTCGTCGATCTTGGATGAGAACGCTGCCATCAGGTACTTCCAGGCCTTCACGAACGGGTTGGCCATCTCCTCCGCTGCCTCCTCATGCTGACTTCCGGTGCGGCTACCCTCTACCGGACCAGCGGGAGCCGTGTGCTGGTTCCATCGTGTCAGGTGCGCGGCAGCCCTTCCACCAACCCCGGGAGATCTCCGAGATCCCCCGGACCTCCGATTCCGGGGTAGTCAGCACAGCACCCCCGGAGCTGGCTCAGGCTGCCGCACCCACCATCGCGCGTGCAGTGGCGGTGGACCCGGCCTGCGCCGTCGCGATGCGCAGTTCACCCTGCCTGCCCCGCTGGGACCCCATAGCCCGGCCGGTTGCTGGGACCACCAAGCGCCCCCCCTCGGGCTCAGTGCCCCCACCGCCGCCATTCTGCCCAGCGGCCTGAGCGACCAGTTCGGCGGGGACCGTATCGGGCACCTCGGGCAGATACACCGGTCCGAGGTCGCCTGCCACCCGCCGCAGCAATTCGTCCAGCGGAAGGTCCAGCGCAGTGCAGATCGAAGCGAGCAGCTCGCTGGATGCCTCCTTGCGGCCCCGCTCCACCTCGGAGAGGTAGCCCAGGCTCACCCGGGCAACTCGGGACACGTCGCGCAACGTCCGGCGTTGCGTGGTTCGCGTCCGGCGCAGCCGCTCGCCGATAGCCTCCCGCAGCAGCAGCGTCATCGCCATCCCCTCCCGGGTGTTGGCCGGGGCATGGGGCACCGGCTAGTTCGTCCCCACGGTACCCAGAGCAGCCTACGCAGGGGTCCGCTTTGGGCGAACGTCTCCCCGAGCCACCGCATTCCGGGCTGGTCAGGGCACCGCTACGGCGCCGGTCGCACGCAACCGCAGCGCGCGCACCACGTAGTCGACGCCGGTGACGACGGTCAGCGCCAGCGCAATACCCATCGCGCCCCAGCGCAGCGGGTCAGCCCCAGCGGGTAGTGGCAGCACATAAAGCCCGATGGCGACAGCCTGCGCGAATGCCTTGACCTTACCGCCCCGGCTCGCCGGGATCACCCCGTGCCGCAGCACCCAGAAGCGCAAGGTGGTGACGCCCAGCTCCCGAAACGCGATGAGCAGCGTGATCCACCAGGCCAGCTCACCGAGCAGGCTCAGCCCCACCAGCGCGGCCCCGATGAGCGCCTTATCCGCAATCGGATCGGCGATCTTGCCGAAGTCGGTCACCTGCCCGCGCCGCCGCGCCAGGTCACCGTCCAACCGGTCGGTGAGCACGGCGACAGCGAAGACTGCCGCTGCGGTTGCCCGCCACAGCGGGGCGGTACCGTCCTCGGCGAACAGCGCGAGCAGGAACACCGGCACCAAGACCAGCCGCGACATGGTGAGCAGGTTGGCCGGGTTGCACAGCGGCACCTCTGCAGCCGGCCGCGGAGTGTTCACGCCGTACCGTCGGCCGGGGCGATCAGCTCCACCGGCTCGACGACCAGGTCGACCCCGGCGGCCGCGACCACCCGGCAGCGCACCAGATCGCCGACCGCGAACGAGCCTGGGTCGGCGAACACGCATTCGCCGTCCACCTCAGGAGCCTGGTGTTCGGCCCGACCCACCGTGTCGGTCTCCGCGTCGGTGACGGTCTCCACCAGCACGTCGACCACCTCCCCCACGCGCTCCTCGGCGCGCTGCGCGGTGAGCTGCTCGACCAGCGCGCTGACCCGCGCGACCCGCGCGGCGATGGTGTCCTCGTCGTGCTGACCCGGCAACCCTGCGGCCTCGGTGCCCTCCTCGTCGGAGTAGCCGAACACACCCACCGCGTCCAACCTCGCCTCGGCGAGGAAGCGCTCCAGCTCGGCGACATCGGCGTCGGTCTCCCCGGGGAACCCGACGATCACATTGCTGCGCGCCCCAGCCCCCGGTGCCCGCTGGCGGATCTGGCCGAGCAGGGCCAGGAACGACTCGGACGAGCCGAACCGGCGCATCCGGCGCAGCACCGGCGCACTGGCGTGCTGGAAGGACAGGTCGAAATAGTCGGCTACCCCGGCGGTGCCGGCGATCGCGGCCACCAGTGAGGGGCGCATCTCGGCCGGCTGCAGGTAGGACACCCGGATCCGCAGGACGCCGGGGACCTCCGCCAGCCTACGCAGCAACTCCTCCAGCGCGCCCGGGCGGCCCAGGTCCTTGCCGTAGGAGGTGGAGTTCTCGCTGACCAGCACCAGCTCCCGAACCCCCACGTCGGCCAGCCATGCCGCCTCGGCCAGCACCTCGTTTACGGCGCGGGAGACGAACGATCCCCGGAACGACGGAATCGCACAGAACGCGCAACGCCGGTCACAGCCCGAGGCGATCTTCAGCGGCGCCACCGGAGCGTCGTCCAGCCGGCGACGCGGCACGCGGGGGCCCCAGCCGTGGCCGGGAAGGGCGGGTCCGGCGGCCAGCGCGGCGGGCCGGGCCGCCGGGGTGATCGGCAGCAGGGTGCGGCGGTCCACCGGCCGGTGCGCAGGCACCGCACGGCCGGCCAGCACGTCGCGCAGCCGCCCACCCAGCTCCGGGTAGGCGTCAAAGCCCAGCACGGCGTCGGCCTCGGGCAGGCTCTCCGCCAGTTCGGTGCCGTAACGCTCGGCGAGGCAGCCCACCGCGACCACCTTGGCGCCGGTGTCCGCCGCGGCCAGCACGGTGTCGATCGAGTCCTTCTTCGCGGCGGCGACGAAACCGCAGGTGTTCACCACCACCACGTCGGCCTCGCCGCCGTCGGCATCCACCAGCTCCCAGCCATCACCGGTCAGCCGACCGGCCAGCTCCTCAGAGTCGACCTCGTTGCGGGCACAGCCCAGGGTGAGCAGCGCGGCACGGGGAACATGAGGCGAGGGAGGCATGCGCCTCAGGGTAACCGGCCATCCTCCATCATCAGCCGCACCAGCCGCCAAACTCCGCTCGACGGATCGCGCTCGTGATCGCACCCCGACGGATCGAGGCGCTCCGCTCGTCCCACCGGCGTCCATCACGCCTGGTTCGAAGTCGGCGAACCGGAGACAGTTCTTCTGGTACCCGGGCACCCGCCTGATCAGTTGGCGGAGAACGGCTTTCGCCTCACACAAGGGGGCTGCGCAGTCCTGATGGTGCAGCAACAGCCACAGCTCGAAGCACGCTACCTCGGCTCACTCTGTCGGAGCGGACGTCGCGACGCTGTCGAACCCGTCGAGGATGGGGATCGCTCCATATGAGCCACCGAGATAGCGGCGTGCGAGATTGTGCTCATTGCGCGGCTTGAAGTCAGTCAGCGGGTAGAGTTCAGATGCGCCGTCGGCGTGCTTCTCGACGAACCACACCTGGTCCCGCTCCAGTCCCGGCTCCCCAGCAACTGGCGCGAGCAGGAACGCGTCGTGGGTAGTGAACAACAGTTGCGCTCGGCTCACGTTCGTGGCGCGATCACGGAACAGACCAACCAGCCTGCGCACCAGCAGCGGGTGCAAGCTCGTGTCGATCTCGTCAATCACAAGCGTGTGGCCGCGCGCCAAGCTGGTAATCACCTCGGGTAGCAGGTACAGCCAGAGCCGAGTGCCCTCTGACTCGTCCCTCAGTTCGAACCGAGTACTGCCATGGGTGACCAGCAGTTTCGCTCGGTGCGATCGCTCTCGAAGAAACGCAGCTCTCGACCGCGCCCGCCTAAGCCGCTCGGGGAGATCACGGGGTGCGTCGGAACCGGCTTGGGCCGCCTGACGCCTTAACTCCTCCACCTCCCGGGCCAGCATTTCGGCCTGCGCGGCGGAACGTGGATCCTCCACGTGCTCAACGACGATGTCGGAGATCCCTACGTCCGCCGCACGCGCCAACTCGAGGAACCTAGCCCGCTCGGAGTCTGATCGCTCAAGGAAGCGGGCGACCCGCTCACCTCCATCCGACGGCTGACCCGGCCGCACGAATAACAAAGACCTTCCGAACCATCCGACCACGGGCTGGAACTCGTTCGCTTTGAGTCGGGCCGCGACGGCAAGGAACAGGGTGTCTTCGGTCAGCAAGTCTTCGATGACCTCCGCACGCGTCCGATGGGTCACCGTTGCACCGAAATCGATCGAGGCACCATCCCGTTCGAGCAGCACCCGCTTGCGGCCGTGCGGGTAGCTGTGCAACCACTCGCTGATGACCCGCTCGTCGTCGATCGCGAAGCCGTATGTATGACGCGCCCCGTCGAGCACGAGCTCCACTGCAAAGCTCGACGGCGCCAGCAGCGATTTCGATTCCAGGCGGAACGGGTTTCGCGGGATACCGGACCCGGGCTCCCGGGTTCCCCAGCCCCGTACCAGATCGGACACCAATCGCAGACCGTCGAGCAGGTTGGATTTCCCGGAAGCGTTGGCGCCGAAGACCGCAGCGACTGGCACGACGTCCCTGTCGTCGTCGTACGACGGCATCAGCAGGAGCTCGTGCTCGTCGCGGAACGAACGGTGGTTGGCGAGCCTGAAGCTACGCAGCACCTGGTCCTCCCATCGGCTCAACTAGCAGCCGTATCGTGCAGCATAGCTGCACAAGTGCCGTCCTGGGGCCCTCAAACGTGGGATTCAGGTGCGCCGGTAAGTTCTTGGTCCGTGTCTGCTGGACTCACCGTGCGCCGGGCGAGGGTCCGGGACGTCCGCGCCATCCAGGACCTGGTGGACGGCTATGCGGGCGCTGTACTGCTGGCCAAGCAACTCGTGACACTCTACGAGGACGTCCAGGAGTTCTGGGTGGCCGAACGGGGCGGGGTGCTGATTGGCTGCGGCGCACTGCATGTGCTCTGGGAGGACCTCGCCGAGATCCGCACCCTGGCCGTACGCCCGGACAGCCTGGGGCACGGCGTGGGGCATGCGCTGGTTCGGCAGTTGGTCGCGCAGGGGCGGGCGCTGGGCCTGCGCCGCATCTTCGTGCTGACGTTCGAGGAGTGCTTCTTCTCCCGGCACGGGTTCCGCGCCATCGAAGGCACCCCGGTGACCGCGGAGGTCTACGATCAGATGCGCCGCTCACACGACGAGGGTGTGGCCGAGTTCCTCGACCTGCCCTATGTCAAGCCGAACACCCTGGGCAACACCCGCATGTTGCTCGAGCTGTAGCGGGGTCAGTCCTCACCACCGAGCGGGGTCAGTCCTCGCGACCGCCGGGGTCACCGCCGCGGATCAGATACAGCAGGCCCTCGAGCTCGTCGGGTTTGATGAGCACCTCCCGCGCCTTGGACCCCTCTGAGGGGCCCACCACGCCACGGTTCTCCAGCAGATCCATCAACCGGCCTGCCTTGGCGAAGCCCACTCGCAACTTGCGCTGCAGCATCGAGGTCGAGCCGAACTGGGAGGTGACCACGAGCTCGGCGGCCTGCAACAGTACGCCGAGGTCGTCGCCGATATCCGGGTCGATCTCCTTCTGCTCACCCGCTTTGGCGGCCGTGACGCCGACGGTGTACTCCGGGGTGGCCTGCTCCTTGGTGTAGCTGACCACCTTGGCGATCTCGTCGTCCCCGACGTAGGCGCCCTGGATACGGACCGGTTTGGAGGCGCCCATCGGCAGGTAGAGCCCGTCGCCCATGCCGATCAGCTTCTCCGCGCCCGGCTGGTCCAGGATCACCCGGCTGTCGGTCAGCGAGGAGGTGGCGAAGGCCAGCCGGGACGGCACGTTGGTCTTGATCAGCCCGGTGACCACGTCGACGCTGGGGCGCTGGGTGGCCAGTACGAGGTGGATCCCGGCCGCGCGGGCCTTCTGGGTGATCCGGACCACGGCGTCCTCGACGTCCCGCGGAGCGGTCATCATCAGGTCGGCCAACTCGTCGACGATCGCCATGATGTACGGGTAGGGGCGGTACTCTCGCTCACTGCCCAGCGGCGCGGTGATCTCGCCGCTGCGCACCTTGCGGTTGAAGTCATCGACATGGCGCACCCGGCTGGCCTGCATGTCCTGGTAGCGCTGCTCCATCTCGTCCACCAGCCAGGCCAGCGCCGCGGCCGCCTTCTTCGGCTGGGTGATGATGGGTGTGATCAGGTGCGGGATGCCCTCATAGGGGGTGAGCTCCACCATCTTCGGGTCGATGAGGATCATCCGCACCTCGTCCGGGGTGGCCCGGGCGAGCAGCGAGACGAGCATCGAGTTCACGAAGCTGGACTTGCCGGAGCCGGTGGAGCCCGCGACCAGCAGATGCGGCATCTTGGTCAGGTTCGCGGTGACGAAATTGCCCTCGATGTCCTTGCCCAGCCCGATCACCATGGGGTGCTGATCCCGGCTGGAGGCCGAGGAGCGCAGCACGTCACCGAGGCGCACCATCTCCCGGTCACTGTTGGGCACCTCGATGCCGACCGCGGACTTGCCCGGGATCGGGGCCAGCAGCCGCACGTTGTCGGTGGCCACCGCGTAGGAGATGTTGCGGGTCAGCTGGGTGATCTTCTCGACCTTGACGCCGTGGCCGAGCTCCACTTCGTAGCGCGTCACCGTCGGGCCCCGGGTGAACCCGGTGACCTGGGCATCCACCGAGAACTGGTCGAGCACCCCTTCGATGGCCTCGATCATGGTGTCGTTGGCCTTGCTGCGGGCCTTGGGCGGGGCGCCAGCGAGCAGCAACCCGGGCGGGGGGAGCTGGTAGGCGCCCTCCACCTCGCGGTGCACAGTCATCCCGGCGCCGGCCTTGTCCTCGGTCGCCGGGGTCAGGGCAGCCGCGGCGGGCTTGGCCACGGGGGGCTTCGCCTTCGGGGCCGGCGCTGCGGCGGACCCGTCCGGCGCGGGGTCGATCTCCGGGAGCTGGGTGGCCTGCCTGCGCCGGGAAGGGCGGCGCAGCCGCGCGGTGGCCGGGTCGGTCCCGGTCACCGCAGCATCGCCGTCCTGATCGGGATCATGTTCCGAAGCCGGCGCCCCGAACAGCCGGCGGATCCGGTCGGGTGCTGCGCGCATCGGGGTCCCGGTCAGCACCAGCAACCCGTACATGGCCAGCAGCATCAGCAGCGGGGCCGCCACCCAGACGGTGAACCCGCCGGTCAGGGGATCAGCGACCAGGAACCCGATGACGCCAGCGGCGCGCTGCCGCCCCGCCCCGTCGACAGGCGAACCGGCTGCGAGGTGCCAGAGTGCGAGGACCCCCAGCACCAGCAGCAGCGTCCCAACGGTGCGGCGGGGCCGGGCCGCGGGGTCGGGCTCGGTGCGCATCAAGGTCACCGCTACCGCCGTGAACACCACCGGCAGCAGCACCGCCGCGGAACCGAGCATGGTGTGCAGCGCGTGCTGGACGCCGGCCCCGACCGGCCCCCCAGCGGTCCCCCACACGCTGGCGGTGGCCACCACGGCGAGCGCGACGAGACCGAGGGCCAGCCCGTCCCGACGGTGCTCGGGCTCGAGCTCACGGGTCCGGCCCACCGCCCTGGCCAGCCGGCCCGCACCGCGGGCCAAGAGGGTCCACGCGCCGGTCAATCCGCGGCCGAGGGTGAGCCGCCGACCCTTGCGTAACGCGGGCCGCCGGGCAGCGGGGCGCTGGGTAGCCGGACGCGAGCGTGGCCTGCTTCCCGGATTCCTACTCCGCGAACTCTGGGACCGCCCGCTCGCCGTCTTCGTGGTCGTCCGCCCTGCCATGTCCCACACGGTAACCCGTTAGTCCCTTCCTCCCCGGGAGTAAAGAACATCCACACGCGCCTCAGCAGTCACAGCTGTACATGCTGCCTGTCCATGGTCGCGCGGAAGGGCGTCGGGGCGTCCTCGACACGCCGCAGTCCGTGGCGCCGTTCCTGCTGAACGCCTGCCCGTTGAACGCCAGCCCTGCTGAACGCCTACGAGCGCGCCTCAGTCGACGGGCAGCACCGTGGGCACGATCATCGGCCGTCGCCGGTAGGTGTCGGAGACCCAGCGGCCCACCACCCGACGCACCGCCTGGGCGATCCGGTGGGTGTCGGTGATACCCTCGGCCTCAGTACGGGCCAGCTCCATCTCCACCAGGGGCACGACTCCGTCGAGCGCTTTGGGGTCGTCGGAGAAGCCCCGGCCGGAGATCGTCGGTGGGGCTACCGCCCGCCCGTTGGCCGCCGTCACCGCCACAGTGATCGCGATGAACCCGCCCTCGCCGAGGATGAGCCGGTCCGACAGCGTCGACTCCCCCACATCACCGACCGACAGCCCGTCGACATAGACCTGCCCGACCTCGACCCGCCCGACGATCTGGGCCCGGCCGTCCACCAGGTCCACGACCACGCCGTCCTCGGCGATCACCACCCGGTCCTCGGGCACGCCGGTGCGGGCTGCGAGGGCCGCATTCGCCCGCAGGTGCCGCCACTCGCCATGCACCGGCAGCACATTGGAAGGACGGATCGCGTTGTAGAGGAACAGCAGCTCTCCAGCGGGGGCATGCCCGGATACGTGCACCTTCGCAGTGCCCTGGTGCACCACGGTGGCGCCCAGCCGGGTCAGCTCGTTGACCACCCGGAACACCGCGGTCTCGTTGCCGGGGATGAGCGAACTGGCCAGGATCACGGTGTCCCCGGCCCGGATCTTGATCTGCCGATGCTCGCCGTGGGCCATCCGGGACAGCGCCGAGAGCGGCTCGCCCTGTGAGCCGGTGGAGACGAACAGCACCCGGTCCTCGGGCATGCCGAGCGCCTCGTCGAGGTCCACCAGTAAGCCCGGTGGCACCCGGAGCAGCCCGAGATCGGCGGCCACGCCCATGTTGCGCACCATCGACCGGCCGACCAGCGCCACCTTGCGTCCGTGCGCGGCCGCGACGTCCAGCACCTGCTGCACGCGGTGCACGTGGCTGGCGAAGCAGGCCACGATGACCCGCTGCGTGGTTCGTCCGATCACCCCGTCCAGCACCGGACCGATGTCCCGCTCCGCGGTCACGAAGCCCGGCACCTCAGCGTTGGTGGAGTCGATCAGCAGCAGGTCCACACCCTCGTCGCCGAGCCGGGAGAATCCCGCGAGGTCGGTCAGCCTGCCGTCCAGCGGCAGCTGGTCGAGCTTCACGTCGCCGGTGTGCAGCACCAGACCGGCCGGGGTGCGAATGCCCACCGCGAGCGCGTCCGGGATGGAGTGGTTCACCGCGAAGAACTCCAGGTCGAACGGCCCGCACCGGTGCCGGAAGCCCTCCTTGACCTGCACCAGCTTCGGCTTCTGCCGGTGCTCGCGACACTTCTCCCGGACCAGGGCGAGGGTGAACTCCGAGCCCACCACGGGCAGGTCGGGCCGCAACCGGAGCAGGAACGGCACCGCCCCGATATGGTCCTCGTGCCCGTGGGTGAGCACCAACGCCTCGATGTCGTCCAGCCGATTCTCGATCGCCCGGAAATCGGGCAGGATCAGGTCGACCCCCGGTGCGTCATCCTCGGGGAACAGCACCCCGCAGTCCACCACCAGCAACCGTCCGGCGTGCTCGAAGACGGTCATATTGCGGCCGATCTCCCCGATGCCGCCGAGCGCGACCGTCCGCAGCCCGCTGTCGGGCAGCGGCGGAGGCGCCGTGTTGGGGACCCCGGGGATGGGCAGGTACGCGCCGTGGGTCACGCCAGTACCCCGGCCTCGACCAGCGCCGCAGCGATCGCGGTGACCTGATCGGGGTCGGCGGCGACCTGCGGCAACCGCGGATCACCGACCTCGAGTCCGGTCAGTCGCAGCGCCGCCTTGCCGAAGGCCACCCCGCCGGCCATGAAGAAGGTCCGGATCAGCGCGAGAGTGGAGGCGTGCACCTCCCTGGCGACGCGCACCTCGCCCGCCTCGAACGCGGTGATCATGGCGCGGAGCCGGTCCGGCACGACGTTGCCGATCACGCTGACGAACCCCGCCGCACCCACCGACAGCCACGGCAGGTTGAGCACATCGTCCCCGCAGTAGTAGGCCAGGTCGGTGGTCGCGATGACCTCTGCACCACCGCCGAGGTCTCCCTTGGCGTCCTTGACGGCGACGATCCGGGGGTGCTCGGCAAGCTGGTAGAGGGTCTCCAGGGCGATGGGCACGATCGAACGCGGCGGGATGTCGTAGAGCATCACCGGCAGGTCGGTGGCATCGGCGACGGCGGTGAAGTGCGCGATGAGCCCGGTCTGCGGCGGCCGCGAGTAGTACGGGGTCACCACCAGCAGGCCGTGCGCGCCTGCCCGGGCAGCTTGGCGGGCCAGCTGCACGCTGTGCGCGGTGTCGTAGGTACCGGCGCCGGCCACCACTGCCGCCCGATCCCCCACCGCAGCCACCACCGCGCGTACCAGGTCCGCCTTCTCGGCATCGGTGGTGGTCGGCGACTCGCCGGTGGTGCCGTTGACGACCAGCCCGTCGCAGCCCCGCTCCACCAACTGGTGGGCGAGCTTCTGTGCGGCGTCAAGATCAAGCTGTCCGTCGGCGGTGAACGGGGTGACCATGGCGGTGAGCACCCGGCCGAAAGGCCGGCCCGGGGCAGCGGTCGGGGCGATACTCATGGGGGGACGCTACCGCTCTGGCAGGCCGACCGAGCCACAGCCCTCTTCGGGGCGGCGAGCGGGCGCTGCGTGCCGGGAGATCATCGGCCCTAGAAGCCCCGCGGGCTCGCTTCGAGGCTGGCAACGTCGCGCTGGTCGCCCTCGACGTCGACGACCGCCTCGGCGCGGCCGTAGGCGTGCAGCACCAACTCCTCCGGCACGCCGACGACCGTGACGGTGCGGGCCCCCCGCCGCGCGATGTGCTCCGACCCATCCGGACGGCGCAGCACGACACCGACCGGCGACTTCCGGTAGCACAGCCGTCCCAACCGGGACAGCGTGCTCCACAGCTCGGTGGCGCGGTGCGGGTTGGCCGGTCGCGGCTCCCACCCGGGCCGGGCACGTCGCACGTCCTCGTGGTGGACGAAGAACTCGACGGCGTTGATCTTGTCACCCAGCCGGGAGAGGCGCATCGGGGACCACAACGGCGGGCCGCTGCGGACCTGCTCGACCAACTCCGGCCAGGGCCGCTGGGCAGTCTCGCGCTGCACCCGGGCGGTGTAACCAGCCAGCGGCGGCAGCAGGATGCCCACCGCCGCGTCTGGCCGGCCATCCCGGACCACCAGATGCGCCGCGAGATCGCGGGTCGTCCAGCCCGCGCACAGGGTGGGGGCATCCGGGCCCACCTGGTCCATCAGATCGCTCAATGCACGCCGCTCGCTGGCGGCCACGTTGGCTTGGTCCACAGCCTGGTCCACGCGCCTCATCCCGCTCGGTCGGGTCCGGCCGAGGTGAGCTCGATCTGGAGCAGCACCCGCTGCTCGCGCTCCAACGACGCCCGGTAGTCGTCCCAGTTCTCGTGCTCGCCGGAGATCGTCCGGTAGTAGTCCACCAGCCCCTCCATCGCCTCGGGCAACTCCACGATCCGAGCGCTGCCGCCGACCTGGATCCAGCGGCCGAAGAACCCGTCCGGCAGCACGCACAGCCAGACCCGCGGATCCCGGCGCAGATTACGCACCTTGAACGCGGCCTGCCGAGTGCTCACCACCACCCGGCCCTGGTCGTCGAGCGCAGCGAGCACCGGTGACATCTGAGGCGCGCCATCGGAGCGCACCGTGGCCAGCACCGCATGGTGCTGCTCGGCGATGACCCCACGCGCCTCATCGAGATCCATACCTGCACGCTACTGGTGCGCTGCTGCGGGCCTCAACAGGCCCGTCACTGCAGTGGGCCGGGCTGGACGCGGGCGGTGGCGGCGTCAGTGCTGCGGGTGGTGGGGGTGCTGGGTTGGCCGGTGACGTGCGCGACGAAGCACATACAGCTCCGGCGATCATGAGTCGGAGTCCGTCCGGTGGGGAATCACTGGGTGGGCCACGGCGGGGCCGGGGGCGGTCGGGTCGCTCCCCTGGCCCGCCGTGATCCGGTTCCGGTCGTCCCGTCCTCGGGGAGCTGTGGGGAGGCAGCGGGGACGGGACGACCGGAGCCTGAGAAGTCGAGCGGGACCGCTCGTCCGGGTCGGTGGTGATCCTGGGCAGCACGTCAATGTCACCCTGCCCTGCGGCCGGTGCCGCACAGGTCGGGCTACCGTGCTCAGGCGAACCCTCCGGCTCGCGGTGCAGCAGACCGGTCAGGCCCAACTCGCAGACCAGGTGGGTGCGCAACAACTCCCCGGAGGCGAGCAGATAGAAGCCCGCATCTATGTAGACCCGGCAGGGGCGGCGGCGCAGCCCGAGCACCGCCCCGGATCGGCGGCATGACCGGCACCGGCCCCGCCAGTCGATCGGGTGCGCCAGCAGCATCGCATAGAGCGGCGGCGGCGGCCTGGCAGGCCACCGACCGGACCCGATCCGGGTCTCCCACGATCTGCATCAGGAACCGCGGCGCACCGCCTCCCTGATCAGCTTATGGCGGGTCTGATGCACACTTGGCCCGCTGCGGAGCATGGCACTCACCCGCAACCGGACACCGGGTTTGGCGTTCCTGGATGCGGCTCTCTCGTTCCCATGGCTGACATCCGTCCTCCGCACCGGGCTCGCTCTGACACCATGAGCATCGCCTAAGCCCATAACCAGAGCTAACAACGGAGCGTTTTACAACCTCGAGTTGTGCGGCTCGATGGCATTGCCGGGGTCCACGTCCAAGCCGGTCGCGCAGCTGTTCCGGTAAGCCCGGCGTGACCGCCTTGCGGCGAAGTTCCAGCGACACCGGGCGCTGCCCCGTCTCCATCTGACTGAGATGCTGCTGAGTCGTGCCCAACACCCCAGCAACGTCAACCTGAGTACGCCGCGCATCCACCCGCCACACCCCCAGCACCGACCCCGCATCATCGACCGCGGCGTCCCCATCCCGCCGCAACCAGCCGCCCTCTGCCTCAGTCATAATCGGCCTCAGTCATAATCGCCAGCTTCGATCGCCCAACCGCGTTCCTCGTCACTGGCGTCAGGCGTCGCCCCACGACAGCAGGCATTCGTGGACCTAGTGCTGCTGTGTCACGCAGGCAACGGTAGCCGGTAACGACGACAGCACGAAGCACCCACGTCGCGCGGGATTCCACGACCGGTTCAGCAGTCCGTTCCGCATGATCCGGTGCTTCGGGTCGCTAGGCACGGGGTGAGTCGTCGCCCGGAGTGAGCTGGAGCGCCCACGGTGCAGGAAGGTAGGTGCCGAAGACCGCCCCGTTGTCGAAGGTGATCCAGTAGCCATGGCTGCCGGGGCTGCCCTCCCGGACGTACTCTGTGACAGTTCCTTCGGTCCCCCTGGATATCTCGATGTCCGGCTCGTCCCCGGGCGTGCGGCACCACATCGAGGTCCCGAGCCACCGGACGCGCCAGCCCACGTAATTCTCGGCTGGCAGTGGCGGCGCGGTCGCCCGCGTCGGCGCTCCGCTGCTATGCAGTGCTGTGTCCACCCGGTGACCCATACTCCGTAACCGGAGCCGCGCTGCGCGCCAGTCCACGGTCATTCACCTCCTGCGCACTCCTCGGCGGTGATGTACTCCGGCCACCCGGTGTCCTCGAAGTCGAACGGGATGCCGTCGGGGTGCTCCGCCGTGACCGGGCCCCTGCCCTCGATGTGGGCTCTCGCCCGGAACGAGCCTTCCACGCATGTTGAGTGCACCTTAAGTCACCACGTCCCAGACCTCTCCGGCCTCGATGTAGATGCCCTGGAACGACAGATCGCACGCCTTCGCCACGGGAGCGCACCCGGCAGGTGAGGCCGTCTGCACGGCGGTGACGAGCGCGGCAGCCGCAGCGCACGCGCGCATCGCCAGCCCCCTTCTACCGCTGGCTCGCTCTGACACTTCTGAGCATCGCCAGCACCCTGGGTGCCGAGCCAACAACGGCGCGTTTCACAACTCCGAGTTGTGCAGCTCAGTGGCATTTGCCGCCCGCCATGTTCGGGAGCGCTCGTGTGCTGCATTGCCACCGACCGGCGACAGGGCGGGGCCGCTGCGCGCTACAGGCCCAGGGCGTCGCGATGCTGCCACGCCAACGCGAGGCAGGCAGCGCCCGTTTCGGCCATCGGCTCGGAGTCCAGCATGTGCCGTACCGCAGCCTCGGTGAACGGGACGCCCTCGGTGGGAGTTCCCCCGCCGACAGCGACGATCTCGCCCTCCTCGTTACACCGCACCGCCTTGCCGAACACCTCAGTGAACACGTCGTCGTCGACGACCACGACGGTCAGGACATTGGTGGACAGGGTGAGCGCGTCCACACCGAGTCCCAGCACGAAGGCGCTGAGCGAGCCGTCGGCCCGGGCCGCCTGGAGCCGCTGGTACAGCGGCCACTGCTGGTAGTCGATCGGCCGGCTGCGGCTGCCGTCATGCTCCGGCTCCCCGAGCAGTTCCTCGGAGTACTCCCGCACGACGTTGCGCCACAGGTCGAAGTCATTGCACCGGTCCCACAACGCGATACTGGAGGGCTGGAACTCGCCGGTGGGTATCGCGCCGTAGGTGCCGCCTGCGGTAGCCACCTTCGCCGGATCGCGCCAGTGCAGCAGGAACGAGGGCTCAGCCGGGTAGCGGCGCAGCCGGATGGTCAGCGTGGCAATCGCCGGGATGATCGCCCGGCGCTGCGGGTCGAACGGGTCACCGATCAGCTCCCGGAACGGCAGCCGCCCACGCAGTGGTTCCGGCGAGTTCGGCGACCCGTCAGCCAGGCACACTGCGGCTACTTCGTGGGCAAGCGCCTCACACACGTCGATCTTGTCGAAATAGGCGCCCAGCCCGAACTCCAGCCGACGGGAAGCCAGCGAGGCAGCGAGCAGCCGGTAACTCGGGCGGGACTCGAACAACGCAGGCGGGCTCAAGTGCTTCATCGCCGAGGTATAGCGCTCGAAACGCAACCCAGCGGTGCGCAGCGGCCGGGTCGACTCGGATTCCGGCTCCGACCCATCCACCTCGACGGTCTGCGGCCCCTCGTCGAGCCGCAACGCCAGCGAGCCCAGCTCCACAGGCTCGGCTACCAACCACTCGGGATGCGCGAGCTGAGCTGTCCGCGGCAGCCGGCCCTCGACGGGGTAGAGCTGCACCACCAGCTTCGCCAGCTCGGACCGGTGCCGGTTGAGCCAGCGCCGCTCGTTGCGCCAGCGCAACCGGCTAGCCGCGATCTGTGGGCTGGCATCGTCACGGGACACCAGCTGCCGGGCACACCCGGAGGACAAGCCCAGATCCTCAGCCGCAATCCCCAGCTCAGTGACCGCCTTGCGGCGCAGTTCCAGCGACACCGGGCGCTGCCCCGTCTCCATCTGACTGAGATGCTGCTGGGTCGTGCCCAACACCCCGGCAACGTCAACCTGAGTACGCCGCGCATCCACCCGCCAGGCCCCCATCACCGACCCGGCATCATCGACCGCGGCGTCCCCATCCCGCCGCAACCAGCCGCTCTCTGCCTCACTCATGATCGCCGTCTCAGTCATGCTCGCCGGCTTCGATCGCCCAGCTGCGTTCCTCGTCACTGGCATCAGGCGATGTGGCTTCCTCGTCTTGATCGTCGGGGTGCTCGAACAGTCAGCCAACGGCTCGTCGATCTGGTGGCAGTACCCCAGAAACGCGCAGGCATGGGCCAGGGTCCAGCAGACCCGCTCTCGCTCGGGGTGGTCGCGGAATGGTCGCATACCGCGCCGGGTTGTGCGGCAGCCGCCGCTGGCGGACCGCGTCGGTCAGCGCACTGACAGGGTAGCCACACAGCGGCGCAGTGTCACCGGGCCGCATCCCGGCGTCGAGGTTTGGTGGCCGATGAACGCGGCGATGTGGGTAGTCCCGGCTGACACCCTTGCCACGTGGGAGTCAGCCCTCGGTGACGAACGGGCTGGAGGCGATCTCCGTGCCGTCGGGCAACGGGGAGATCTCGAAGTCACTGAACGCGTTGGGTGCCACCTTCTGCAACTGGCGCAGGCACTCCACGGCCAGCGCCCGGATCTCCACATCGGCATGCTCGGTGGCTCGCATGCCGATGAAATGCCGCCAGGCCCGGTAGTTACCGGTGACCACGATGCGGGTCTCGGTGGCGTTGGGCAGCACCGAGCGAGCCGCCTGGCGGGCCTGTTTGCGCCGCAGGGTGGCGTTCTGCTCACCGGCGAAGCGCTTCTCCAGCCCGGCCAGCAGCTCGGTATAGGCCTGTTGACTCGCCCGGGTCGCAGCGAGGAACAGCTCGTGGAGTTCCGGATCACCGGCGATGACGTCCGGCTCGACCATGGCCGCCTCCCGCTCGGGGACGTAACGCTGAGACAGCTGCGAGTACGAGAAGTGCCGGTGCCGGACCAGTTCGTGGGTCAGCGACCGGGACACCCCGGTGAGGTAGAAGGTGACCGAGCCGTGTTCGAGTACCGACAGGTGGCCGACCTGGAGAATGTGCCGCAGGTAGCCGGCGTTGGTGGCGGTCGCCGGGTTGGGCTTGCGCCAGGACTGGTAGCAGGCCCGGCCAGCGAACTCAGCGAGTGCCTGCCCCCCGTCGGCGTCGGTCGACCACGGCACCTCGGCGGGCGGGAAGAACTCGGTCTTCGCAACCAGCTGGACCCGTAGCGGGGCGACCTCAACGCCTGGGTCAACGTCTGGGCCGGCTGGATCGACGCCGTCGGGCTGGCTCACGGCGCACCCCTCCTCTCGAACTCGCCGCAGCGTACCTGCGGCATCAGGATGATGTCTTGACTGCCGTCATTCGTGACGTCATAGTTGGTGCCATGGATCTGACGCCGTACATCAACCGGTTGCGCGAGGACCTGACCGCCGCGGCATCGGCGGGCGATGAGCAAACCAGGAACACCGCGGCTGTGCTGGCCGCGGCGCTGGAGCCCGCAGCACGGTTGACCATCATGAATGCGCTGTCCGATCTCGCCGCTGAGGTCACCGCGACGCTGGATGACCAGGTGGTGGAGGTGCGGCTGGACGGACGCGACGTACGGGTCGCGGTGAGCTCAACCTCCGATCCGGGGCCAGCCCCCCCGCCGCACCCCCACGGGCCCGGCGCAGGTCCCTTCGGCGGTATGGGCGGCGATATCGGGCGGATGACCGGCGATATCAGCCGAATGACCGTCAGGCTGTTCGACCAGCTCAAGGACCAGGCCGAGCGGGCAGCCGCCGAGCAGGGCGTCTCGCTGAACACCTGGGTCTCGCACGCCGTCCAGGGCGCGCTGCGTGGTGAGGGCTGGCACGAGTCGAGGCGGACGGACCGGGACCGTCGAACTCACCACCGGGTCCAGGGCTGGGTCCAGGGCTGAGCGCCGGAATGGCCCGGGCGATGGACCGCATCGTCGGAGGAGAAACCGTGGAGCATGACGGCACTGAGATGACCGTCGTACGGCAGCAGCACTTCGCGTGCGAAGGACCGGTGGAGGTCTGCGTCGAGCTTGATGCCGGACGGCTGGACGTCCGGCTCGTGGAGCCCGAGGAGAGCCCCGCTGCTGCCGACGAGGTGTTCGTGCAGATCCGCCCGGACCCGAAGGGCCAGCCGCTGTGGGGTGCGGGGATCGGCGGGTTGCTGAGCTGGCTCGGCGAACAGGCTGGCGTGGGGCAGCCCGGCGACGTGGCCGCCGAGGCCACCCGCAACACGGTGATCGACTTTACCAGGCAGCGGCTCACCGTGCGAACACCACGGGACGCCCCATTCCCCACCGTGGCAGTGACCATCGAGGTGAGCGCCCCCGCCGGCTCGTCAGTGCTGGCACGCAGCGGTTCGGGGGACATCACCGTCGACGGCGTCGCGGATCGGCTGGATGCCACCACCGGCTCCGGGCAGGTCCTGGCGCAGCGGTGCACCGGTGCAGTAGACGTCCGCACCGGCTCCGGCGACGTGCGGCTGGGTTCGGTACAGGGAACATTGCGGGTGCGGACCGGGTCGGGGGTGGTGGACGTGGTGGCGCTCGACGGTCCGGCCGGTGCCGAGGGTGCGAGCACCGTGCAGACCGGTGCAGGCAACGTCCGGTTCGGCGCGGTCGGGCGGGATCTGACCGCGCATACCGGCAGAGGTGACCTCGTCGTGATGGACGCCTCGGCCGGCCGTCTCGAGCTCACCTCCGGTTCGGGGCAGCTGCGGATCGGGATCCACGGCGGTGTGCACGCCGAGCTGGATGTCAGCTCAGGGTCTGGACGGGCCCGCAGCGAGCTGCCGGTGACCGGGCCGCCTGCCGAGGCCAGCGTCGGGCTGCGGGTGAAGGCTCGCACCGGTTCGGGCGACGCGCTGGTCACCGCGGCATCCCGCTGACCTGTGCGGTTGACCGAGCAGGTCGGCGGGTCGCGACGCCAAGCGCGGCGACCAGGTCACCGCGCTGCCCCACCGCGATCTCGGCCAGCTCCAGCCAGCCGGCCAGCTCGCGCAGCGCCCCGGCGAGTTCGGCGACCACCCTGGCGGTGTCCACCCCGGGCTCGGCGAAGGCACCCTGCACTCGCAGCAGCCCGGCCGCCCGGTCCGCCTTGAGATCGACCCGGGCGACCAGCTCACCGTCCAGCAGGAACGGGAACACGTAGTAGCCGTAGCTGCGCTGGGACTCCGGGACGTAGATCTCGATGCGGTAGTGAAAGCCGAAGAGCCGCTCGGTCCGGCGCCGGTCCCAGATCAACGGATCGAACGGGCACAGCAGCGCGGCACCGGTGATCCGCTGCGGGGTGCGGGCGTCGCGGTGCCGGTAGGCCGGGGCGGGCCAGCCACGGACCAGCACCGGTTCCAGCTCGCCTGCCGCCACCAGCTCCGCGACGGCCTGCTGGCTGCACTGCGGCCGCAGCCGGTAGTAGTCCCGCAGATCGGGCTCGGTGGCCACGCCCAGCGCGCCGGCCGCTCGGGCGATCAGCTCCCGGGCACCCTCCTGGGCGCCGACCCGGTGGGTGAGCACCTCCGGGGGCAGCACCCGCTCGGGCAGGTCGTAGAGCCGCTGGAAGCCGCGCCGGCTGCCGGTGGTGAGCTCGCCGATACCGAACAGCCATTCGCAGATCCGCTTGGTGTCCGTCCGGTTCCACCACGACCCCGGCCTGCGCAGGGCCCCGCCACCCAGTTCCCGCTCGAGGGTGCCCGCGCTGACCGGCCCGCGCGCCTTCACCGTCTCCAGCACCGCGCTGACCAGCTCCGGAGCGCGAACGGCCAGCCCCTCGTAGTGCTGCCACCAGCCCGGTTTCTTGGCCCCCGAGCGCAGCAGCGGCCAGTCCTGCACCGGAACCAGACTCGCCTCGTGCGCCCAGTACTCCACCAGCAGCCGGGGGCGTCGCACGGTGTGCTCCCAGGCCGCCCCGTCGAGCAGCTCCCGCGGGTAGGGCCCCAACCTGCTGAACACGGGCAGGTAGTGCGCCCTGGCCAGCACGGTCACCGAATCCAGCTGCAACAGCCCGATCCGGGCGAGCACGCGCAGCAGGTGCCGCCGGGTCACCGGCCCGGCCGGGCGTGGGTCGGCGAACCCCTGCGCGGCCAGCGCGGTGCGGCGCGCGGCGGCCGGTCCCATCGTCAGCGCCGGTCCCATCTGCACCGGGCCGATGCTGCCATCCGGCACCGACAACCGCGGATCTCCCCTGCCGATCCGGGTCGGACACGGGCACCGTGCGGGCCTCGCTACCGTGACGCCATGGCACTCGCCGGGGTACGCGCCGCCACCCCGCAGGACGTTCCCGTGCTCACCGCGCTGCACCGGACGACCTGGCGGGCCGCCTACCGCGACCTGCTGCCACCCGAGACCCTCGCCGGATTGGACGCCCCGGAGGTGCAGCGGGCCTGGGCGGACACCGTCGAAGGCGGGGCCACGGTACTGCTGGCCACCGAGGGGGACGATCCCGTCGGCTTCGTGGTGGCCGGGCCGGCACCGCATGGCGAGGTGGCCGCCGCCGACGGCACGCTGCCTGCCGACGCGACCCAGACGGTGCTCGTGAGCACCTTGCTGGTGGAGCCGAGGTGGGGCCGCCGCGGCCACGGCGGGCGGCTGCTGGCCGCGGCCGCCGCCGCGCTCCGGGATGCCGGCGCCACCCGGGGAATCGCCTGGGTACCCGCCGAGGACCCGGCCTTACTGAGCTTCTACCGACGGGCCGGCTGGGACCCCGACGGCACCGTACGCACCCTCGACGCCAATGGGCGAACGCTGCGCGAGGTGCGCCTGACCGGCTCGCTGGACTTCGAGGTGGGCTGAGCGTCGGCCTACAGGTCGAGCAGGGGTTCCAGACCCAGGGTCAGCCCCGGCCGGTCGAGCACAGCCCGGACGCCGAGCAGCACGCCGGGCATGAATGACGAGCGATCCAGCGAGTCGTGCCGGATCGTCAACGTCTCACCCGACGTGCCCAGCAGGACCTCCTGGTGTGCGACGAGCCCGGCGAGGCGCACCGAATGCACCCGCACCCCGCCCACGTCCGCACCGCGGGCGCCCGGCAGCGACTGGGTGGTGGCGTCCGGGGGCGGGTCCATCCCGGCCGCGGCCCGGGCCGCGGCGATGAGTTCGGCAGTGCGGACCCCGGTGCCGGACGGTGCGTCGGCCTTGCGCGGGTGATGGAGCTCCACGACCTCCGCGGACTCGTAGAACCGGGCGGCCATTGCGGCGAAGCGCATGGACAGGATCGCCCCGATGGCGAAGTTGGGTGCGATCAGCACCCCGAGCTCGGGCTTGGGCGCGAGCCATTCGCGGACCTGGGTCAGCCGCTTCTCGTCGAAGCCGGTGGTGCCGACCACGGCATGAATGCCCTGGTCGACGCAGAACCGCACGTTGTCCATCACGACATCGGGGTGGGTGAAGTCGACGACCACCTCGGCGCCCGCGTCAGCGACGTTGAACATCCAGTCGCCCGCGTCCACCATCGCGACGAGTTCCATGTCCTGCGCCGCGTCCACCGCCTTGCATACCTCGGTGCCCACTCGGCCCCGGGCGCCGAGCACCCCGACCCGGATCGGGTTCTCCGCCGAGCGATCCTGCGCGGACGATGGCTGCTCGGGTGCCGTCATGCGATCAACTCCATCATTCGACCACCTGGGTCATTCGATCACCTGGGCGATCTCCGCTGGCAGGTCGTCTGGGTGGGCGTAGGGGCCGACCACGGACGCGGTAACCGGCCGGCGAAGTAGCTCCCGAGCCAGCGCACCGACCTGTTCCGCAGTCACCTCGTCAATCTCGTGGAGCGCTTCCTCAACGGTGATGTGCTCACCGTGGTTGACCTCCGCCTTGCCGATCCTGGTCATCCGGGAACCCGGATCCTCCATGCCGAGCACCAGCCCGCCGCGAAGCTGCCCCTTGCCACGCGCCAGTTCGGCATCGGAAAGACCGTCCCTGGCGATCGAGGCCACTACGTCGCCGATCACCGCGGCCACCGTGCCGAGGCGCCGCGGCGAGCACCCGGCGTAGATCGACAGGATCCCGGTGTCGGCGTAGCAGGTCACCGAGGAGTACACCGAGTAGGCCAGCCCGCGCTGTTCACGGATCTGCTGGAACAGCCGTGAACTCATCCCGCCACCCAGCGCGGCGTCGAGTACCCCAAGCGCCCAGCGGCGGTCGTCGTGCCGGTCGATGGCCCGTACTCCCAGCATGACGTGGGCCTGCTCGGAGTCGTCGGTGCGCAACGACAGGGGCCGCCGGCCGGTCACCCTGACCCGGCCCCGACGTGGCGGCACGGGCTCGGCGGAGCCGGTCAGGCGATGCCCGAAACTGCGCCGCACCGCAGCCAGCACCGCGCTGTGTGTGACGTTGCCGGTCACCGTCAGAACCATCCGCTCCGGGGTGTAGCGGCGCCGGTAGAAGCGGTACAACGCGTCCCGGCTCATCCCGGTGATGGACGCTTCGGTACCCAGCACCGGACGCCCGAGTGGATGGGAGCCGAGCAAGGCAGCGGAGAACTCGTCGTGCAGCAGGTCCTCCGGATCGTCGTCCCGCATCGCGATCTCCTCGAGCACGACGCCGCGCTCAAGGTCCACATCCGCCGGGTCGAGCAGCGCGTCACCGAGCACATCGCAGACCAGGTCGACGGCGAGATCGAGGTCGGTGTCCAGCACATGCGCGTAGTAGCAGGTGTGCTCCTTTGCGGTGAACGCGTTGAGCTCACCACCCACCGTGTCGATCTCCTCGGCGATCGCCGCGGCGCAGCGCCGCGCGGTGCCCTTGAACAACAGGTGTTCCAGGTAGTGCGCGGCACCGGCCACCGCGGTGGGCTCGTCCCGCGAGCCCACCGCCACCCACATCCCGACCACGGCCGAGCGGGTGCCGGGCAACTCCTCGGTCAGTACCCGGAGTCCGGCAGGCAGCACGCTGCGCCGCAACGTCCCGCCGTCGATCCGCCGGTCGAGCACGGTGGTGCGGGTGCGCAGCAGACGCCCGGACCTACGCCGGCCACCGTGGGTGGCTGGCGTAGGTCGGGCAGTGTCGGGGTGCTGCCGTCGCGTCACGGGCCGGCCGGGGCCTGCGCGGCAGCGTCGGGACCCGCCGCAGCGTCCGGACCTGCGGCAGCGCCGGGACCTGCGGCAGCGTCCGGACTTGCGGCAGCGTCGTCACTGACCGGCACCAGGCTGATCTTGCCGCGGTTGTCGATGTCGGCCACCTCCACGCGCAGCTTGTCACCGACCTTGACCACGTCCTCGACCTTGCCGATCCGCTTGCCGTTGCCCAGCTTGGAGATGTGCACCAGGCCGTCCTTGCCTGGCACCAGCGAGACGAAGGCGCCGAACGCAGCGGTCTTCACCACGGTCCCCAGGAACCGCTCCCCGACCTTGGGCAGCTGCGGGTTGGCGATCGCGTTGATCCGGTCGATGGCGGCCTCGGCTGAAGAGCCGTCGTTGGCCCCCACGTAGATCGTGCCGTCGTCCTCGATGGAGATGTCCGCGCCGGTCTCCTCGGTGATCGAGTTGATCATCTTGCCCTTCGGGCCGATCACCTCGCCGATCTTGTCGATCGGAATCTTGATCGCGGTGACCCGCGGCGCGTACGGGCTCATCTCGTCCGGCCCGTCGATGGCCTCGGCCATCACCCCGAGGATGGTCAGCCGAGCGTCCCTGGCCTGGGACAGCGCGCCTGCCAGGACGTCGGACGGGATCCCGGCCAGCTTGGTGTCCAGCTGCAGGGCGGTGATGAAGTCCTTGGTGCCTGCGACCTTGAAGTCCATGTCGCCGAAGGCGTCCTCGGCGCCGAGGATGTCGGTGAGTGCGACGTAGCGGGTCTGGCCGTCCACCTCACCGGACACCAGACCCATGGCGATGCCCGCCACCGGCGCCTTGACCGGCACGCCCGCGTTGAGCAGTGACATCGTGGATGCGCACACCGAGCCCATTGACGTGGAGCCGTTGGAGCCCAGCGCCTCGGAGACCTGGCGGATCGCGTAGGGGAACTCCTCGCGACTGGGCAGCACCGGCAGCACCGCCCGCTCGGCCAGCGCGCCGTGGCCGATCTCGCGCCGTTTGGGCGAACCGACCCGGCCGGTCTCCCCGGTGGAGAACGGCGGGAAATTGTAGTGGTGCAGGTAGCGCTTGGTGGTCTCGGGACCGAGCGAGTCGATCTGCTGCTCCATGCGCAGCATGTTGAGCGTGGTCACGCCCATGATCTGCGTCTCGCCACGCTCGAACAGCGCCGAGCCGTGCGCCCGGGGAACCACCTCGACCTCCGCGGACAGCGGCCGGATGTCCGTGATGCCACGGCCGTCGATGCGTACTTTGTCGCGCAGGATGCGCTGGCGCACGGCGGCCTTGGTCGCCGTGCGGAATGCGGCACCGATCTCCTTCTCGCGGCCATCGAACCGCTCGCCCAGCCGCTCCAGGCAGGTGGACTTGAGCTCGTCGAGCCGGCGCTCGCGTTCCTTCTTGCTCGGGACGGTCAGCGCCGTGGCCAGTTCGTCGGCCACCGCTTCGCGGACCGCATCCAGGACGTCGGGCTGGTGGGCCGGGAAGGTGGGGAACTCCAGCGCCGGAGTGCCTGCTTGCTCGGCGAGCTGCACCTGCGCCTCGCACAGGGTCTGGATGAACGGCTTGGCGGCCTCCAGCCCGGCGGCCACGATCTCCTCGGTCGGTGCCTGGGCACCGCCTGCGACCAGCCCCATGGTGGCCTCGGTGGCCTCCGCCTCGACCATCATGATCGCCACGTCGGCGCCGACCACGCGGCCTGCGACGACCATGTCGAAGACCGATCGCTCGATCTGCTCATGGGTCGGAAAGGCCACCCATTGGACAGCACCGTCTTCGTGGGTGACCAACGCCACCCTGGCGGCTCCGACCGGCCCCGAGAACGGCAGCCCGGAGATCTGGGTGGACGCCGAGGCGGCGTTGATCGCGAGCACGTCGTAGGGGTCCGACGGGTTGAGACTCAGCACGGTGATGACGACCTGGACCTCATTGCGCAGTCCCTCGACGAAGGACGGGCGCAACGGTCGGTCGATCAGCCGGCAGGTGAGGATCGCGTCGGTGGACGGACGACCCTCGCGGCGGAAGAAGGAGCCGGGGATCCGCCCAGCGGCGTACATCCGCTCCTCGACATCGACGGTGAGCGGGAAAAAGTCGAACTGGTCCTTGGGATGCTTGGACGCCGTGATGGCGGAGAGCAGCATGGTGTCGTCGTCTAAGTAGGCGACGACCGAGCCGGCCGCTTGGCGGGCCAGCCTGCCGGTCTCGAAACGCACCGTACGGGTCCCGAAGGTGCCGTTGTCCAGCACCGCGATGGTCTCGTGCACGGTATCGGCCGAGGGACTACTCGTCGTGAGGTCGGTCAATTCTTCTCCTCCTCACGACACTGGCCGCGGATGGCACCGCCAGCGCGGAAGCGAGGACAAGGCCGGTCTTCGATCGAAGCCCTCGGGTGCAGCGCTCCCGGGAGCCACTACCGAGGACCGGCGGACGACGCTCGGCGAGGACGGTGACGAGGCGGCTCGTGTCGCGATGTGTGGTTGTCGATCCCCGTGAGGATCAGCGGCGCAGGCCGAGGCGCTCGATCAGCGATCGGTAGCGCGCGATGTCGATTCTGGCCAGATAGTTCAGCAGGTTGCGGCGGCGGCCGACCATCAGGAGCAGGCCGCGCCGGGAGTGGTGGTCGTGCTTGTGCTGCTTGAGATGCTCGGTGAGATCCTTGATCCGCTTTGTCAGCAGGGCCACCTGCGCCTCAGGGGAACCGGTGTCCCCCCCGCGCAGCCCATACTCGGCCAGGATCTCGCTCTTCTGTGCGGTGGACAGCGCCACGGGTCGTTCTCTCCTGTCAGATACGTACCGTGTGAGCCCCGGGTTGACGCCGCGCACAGCACGGCGGGGCGGTGACCTCGGTCAGGTAGCCTCAGTCACACCTGACCTCAGCCCCTGGGTTACTCAGTCACAGTGCCGACCGCCACGGACTGCAGCCGGACCGAAGGCTGAGATTACCAGCTCACCGCTCGGTACCAGGCAACGCCCTGGCCTGCCCTGGCGCCACCTCGGATGCCGGCAGGTCGGCATCGGCTGCCCGCAGCAGCAATGCGGCGAGCAGGGGGAATTCGTCCGCCAGCAGGTCGGCCGCGCCCTTGAGCTCAGCGGCACCGGCCAGCTTGCGCAGCGCCACGAGAAGTGCGTGCGCATCATTCTCCTCGACCAGCAAGGTATCGCGGCCGACGGTGGGCCGGGAGTCACGGACCTCCACCAGGGCGGCGCGGATAGCGGCCGGATCACCGGAGGCTACCTCAGGGGTGAGCACCCGGCGTTCCAGCATCACCATCCGGGCCAGCACCGCCGGGTTGCCGATCTTCGCCCGGCGCCCGCTCATCAGCTGGCTGAGCATCGGCGGGCTCAACCCCAGGACCTCGGCCAGCTGCGCCTGAGAGACGTCGAAGGCGACCACGAGGCGCCGAACCCGGTCACCGAGCGGTTCCCCGTACCACTCGCGCTGTTGGGCGACGTTGCGCGCCACCATCCGCTGCTCGTCCACCGGCCTCCCCTTCCGTGTCCGGAACGCCCATCTTGCCAGGCTCCCGCGTCTCGATCGGTGCCTGTGGCGAGATCATCCGCTGCGGGCGAGCACCTCCCGAGTGCGCGCCACGTCGTCGTCCATCTGGGACACCAGCTGCTCGGGGGTGTCGAAGCGGACCATGCCGCGCAGCCGCTCGACGAAGTCCAGCGCCACCTGCTCACCGTAGAAGTCCTCGTCCAGGTCCAGCACGAAGGCCTCCACCCGACGCTCCCGGCCGGAGAACGTCGGGTTGGTGCCCACCGACACCGCCGCCGCCAGCTCCCGGCTGCGGTGCACGAAGCGACCGGCGTACACCCCGTCGGCGGGAATCGCCGCATACCGCGGCGTGGACAGGTTCGCGGTCGGGTAACCGAGGCCGCGCCCGCGCTGGTCACCGCGGATGACGATGCCCTCCACCCGGTGCGGACGGCCCAGGGCGACGGCGGCGGCCGCCACGTCACCGGCGTCGACGCAGGATCGGATGTAGGTGGAGGAGTAGGTCAGCTCCCCCTGCGAGAGCAACCCCACGTCCTCGGCGGTGAACCCGAACCGCCGGCCCAGGGCGCGCAGCAGCGCTACGTTGCCTGCCGCCTTGTAGCCGAAGGTGAAGTTGTCCCCCACCACCACTTCCGCCACGTGCAGCCGTTCCACGAGCAGCTCGTGGACGAACCCATCGGCGGGCATCCGGGACAGCTCGCCGGTGAACGGCAGCACGAAGAACACCTCGACGCCGAGCTGTTCGGCCAGCTCGGCCCGGCGGCGCAGGCTGGTGAGCTGCGCCGGATGGCTGCCGGGGCGGACCACCTCCGAAGGGTGCGGGTCGAAGGTCAGCAGCACGCAGGGAACGCCACGATCCCTGGCACGCGCTACGGCCTGCCGGACGAGCCGGGCGTGACCGCGGTGCATCCCGTCGAACACCCCGATGGTGACCACGCTGCGACCCCACCCGCTCGGGATAGCCTCCACCCCACGCCACCGCTGCACGATCGCGCAGCCTACGGCTGCCCGTGAGTGGCATTGAGTGCTATCGCACTCAATGCCACTCACGGCTCGGTAGCCGGGCGCAGCACCAGCACCGGGCGGGCCAGCGGGCCGCTCTCGGTGAGTAGCGCGATCGCGTGGCCAGCAGGGTCGAAGGCAGCCGACGTCCCGCAGAGTCCGGCTGCGGGCACCCGTCCGCCGTGCGCCAGCACCCGGGCCTGCTGGGCGTCCACCTCGCGGCGGGGAAATGCGGTGGCCACCACCTCGTCCAGATCCACCGTCAGCTCCGGCCGCTGCACCAGATCGTCGAGGGTCCGCGCGATGTCCAGACCGAACGGTCCCACCCCGGTGCGGCGCAGCGCGGTGAGGTGCCCCCCGACGCTGAGCGCAGCGCCCAGGTCCCTGGCCAGCGCCCGGACGTAGGTGCCGCCGCTGCAGTCCACCAGCACGTCCAGATCGATCACCGGCGTGCCGCGGGTTCCGGCAACCCGGCGCAGTGCGAGGAGCTCGAACCGGAATACCGTCACCGGCCGCGGCGCCAGCCGCACCTGCTGGCCGGCCCGCGCCAGTGCGTAGGCCCGCTTGCCGTCGACCTTGACCGCACTCACCGCGCTGGGCACCTGCTCGAGTGCGCCGGTGAGGGCCGCGATGCCCGCCAGGATCGCCTGCTCGTCCACTGTGGACGTATCCGCGCCACCGATACGCTCGCCGTGCGCATCGTCGGTACTGGTGAACTCACCGAGGCGCACGGTGCCCCGGTAGACCTTGGGCTCGAGCGGAAGGTGTCCGAGCAACTTCGTCGCCCGCTCAGCGCCGCAGACCAGCACCCCGGTGGCCATCGGGTCCAGGGTTCCGGCGTGCCCAATCCGGCGGGTACCCAGCAGCCTGCGCAGCCGGGCGACCACGTCGTGCGAGGTGAGCCCGGCCGGCTTGTCCACGATCACCAGGCCGGCGGGCAGATCCGGACGTGTCATGGCGCCGATCCTGCCCGGAGCGCGGTCAGATCGTGGGCGCGCGGTGCAGCGCGGCGCGCAGCGCGGCCAAGACCTCGTCACCCGTCCCGTCGGTGGCGAAACCGGCGGCGAGGCGGTGCCCGCCCCCGCCGAGCTCGGCCGCGGCAGCGGAGACGTCGACGCTCTGCTTGGCGCGCAGCGATACCGACCACCGGTCCGGAGCGATCTCCTTGAGCACGGCGGCGACCTCCGCCTCCGCCGTGGTGCGCACGAGATCCACCACGCTCTCGACCTCCTCGCTGCGCAGCCCAGCGGCATCAGTCAGCAGCACACGGGTATGCACCAGTCCCCTGCCCTGGGCGGCCGCAGGCTCCAGCCGGGCACGGCCCAGCACGGCGCCGAGCATGCTCAGCCAGCCGAACGGATGCGTGTCGAACAGCGCCCGGGTGGTTGCGGTGGGATCAACGCCGGCGGTCAGCAGCCGGGCCGCGATCGCATGGGTGCCCTCATCGGCCCGGCGAAAGCAGCTGGTGTCGGTCACCAGCCCGGCGTAGATACACCGGGCCATCGGCTCGTCAAGTCGCACATCGAGCTCATCGATCAGGCGCAGCACCAGCACGGCCGTCGCCTCGGCGCGGGCATCGACCAGGTGGTGCGTGCCGAATCGCTCGTTGGTGAAGTGGTGGTCGACCACCAGGACGGCGCCGGCGATATCCACCCGATCCGACAGGCAGCCAAGCCGGGCCCGGCAGCCGGTGTCCAGCGCGATCAGCAACTCCGGTGCGGCCGGCACCTCATCCGGCCGCACGATGAGGTCGGCGACGTCCAGTGCGCGCAGCGACTCCGGGGCATCCGCCGGTTCACCGAAGCTCACCCGTACCGTCGAGCCGCGCTGGCGCAGCGCCAAGCCGAGGGCCAATGCACTGCCCAACGCGTCGGCATCCGGTTGCACGTGGGCTACCAGCGTCACGTCCCGTGCACCGGCGACGAGCTCCGCTGCAGCGCTCAGTTCTGAGTTCGGGTCGGCTGGGACTCCGATCGCGTGATCACTCAGGGAAGTCCACACGGTGGTCAAGCTTCACCCATCTGTCTCGGAGCGTCCACGCCGCCCCGGCATACTGCGCCGGGCGGTCCGACCGGCGGCGCCGACGGTCAGTCGTCGTCCGCCGCGGGCTCGCGGTGCGGACGGTACGGATCCGGCTCGCCTGCGGGGGAGGCCTCGGCCGCGATGCGGGCCACCTCGGCGTCTGCATCATGCGCCTGGGCCAGCAATTCGTCGATCCTGCGCACCCCGTCGGGGACATTGTCCGGCAGGAAGGTCAGCGTGGGGGTGAACCGGACACCGGTACCGCGCCCGACCAGGGAGCGCAGCACCCCGGTGGCGCTGGCCAGCGCGGCGGCCACCCCGGCGGTGTCCGGCGGGGCATCGACGGTCTCACCGAGCACCGTGTAGTAGACAGTGGCGTCCCTGAGGTCGGCGGTGACCTTCGCATCGGTGATGGTCACCATCGCCAGCCGCGGATCCTTGACCTCGTGTTCGAGGCCCGACGCGACGATCTGCGCGATCCGTTTGGCGAGCCGGCGGGCCCGTGCTAGGTCGGCCATCAGCGGCGGTCTCCTCATTCCTCGCGCGTGGGCTGGGAGTACCACGCTAGTCGTCAGCAACATCATCATCGGGGCCCAGCAGCCGGTGCCGGGCGGTCAGCAACTCCAACTCCGGGCGAGACGCCACCAGCCGCTCACAGGCCTGCAGCACATCCCGGACGTGGCCCGCTTCGCCCGCTACCGTGGCCACGCCGATCACCGCCCGCCGGTGCAGGTCGGCGTACCCGGCCTCAGCCGCCGCGACGTCGAAGCGGCGGCGCAGTTCGGCGACCACGGGCCGGACCAGCGAACGCTTCTCCTTCAGCGAGCGCACCTCACCGAACAAGACATCGAGTTCCAGGGCGCCGACGTACACCACTCACCACCGGGTAGGTAGCTCTTGAAGACCACCGATCCGGGGGTTGGTGGGTCTTGAAGACCCACCAACCCCAGGGATGATCAGGTGCGGGGCTTCTCGCGCAGCTCGTAGGTCTCGATCTCGTCACCGACCCGGAGGTCGTGGTAGGACGAGAGGGTGAGACCGCACTCGAAGCCGTCACGGACCGACGTAGCGTCGTCCTTGAACCGACGCAGCGAGGACACCGCGAGGTCCTCCCGGACCACCACGTTGTCCCGGAGCAGCCGGGCCTTGGCATTACGCCGGATCTCCCCGGAGGTCACCAAGCACCCGGCGATGGTGCCGATCTTGGAGGACCGGAAAACCTCGCGGACCTCGGCGCGGCCGAGGGCCACCTCCTCGTACTCCGGCTTAAGCATGCCCTTGAGAGCCTGCTCGATCTCATCGATCGCCTGGTAGATCACCGAGTAGTAGCGGATCTCCACACCCTCGCGGTTGGCCAGCGCGGTGGCCTTACCGTCGGCCCGGACGTTGAATCCGAGCACGATGGTGTTGTCCGCGATGGCAAGGTTGATATCGCTCTCGGTGATGCCACCGACGCCACGGGAGATCACCCGCAGCTCGACCTCGTCGCCGACGTCGATCTTCAGCAGGGCGTCCTCCAGCGCCTCGACGGTGCCGGAGTTATCGCCCTTGAGGATCAAGTTGAGCTCGCTGGTCTCCTTGAGCGCCCGGTCCAGGTCCTCCAGGCTGACCCGGCGGCGGCGGGAGGCGAGATCGGCGTTGCGCTCCCGGGTACGTCGGCGGTCGGCGATCTGCCGAGCGATGCGGTCCTCGTCGACGACGAGGAAGTTGTCGCCCGCACCCGGCACCGAGGTGAACCCGATGACCTGCACCGGCCGCGAAGGCAGCGCCTCAGCGACATCCTCGCCGTGCTCATCGACCATCCTGCGGACCCGGCCGTAGGCGTCACCTGCCACCACCGAGTCGCCGACGTGCAGCGTGCCGCGCTGCACCAGCACGGTAGCCACCGGTCCGCGGCCGCGATCCAGATGGGCCTCGATCGCCACGCCCTGGGCTTCCATGTCCGGGTTCGCCCGCAGGTCCAGCGAGGCGTCCGCGGTGAGCAGGATTGCCTCGAGCAACGACTCGATGTTGGTGCCCTGCTTGGCGGAGATGTCCACGAACATGGTGTCGCCGCTGTAGTCCTCGGGCACCAGCCCGTACTCGGTGAGCTGACCGCGGATCCGGGTCGGGTCCGCACCCTCCTTGTCGATCTTGTTCACCGCCACCACGACCGGCACGCCGGCCGCCTTGGCGTGGTTGATCGCCTCCACCGTCTGGGGCATGACTCCGTCGTCGGCGGCCACCACGAGCACCGCGATGTCCGTCGACTTCGCACCGCGGGCACGCATGGCGGTGAACGCCTCGTGCCCGGGGGTGTCGATGAAGGTGATCAGTCGCTCCTCGCCCTCCAACTCGGTGGCGACCTGGTAGGCGCCGATGTGCTGGGTGATCCCACCGGCCTCGCCACCCATCACGTTGGTCTTGCGGATGGTGTCCAGCAGTCGGGTCTTGCCGTGATCGACGTGACCCATGACGGTGACCACCGGAGGCCGGGAAGCGAGATCCTCCTCGTCACCGGTGTCCTCGCCGTAGGACAGGTCGAAGGACTCCAGCAGCTCGCGGTCCTCGTCCTCGGGGCTGACCACCTGGATCTTGTAGTTCATCTCCTGGCCGAGCAACTCCAGCACCTCGT
The DNA here is from genome assembly GCA_050699435.1 of Pseudonocardiaceae bacterium. Classification (GTDB taxonomy): domain Bacteria; phylum Actinomycetota; class Actinomycetes; order Mycobacteriales; family Pseudonocardiaceae. The sequence continues at coordinate 18,473 of JBOHGM010000010.1, read as the reverse complement.
CGGCGACGGATTGGGTCGCGGTCACCATCTCGCCGAGGTGGAACAGCGCCTGCACCAGCGAGGCCGGGTTGGCGTTGATCTTCTCGGCGAAGTCGGTGAGTGAGGAGCCGCGGCGCAGCCGGACAGTCTCGCCCGTGCCGCGGGGCAGCCGGACGCCGCCGACCGATGGCGCCTGCATGTTGTCGAACTCCTGGCGCTTCTGGCGCTTGGACTTACGACCCTTGCGAGCCGGACCACCAGGACGGCCGAACGCACCGGCAGCACCACCGCGACCGCGACTGCCACCACCACCTGCACCGGGACGGCCAGGTCCGCCTCGGAAGCCACCACCGGCCGGAGCAGCGCCACCGCCGGGGCCGCCGGGGCCGCTCGAACCACCGCCACCGCTACCGCCGCGGAAGCCACCGCCACCGGGACCACCGCGACCACCCGGGCCGCCGCGACCACCACCGGGACCACCCGGGCCGCGACCACCACCCGGACCACCACTACCCGGACCACCACCACCCGGACCACCACCACCCGGACCACCACCACCCGGACCACCACC
>JBOHGM010000010.1:0-17823 GCA_050699435.1 Pseudonocardiaceae bacterium | reverse complement strand
GACCACCCGGGCCGCCGCGACCACCACCGGGACCACCCGGGCCGCGACCACCACCCGGACCACCACTACCCGGACCACCACCACCCGGACCACCACCACCCGGACCACCACCACCCGGACCACCACCGCCCGGACCGGGGCGGCCGGGCCGGGTCGGCATCATGCCCGGGTTGGGCCGCGGCGGTATCATGCCTGGGTTCGGCCGCGGACCTCCGCTACCTGGCGAGCCACTGCGACTGGGTGCCGGCCGGTTGCCTCCACCTGGACGGGGCGGCAGGTTGCCGGTTCCAGCAGAGCCACCGGACCCACCGGGCCGGGGCGTCGATGGACGCGATGGCGCCGATCCGCCTACCCCGAAGGGGTTGTTGCCGACCCGCGGAGACCGCGGCCCCGGCTTCGGGGGTTGGGTGCGAGGCTGCCCAGCTGAGCCGGCACCATCGTCCGGCCGCGAGCCTGGGTGCTGCTCGGCCGCGGGACGCTCCCGAGCCGCCGGGCGCTCCCGGGCCGCCGGACGGTCCGAAACCGCCGGACGCTCCCGAACAGCCGGACGCTCCCGAGCCGGCGGATGTTCCCGAGCCGCTGGACGCTCCGGGATCACAGGATGCTGCACAGCTGGCTCCGAAAACGTCGAGTGCAGGGGCGCCACCGGGCCGGGTGCCTCGGCGGCCTGCTCCGGTCGGCGCGCAGGTGGCGGGGTGGGGCCGGGTTTGGGAACGGAGGGACTGGCAGCGGGCCGGCGCGGTGCGGAAGTACCGCGCTGACCGTGTCCAGTGGCCGGTGCGCCGTTGCCGGTGGAACCCTTCCCCGCATCGGAGGGGAATGAGTCACGCAGCTTACGCGCGACCGGCGCCTCCACTGTGGAGGACGCGGACTTCACATACTCGCCCAGGTCGGCGAGCTTGCTGAGAACTTCTTTGCTGGTGACACCGAGCTCCTTCGCGAGCTCGTGCACGCGGGCCTTGCCTGCCACTGCTCTCCTCACTGGTGGAGCCGGCGGCAATCCCGCTCGACCCCGGTCTTAGCGCATGTCCATGGCGGTCAGGACTTCACGGCTGCGGGTACATGTCGGATCGACCTGCTCTCTGGGTTGACCAGGCACCCGGACGGTTCCGGGAGTCGGGTGTGTCCACGGCGAACCGGGGACCGATGGCATCTCCGTCCTGCTGAGAGAGGAAAATGTGCACCGCGACGCTGTCGAGCGTTCCCGCGAAGCGCAGTGCTCGCGAGAAAGCCCGGCGCCGCTCGGCGAGGCGGAGACACCCGGTATCGGGGTGCAACCACGCGCCCCGGCCGGGATGCCGACGCCGCGGGTCCGGGACCAAGATCCCGTTCACCGCCACCACGCGTAGCAGTCCGGAAGCCGCCGTCCGGGTCCGGCACCCCACGCAGGTCCGAACGGGATCGGCGCGCCGCTCTCGGCGGCGTCGTCGGACCTCATCCGGGCACAAGTGGACCGTCCCCCGACAGCGGGCCATCACGATTCTAGCGCGCGCCGGTAGCCGGTGGGGAACCGGCATTGGTCACCGGCACCTCGGTACGGGGCGTTGCGGGCGTCGGCTCCGCATCGCTGCGGATGTCGATCTTCCATCCGGTCAGCCGAGCCGCCAGCCGGGCGTTCTGACCTTCCTTGCCGATCGCCAGCGAGAGCTGGAAATCGGGAACGACCACCCGGGCGGTCTTCGCCCGCGCATCGACCACGTGCACCGAGACTACCTTGGCTGGGGACAGCGCGTTGCCCACGAACCGGGCAGGATCCTCCGAGTGGTCGATGATGTCGATCTTCTCCCCGCCCAATTCGCTCATCACGTTACGAACCCGCTGACCCATCGGGCCGATACAGGCGCCTTTGGCATTGACTCCCGCGACATTCGACCGCACCGCGATCTTGGACCGGTGCCCAGCCTCCCTGGCCACCGCCGGAATCTCCACGGTGCCGTCCGCGATCTCCGGAACCTCCAGCGCGAAGAGTCTGCGGACCAGGTTGGGGTGCGTGCGCGACAACGTGATCTGCGGACCACGCATTCCCCGGGACACGCCGACCACATAGCACTTGATCCGCTCGCCGTGCCGGTAGGTCTCCCCCGGCGCCTGCTCCACCGGCGGGATCACGCCCTCCGTCTCACCGATCTGGACCACCACCACGCCACGGGCGTTTGCGCGCGCGTCCCGCTGCACCACGCCGGCGACGATCTCGCCCTCCTTCGCGGAGAACTCGCCGAAGGTGCGCTCATGCTCTGCGTCGCGCAGCCGCTGGAGGATGACCTGGCGGGCGGTGGTGGCCGCGATGCGGCCGAACCCCTCGGGGGTATCATCCCACTCCCGGGCAATAGTGCCATCGGCGTCGAGTTCCCGCGCCAGCACCCGGACGACGCCGGTCTTGCGGTCGATGTCGATCCGCGCATGCGGCTGATGCCCGTCGGTGTGCCTGTACGCGGTAAGCAGCGCCGTCTCGATGGCCTCGAGTACCGTCTCGAAGGAGATGTCCTTGTCCCGCTCAATCGCGCGCAGCGCGGCGATGTCGACGTTCACCGTTCCTCCAAGTCCTGCCCTGTCAGGCCCTGCCCAGTCAGGTCCTGCGCAGTGCTGTCCGGCTGTGCAGCCTCTTCGAGCACGGCGAGGTCGGCGGGTGGTGGCTGGCGGAACTCCACTTCCACCACCGCGCGGTCGAGCTTCGCGTAGCGCACCCGGCGCAGGATTCCCGAGACCAGCAGCGTGACGCCCTCGTCGTCGCAGTCGCCGACCCGTCCCACCAGCTCCCCCTCGTCCACGTGCGTGGCCCGAACCAGCCGCAACCGGTTTCGCCGCCAGTGCCGGGGCTGGGTGAGCGGCCGGTCCACGCCGGGCGAGGTGACCTCGAGTGTGTAGGGCCCGGCGAGCAGGTCGTCTCGCGCATCCAGCGCAAGGGCCACTGCGCGGCTCACCGTGGCGATGTCGTCCAGCCCGACGCCTGCATCCGCATCGATAGTCACCCGGACCAGCCTGCGTCTGCCCGGCCGCACCTCTTCCAGGCCCTCCAGCTCGAACCCGGTCCCCTGCATCGCGTCGCGGACCACCGGCTCGAGTGCTGAGCCGGGGTTCGCGGACTGGGCAGTCACCGTGGCCTCCTCAGGGTTACCGTGCGATGGGGCGGAACCAGTGCATTGGCGCCCTCGTCGGGATTACCCAGGGTATCGCGTCGCGGGCACCCCCTGCGCCAAGTTGATCAGGACGTGGTCCGTAGGCTGACCCGTGGATGACAGGACGACAGACCGTGACCGAACCTCGCCGTAGCCGCCGCATCGTGCTCGCAGCCGGGGCGGCTACCGGCGCGCTGCTCGTGATTGGCCCGACGGCGCTGGCCGGGTGCACCCCATCGGCGCCGGCGGCCCCCGAGAAACCGGATCCGCTGGAGCTACCGGCCCAGCGCGCGGAGTCTGATGCGGCCTTGGCCACGGCGGTGACAAACGCACATGCGGGGCTGGCGGCCGCCGCCGGGGCACTTGCCGCGGACCGGCAGGCGCATGCCGCTGCGCTGCGCGCCGAACTGCGTCGGGTTCGGCCCAGCCCGAGCCCGACGAATAGCTCTGTCCCACCAGCCCCCGTCCCCGCCGCTGCAGATCAGGCCAGCGCGCGAGACGCCCTTGCTGATGCGGTCCGGGCCGCGCAAGAGGAGGCCGCCGTACTGGTCGCCTCGCTGCCCGGATACCGGGCGGCGTTGCTGGCCTCAGTGGCAGCCTGCTGCGCGAGCCATGCGGCGGTGCTGCCATGAACCGGCTACCGGTGGACGCGCTGCAATCCGCCTTGGCCGCCGAGCATGCCGCGGTGTGGGCCTACGGCCTGGTCGGGGCGTTCCTCGCGGACCCGCTGGCCGAGCAGCTCGCCGAGACGGCGGCCGCACACCGGGCCCGTCGCGACGCCACCGAACGGATGCTGCTCGACGCGGGCACCCAGCCGGTGCCTGCCGAGCCGGGCTACCTCATCCCACGACCGGTCACCGATGCCGCTTCCGCGCTGCGACTAGCGATCACCGTTGAGACCGACGCCGCCGCGGGGTGGCGCTCAGTCATCGAACGCAGCCCGGCCGAGCCAGGCCTGCGGAGGGCGGCGCTGGACGCGCTCACCGGGGCAGCGGTACAGGCGGCTCGCTGGCGCGCGGCCGCCCATAGCGACCCCCTCACGGTGCCGTTCCCCGGCGCGCCCTGAAGCGCTCGTCCGCGCAGGTTCAGCCGCCCAGCGCGAGGGCAGCCTCGGCCAGCGGGTCGAGCGAGCGCCCGGCACCGGAGACGGCGGCCGCTTCGACGATGACCAGCACCGGCCCGCGACGCTGCGCGGCGTAGCTCGCCTCGCGCAGGCGTGCCGGGGCACCCTCGACGGTCACGCCTTCTCGCAACAGGTCCGAGACGTTGCCGGTGCCGTTCACCTCGGCGAGCGCCTGCAGGTCGGCGGCCTTCGCTTCGGACGCCATCACCACGGTAGCCACCGCAACCACCACGGGTTCGCCCGCGCTGGTGCCGGTGTAGAGGGCGCGCCGCAGCGAGATGCACGGGTTGGCGGCCAGGAACTGTTGTACTCGGCCGTAGGAGTGTGCGGCGCAGTCGATGTCGGTCCGAGTGGCTCGCTCGGCGAGGTCAACGCCGGAAACCTCCCGCGCCAGCGGGGCCGGACTGCCCGGGATCGCCCGGCCCGCGATGACATCGGGCCCGGACCCGGCCCACAGTCCAGCCACCGCCAGCGCGACGACAACCAGCACGACCGCGGCTACCGCGCCACGTCCGGGCCGCCGACGCGGGGACCGACGATGGGCCGCCTGCACCTTTCCGCCGTCCAGATGACGCCGGACCGGGTGCTCGACAGCTGCGCGGATCGGACCAGTGGCCGCCGGGTCACCGGATCCACCGAACAGCTCGTCGGCCAGATCGGGTCTGGACTCCGCGCTCCTGCGGTCGGGATCAGGCACGGGGTACCACCGTAAAGCCTAGGGTGGCGCGCTGCCACCGCACGGGTTCTCCCGGTGCGGCTACTGTCACGGTCGTGCACACCGAGGAACTCCGGATCGAAACCGGCTCGCAGGAGCAGGTGTACGACCTCACTGCGGACTGTCGCGCATTCCTCGACCGGGCCGGCGCAGGCGATGGGCTGCTGCACGTGTGGGTGCCGCATGCGACCGCCGGCCTGGCGGTGATCGAGACCGGGGCGGGCAGCGATACCGACCTGCTCGCCGTGCTGCGTGAGCTGCTGCCCGCCGACGACCGGTGGCGGCACCAACACGGCTCCCCCGGGCATGGCAGGCACCATGTGCTGCCCGCGCTGCTGCCACCCTACGCCAGTGTCCCGGTGCTCGACCGCCGACTCGCGCTGGGCACCTGGCAGTCGATCTGCCTGGTGGACACCAACGGCGACAACCCGGTGCGCACCGTGCGGCTGAGCTACCTTTCAGGTTGACGGCTCATGCGCGATGATTACCGAGTTGCAGAATCCTACTCTTTGTTGCAGCGCGACGCCAGCCCGCTCGAGGGCAGATAGCAGACGAGATCCTTACTTGTGGCACAGCTCCTGCAGGTGCGCCACGACGCTGTCCACCGGGACCTCGGTGCGCTCCGCGGTGGCCCGGTCCTTGACCTCCACGACACCGGACGCCAGCCCTCGGCCCACCACGAGGATGGTCGGCACGCCGATCAGCTCGGCGTCGGCGAACTTCACGCCCGGGGTGGCAGGGCGGTCGTCGAGCAGCACTCGTAGGCCGGACGCGTCCAGTTCGCCGGCCAGCTTCGCACCGGCCGCCCGGATCTCCTCGGACTTGCCCGCGACCACCACGTGCACGTCGGCCGGGGCGACCTCGCGGGGCCAGACCAGCCCGTGCTCATCGTGGCTCTGCTCGGCGATCGCGCCGACCAGCCGGGAGACGCCGATCCCGTAGGAGCCCATGGTGATCCGGATCGGCTTGCTGTCCGGTCCCAGCGCGTCCAGCCCGAAGGCGTCGGTGTACTTGCGGCCCAGCTGGAAGATGTGCCCGATCTCGATGCCGCGGGCTGCGACCAGGGTGCCCGCCCCGTCCGGGGAGGGGTCGCCCGCGCGTATCTCGGCGGCCTCGATGGTGCCGTCCGGGGTGAAGTCACGCCCGCACACCAGGTCGACGACGTGGTGGTCGGGTTGGTCGGCGCCGGTGGCCCAGGCGGTCCCACGCACCACCCGGGGATCCACGAGGTAGCGCACGCCGTTCTCGCGGAGCGCGCCGGGGCCGATGTAGCCCTTGGTCAGGAACGGGTGCGCGGCGAAGTCCGTCTCGTCCAGCAGCGCCACGTCGGCCGGGTCCAGCGAGGCCGCCAGCCGTTTCATGTCGACCTCGCGGTCACCGGGGACGCCGACGCCGAGCAGCTCCCACTCTTGTGCACCCGGCTGCCGGGTCTTGACCATGACGTTCTTCAGGGTGTCCGCCGCAGTGAAGGTTCGCCCCAGTCCCGCTGCGTTGAGGTGCTCGACGAGCGTGTCGATGGTCGGGGTGTCCGGGGTGTGCAGTATCTGGGCCTCGGGCCGGTCTTGGCGGGCCGGCTCCGGGGGCGCGGGGATGATCACCGCCTCGACGTTGGCCGCGTATCCGGACTCGAGACAGCGCACGAAGGTGTCCTCACCGGTCTCGGATTCGGCGAGGAACTCCTCGCTGGCCGACCCGCCCATCGCGCCGGACATCGCCGACACGATCATATAGCGCAGCCCGAGCCGGTCGAAGATCTTGACGTAGGCCTCGCGGTGGCGCCGGTAGGACTCCGCGAGCCCCTCGTCGTCGAGGTCGAAGGAGTACGAGTCCTTCATCAGGAACTCCCGGCCGCGCAGGATCCCGGCCCGCGGGCGCTCCTCGTCCCGGTACTTGTTCTGCACCTGATAGAGGATCACCGGGTAATCCTTGTAGGAGCTGAACTCCCCCTTGACGGTGAGCGTGAACAGCTCCTCGTGGGTGGGGCCGAGCAGGTAGTCGGCGCCCTTGCGGTCCTTGAGCCGGAACAGGTTTCCGCCGTACTCGGTCCAGCGGCCGGTGGCCTCGTAGGGCTCCCGGGGAAGCAGCGCGGGGAACTGGATCTCCTGCGCGCCGATCGCGTCCATCTCCTCGCGCACCACAGCCTCGATGTTGCGCAGCACCCGCAGACCAAGCGGCAGCCAGGAGTAGATCCCCGGGGCGACGCGGCGGACGTAACCAGCGCGCACCAGCAACTTGTGGCTGGGCACCTCGGCGTCCGCCGGGTCCTCGCGCAGGGTGCGCAGGAACAGCGTCGACAACCTGGTGATCATGCTTGGGGAACTCCTCGGGCAGGGGTCGTCAAGGGTGTGCAGTGCTCGCAGCGTATCGGGACCCCGGCGGGCCGGTCCTCCCGGTTACCGTCAGCTCGACAAGCTGGTTGAGCACGTCGTTGTCGGCGATGTCGGTGCCCTAAATCGGTTGCCGACCACCAGCGGGGCGGGCCACGCTGCACCCGAGGACGGCAGGTGCCCGCCATGCGGGCGGAATGGGAGGAGGCGGCGGCACATGGCTGTCGGTGCTGTGCAGCGCATCCCGACCCTGCACTCCCGCTACCCCGTCTGAGCTTTCTCCCGGGGTGGCACCACCCCGAGGAGACCTTCCAGTGTCGCAGCATGACCGGCTGCCCGGGCGGCGCGGCCGCTTCGATGAGACCCCGTCGCGGCGGGGACGACGCCGCTTCGACGATGACGACGACCTACCCAGCTCACCCCAGCGCATCCCCAGTGCTCCCCCGCCCGACGACGGCCCGGTTGCCGGGGACCGGTGGTCGACCTGGGACGTGGGGCAACACGGCCCCGCGCCCCAGCCGGACTGGCTGGTCACCGAGCTCGCCGCGGTCGACACCGAACGCGGCCTGCTCAAGACCGGCAAGGAAGCCGACGTGCACCTGCTGGCGCGGGCGGTGCCCGGGACCTCCCGGTCCTGTCTGCTCGCCGCCAAGCGCTACCGCACCGCGGAGCACCGAATGTTCCACCGGGACGCCGCCTATACCGAAGGACGACGGGTACGCCGCTCCCGGGAGACCAGGGCAATGGCCAGGCGCACCGCCTTCGGCCGGGACCTGCTGTCCGGGCAGTGGGCGGCGGCGGAGTTCGCCGCGCTGGGCAGGCTCTGGCAGCTCGGCGCTCCGGTGCCCTATCCGGTGCAGCTGCACGGCACCGAGCTGCTGCTGGAGTATCTCGATGAGGAGGACGGACAAGCGGCACCGCGGCTGGCGCAGCTGCGACCCGGTCCGGCGCAACTGCGGGCGCTGTGGGATCAGCTCGTCGACGCACTGCTGGTGCTCACCGGCGAGGGCCTGGCCCATGGCGACCTCTCCCCGTTCAACCTGCTGGTGCACCGCGGGCGGCTGGTGCTCATCGACCTGCCGCAGGTGGTGGATATCGTGGCCAATCCGCAGGGACCTGCGTTCCTGGCCCGGGACGTGCGGATCGTGACCGACTGGTTCACCGCCCGCGGGCTGCCCCAGGAGGTCGCCGACGCCGGAGCCTTGTGGATAGCCCGTGAGTGGCGTTGAGTGCTGGAACACTGTTACCCACTCACGGGGCGCGCAGCGCCACGACTTTTCCGATGACCACGATCGCGGGCGGGCGGATGCCGCCAGCGGCGACGTCCGCGGCCACCGCGTCCAACGTGGAGTGCACCGCGCGCTGGCTGCGCAGGGTGCCGTCGGCGACCACGGCGACCGGGGTGTCCGGGGGCCTGCCGTGGGTGATCAGTGCGTCGGCGAAGGCGCCGATCCGCTCGACCGCCATGAGCAGCACCAGGGTGCCGCGCAGCCGCCCGAGCGCGGGCCAGTCGACCAGCGAGGCGGGATGGTCCGGGGCAACATGACCTGACACCACGACGAACTCGTGGGTCACGCCACGGTGCGTGACCGGGATCCCCGCCGCGGCGGGGACCGAGATGGCGCTGGAGATGCCGGGCACCACGGTCACCGGCACCCCGGCGGCCGCGCAGGCCAGCACCTCCTCGAAGCCTCGCCCGAAGACGTAGGGGTCACCACCTTTGAGCCGCACGACGAACCGGCCGGCCCTGGCGTGCTCGACGAGGGTGGCGTTGATCTGCTCCTGGGCCATCGCGCGGCCGTAGGGCACCTTGGCGGCGTCGATCACCGTGACGTGCGCACCCAGTTCGTCCAGCAGTTCCCGAGGGGCCAGCCGGTCGGCTACCACGACGTCGGCCCGGGCGAGCAGCCGGCGGCCCCGCACGGTGATCAGGTCGGGGTCGCCCGGGCCCGCACCGACCAGCGCGACGCCCGGCGCGGGTGTGTCGTCGTCGGCATCCGGTGCGTCGTCCACCACGCCGGTGCGCAGCGCCTCGACCAGCGCGTCTCGTACGGCTGCGGAGCGGCGCGGGCGGCGTCCGGCGAGCACCCCGATGAGCAGACCTTCATGCCGGCCGGTGGCTGCGGTGACGGCGGTGCCGCCGGTCGCATCGTCGGCACGCACGCAGAACACCCGCCGCCGCGCCGCCTCGTCGGCCACCGCGGCGTTCACAGCCGGCTGGGATGTGCAGGCCAGCGCGTACCAGGCACCGTCGAGGTCGCCGTCGGTATAGCCGCGCACCTGCCAGTGCAACTCCCCCGCGGTGGCCATCGCCTCCACCGCGGGAGTTGCCTCGGGAGCGATGAGCAGTATATCGGCACCTGCGGCGACCAGCCGCGGTAGTCGGCGCTGTGCCACCGTTCCGGCGCCGACGACGACCACCCGGCGCCCGGTCAGATCCAGCCCGACCAGGTAGGGGTTCACCGGGCCTGCTCCAGGTAGAGCAGGGCGTTCACCGCTGCGGCGGCGACCGCGGTACCGCCCTTGGCGCTGCGATTGGACACCGCGGGTAGTCCCGCGGCGCGCAACTGCGCCTTCGCTGCGGCGGCATCCACGAATCCCACCGGCAAGCCGATGACCAGCGCGGGTCGCAGCACGCCGTTCGCCGCGAGACGGATCAGCTCGCGCAATGCCGTCGGCGCGTTGCCGATCACCCACACCGCGCCTTGGGGGTACTGCTGCGCGGCAGCCCGTATCCCGGCCGCGGAGCGGGTCAGCCCCTCGACCTGCTCGGGCACCAGGCCAAGGGCGACCACCACCTCGCGCGACGTGATCCCGGCAGCGAGCATCCGGACGTCGACGACCAGCGGTGCCCCTTCGACCAGGGCCCGCGCCCCGGCCCGCAGCGCGTCCTCATCGCAGACCAGATCGGTAGCGTAGTCGAGGTCCGCGCTGGTGTGGATCACTCGCTCGGTCACCGCCCTGGTCAGTGGGGGCAGCGCAGCAGTGTCCACCTTAGACCGCAGGATCCGGTAGGACTCGGCTTCGACTGGGTGCTGGATCCGCCTCACCCGGCCCATCGTCCCGAAGCGCCCGCTGTCGCGGGTGAGCGGCCCTGGTGCGCTCAACTCCTCGCGCGTGTCTCACGATGCCGTCACACTGGGCGCAGGGCACGAACGGAGACCGAACATGAGCGTCGAAGACAACGACGACGACCTGGCCACCCAGTACGTGCTTGCCAGGCGTGACCGTCCCGACCTAGATCCACATGAGCTAGCCAAGTACATTATTGCGAAACTCAGCCGGGAAGACCTGCTGAGCTACGCCGAGGATGCGCCCGCCTGGGCACCACACCTGGGCGACCGCGAGGAGCTGGCCCGGAGCTACGTGCGGAACTTCGTGCTCGCCATGGAGACCGACCCGACCGACGACCCGGGATAGGGCATCTCAGGAACCGGACGTCAGCCGGGGCTCCCTCACCAGGCAGCGACGGCTGGCAGAGATGGGATGGCCTTATGCAACCTGCCATTGGACAGATCTCGTTTGTCGGTGCCGGGCCCGGTGCGCCGGATCTGCTGACGCTCCGGGCGGCCCGGCGGCTGGCGGAGGCCGATGTGGTGGTCTGGGCGTCCTCGCTGGTGCCGGGTGAGGTGCTGGAGCACTGCCGCGACGGCGTCGAGCTGCATGACTCGGCGGGGATGACGCTGGAGGACGTCCTCGCGGTCTACCAGACGCATCCGCAGGCCGCGATCGTGCGGCTGCACTCCGGAGACATCTCGCTGTACTCCACCCTGACCGAGCAGATCGCCTGGTGCGCCGAGCATCACCGCGATTTCGAGATCGTGCCGGGGGTCGGTTCGCTGGCGGCCGCGGCGGCCACCGCAGGGGTGGAGCTCACCGCGCCGGGGGTGGCGCAGAGTGTCGTGCTCACCCGGCTCGGCGGCGGCCGGACCGCCGCGTCGATGCCGGCCGGGGAGAGCCTCGCCGCCTTCGCCGGCCATGGCACCACGATGGCGATCTACCTCTCGGCGGGCCGGCCGGCGGCGCTGCGCGCGGAGTTGCTGTCCGGTTACCCGCCCGAGACCCCCGCCGTCATCGTGGCAAAGGCCAGCTGGCCGGCCGAGACCGTGCTCACCACGACGGTGCACGGGCTGGCCGATGCACTGGCCGCATCCGGGATCCGCACTGCCGCGCTGGTGCTGGTGGGACCGGCACTATCCGGTGCGGGCGGCCGCAGCCGGCTTTACGACCCCGCCTATTCCCATGGCTGCCGCCGCCGCTCGGTGCCGGGTAGCACCACCGGTCGAGCCATCCCGGCCGCTAAGCGCAGGATGCCATGAAGGGTTCGCTCACCGTCGTCGGGCTGGGACCGGGCGGGCCGGCCCATCGGACCCGCGCCGCGGAGGATGCGGTCCGCAGCGCGCAGGTCGTGGTCGGATACCGCGGTTACCTCGCGGCGTGCGCCGACCTCACCGGCTCGCAGCAGAGGCTGGTGCCCGGCGCGATGGGCGCGGAGCAGGAGCGTGCCGCCGAAGCCGTGCACGCGGCGGCCGAGGGCGCCCGGGTGGCGCTGGTGTCCTCCGGCGATGCCGGGATCTATGGGATGGCCTCGCTGGCGCTCGAAACGGCCGCCGCGCTGCCTGCTGAGCGCCGCCCTCCGGTGCGGGTGGTGCCCGGTGTCACGGCGGCCGCCGCGGCGGCAGCACTGCTCGGCGCCCCGCTGGCCCGCGACTTCGCCTGCCTGACGCTGTCTGACCTGCTCGCCCCCTGGGCGGCGGTGGAGACCCGGCTGCGCGCGGTAGCCGCCGCCGACCTGGTGCTCGCGCTGTACAATCCCCGCTCGGTAGGACGGCCGTGGCAGCTCAGCCGGGCTCGGGATGTGCTCGCTGAGTACCGGCCCGGGGACACCCCGGTGGGGCTGGTGACCGACGCCGGGCGGGACGGCGAGCGGCTGGAGCTGACCACGCTGGCCACCATGGACTCGGGCTCGGCAAGCATGCGCACCGTGGTGATCATCGGCGCATCGGGCACCAGCCGCCTTGGCGACTGGCTGGTCACCGCGCGATCAGTGGTCACCTCGTGACCGCCGACGTACTTCTCCCCGCGGAGGCGGCGTTGTGACCGTGCACTTGGTGGGTGCTGGGCCTGGTGACCCCGAGCTGCTCACCCGCCGCGGTGCCGCGCTGCTGGCCCGAGCCGAGCACGTGGTGTACGACCGGTCTTCGATGGCTGAGCTGTTGGCGCTGGCGCCGGGCGCCACCCGGCACTGCGTGGGCAAGCAGGGCGCCATGCCCGCTCCGCCGCAGACCGACATCAACGCCCTGTTGGTCGAACTCGGCAGCACCGGGACGTGCGTGGTGCGACTCAAGGCCGGTGACCCGTTCGTGGTGTCCCGCGGCGGCGAGGAAGCCGTAGCGCTCGCCGCCGCCGGAGTGGACGTCGAGGTGGTTCCCGGGGTGTCGGCCGCCGTAGCCGCACCGGCTGCGGCCGGGATCCCGGTGATGGTCCGGCGGCTGTCCCGCACGCTCACCGTGGTCGCCGCGGGCGACGAGCCGGACCAAGTGGACTGGGCTGCGGTGGCGCGACTGGGCGGCACCGTCGTGCTGCTCACCGGACGCTGCGCGCTGCGCAGGATCGTGGCCGCGTTGCGCTCGGGTGGGATGCCCGGCGACACCCCGGTCGCCGCGATCAGCGCGGCCACCCGGCCGGAGCAGCGCACCGTCCGCGGCACCCTGGACGAGCCACCGGATCCGCGGCTACCGCCGCCGCTGACCGTGGTGATCGGCGAGGTGGCGCGCCTGAACGTCGGCAAGGTGGCGGGCCTGAACGTCGACGAGGCGAGGTGAGCCGTGCATATCCCGGACGGCTTCGTCTCCCCGCCGGTCACTATAGCGGGTGCCGTGGTGGCCGCCGCCGGGCTCGCGGTGTGTGTGCGCCGCGCCGGGCAGGAGGTCTCCGAGCGGCAACTGCCGCTAGCCGGGCTCGCGGCGGCGTTCTTCCTGGTGCTGCAGGCCCCGATCATCCCGGTCGCGGTGGGAACGAGCGGGCACCTGCTGGGCGGCACGATGGCCGTGGCGCTGCTCGGGCCATGGCTCGGCCCGGTGGTGATCACCGTGGTGACCGTGGTGCAGACGCTGTTCACCGGGGCCGGGGGACTGTCCGCGCTCGGCGTGAACCTGGTGAACCTGGCGCTGATCCCGGCCGCGCTGGGCTACCCCGTGCTGCTCGGACTGCGCCGGGTACTGCCCAGGGGGCCTATCGGCACGGCGGTAGCCGCCGGGGGTGCCGCCATCCTGTCGGTACTCGCCGCCGCGGTGCTGTTCACCGCGGAGTACGCGGTGGGCGGCGCCGCCGGGGTGCCGCTGCGCACTGTCGCCGTCTCGACGGTCGGGGTCTACGCGCTGGTGGCCTTGTTCGAGGGCGTGGTCACCGCACTGGTAGTACGCGCGTTGCTGGCGTTGCGGGCGGACCTGGTCCGGGTCGCGCCGGAGCCGGTGCGATGAGCAGCTCGCACGACCCCGGCGCGGAGCTGCTGATCCCCGCCGACACCCCGGTGCACCGGCTGGCGCCCCAGTGCAAGGTGGCCGCGACCGCGCTGTTCGTGCTCGCCGTCGCCGCCACGCCGCGCGGCGCGTACTGGCCCTACCTGTGGTACCTGCTGCTGCTCGGCTCGGTCGCCGGACTGGCCCGGCTGCCGCCGCTCGTCCTGCTGCGCAGGCTGGTGGTCGAGGTGCCGTTCCTGCTGTTCGTGCTGACCCTGCCGGTCCTGGGCGCGCCACCGGAGCTGACCGTGCTCGGGGTGAGCCTGTCCGAGTCCGGGCTGCACGCGGCGGCGATGATCGCGCTCAAGGCCACCTTCGGGCTGCTCGCCACCGCTGTCCTGGCCGCCACCACACCGCTGCCGGAGATCATCACCGGACTGGAGCGGTTGCGGGTGCCTCGGGTGTTCACTGCGGTCGCGGCGTTCATGGTGCGCTACACCGAGGTGGTGCTCGCCGAGCTGGCCAGGATGCGCACGGCGCGGGTCTGCCGGGGTGGGGACCCGCGCTGGCTCTGGCAGGCTCGCGAGGTGGCCGTCGGACTCGGTGCGCTGGTGGTGCGCACTTTCGAACGCGGCGAGCGGGTGTACCTCGCGATGGCCTCGCGCGGCTACACCGGGTCCCTGCCCGCGGCGCTCACCGGTACCGCCGCGTCTCGCGTCGCCTGGGCCGCTGCGCTGAGCGTGCCACTGCTGGCGGTGCTCGGGACGGTGCTGGCGTGAGGGCGGTGCTGGCGTGAGGGCGATGCTGGTCGTGGGCCACGGCAGCCGGGAAGCCGACGGGGTGGCGGAGTTCTGGGCGCTGGCCGAGACGATCCGCACCGTCGCTGGTGGGCTGCGCACCGGATTCGGCTTCATCGAACTGGCTTCGCCAAGCGTCGATGAGGCCATCGACGACCTGATCACCCGAGGCGCCACCGAGATCGTCAGCGTGCCGTTGGTGCTGCTGTCGGCCGGGCACTTGAAGAACGACGGCCCGGCGGCACTGGCCCGCGCCCGGACCCGGCACCCCGGCGTGGCGTTCTCGCTGGCCCGCGATCTGGGTATCGAGCCGGTGGTGCTGGAGATCGCCACGGACCGGATCCGGGACGCGGCCGGTGGCGCCGATCCGGAGAAGCTGGGGGTGGCGCTGATCGGGCGCGGGTCGAGCGACCCGGACGCCTGCGCGGATCTGTGGAAGGTCGGCAGGCTGCTCGCCGACGGACGGGGGCTGGGGACCGTCGAGCCCGGGTTCGTCTCGGTCGCGACCCCTTCCGTGTCGGAGGCACTGGAACGGTTGCGACTGCTCGGCGCCGGGACCGCGGTGGTCGCTCCGTTCTTCCTGTTCCCCGGGGTGCTGCTGAACCGGATCTACGCCGAAGCGGCAGGCTGGGCGCAGCAGCACCCCGAGCTCGAGGTGCGCGGTGCGGGTTGCCTGGGGCCCGATCCACGGCTGGCCCAGCTCGTGCTGGCGCGCTACCGGGAGGCCCGGCACGGTGACGTGCGGATGAACTGCGACCTGTGTGCCTATCGAGTCCAGCTCCCCGGGTACGAGTCCAAGGTGGGCACCCCGATCTCGCTGACCCCGCACGGGGACGGCCCGGCTCGGGGTTTTCGACGGGCCCGCCGGGCGCCCGCACCGGCGCCTTCGATCCCGGGGCGTCGGGGCCGCTTCATGGGCTCGGCCCCGGAGTCGGGTGCCGTTCCCGCGATCGAGGTGCGTGATCTCGACTTCAGCTACCCGGACGGGCGCCAGGCGCTGTCGGGTGTCTCGCTGCGCGTCGAGCCCGGCGAGCGGGTCGCTCTGCTCGGCCCCAACGGGGCGGGCAAGACATCGCTGGTGCTGCAGCTCAACGGAGTGCTCACGCCGTCGGCAGGGTCGGTGTCGATCGGCGGTCTGGAGGTGGAACGGCGCACCCTGGCCGAGATCCGCAGGCGGGTCGGGGTGGTCTTCCAGGATCCCGACGACCAGCTGTTCACTCCCACCGTCGGGCGCGACGTCGCCTTCGGCCCGGCTCATCTGGGGCTGTCCGGCGCTGCGCTGGAGGCCCGGGTCGCCGAGGCGCTGTCGTATGTCGGCCTCGCGGATGCCGCCGACCGCCCGCCACACCGGCTCTCGCTCGGCGAACGGCGCCGCGCCGCGGTGGCCACGGTGCTCGCGATGCATCCCGAGGTGCTAGTACTCGACGAACCCACCGCCAACCTCGACCCGGCGGCCCGCCGCGAGTTCGCCGACCTGGTCAAACGGCTCGGGATGACGGCCCTGCTGGTCACCCATGACCTGCCCTACGCATTGGAGCTGTGCTCGCGCTCGCTGGTCATCGACCACGGGCAGATCGTCGCGGACGGGCCGACCCGCGAGGTGCTCGCCGATACCGGGTTCATGAGCGCGCACCGGCTGGAGCTGCCCGCCGGGTTCAACCCCCTAGGAGCATGACCATGCTGCCCAACATCCCGGTGGTGGACTGGATCGATTCGCGCCGACCCCGTCGACTGTGTTGAGGCGCTGCTCTCCGTGTTCCTCGTCACGCAACGGAACGGGGACCAGACCTGCTGAAAAAGTCAGTGCCCGAGCGACGGACACGTCCGGCCTGCGACGTCTAACAGGTACGGATGTACGTCCGAGCGCTACGAGCGCCAGCAGAGCCACTACGGACAGCCAATTCCCGCGACAGTGGCATCGCTGGTGATCGCCATAATCCACGGGCTGTCGGGGACCGTCGGCGCTGGTATGTGCCTCATAGGAACCGACACAGTAAGGATGTGGTAGAAGTGCGAGGAATCAGGGACGTCAGGACAAAGTTCGTCCTAGCCTTGGCTGCTCCGGTAGCGCTTATTGCTGGCTACCTGTTCGCGGCGCCCGCCTACTCGGAAACGCCCGATGTCCCATGCAAAGATCCGCGTGGCTGTCCCGACCTGGTCCTGGACGCAAAGAAGCTCGACAAAACGAAGCTGGTGACCGAGGAATTCCCACCCAGCGACTGTTCGGTGCAAGAGGGTCAGGTCGGTGGCACCGGAAGCCGCAGACTCCTGTTGTTCCCCTACTCGACCCCAAACATGGGCCCAGGAGCACTCGTCATCGGCGACCCACTGGACCCCGCGAACGCCAACCTCTTCGAGTGGGGTGAGTGCCACGGGCACTACCACTTCAAGAAGTACGCTGCCTACCGCCTCTGGACGCCTGCTGAATTCAATAGCTTCCAGCAGCTCAAGACAGAAAATCCGGACATGCTCACCGACGACATCATCGCGGGAAACGGCCTCAGCCCGGTAGTCGGTACCAAGAGAGGCTTCTGCGTCATCGACACTGATAAAGCCAAGGAGTTCACCGGACAACGCGATGACAAGACGTACACGGAGTGTGGCTACGGGACGACGATACATGGCAGCCAGGGCATCAGTGTCGGGTGGGCGGATACCTACGGCCGCAAGCTCCCGGGCCAGTGGATCGACGTCACGGACGTGCCGGAAGGCGACTACGTCCTCGAGGTCGAGACGAACCCGGAGCACTCCTTCCAGGAGGCGCGCTACGACAACAACGCCGTATCCAAGCCGGTCACGGTGACGCACTGACGACGCTGCACGCGTAACCGGGCGGGAGGGGCCTGACGCAAGCCCGGCCCCTCCCGACGTCTCCCGGCCTGTCCCGGCGTCGGCGTTCGCCTGCGATGGGCGGCGTCCAGTACTCGGTGACCGGAGAAATGCACCGCGTCAGGCGTAGCGCAGGAATTCGATCCAACACGACAAGGGCATCGATCAGCGCTACCGGCTCGCGACCGGGATCGATCCCCACTCCGTCGACACGCTGCTGTCCGGGTCAGGATTGACCACACCTCTGGAGCCTGACCCGGTCCGTTCATGGCACCCGTCGATGGCTTCGACCTGACAACAGCGACCACCGTATCCTCCACCAACGACACGTGAGCTTGACCCCTCGGCACGGACACCTGACCTGAGGTGGCTGCGGCCACCGGGAAGGATGTCGTCGTGCCCGCACCTCACCCTCCTGAGTTCCGTCGTCGAGCGGTCGAGCTGGCTCGTCTGGG
>JBOHGM010000009.1:68964-73478 GCA_050699435.1 Pseudonocardiaceae bacterium | reverse complement strand
ACTACCAGACCGTCGGGCAGCTCCTGGCTGACCTCATCCGGGATGCCCAGGCGGCGGTCTGGCAACTCGACGGCGACGAACGCCGCAGCGCACAGACCTGGCTGTCCTGGACCTACCAGCTCACCGCCGAGACCGCGTTCAAACTCGGGGACGCCCAGCTCGGCTGGCTGGCCGCCGACCGCGCGATCCAGATCGCCGAACAGACCGGAGACCGGACGCTCATCGGCAATGCCGCGCGTCGCGTCGCGCACGCACTGATGGCCACCCACCAGCGCCCTGATGCCGTCCACCTAGTGAAGTCGGCCGCCAGCCGTTTGGAGCCGCAGCTGGCGAACGGCGATCCGGCGTTCAGTTCCGCCTACGGCGCATTGCTGCTCAAAGGAAGTATCGCAGCGGCCCGGCTACACCAGGCGGCCGATGTGCGTGATCTGCAGGCCGAGGCGCTGTCCGTCGCTGTCCGTGTCGGCCCGGGCCGCAACGAGAACTGGTCGGCCTTCGGCACGACCAATGTGCTGGTGCATCGCGTCTCGGCGCTGGCCGATATGCAGAGCGCCGGGCGGGTGATCGAGGCCGCGAACGACATCCCGGCCGGTGATCTGGTGCGGCTGCCGCGGGAGCGTCGGGCCACTCATCTGCTCGACGTATCTCGGGGCTATCTGCAAGCCGGGCAGCGTGACGAGGCCGCCACCACGCTGCTGGATGCCGACCAGCTCGCCCGCGAAGAGGTGCGCTGCCGGGATCTCACCCGCCAGGTCATCACCGACCTGGTGCGCAGCTACCCACGCGGCACCCGCCCACCCTCCACCGTCACCCAACTCGCCCGAGCAGTGGGAATCACGGTATGAGCGGCGAGCTGTCCGGCCGCGTGTGCCCGCACCCTGAAGACAGCCGAGGGCTGGACGTCGGCTAAATCGATCAAGGGGGTTGGCGCCGGCTACCGTTCGTGGTTCCATCGTTCGTGATGACTGATGAGTAATGAACGCTGGACGAGCGTTCCGTCGGGGAATCCGAAAGCTGCCGCGCGTCGCTGCTCGGCGGCAGTGTCCGCGGCGGATGCCGACTGGCTCGCTGCCCACCTGCGGGCGATGGTCCTGCGCCATCCCGCCGCGTGGGCGAGGGCCGAGCCGACGCTGCCCCAGCTCACGGCGCTGCACTACATCTGCGCCGCGGGTCCGGTCACGCTCGGTGGGCTGTCCGAAGCCCTGGGTACCGGACCGCCTGCCACCTGCGCGATGGTCGATCGGCTCACCCGAGCCGGGCTGGTAGCCCGTACGCTGGACGCGGAGGACCGTCGGCGCATCCGGCTCATGGTGTCCGATGAGGCCGGACCGATGATCGGCGAGATCGACCTGGACACCGCGAGACGCCTGCACGCGGTACTGAACGGCATGACCCCGGCGGCCCGACGCTGCCTCACCGACGTCCTCAGGCAGACCGCGCATCGGTTCGCGAGCTAATGCCATGCGGACCCGGCAGGGAGACAAAGCGGACGAGGCGGATACGGCACTATCAGGGGGGTGAGCGCACCGCAGCATTCGGCAACCGTCCCCGACACCCTGTTCGACGACCCGGGTGCAGAGGCCCGCTGGCGCGCCCGGTTCACCGCCCCCCGGGTCAGCCTGCCGCAGTGGGCCCACGACGCCCCCGACCGGTCCCTCTACACCTCCAATGCGTCGGGCACCTGGGAGGTCTACGCCTGGGACCGGTTCACCGGCATCCACCGCCAGGTCACCGACCGCCCGCAGGGCACCCACTCCGCCACCTTGACCCCGGACGGTGCGCAGGTGTGGTGGTTCGCCGACACCGACGGCGACGAGTTCGGCACCTGGGTGCGCGAGCCGTTCGCCGGGCGAGCCGCCGGCGAGCAGCCGCAACCGGCCGTACCAGGGGCCGCACCCGGCTATCCGGCCGGCCTGGACCTTGGCAGGCGCAGCGTGGCGGTCGGTGCCTCCACCGATGCGGGCACCACGGTCTGGATCTGCCGGGACCCCGCGCCCGCTGAGGTCATCTACCGCAGTGAGCATGACGCCGGGGTGGGGGCACTGTCCAGGGACGAACGGCTGCTCGCGATCATGCACTCCGAACACGGCGACTCCCGCCATCCGGCGGTCCGGGTGCTGGGCGCCGATCCGGAGATCGCAGGCGCGACCGTTGCGGAGAAATGGGACGGCCCGGGCAAGGGTCTGGATGTGCTCGGTTTCTCCCCGGTCGAAGGCGACACCCGGCTGCTGCTCACGCACGAGCGGCGCGGCCGGGAAGAGCTCCTGATCTGGGACGTCGCCTCGGACACCGAGACCGACATCACGCTGGACCTGCCCGGCGAGGTGGCCGCCGACTGGTTTCCCGACGGCACCGCGCTGCTGGTGGGGCACAGCCATGCGGCGCGCTCCACGCTGCACCGCTACGACCTGACCACCGGCACGCTGACCGCACTGGACATCCCACGCGGCACGATCGGGGGCGCGACGGTCCGCCCGGACGGCACCGTGGAGTACATCTGGTCATGCGCCGCGGAGGCACCCATGGTCCGGGCTCTGCACCCGGACGACACCAGCAGCGTGCTGCTCCGCCCCGAGGGTGAGCCTGCGCCCGGCTCGCAAGCCCTGACCGACCAGCATGTGGCGACCCGACACGGGACGGTGCACGCCCTGGTGGCCCGGCCACCGGGGGCTCCCGACGGCCCGCTGCCGACGATATTCCTGCTGCACGGCGGGCCGCAGGCGGCCGACGAGGATCGCTTCTCCGCGATCAGAGCGCTCTGGCTGGACGCCGGTTTCGCTGTCGTGCACGTCAACTATCGCGGCTCCGCCGGCTACGGCTCGGCCTGGCGGGACGCGATCGAGGGCCGGCCGGGCCGCACCGAACTGGAAGACGTCGCGGCCGTGCACGACTGGGCGGTGTCCGCCGGGTTCGCCGACCCGGCAGCCTGCGTGGTGGAGGGCTGGTCGTGGGGTGGTTATCTGGCGCTGCTCGCCCTCGGGACCCAGCCACAGCGGTGGGCGGCGGGCGTCGCAGGCGTCCCGGTAGCCGACTTCGTGGCCGCCTACGCCGACGAGATGGAGCCGCTGCGCGCGTTCGACCGCGCCTTGTTCGGCGGCTCACCAGAGGAGTTGCCCGAGGTCTACCGGCTGTCGTCGCCGATCAGCTACGTGGCCGACGTGCGCGCCCAGGTGCTGGTACTGGCCGGGGAGAACGATCCACGCTGCCCGATCCGTCAAATCGACAACTATCTAGCCCGGCTCGCCGAGCTGGGCAAGCCCTACCGGTCCTACCGCTACGACGCGGGGCACGGTTCACTGGTGGTCGCAGAGACACTTCGGCACGTCGCCGCGGAGGTGGCCTTCGTCCGTGAGGTGCTCGCCGCTGAACCAAGTGGGGTTTACCCTCGATCAATGTGCTGGTAACGCTATAGGCGAAAGCTGGGCGTGGAGGTGGTCACCGTGAGTCTGTGGCGGCTGCACGTCAACGTTGCCGATCAGCCTGGCCAGTTGGGTGCCCTTGCTGCGGCGGTAGGGGGGTGCGGAGCCAACATCGAATCCCTGCACATGGTCGGTGAACCGGCGGAGGATGGTTCAGTGACCGACGAGCTGTTGGTCAGGGTCCCGACCAAGCTCCCGGTGCCGACGCTCGTGGAGGCGGTGGAGGCCGGCGGGTTCCGCTGCAAGGTGGTGGTGCAGGCCGATGCGCAGGCGCTGGCCGATCCGGTCACCACCGCGTTGGCGCTGGCACACTGCGTCGCGGCCGACCCCGGCAGTGCGCCACGGGCGGTGGCCGCCCTGCTGCGCGCCGAACTGGCCGGACCGGGCGCACCTGCTGCCGCGCACCAGGCCGAGGTCGGCGCGGGTGCGGGCCGGGTGCGGCTGGGCCGCAGCTGGCCGTTCACCGCCACCGAGCTCTCCCGGGCTGCCGCGCTGCTCGAACTCGCGGGCACTTCCGGCGGCGGGCACCGGCCCGCACCGCCGCGCGCCACCGTACAGCTCACCGACGGCTACGAGGTGGTGTTGCGCGAAACGACAGCCGCGGACGCCCCCCTGGTGGCCGCGCTGCACGCGCGGTGCTCTCCGCAGACCCGGTTGCGCCGCGCACTGTCCACCCGTCCGGGCCTGTCCGCCACGGTGCTGGGCCGGCTGGTGGGCACCGACGGTGGTTCCACCGGGATGCTGGCGTTGACCACGGATGGTGGAGCGGCGGTCGGGCTGGCGAACTTGACAGGCGCCGGCCCCGGGCGAGCCGAGATCTCCCTGCTGGTCGAGGACGCCTGGCAAGGCCGGGGAGTGGGTACGGCCCTCATCCGCAAGCTGGTGGAACTGGCCCGCGCCGAGCAACTGACCGAGCTCACCGCGGTATCGCAACCTGGCGACCACGCGCTGACCAGGGTGCTGCGCCGGGCAGGGCTGCGCCCCCGCGGCCGGTTGGAGGCAGGCGCGTTGCACGTTCGGGCCGAGCTGGGCCCCGAGGCACGGAACGTCGCGACGACGAACCCGACGATACTCAACCCGACGATACTCAACCCG
>JBOHGM010000009.1:0-68864 GCA_050699435.1 Pseudonocardiaceae bacterium | reverse complement strand
AACCCGACGATACTCAACCCGACGATACTCAACCCGGCGCCACCGAACCCGGCGCCACCGAACCCGCACGCCCCCGTCCCGGAGCAGGCCCAGCACCCGAACAACCAGCACCCGAATACCCAGCACCCGAATACCCAGCCCACCCGAGCCTAACTCCGGCCGGCTGGGTGCGATCCACGATCCAGGGCGAACTGCACCACCTGCTCACCGATCGTGCGCAAGGTCCGCTCGACCGCCGGGTCGGAAGGGATCCCGCGGTCGTCGAAGGCCACCTCACCGGCGTTGAGCGCGGCACCCAGCGGGGTGGGCCAGCCGCGCAGCGCGTGCACGATCGAGCGCAACGCGGTCAGCGTGGTGACCGTCGCCTGCCACCCCTGCGCAATGGCGACGCAGCCGACCGCCCGCCCGTCCAGGTAGGGCCGGGGATCGGCGCGCAGGTCCTCGACGTAGTCCAGCGCGTTCTTCACCAGCCCGGAGACGGTGCCGTGGTAACCGGGCGAGACCAGAACCACCCCGTCCGCCTCGCGCAACGCCTCCACCAGTCGGTGCGCCACGTCGCTCCGCTCGGCCATTGCTGGGTCGTAGAACGGCAGGACCAGATCCAGGCCGGTCACCGAGACCGTCTCGGCACCGGCGGCTCGGGCACCCGCGAGGACCACGTTCAGGGCCCGCTCGGACTGCGAATCCTCGCGCATCGAACCACCGATGCCGACCACGGTGAGCCCCATGGAGCCCGACCCTACGACGAGACTGGGAAGCCCCCCACCCCGGATGCGCGAGGGCCTGGCACCGCAGGCTCGGGTGCCAGGCCCTGCGACGAGCGGGTACTCAGGCCTTGGCCTGCCTGCTCTCGCGGCCGGGGTTCGCCTGCGCTGCGGCCTTGGGGTCCTTCTCGCCCTGCTTGGCGCGGACGCCCGCCTCGACCTTGTCGCCGAGGTTCTTGTCCACGTTGCGCCAGTACTCGAACGCGCGCTGCAGGACCGGCTCGGTCACGGCGTTGAGCAGGTGGCCGACGATGTTGTTCACCAGCCGCTCGCGGGCCGCGTCGTCGAGCACTTGGCGGACCATGGTGCCGGCCTGGCCCCAGTCGTCGTCCTCCGGGTGCAGGGGGTAGGCGGTGCGCACGATGTCCCCGTCGGTGTGCCACCCCGCCGGCTCGCCGTAGCGCGCGGTGTCGGCGCGCGGCCCGCCCTTGGAGTTCGGTGCGTACACCGGGTCCGAGACGTTGTGGATCCGCATCGCGCCGTCCTTGCTGTAACTGTGCACGGGGACCTTCGGCGCGTTCACCGGGACCTGCTTGTAGTTCGCGCCGATCCGGGCACGGTGCGCGTCCGCGTAGGCGAAGACCCGGGCCAGCAGCATCTTGTCCGGGCTCACGCTGATGCCCGGCACCAGGTTGTTGGGCTCGAAGGCGGCCTGCTCGATCTCGGTGTGGTAGTCGGTCGGGTTGCGGTCCAGGGTCATCCGGCCGACCTCGATGAGCGGGTAGTCGCCGTGCGGCCACACCTTGGTCAGGTCGAACGGGTTGAACCGGTAGGTCTTGGCGTCCTCGAACGGCATGATCTGCATGTACAGCGTCCAGCTCGGGAAGTCGCCTGCCTTGATGTGCTCGTACAGATCGCGCTGGTGGTAGTCGGTATCCGCGGACGCCATCTGGTCGGCTTCGTGCTGGGTGAAGAACTCGATACCTTGGTCGGTCTTGAAGTGGTACTGCACCCAGAACTTCTCACCCTGCGCGTTGACCCACATGTAGGTGTGGCTGGAGTAACCGTTCATGTGCCGCCAGGTACGCGGGATTCCGCGGTCACCCATCAGCCAGGTGACCTGGTGCGCCGACTCCGGCGAGAGCGTCCAGAAGTCCCACTGCATATCGTGGTCCCGCAGGTTGTTGTCCGCGCGGCGCTTCTGCGAGCGGATGAAGTGCTGGAACTTCATCGGGTCACGGACGAAGAACACCGGGGTGTTGTTCCCGACCATGTCGTAGTTGCCCTCGGTGGTGTAGAACTTCACCGCGAAGCCCCGGGGGTCGCGCCAGGTGTCCGGGCTGCCGCGCTCGCCGGCCACCGTGGAGAACCGGATCAGCATGTCGGTCGTGGTGTTCGGCTGGAACACCGCGGCCTTGGTGTAGGCGCTGACGTCGTTGGTCACCTCGAACCGGCCGAAGGCGCCGCCACCCTTGGCGTGCGGCTGGCGCTCGGCGATGCGCTCGCGGTTGAACTGCGCCATCTGCTCGATGAGGTAGTGATCCTGCAGGAGGATCGGTCCGTCTGGGCCGACGGTCAGCGAGTGCTCGTCGCTCTCGACCGGGATACCGGCATCCGTCGTCGTCGGCTTGGGCTGCGTCTCGGTCACTACCGTGCCTCCTCGTAGTAATCTTTCTAGTCATCATCGGCGTATGCCTGGTCATCGACCGCAGCCACGGCGTGGCAGGTGGGGCACAACCCCCAGAACACCACCTCGGCCTCGTCGAAGACGTAGCCGTGGTCGTCACCGGGCGTCAGGCACGGCCGCGCGCCGACCGCACAGTCGACGTCCTCGGTGCGCCCGCACGAGCGGCACACCAGGTGGTGGTGGTTGTCCCCGGTGCGGCGCTCGAATCGAGCGGGATGCCCCGCAGGCTCGATTCGCCGCACCAGACCCGCCTGGGTGCAGGCGGCCAACACGTCGTAAACGGCCTGAGTGGACACCGAGCCGAGTCGCTCTGCCACCCCGGAACGGATCTGCTCCGCGGTGGCATGGGGGTGCTCCACCAACCACTGCAGCACCGACTGACGAGGTGCGGTCACCCGCAAGCCGGCGAGGCGCAGTTGGTCGCTGACATCCGGTGGGGCCATGACCCGACCACTATCCCGCGTGATTTGGAACGAGTCAAGAAAAGCTCGTGAGTGGCGTCGAGTGCCAGAACACTGACCCGGCGAATGCGTCGGCGGAGCGACGGTCGCCACGGTGCAGAGCCTGATCCTGCTGGCCCTGGCCGGGCTGCTGTTCCTCTGGCCGCCGCGGTGGCGCGGTTCGCCCGAACCGAACGAGGGTGCGCCGGTCTCGGACCTACTCGATGCGCGCCGCTGCCCGGTGCGTCGCGGGGTTCGACGGGTGCGACGGCTGGTCCAGCCAGACGTGCTGGTATCCGGCGACCCTCAGGCCGTCGCGGGTGCAGGCGGGCCTGCCGTGGGCACGCCACGAGCAAGGGCCTTGCTACCGGTCTCGGCGACGAAAGGCGGCTTCGCGCCGGACCTTCCGACCAACCGGGACGCACTGGACCTCATCGCCACCGGGGAGGACAAGGCCGGTTACTCGCTGGGGCGTGACGTCGTGCTCGCGCTGGACGTCGCCGCCACGGAGTTCTTCTCCGATGGTGCCTACACCTTCGAGAAGAGCAGGCGCAGCGCCGAGCAGATGGCCGACTACTACGCCCACCTGCTCGGTTCCTACCGCTGGTGTCCATGCGGGCACCGGGACCACCCTGTCCGCCGTCGCCCAGGGACCTGTCCGCCTACGACGCCGCGCACCCACCTCTCGCGGTTGCCGCTGTCGCAGCTGCAGGGACGTCGCGGCGAACCTACTGTCCGCCACCCACGAGGAGCGCTCCGCCGATCCGGCGATCCACCCCGGCCGGGTCGACGTGATCGCGGGTGGTGCGCTCATCGTGCAGGTGCTCGCCGAGGAGCTGCACGCGTGCCGTATCGACGAGCTGGTCGTGAGCGAGCACGACATCCTCGACGGCATCGCGCTCAGCCTCGCCTGACGCGGCATCGCCCACCCCGCGCACTCGTCCGATGTACTCCCGTCGCGTACACCGCAGCGTGTGACGCTACGAAGGACGCCTTCGTAGTGTTGGAGGAGGCGAAGGCGTCCTTCGTGGCGTCACACGCGCCACGAAGGGCGCCTTCGTGGCAGGGCGCCTTCGTGGCAGGGCGCCTTCGTGGCAGGGCGCCTTGGTGGCAGGGCTGAGGTTCAGTGCTCGGTGCGAGGCTTGTGGCAGATGCCGGCAGGTGCCGGGCGCTGGGCTGCTGCCGCGTATGCGGAGAGCAGTTCGGCGATCACGGCGTCGCTGTCGCGGACCAGGCGGGAGGGGATCGTCTGCAGGAACGCGATCCCGTGGGCGGTGTACCGGGCGTTCCGGTCGAGCGTGCGTGCGTAGTCGGGCGGGTTGAGGTGGTATTCGAGGGAGTCGATCTCCCAGGCGAACGCCACCCTGGGGTCCCATGCGTCGGGCGTGCCGATCACCGTGCCGCTCGAGGTCATCAGCTGCACGTTCCACTCCGCCTTGGGCAGCCCGGCGCGACGCCACAGCCGGAGCGCATCTGCCTCGGCGACCGACCGTGCCCCGTCGACGATGTCGGGCAGGGCGCATCGGACGAGCGCCGAGCCGCGCTGGCTGCCCGCATCGAGCTCCGCGCGTAGCTGACGGGGCGTGCAGTACCTACGCTGGACAGCCTCGGCGAGGACGGCCTGCACGGTGCGGCTGTCCCGGATTCGCCGGGCGGCGTCCAGCACCGCCCGGACGACGGGCGCGCACGGCATACCCGAACGAATGATGCGGGAGGGGATGCGGGTGGTGCGCTCGATGAGAACGAAGCCCGCGCTCCTCCGGTGGCAGGAGTGCGGGATCAACACCGGCACCGATGCACTCGCGGGG
Organism: Pseudonocardiaceae bacterium; assembly: GCA_050699435.1. Lineage (GTDB taxonomy): Bacteria > Actinomycetota > Actinomycetes > Mycobacteriales > Pseudonocardiaceae. The sequence goes on along the minus strand of JBOHGM010000009.1, from coordinate 64,225 downwards.
ACTTCGCGCAGCCCGTGCAGCCGTGCTGCCACATGGCCGGTGAGCACGGCGTCGCCACCGCCGAAGAGCAGCGCGCCCCGCTGGCGCTGCCGGTCGGTCGGGGTGCCCGAGTGCAGCGTCACGACTCCGGGCAGCAACCACCGCCACGGACCGGACGGACGGCAGCGCCGGTACACCGTCGTCCGATCGATTCCCAATTCGACCAGTGTCGCCACCCTGATCACGGAGTCTTCGGCGTGCGCATGCACCTCTACCCACTGCCTGCTCCACGTCCCCCTCGTCATGCTGCCCAGCGTGACGTGCGGGCGCCCGGTCGTCGACCCGCTGGTATTCTGCCTGTGGATAACTCGCGGCAGTGGCGCCCCCACCTGTGCCGCGAAGGCGTCCTTCGTGGTACGCCGAACTCTGCGAAGGCGTCCTTCGTGGCACGCCGAACTCTGCGAAGGCGTCCTTTACCTCCTCCGACGAGGCAAAGGACGCCTTCGCGGCACGGGGGACGGCACTCCGGGCAGGTGACACGCGCGCAACGGAGTGGTCCACGGGGGATGAGGAGGGCGGACTTCCTGGGCGCGGCGCTCGCTGCCCGAGCTCGGCCCTGGTCGTCTCGGCGAGCTCTCACTCGCCGCGGAGTTCCCCGTCGACGCGCAGCCGCGCACCGTGCTCACCGCGATCGGGACCGGCGAGCGGACGGCGAGGGCCGGTCAGTAGGTGTCACCAATGATAGCGTACGTACGACTGCAGAGCCCGCTGCGGCGCGACCCTGGCCACTCACCGGTGCCTCAGCGCACGGTGATCAAGCTCTCGCCGCGGAGCACCAGCTCGCCGATCACCGGCGCTCCCGGCACCTCACCGGCCACCAGCAGGCCGCCGGAGGTCTGGGCGTCGGCGAGCAGCAGCAGCTCGTCCTCATCGACCGACGCGGTCAGGTGCGGGCGGACCCAGTCCAGATTGCGCCGGGTGCCCCCGCTGACGTAGCCGTCGGCCAGCGCCTGCCGGGCACCGTCCAGGTAGGGCACCGCGGCGGCGTCCAGCACCGCCGAGACGCCGCTGGCGCGGACCAGCTTCAGCAGATGACCGAGCAGTCCGAAGCCGGTGACATCGGTGACACAGCGCACGCCTGCCGCCACCGCGGCCGCCGAGGCCACCGCGTTCAGGGTGGTCATCGCCGCCACGGCCGCCGCGGAGACCTCCCCGGTGGCCTTGTGCCTGCTGTTGAGCACCCCGATGCCCAGCGGCTTGGTCAGTGACAGCGGTAATCCTGCGACCCCCGCGTCGTTGCGCAGGATCCGCTGCGGGTCGGCGAGGCCGGTGACGGCCAGGCCGTACTTGGGTTCCGGGTCGTCCACGCTGTGCCCGCCCGCCAGGTGGCAGCCGGCCATGCCACACACGTCTGCGCCGCCGCGCAGCACCTCGGCGGCCAGCTCGAAGGGCAGCACGTCGCGCGGCCAGCCGAGCAGGTTCACCGCGACCACCGGCCGCCCGCCCATCGCGTACACGTCGGACAGTGCGTTGGCCGCCGCGATCCGGCCCCAGTCATAGGGGTCGTCGACCACCGGCGTGAAGAAGTCCGCCGTCGCGATGACGGCCTGACCGTCGCCGATGCGCACCACGGCGGCGTCGTCGCCGTCATCCAGGCCGACGACCAGCTCACCAGCCGGTTCGGTCACCGCAGCACCGACCAGCCCGGCCACCACCGACTCCAGCTCGCCAGGGGGGATCTTGCAGGCGCAGCCACCGCCGTGCGCGTACTGGGTCAACCTGATCGCGGTAACCGTCATACCGTGACAGTAACCCGCCCACCCAGCCGCCTCCGGGAATGCCATTCGGAACCGAATCGCAGTCGGTGCGCCTCAGCTCAAGGTGGCCAGATGCTGCAGGGCGACGTCGGCGGCTTCGGCGACGGTGCGGGCTGCGCCGGTCTGGCGGTGGCGCTGGGCGCCCTGCTCGCCCAGCGCGGGCACCACCCAGTCGCGCACCACGGCCAGCCGGGCGGCCTCCACTCCGAAGGTGGGCGCGAGGGTGGCCGCGTCCACGGCGCCGAGCAACTCGGCGGCTTCCGGCGCCGCGCCGACGCGCTGCAGCAGCACGACGAGGTTGCGCAGCGTGGTCAGCTGATGCACCCGATCGCCCTGCCTGCGCCAGTGGTCGATCACGCCGGCGAACGCGTCGAGCGCCTCGGCGGCGTCGCCGCAGCGGGCGCGCAGCGAGCAGGCCGAGAGCCGAGCCGCCCCGCCGAGGAACCGGTTTCCGACGCTGTCGGCGAGCGCGATCGCGCGGTCCAGCGCAGGCAGCGCGCGCTGCGGGTCTCGATCCAGCACCACCTCACCCTCGCCGTAGGCGATCCAGCCGACGTCGGAGGGGGACAGCTCCGCCTCGGCCGGTCGCTCGGTGCGCAGCACCCGCTCCGCCCGCTCAGCGCGCCCCGCGTAAGCCTCGGCACAGGCCCAGTTCTGGATGGCGATGACGATGCCGTGCGCGTCGCCGGCGCGCCGGGCCACCGCCAGCAACTCCTGAGCGGTGCTGGCGCTGGCGTCCAACCGGCCCGCGTAGAGGTCGATGTCGCCGAGCATCTCCAGCGGCGCGCACCGCTGCGCTCCGGACCCGGCAACGGCGAGCGCCCTTTCGACCAGCTCGCGGGCCCGGGTCAGGTCGCCTGCCGTGGTGGCCCGGCCCGCCGCGCTGGCCAGCGCCCCGGCGGCTCGCGGCGAGCTGTCGTCCAGGGTGGTCACCAGCTCGGTCGCCCAGGACAGCGGCTCGTCGCGCTGCCGGGACATCGCGAACAGGTGCAGCGCAGCGGACAGTTCCACGGCCAGCTGCGGGTAAGACGCGCGGGCCCGGGCGTGCGCTACCCGGAACTCGTCGATGAGCTCGGCGAGCCGGACATGCGCTGCGCCCTCAGCGGGACCGCGCAACTCCCGGTCGGCCGCGGTGGCGACGGCCACCAGGTGCTCGGCGTGTCGCCGGGCCAGCTGGGCCCCGCGCGGCGTACCTGCCAGCCGCCCTGCGGCGTGCGCGCGGATCGTCGACAGCATCCCGAACCGGACCCGAGGGCCTTCGGTATCGGCGATGACGAGGCAACGCTCGGCGAGGTGACACAACGCGTCCAGCGGTGCGGGGCGTCCGGTGACCGCCTCGACGTCGTCGACCCCGACCGATCCGGCGAAGGTCGCCAGCTCGGCGAACAGCGCCCGGTCATCCGGGTCCAGCAATGCCTCGGACCACTCGACCACCGCGGCCAGCGTGCGGTGCCGCGCCTCGCCCGTCCGGCGCGCAGCCAGCAGCCCGAGGTGCTCGGTCAGCCGGTCGGCGAGTTCGGCCAGCGGGAGCGTGGCCGCCCGGGCCGCGGCCATTTCGATGCCCAGCGGCAGCCCGTCGACCCGGGCGACGATCCGGTCCACCTGCGCCAGGTCGGGTGTGGCGCCCTCACCCCGCACGGCGCGCAGCCGGTCCAGGAACAGCGCCCTGGCCGGCTCGCCCAGGGGCAGTGGGGCCAGCGGCATGACATGCTCCCCGTCGATGCCGAGCCGCTCGCGACTGGTGGCCAGCACCCGCACCGCCGGGCCGCCCAGGACCAGCGCCGCCACCCCGCGGGCCGCCGATTCGACCACGTGCTCGCAGTTGTCGACGACCACGAGCAGGTCCAGGGCCCCGGCCCGGGACAGCGCGGTCTCCGGGGGCCCAGCGGCCACCGTCAGGCCGAGCGCGCCTGCCAGCGCCGCACCAACCGCGCCGGGATCGCGCAGCCCGGCCAGCTCGACCAGCCGGGCGCCCTGACCGAACCGCCCGGCCAGCGCGTGCGCGGCCTCGATGGCCAGCCGGGTCTTGCCGACCCCGCCAGGCCCGATGATCGTGACGACCCGGGCACGCTGCACCAGGCCGATGAGCGCAGCAAGCTCCTGCTCGCGCCCGACCAGCGACGCCGCCGGAGTGGGCAGCCATCGCGGCTGCTCGGGCACCGCCGCGAGCGCGGCGGTCTGCGCGGCCCGCAGCGCCTCCGACGGGTCGAGTCCGGCCTCGTCCAGCACGGCCACCGCCCGGCGGTAGGCAGCCATCGCCTCCGGAGCGCGCCGCTGCGCGGCCAGCGCGCCGATCAGCACGATCCAGCCGCCCTCGCGCAGCGGATGCCCGGCGAGCAGCTCCTCGGCCGCGGCGACCGCATCGGCACAGCGCCCCGCCGCGGACAGCGCCGAGGCCCGCAACTCCCGCGCGGAGACGTTCAGCTCGTCGAGCCGCAGCGCTGCCCCGCGCAGCAGATCGACGTCCCCGAGGTCGCCGAACGGGGCTCCCCGCCACAGCCCCAGCGCCTCGTCCAGCAGCGCGACGGCCGTCGCCGGATCGGCCTGGCGAGCCCGGACCACCAGCTCCTCGAAGCGCTCGGCGTCCACCGATCCGGGGGGCAGCGCATAGCCGCCTGCGCGAGTGGCCACGGCCTCGCCGAGGTGGCGGCGCAGCCGTGAGATGTAGGTGCGCAGCGAGTCCTTCGCGGTACGAGGGGGTCGCTCGCCCCAGATCGCGTCGATGAGCGCGTCGGCGCTGACCGTGGCGCCGGGGCGAGCGGCGAGCACCGCCAGCACCAGACGCTGGGTGGGGCTGCCGAGCGGTACCGCCGCTTCGGCGCCGGCTGGGCCTTCATCCACTAGCTCCACGGTGCCGAGCACCCGGACCCGCATCGGGCGATCGTACGGCGCTGCGAGCCCGCTGCGAGCCCGCTGCAAGGTGCGCATCGTTTCCTGTCCCGGATAAACCGCTACCCGAAAGGACTCACCGTGACCACCACCGCCGAGACCACCCAGTCCGCCGAGGTCTTTGCCGATCGTGTCGTCGGCTCCGTACTGGGCGCCATGGAGGTACAGGCCATCTACCTGGGTGACCGGCTGGGCTGGTACCAGACGCTGGCCGCGCACGGGTCGCTGACCTCCACAGAGCTGGCCGAGCGCACCGGCTGCGCCGAGCGTTATGCCCGCGAGTGGCTGGAGCACCAAGCCGTCGCCGGCTACCTCACCGTCACCGACGCCGACGCGGCACCCACCGTCCGGCGCTACCAGCTGCCCGCGGCGCACGCCGAGGTGCTCACCGACCCGGACAGCCTCGCCTACCTCGCCCCACTGGCCCGGTTCGTCGCAGGTGCGGGCAAGCATCTCGACGCGCTGCGCGAGGCGTATCGCACTGGGGGCGGGGTCTCTTGGGCCACCCTGGGCGATGACCTGCGGGAGGCCCAGGGTGCGATGAACCGGCCGCTGTACTTGCACCAGCTCGGCCAGCAGTACCTGCCCGAGATCCCTGATCTGCATGAGCGGCTGCGCCGTGACGGTGCCCGAGTGGCCGATGTCGGGTGCGGCGTGGGCTGGTCGTCGGTCGCGATCGCCCGTGCCTACCCCGGCGTGACTGTCGACGGGTTCGACCTGGACGCTCCGTCCATCGACGCCGCTCGGCGCAACGCCACCGAGGCGGGCGTGGCCGAGCGGGTGCACTTCGCCGTCGCCGACGCAGGCAGCGTGCTGCCCGATCGTCCCTACGACGCGGTGTTCGCCTTCGAATGCCTGCACGACCTGCCCGACCCGATCGGGGTGCTCACCGCGATGCGGCGGCTGGCCGGCCAGGACGGCATCGTCATCGTGATGGACGAGCGGACCGAGGACCGTTTCACCGCCCCCGGCTCGCAGGTCGAGCGGCTGCTGTACGGCTACTCGCTGATCTGCTGCCTGCCCGACGGGATGTCACACCAACCGTCGGCGGCCACCGGGACGGTAATGCGCGCCGACACCCTCACCGACTATGCCACCCGCGCCGGCTTCTCCCTGGTCGAGGCGCTGCCCTTGGAGCACGACTTCTTCCGCTTCTACCGGCTGCACTCGTGAGTGGCGTCGGGTGCTGGAACACTGTTACGCACTCACGACCTAGGATTTCGCGGCGGAGGCGTCTGGGCGCCTGGTGGCCCCCGCGGTCTTCAAAACCGACGTGACCGAGTACCTCGGTCAGGCGGGTTCGATTCCCGTCCGCCTCCGCCATCAGGTCTGTTGAGTTCGGCCATGGCAGCACAACATCTGGAGGTGCTCTGCGGCCCTGCTGACCCCGCTCGGGAGCGGCGGAAACCTCAGCAACGACGCTCACCTCGCTGCGCTGGCGATCGAGCATCGCGGCGACGTCGTCACCTACTCGGCCCCGATGCAGAGAGATGCCGTGCCGGTAACCCGGCACGGCATCTTCCCAGCGCCCGGCATCCCGCAGGTCGGCTACCCGGGGACTGGTCACGATTCGCAGGCGACACCGTCATCGTCACCGTCCAGGTGCGAGGCGTAGCCCGGGTCACCCGCGTGCAGCGGTGCGGCACCCGCAGCCTTCGCCGCAGCGCAGTTCTTGTAGTACACGAATCCGCCGCTGCTGTCGTCGGTGCCGTCGTTGTAACCCTCTTCGTTGGTGTCGTCGCTGTAATCCTCTGCTGGCGCGGGTACCGGTGGCAGCGGCGGCACGACATCGACGACGGTCGGCTCTTCATCCACCGTTTCCGGGGCCACCACAGCGTCGGAGGTCTCGACAGCGGGAGCGGAACTTTGCGTAGCGGGCGGTGGGGTGGCACTGCTGGTTTCGGCGGTGGAGCTGCACTGGCCGGCGAGGCCGAGCAACACCAGCACGGTGATAACGGCACCGACGGCGCGGGTTGAATTCGACGAGCGGTGACGTGGCGCGCGGGGGGCAGCGGGCAGGGACATCGGAACTCCAATAATGGGAAGGAAAGGGGAGACAGCCGCTGCTCTGGCCCCGCGGTGGTTGCTGCGCGTGTCTGTCGCTCTCGTTTCGCGACGATCACGTACCGTGTTACATATCCCTCGATAGGGTGAACCGGTTCCTGCACAGTGCAGGACTAGGGTGTGTCCGGCCGGGGGAGCTACCGTGCCCGCCATGGATCCCCGCCGGCTCATCCCGCGCACGGATGCGGTGCTGGCCGAGCCTGCGGTCGCCGCCGCCGCCGAGCGGCTCGGGCGACCGCTGGTGAAGCGGGCGGTGGCCGCGGCCCAGCAGCGGGTCCGCGAGGGCGCGCTGGCGCCACACCGCGTCGTCGCCGAGGTGCTGGCCAGCTTGCCGGACAACGCCACCAGTCTCCATCCGGTGCTGAACGCGACCGGGGTGCTGCTGCACACCAACCTCGGCCGGGCACCGCTGTCCGCAGCGGCGATCCAGGCGCTGCGCACCGCGGCGGGCACCTGCGACGTCGAGCTCGACCTGGGCACCGGCGGCCGGGGACGGCGCGGAGCGGGTGCACTGGCCGCGCTGGCCGAGGCGGTGCCGACAGCGGGAGGCGTGCACGTGGTGAACAACGGCGCCGCCGCGCTGGTGCTCGCCGCCACCGCGCTGGCCGCCGGACGCGAGATCGTCATCGCCCGCGGCGAGCTGGTGGAGATCGGTGACGGGTTCCGCATCCCCGACCTGCTGGTCTGCACCGGGGCCCGGCTGCGCGAGGTCGGCACCACCAACCGGGTCCACCTGAGCGACTACGCGAGCGCCGTGGGGCCGGAGACCGGGTTCGTGCTCAAGGTGCACCCGTCGAACTTCCGCATCACCGGGTTCACCTCCTCGGTGCCGACAGCGGACCTGGCCGGCCTCCCCGTGCCCGTCGTCGCCGACATCGGCTCCGGACTGCTCGCGCCGCACCCCGCGCTGCCTGCCGAACCGGACGCCGCCACCGCGCTGTCCGACGGCGCCGATCTGGTCACCGCCAGCGGCGACAAGCTGCTCGGCGGTCCGCAGGCCGGGCTGCTGCTGGGCACCGTGGAACTGGTGACCCGGCTGCGACGGCACCCACTGGCCCGGGCCCTGCGGGTGGACAAGCTCACCCTGGCCGCGCTGGAGGCCACCCTGCGCGGACCGGTCACCCCCACCGCGGCGGCGCTGACCGCCGCGGCGCCGACGCTGCACCGGCGAGCCGAGGTGATCGCAGCAGAACTGGCAACCCGCGGCATCGACGCCACCGCGGTGCCGTCGGCGGCCACCGTCGGCGGCGGCGGCGCGCCAGGCGTCGGCTTGCCCAGCGCCGCGGTCAGCCTGCCGGAGTGCTTCGCCGCTGCGCTGCGTGCGGGCACCCCGCCGGTGCTCGGCCGGATCGAGCACGGCCGGTGCCTGCTCGACCTGCGCGCGCTGCCAGAAGAGCAGGATGCCGCGCTGCGCGACGCAGTTCTCACAGCCGGGTTGTCATGCACGTCGTAGCCACCGCGGGACACGTCGACCACGGCAAGTCCACCCTGGTCCGGGCGCTGACCGGGATGGAACCCGACCGGTGGGCAGAGGAACGCCGCCGCGGCATGACCATCGACCTCGGGTTCGCCTGGACCGACCTGCCGCCCGGGCCAGCTGGGCCATCCGGAACCACGGGGCCATCCGGAACCACGGGGCCATCCGGAACCACAGTGGCCTTCGTCGACGTGCCCGGCCACGAGCGTTTCGTGCCCAACATGCTGGCCGGCGTCGGCCCGGTGCCCGCCGTCATGCTCGTGGTGGCCGCCGACGAGGGCTGGATGCCGCAATCCCGCGAGCACCTCGACGCCCTGCACGCCCTCGGGGTGCGGCACGGCCTGCTGGTGGTGACCCGCAGCGATCTGATGGACCCAGAACTGGCCCGCGAGGAAGCCCTGGAGCACCTAGCCGGCTCCTCGCTGGGCCGGGTCCGGGCGGTGTGCGTCTCCGGCACGACCGGCGAGGGGCTCGACGAGCTGCGCACCGCGCTGAGCGAGCTGGTCGCCGGATTGCCCGCGCCGGACGCCGACGCCGACGTGCGGCTGTGGGTGGACCGGGCGTTCACCATCCGTGGCGCCGGCACTGTCGTCACCGGCACGCTGCCCGCCGGAATCCTGCGGGTCGGGGACGAACTCGTGCTCTGCCCCGAGGGCAGGCGGGTGACGGTGCGGGGCCTGCAGTCACTCGGCAAGCCGGTGGCGACGGCGTCCCCGGTGGCGCGGGTGGCGGTCAACCTGCGCGGGGTGCCGCTGGCGGCCGTGCGCCGCGGGCACGCCCTGCTCACCCCGGACGCCTGGCTGACCACCCGCGTTGTCGACGTCCGGCTGCTCGGCGCTGCGACCACCGACACCATCGAGGCCGCCGACCTGCCGCGGCAGGTGGTGCTGCACGTCGGCGCCGCCGCGGTACCCGCGCGGGTCCGCCCGCTCGGCACCGACGCCGCCCGGCTGGCCCTGGCCGAACCGCTGCCGCTGCGGATCGGTGACCGGGCGCTGGTCCGCGATCCCGGTACTCGCCGCATCCCGGCCGGCGTCACCGTGCTGGATGTGCGCCCTCCGCCGCTACGCCGCCGCGGCGCAGCCGCCGCCCGCGCCGCAGAGCTGTCCACGATGGACGGCTCCCCGGATGGGGTCGCCGAGCTGCGTCGCCGCGGGCTGGTCCGCCGCGACGAACTGATCGCGATGGGCGCGTCCGTGCCCGCGGGCGCGGCCGAAGCGGGCGGCTGGCTGGCCGACCGCGAGGTGCTCACCAAGCGAGCCGCTGCGCTCGCGACCGCGGTGACCGAGCACGCGGCCGCGAACCCGCTCGAGCCCGGGATGCCACTGGAGACCGCACGGCAGATCACCGGCATGCCTGACGCGCGGCTGGTCGAGTTACTGCTCGGACCGGCACTGACCGTCGTCGACGGCCGGGTGCATGCCGGCCGGACGGACGCCGCGCTGCCGGCCGCGGTCCAGCAGGCCGTCGACACCATCCGCGCCAGCCTCGCCGAGCGGCCCTTCGCCGCACCCGAAGCGCACCGGCTCGCCGAACTCGGGCTGGGCCCCAAGCAACTCGCCGCAGCGGTCCGGGCCGGCGAACTACTCAAGATCGCCGACGGGGTCTACCTCGCGCCCGGAGCCGACGCCGCTGCCGCCGCCGCGCTGGCCGCGCTGCCCAGCCCGTTCACGCTCAGCCAGGCTCGCCAAGCGCTGGGCACCACCCGCCGCGTCACCGTCCCGATCATGGAGCTGCTCGCCCGGCGCGGGATCAGCCGCAAGCTCCCCGACGGAACCCATGCGCTCCGCGGTCGTGAGTGGCGTTGAATGCTATAGCACTCAACGCCACTCACGGGTCACGCCGCGAACAGCAGCGTTAGCCCGCCCACCGTGTACCCGACCATCAGGACCATCAGCGGGAGCTGCCCCACGACGACGTCTGACCGAGGGAACAGCGCGACCGAGCGGTCGTGAGCGCTGATGACCGCGAGGACGTGCCCGACGATGACAGCGACCACTTGGACGAAGGCGATGCCGGTCGCCGTGATCAGGCCGTAGTTGATGGCGCCGGACAATTCCGTGCTGGTGCCCAACGGATCGGAGAGCATGACGATGGCCTGCTGTCCCTCGAAGAGCAGCAACGAGAAGTAGTGCGCGATGACGTAGCCCACCACGATGGGGATCACGGTGTGGGCGAGCAGGCCGGGAACCGGCTTTCGACCGCGGTGGCCGACCCGACCGGCCAACCGGGTCGCCCCGACGAAGGTGACGGCCACCAGGGCGATCATCAACAGTAACCCGAGAGTGGAGATCAACGCGGCCGGGATCGGCACCGCCTGGACGGTGCGGGTCCAGTCCGCGGAACCGGAAAGGCTGTCGAAGAAGGTGGAGCCCAGCAGCACCGCGATCAGGGCCACAATGCCGGGGGCGGGCCCGAACGTGGCGATCCCATCGAGCGGGTTGCGAAGCACGAGGCGGCCGTCGTCCCGTCGCCCGACCGGCGCCAACGCGCCCACCAGTGTCGAATATGCCTCGAACCCGTCGCCAGTGGCGAACCAGCGGTGACCGAACAGGAGAGCTGCGCAGAGCTGGACGGCAGCGTAAACGCTGAAATACAGCAGCAGCACGGTGACGTCGGCGCCGTTCGGGGCGGCCAGCTCCAACCACACGAAGCTGAGCAGCGAGAGCGCAGCCGGCCAGTAACCGAGCCAGTTCGGTAGCGAGACCAGTCCCCGGTCGGCGGGAATCCGGGTGATCGCGGCGAGCAGCAGGTGAATCGTGCGCAGCGGGCTGACCAGTCGCCATACCGGGCCGAACAGCAGGGACAGCGGAACGAGCCCTATCCAGAACAGGACGTAGACGGTGTGCGGCAGCGGGTTGCGCCCGTCGGGGGGCACTACTAGTGCCGCGACGACGACGTACGCCGTCGCAGCGAGCCCGAGCAGGCGCAGCAGCCACCGCAGCCAGGAGCTGTCCACAAGCCGCTGGACCGGAAGCGGTATCGCCCGCCCTGCCGCTCCGGCACGGAACCGCGCGGACCGCCACAACACACCCAGACCGAAGAACGAGGCCAGCAGGGCCAGGACGGCCCCCTGCACCATCAGGTCCAGGGGTAACGGCAGGTCCTGCCGCCCCCCGACGCCGTGCGCGAGGATGTCTGCCGCCACGTGGGCCATCAGCCGCTCGCTGTCCCGGACGCCGTGGTGTCCGCCGTGGTGTCCGCCGTGGTGTCCGCCGTGGTGTCCGCCGTGGTGTCCGGCGTGGTGTCCGGCGTGGTGTCCGGCGTGGTGTCCGGCGTGGTGTCCGACGCCGCCTGGCGTGCCTGGCGGTTCAGCCGGGCACCTGCCACGAGCAACCCCAGCGCGGTGGCGTAGGTGAGCACCGTCAGGCCGCGGTCCAGCGTCGCCGGGCCCGCGAAGGGAAGCTGGGAGTTCCACAGCACGCTGATATCGGTGGCGGCCAGCAGCAGCACCATGATCCCGGTCGTGATGACCCGGTCCGGCGCCGACGCCCTTCTGCGCACCGTGCTGACCACCGTGATGGTTCCGATCACCAAGGCGAATGCGCCCACTGCGCCGAGGCCGGCCCAGCCGAATACCGGCCCACTTTGTTGCGGAGCCAATCCAGTGCCCAGCAGGTGCAGCACAAAGGCCAGGACTCCCGCCGTGACAACGGCAGCCATGGGCCGGTACCAGTCCCGCACCCACCCGAGGGCCGACACCGCCGCGGCGAGCAGCACCAGGGCCGCCACCCATGGCCAGGGCGAAGGGGACGGCACGCGGTCCACGGCGCCCAGGACGGTGACCTGCTGCCCGTCCACGACCAGCGGCAACTCCCAGGACACCCCGGCCGACTCCGATGGCACATCGAGCCGGGTGTCAGCCCAGGTGGCCTCACTTCCGTCGCGCAGGGTCACCCACCTCGGCTCGGTCGCTGGGTCCGCCGCCGGGGGGGCCTGAACCAGGTCGGTCTCGACGGCTGTGCTGCTGAGCTCATTGACCTGCACCCGGTTCTCGGACAACCGCACGAACGGCTCACCGCGATAGCCGAGGACCACGATCTGCGCAGCCCCCTGATTGACGACACGTACCCACTGCCCGCCGAGCCCGACGGTCACCTCGATGGTCGGCACCGCCGGCCGGACCGCGGTCACCGTGGCCCGATAGTTGGTCGGCGACCCGCTGCTTCCAGCGATGTGCGCCGCCGCAGGCACCGGGTTGAGCAGCGCGAACAGACCCGCCAGCAGCATGGTCAGTACGGCCAGCCGGACCGCGTGCGCAATCCCGCGCGTCTGCTGGGACCCGGCCAGCGGCTTAGTGATCAAATCGACCCACACCTCACGATCAGCACCGAGTGCTCGGCTCGGTATTCGCACGAACTGCCCGGCCGGTTTCCAGCACCCGCAGCCGGCGTCCGCTGCCCGGTGCCAGCGACACACTAGACCCGATGATCACCACCCGACGAGCCGGTCAGACGCCACACACCTGGCGCTCGCTGAGGTCGCCGAGCGCTACGGCGTCTCCCACCTGGGCCGCTACGTCGCCCAGGATCCCGCAAGGGTGTCGGCAAGCTGACGCTGCCGAGGCGTTCAACGCCCACGACGCGAAAGAAGCGATCGCGGAGTCGCTGGCCGCCCGCGGTGAGCGCGGCGTGCCCGCCGAGCAGGTCCTGACGACCGCTTCACCTGGCTCGAGGCAGGCGTGCTGGACCCGTCCATCGACGGCCCGTGGATCGCCCCAGCACCGCCCGGCCCATCCACCAAGGACACCGTGCACCGCCGCATCGGCTGATGGGGGCTCTTCAAGTACCGCCAACCCCCTGCTGAGCTGTCCTTAACCGCCGCCAACCCTCCGGCCCGCGGAGTTCGCACGCCGCAACGCGCCTACCCCTGCGGACCTGTCCGCGAGTGCGCGACAGGCAAGGCCAGTGCTCACAATCCGTGGCCTGGTCACAGGCGACACCCCTCCGGGGTGTCCGGCCACCTGGACAGGAACGAACCCGATAGCGAGTACGTTTGACAATTTACCGCTCAATGTCTGACTGGAGTTGACCCCCATCTGGAGTTGACCCCCATCTGGAGGAGGCCGGTGATGGCTTCGTCGCCCGAGAGTTCCAACGCGGCGACCCCATCCTCATCTGATGAGCGGTCGAAGAAGCCGGCGGCAGTGGGGCGGGGTAGGAGCGAGCAGCCGGAGGCCGGCGGGACGCGGCCGCAGAGTGAGAAGCGTGGCAAACCGCCCGCCACCCAAGACCTCTGGCCGACGTCCGGTCGGAGCGGGCACCACGCGCAGGGAGCTGACCCCTGCACGGGCGACGCTCCTGGCGGCGTACGTCGCCGCCGGTGCAGTCGTGGTTGCCGCACTGATCGGTGCCATTGCCACGTACGTCTTGAACGACGATACACCGACGAGCAGGGTGACTGCGGCGCCGACGCAGCCAGGACTGGCTGCTCCACTCCCCGCTGTACGCGCACGAGTGATCAACACCGGAGGCAGCGGCGTTTCCAAGTTCGAGCAGCCGACCAACCAGAGTGGCAAGCTGTACGGGCCTGCTGAGGGTGAGCTCGTCGAGGTCCTATGTCAGGTGAGGGACGGGCAGCCGCTGTCCGATCCGGCGCCGGCTCCAGGGCAGCCCAACGACTGGCCGGTGTGGAACAAGATGAAGGACGGGTTCTTCATCCCGGACCTGTACACCGACCTGCCAAAGGATCGCGGACCGACGCCTCCGAATGGGCTACCGATCTGCTGACGACAAGAGGCTTTCCAACGACGAGAGCGCCCGGATCAGTCCTGAGCGAGCTTGGCCACCCCACCATCGCCACTCACGAGTTATCCACAGGGCCTTTCCTCCACTGCCAAGCTGGTCGAGCTGCAGTTGCAGAGCACAGGGCATCGTGGTAGTGCGGGATGGCAGCGTCGGCGCACTCGTGTCGCTGGACCATGAAACCGTAGCTGGTCAGCGAGTCCTTGCCGGGCGCGAACAGCTCCGAAAGCCGCACATCGGCCGGGGCGCCGTCCGGTCCGGCAGCGGACCGGGACGCGCGCCCGGCAGGATGAGGGGTGATGGCCGAGGTTCTGATCATCGGGGCGGGTATCGCCGGGACGGCAGCGGCGATCGCCCTGCACAAGGCGGGTATCGAGGCCGCCGTCTACGAGGCCCACCCGCAGAGCAGTCTCGATACCGGTGCGTTCCTGACGCTGGCCAGCAACGGGATGCACGCCCTGCGGCAGATCGACGCGGACGCAATGGTCGCCGCAGCGGGTGCGCCGCTGACCGTCATGCGGATCCACGACGGCGACGGCACGCAGGTCGGCACCGTCCCGATCGGCGACCACCAGCACCCCGCCACCCGCTACCGCTACCTGACCCGCGCCACCCTCTGCGCCGTGCTACAGCAGGAGGCACAGCGCCGGGGGATCCGGATCCATCGCGGTAAACGGCTGATCCGGGTGCGCAGCGGCGCGCGTGGCCCGACCGCGTTCTTCGACGACGACACCCAGGCCGCCGGTGACGTGCTGATCGGCGCCGACGGGTTGAACTCCACCGTCCGCACGATGATCGACCCGGCGGCGCCGCCGCGCTACGTGGGCCAGCGCATCTTCTACGGCTATTCCACCGACACCGGGGTGCCCGCCGAACCGGACAGTTTCAACGTCGTCCGTGGGGCGGTCGCGTTCGGCTACATCGTCACCGGCGACGACGGCACCTGGTGGTTCGCCCGGGTCCGCGACGGCGAACTGCGCCGCGACGACATCAGGCACGGCAGCACATCGCGGTGGAAAGCAGCCCTGTCCAGCTTGCTGCGGCAGGAGCGCTCACCAGCGCCGCGCATCGTGGCGGCGGCCCACCGGATACTGGTCACCAACGCCTACGACCTGCCCGATGTCACCACCTGGCATCGCGACGGCATGCTCGTGATCGGCGACGCCGCGCACGCGGCCTCCCCGGCCACCGGCCAGGGCGCCTCGATGGCCCTGGAGGACGCGGTGATCCTGGCCAAAGCGCTGCGCGACCAACCCGATGTCGAGCACGCCTTCACCAGCTACGAACAGCACCGGCGGGAACGCGTCCAGGCCAACATCGACGCCAGCGCCCGGCTGAGCGGACACCCGGACAGCCCCCGCGAGCCGCCCGCATCGGCGCCACCGCCGCGCACGTCCACCGATGACTTCGTCCGCACCCGGCTGGTGTGGCACCACAGGTTGGGGTAGTGCCGGTATGACTACCGCTGACCGGCCTGCATGTGCATCTGCTCGGGCGATACGCGGATCGCCTGGTACGGCTGCGGTTCGCCGAACACCTCCGGGTGCAGGATGGCGGCGAGGATCTCCGCACCGTCCACCACTCGTGGCCCCGGCCGGCTGAAGTAGGAGGTCGCGTCGACCGCCCACACCCGCCGGTCGCGCACCGCGGGCAGCTCCGCCCAGCCATCTGGTAACCGCGCCGCGGGCAGCCGGCGGACGGTGTCGTCGATGTCGAAACCGCACGGGGCCAGCACCACCACCTCCGGTGCGTAGGCTCGGATCTCCTCGGCGGTCGTGGTGCGCGATGCGGCACCGGCAGCCCCGAACGAGGCGTCCCCGCCCGCGAGCCCGACCTGCTCGGGAACCCAGTGGCCCGGCGCGAACGGCGGCTCCAGCCATTCCAGGACCAGCGTGCGCGGGCGGTGGGTCAGGCCGGTGGACAAGCGGTCCAGCGTGTCCAGCCGGGCGCGCAACTCGCCGACGACCCGGTCGGCCTTGGTCGACGTACCGGTCAACTGCCCGACGGTCCTGATGTTGGCCAGAATGTCGGAGATCGTGTTCGGCTCCAGCGACACGACCGCGGTGTCGGTGTCCAGCCGACGCGCCGCCTGCTCCACCGTGCGGTAGCTGACAGCGCACACCTCGCACAGTTCCTGGGTCAGGATCAGGTCCGGCGCCAGCGCGCGCAGCCGCGTCTCATCCAGGTCGTAGATGCTGCCGTGCCCGTCGAGCTGCGACCGGACGGCATGGTCGATCTCGACGCTGCTCATCGTCTCGTGCGAGATCCGGCTCGCGGTCAGCCGGGGCTTATCGGCGACACCCGGCGGGTGATCGCATTCATGCGTCACACCGACCAGCGCATCCTGCAACCCGAGGCGGCAGACGATCTCGGTAGCCGACGGCAGGAGCGAGACGATCCTGAGCGCATCGGTCGTCATCCCGGCAGCCTAGGCGAGCGCCCGGGACGGCAGGCGATGCTGACTCGCTCATACCACCATGGTAATCACCCGGTGAGTGATCCCCTGCTGAGCGTGAGCAGGTCCACCAGCTCGCCGATCGCCTGGCGCAGCTCGCCTGCGAACGCGGCCATCTGATTCGCGACCCGACGTGGCGTACTCAGATAGAGGTTGAGGCGGTCGGGCAACAGCACGTAGGCGACGCCGATGCACTGGCTGCTGGTGGAACCGAAACCGAAGTACTCGATGTTGGTCGAGGGCGCGGAGCTGGTGCTCAGGTAGTCGTCACGCATCGTGAGCCAGCCCGGCGACTCGTAGAGTGCGAGTGGTTCGGTGACCCCCAGCTCGGCACCCCGTCGGCGCTGGATCAGCTGCAGCTCCCACAGGTGCTGCTCGGGCGCGCGGCCCTGCTGGCAGTCCTTCGCTCGTGCGACGTGTGCCTGCGCGGCGGAGCGGAACGCGTCCCGGCGCGCGGCATCATCGGCGTCCGGGTCGTCCATCGCCGCGACGAACGCCAGGACCTCGGGCGTGACGACCCGCATCGCCTCGGTGCGGCCGTGCCGGTACTGCCGGGTGGCGATGGACTCGTAGGTCGCCCCGATCTGACCTTTCGCGCGCCGGTGCGCGAGTTGGTACGCCATCTGCACGAACCCGTCCGGCGACATCCCCAGCTTCTTCGCCTGGTCGGCACCGAAGTCTTCGAAGGACACCAGGGTCGTCGCGGTATCGGCCGCGTAGGCCGCGAAGGAGTCCGCGGCCGCCTGCACCGCGGCCCGCAGGTCGTCGTCGAGCACGAACTCGACGAGCTCGAACGCAGGCCGTCCCGCGGCGAACGGCCCGGACAGTTCGTCCGTCGACAGGCCAAGGATGTCGTCGACGAAGCTGAGGATCGTCGTCCCGTCCACACCGCAGTGCTCGACGTT
Organism: Pseudonocardiaceae bacterium; assembly: GCA_050699435.1. GTDB lineage: Bacteria > Actinomycetota > Actinomycetes > Mycobacteriales > Pseudonocardiaceae. The sequence goes on along the minus strand of JBOHGM010000009.1, from coordinate 46,895 downwards.
GATGCCCGCTCGGCCGTCGGAGAAGACGATCAGGGAAAGGGCCTTGTCGAACCACCGGTTAGCACTGTCGCCATGCAGCAGGGTGTCGCACGCCTGCAGGGTGTCCCGGGGCGCGAGAGCGTCGAGGCACAGGCAGAACAGCGCGGACTCGACCGTGTCGAGAGCATCCGCATTCGCGGGATCGAGCGCGAGCAAGGTCTGCCGTCGGTCTGCCCACTCCGCGCGCGCCATGGTGGTGAGGTGCCCGACTGACTCCGCGGGGTGAACCGAGGCCGCCGCGGCCTCCTGAACGGCGCGCAGGGCGGCGCCGATCTCGGGCACCGGGTACGGCCGGCCGTCGGGGGCCACCACGTCCATGCGGACCATCCGCCCACGCACGAACACCACGATGTGCCGCGCCCGCGACGGTCCCGGCCGCTGCGCGCAGTACGGCGCCCGGACGGTGTCCTGCTCCCGGCCGGGGATCCGGGTCGAGGAGAACAGGAACTTGTGCTGCTCCATCGACAGCGGCGCTGCGCGCTGGAAGGCAGGAGGAATGCGCTCGTCGTCCAGTCGCCGTGTGAAGTCGACCGCCGCGGCCACGAGCTGCGCCGCGCGGGCCACCTGCGGCTCCCCCGCCCCTTGTGCGGGTAGCGCATCCCGGAACAGGAAGAAGAAGTTCGCGTTGAGCGCGATGCGGTCTCGGCGACCGAGGTAACGGTACGGCCAGAACGTGTCGAGCCAGCTGTGCACTCCCGGCTCGGCGTCGTAGCGTTCGAGCGCCGCGTGCAGGACCCGGGCGGGGCTGTCGGTCGCCAGGGACTCCTCGACAGCGGCGCGGGTTTCCTCCAGCTGGGCCGGCGTCAGCAGCGGCGCGCACCAGGCGAGGAACCGCTCGCAGCTGCCCTCCAGGTCCGGCAACGGGACGCGGGGCAAAAGCTCCTCGTTACCGAAGGTCCGTGTCGAGTAATCTCGGCCGCTGTTCAACGTCATCCTCGACTTCGCTGGGTCAGAACCGACGGCTTGCCGCCGCGGGGAGGGCCGGACGCGACTCAGGAAGGAGGACTGATCGCTGTGCCCGGGTCGGAGACTCCGGTGATCGGCCACCTGCTGAACACCGCCCGGTACCCCCTGACGCGGCCGGGTAGCGCGGAATGGCAGCGCACAGTTTCCCACGCCAGGGAGGGGCTCCGCGACGGCGGTTGCAGCGTGTTGGCGGATTTCATCGCGCCGGCGCTGGTCGGGACGGCGCGGCGGGAGGGCGCGGCGATCGCCCCGTCCGCCCACTACGACGTGGAGACGGTGAACGCCTACAACATCGCGCTGGACACCCCGCTGCCGGCGAACCACGCGGGCCTCATCCGCATGCAACGGGGCAACGCGTTCGTGCCGCGCGATCGGATCCCGCCCGGCGCGGTGATCCATCGGCTGTACACCAGCCCGTTGTTCCAGCAGTTCATCGCCGACTGCTTCGAGCTGCCGCGGGTTCACGAGCTCGCGGACCCCCTGGCCGGACTGTGCCTCAACGTGGTGCTGCCCGGCGAGTCACACCCGTGGCACTTCGACACCAACGAGTTCACCGTGAGCCTGCTGACGCAGGACGCCGAAGGTGGCGGCACCTTCGAGTACTGCCCGGACATCAGGTCCGCGCGGGCGGAGAATTTCGACGACGTGCGGGCCGTGTTGTCCGGCGAGGGCGCGCACCTGATCCGCCGGCTCACCCTGCGTCCTGGCGATCTCCAGTTGTTCCGGGGTCGCCACGCGCTGCACCGGGTGAGTTCGGTCCGCGGCTCGGTGGCCCGCCACACGGCGATCCTCGCCTACACCGAACGTCCCGGAGTCATCGGCAGCGTCGAGCGCACCCGCCAGCTCTTCGGGCGCGTCCTGCCCGAACACCGGGCCGCCGCGGACCGCGCGGTCCGGGATGACCAGTTGCTGGACTAGGTGGCAGAGCTCGATGGCAACGCCACGCCTCTCCGGCGTCGGGGGTCGGATCGCGGGAGAGGACGGGCTACCAGGTGACGGGGAGGTGGTTGACGGCGCCGGCTACGGCATCGCGGACGGGCTGGATCTCGTCGAGGGGCACAGCAAGCCGAAGGGCAGGGAAGCGTTCGAACAGGCGGACGAACAGGTACTGGAGCTCCACCCGGGCCAGCGGGGCTCCGAGGCAGAAATGTGCGCCGTGGCTCAGCGAGAGGTGCGGGTTGCGCTCGCGGGTGATGTCGAAGCGCTTCGGGTCGGGGAAGACGCCGTCGTCCTCGTTGGCGTCCTGCACGGCGAACATCACCGTGTCGCCCGCGCGGATGGTAACGCCGTCGACCTCGATGTCGACGGAGGCGTACCGGGTCAGGCCCCCCCGCCGAGCGGCTCGCCGCCGCTCGATCGGGCTGGCGAAGCGGAAGATCTCTTCGAGGGCCGGGGCGGCCAGCGCCGAGTCGCGCTGCAGCGCCTCCCGCTGCTCGGCGTGGGTCAGCAGCAGCAGCATGCCCCGGTCGATGATGGCGACGACGGGTGCGTGCCCGGCGAACAGAAGTCCGGCGGCGAGATGGGCGATCCCGTCGTCGGTCAGCATCGGGTCGAGCTCGGCGGCGTGCAGCAGATCCGAGATGACGTCGTCGCTCGGGACCGAGCGCTTGCGCTCGATCAGGGTGCCCAGGTACCGCCACAGCGACTGCAGGCCACCTCGGGCGACAGCGGGCTTACTGACCTCCTTCGCCTCGATCTGCCACCGGCAGAAGTCCGCACGATCCTCGGCGGGCACCCCGAGCAGCTCGCAGACCACGAGTGCAGGCAAGGGGAACGCGACGATGGTGTGGAAGTCGGCCGGGGGCCCGCTGCCGCCAAGCTCGTCGAGCAATTCGTCGACGATCATCTCGACGCGGGGCCGCAAACTCTCCATGCGACGGGCCGACAACGACGGTGTCAGCAGCCTGCGCATCCGGTGAAGGTCGGCCAGCTCCCCTTCCGGATCGGGGATCGGCCCCCCGAACAGACCCGGCTGGGTGAGCCGGACCGGGTGTCCCGGGTTGGGGTGCGAGCGGCTGAGCCGGGGGTCGGCCAGCAGGTCTCGCACCCGCTCATGACCTGACACGAGCCAAGCGGGGCGGCCTTGGGTGTCGCTCACCCGCTGGATCATGGTAGTGGATGCCATCGCCGTCCTTCAGTGCTGTGGTCGACCAGGATGTGCCGAGCCTCGGTCCGCCGCAGAGTAACCGAATCTTCGCAGTGAAGCAGCTCGGTCGCACTGTCACATTCCGGGTCGTTATTTCCATCCAGAGCAGCGAGCCGCACATCCCTCTCGTGGACGGCAGGCGACTCGGCAGATCGCCGAACGGAACCATTTGCAGCTCCCGGTGCACCTACTCGCCGCTCGCGTACCCAACGACGCGCTGAGTACCCGGTTTCTCAGTCCTGGACGTCGGGCGTAGCCGAACTGCGTGCGCCTTTGGCTCCATGCGCATACAATCAGTGCCGGTACGCTTTCGCAGGTGATTCCGGTCGGTCCGCTCGAGGCGCGACATCACTGGACAAGCCAACCGCAGGGGGATGCTGACATGTGGAGGCCGGTCCGGATCTCGACGATGGCACTGCTCGTCGCGTCCGCAGCCCTCGCGATCGCGGCAGTGCCCGCGGCAACCGCGCCTGCGGTACCGAACTGGCCGCCGGACCTCCCCGCCGACGGATCGGTGAGTTTCACGGTCGTGGACCGAGACACCGGTGAGATCCGGGCCGAGCACGACGTGCACGCCCAGTACCGCTCCGCGTCGCTGGTCAAGCTCCTCATCGCACTGGATTACTTCGAAACCCGCGGACCCGACGTCGAGATCCCACCGGAAGATCGCACGCTGCTCGAATCGATGTTGCGCTCCAGCGATGATCAGGCGGCCAGCATACTCTGGGTGCGCGAAGGCTGGCAGCTGATCGTCGAGCGGATGGTCGACCGGCTGGGCCTGACCGACACCGAGCCACCGGCGGACCGGCGCATCTGGGGCTACACGGCGACCAGCGCCGCGGACGTCGCCCGGATCTACGAGTACCTGCTGGCCGAAGCGGCTCCCTCGGCCCGCGAGTTCATCCTCGGCGCTCTGCGCGAGGCGACGCACTGTGCGGCAGATGGGCGTGACCAATATTTCGGGATCCCGAGCGCGGTGGACGAGCCGTGGGCGGTCAAGCAGGGGTGGTCTGGCTACGGTGATGTAGAGCCTGGTCAGGAGTGCGCTGAACCCACCCCCGCGCGCAGCGACGGCGAGCAGGCAACACCTGAATCGTCTCCGGCCGTTCGCGACGCCGCGATCCGCGCGCAGTCGGCCGAGGGCCCGGACATCGACCTGACGCGCCCCGCAATGCACACCAGCGGCACGATCGGTGCAGCCGACGATACGATCATGGTGGTGCTCAGCCTGCACGCCGAAGGCACCTCGTACGAGGACTCCGCCGAACGACTCACCGCAATCACCCGAGTACTCTACGGTGCCAACTGCCCCAGCTGCGCCAGCTGATCCCGTCGGAGCGCCACGACTACCCGAACCACTGGGTACGGCTATTCGGGCCGCAGTTCGTCCCGGTGCCGGCCGGCCGCTTCGCGGAACAGGCGGGTGATGTCGATGGCCTTCTCGGCTGGCGTCGGCCGGGTTCCCTGCGCCACCTCCGGCTCGCCTACGGCGAGCAGGTGAGCCCTGACGCGCTCGGCCTGGGCGATGAAGTCGCGATAATACGGTGGCACCTCCGCTTCCCCGGCAGCTGTGCTCTGGCCTGGCGTGACCGTCCCAGCCGCCGCTTCCGGCCGGCTGCTGACGTGCGCGGAGAGGTCAGGTAGTTCGTGACCGCGCCGAGGGTGGGTGAGGTCGAGCACAGTGTGGAAGGGGGGCGCCCAGGCGTCTCGCCGGGTGAGCGGCGGCGCGCTCGGTGCGAACACGGCCCGCAGTGTGGCGGGAATGCTGGCATGGTCGCGCACGGTGTCGTCGACTTTCCCGGCGGCCACATACGGGGAAACCACTACCGCCGGCACACGGGGACCAAGCATGGTGAAGTCGAAGGAGGCAGCCTTCCTGTGCAATAGGCTCTCCATCAGGCGGCCCAGCCAACTGCTCGGATCACCCGGGCTCGGAACCCCCGTGGGGGGCGGGACGTGGTCGTAAAAGCCGCCGTGCTCGTCGTAGGTGATGACGAGCAGCGATCGTTCGAACACGTCGGGCCGGGCACGCAGGGCCTCGTAGACGTCTGCGATGAGTGACTCGGCGCGGGCGAAGTCGGTGTCGCCCGGCACGAAGTCGTCGTAGGACTCGTCGGAGACCAGGTTGTTCTCCGGATGCTGGCTGTTACTGATACTGGGGATGCCAATCCAAGGAGCATGGTCGAGCGTATGCACCGGCGGCCGGTGGTTGGGCTCTAGGAACGAGTAGGCGGGAAGCACTCCCTTCTCGACGTGCCGGGCGAACTCCTCCAGCGGAAACCACTTGGCGTGCCGGTCCGCGGTATCCCACAGTCGGGGAAAGACCCATACTTGCGGGGTGTCGTCGTGGTAAATATGCCATTCCCGGCCGTAATCCTCTTCCAGCATCTCGAAGATGGTGCGGTCCGTATAGAAGCGCAGCTCGATGTTGGTCTCGCCGTCTGAGGTCGCAGCATGCATGAAGTTCCGGTTCGGCCACGTCTCCCCGGGTACAGAACAAAACCATCGAGTGCACACGGCGAACTCGAGGGCAAGAGTGCTCAACACCGGGGCGTTCTGGTGCGGCTGGCAGCTCATCACCAGGGGGCCAAGGTTCTGGATTTCTGCGCTGTCGTCTGCTTTCCGGCGAATCCACCAGTTCAGCAGCGGGCCAAGCACACCACCAAACGTCGGTGCGGTCAGACCACGGCACTTCCGCTCGTAGTTCGCTACAAAACCTTGATTGGTTGGCCTGCGCACTCGTCCGATTCCCCGAACCGCGAGCTGCTCCAGCACACCCTCGTGAGAGTGATCCGGGCCAACGGGACTAACGGACTTCGCGGTCGGCGTCGCCGGGGCCGGCGGCCTTCCGCGCCACCCCGGGTTCTCGTACGGGCCGCCGCTCAGTAAACCATCGAACTGCGGGTCTGGGTGCTGAAGAAATCCGAGCATATGGTCGAACGCGCGGTTCTCCAGCGCCAGCACGATGACATGGTCGATCTCGGGCACAGCGGTCTCCTCTCCGAGCCTCGCTCACAGTTGAGTTCTCGGCCCATCCGGATCGTCTAGCGTCCAGGGGCGGCTCTCAACCAGAAGAGTAATGTCCTCGGCGACCAGCCAGATCGGAACGGCCCAGTCCGGATCCTTCCCTGCCTCATTGAGGATTCGGGCGGCGTGCTCGGCAGTAGGCGGCAGCCGCTTGGGCTTGCGCTGCGGTGAGTCATGCCCGCGCGCCGGGCCAGCTACGTCTGACTCAATCCCTGCTGGACACGAAGCTCACGCACCCGCCGACCGAGCTCGAAGGCCAGCCGCGCAGCGTCATAAGTCTCGGCCGCGCCGGGCTCAGCCATCCGCCGGCTGCGCAGCTCCGAGCGCACGACGAGTTCGGTGCGCAGCTCCAACTCCTGATCATGCTGGCCGAGGTCGCAGAGCCCGTGCGCGAGGTTGGTCAGGGATGGGGCGAGGTCGGGGCGTACCGGGCCGTCTGGTCACCGCCTCAATCCGGCGTCATAATCGAACCTATGTTCGACACACACCAGCATAGCCCCGTCCCCCAGCAGCCGGTCTGGGGGTCCTATCATCGCCCGATGCCACTGGCCGCGCATGACGTCGCCGCCGTCCTCCGCGAACGGCTACCCGGCCTTCCGGTAAAGAAGCTGCACAAGCTGCTCTACTACTGCCAGGGACACCACCTGGCCACCTTCGATGAGCCCCTGTTCGCCGACACCATCGAAGCCTGGGATATGGGTCCCGTGGTCAGCACCCTGTGGCGCGCGGAGAAACACGGCGCGCCGTCGCCGGCACGCCAACAGCTGGGTGAGGCGGAGCTGAACACCATCGGCTATGTCCTGAGCCGCTACGGCGCCCTGACCGGCAAGGACCTTGAGAATCTCACCCACAGCGAGGACCCGTGGCTGACCGCCGACGAGGACCGGCCACCGGGGGGCAGCACCACCATCAAGCACGACGTGATCGCCCGCTACTTCCGGACCAACTCCAGCACTGAGGGCGAGGAGGGTGCTCTGGACAGAGCGGTGATTTCGCAGTGGTTGCAGGAGACCACGTCGCAACCCGCCGAACCGGGCCGCCCGCTGGGACGCGAGGAACTCCTAGCCAGGTTCGCGGAGATCGAGGCGAGGCTGGGTGACTAGCGGAGGGGGTGAACCGTGGAAGCTCCGACTGTTCCCCGAGCGGCTCGACTCCTGGATAGCGCTCTGCTCCCCCAGCAGCGAACTGCGCCGCATCGTCAGGACGTGGGTCGTGACGCGCTACGAGGACCCCTACGAGGGGGTGGAACGGGAACCGGGCTTCGAGAACCTGTGGTACGGCCGGATCCCCAACTCCGGCGACGGATGCGGCAACGTGGTCGTCTGCTCGTACGTCATCGAGGAGTCCACCCGCACGGTGCGATGCAACGACTTCACCACGCTGCCCTACCCAGCCTAGAGCCGCCACTCAGCCATCCTGCCCAGCCCAGGTGGGGCCGCCCGGACCCTGGCCGATCTCGGTGAGCTAACCGCCCAGTGAACGCCCATGGAACCCCTCGACCCCGCGCTGTTCGAGCGCGCCGACCTACTCCCCGTCCTCGCCGAACGCGACATCGGCGGCCTGTACCGGGCGCAGGGGCGAGATCTCTGGACTCCCACCCCTGCCGACCCGTTCGGGGACGTGGACCGTCCAGCCGCGCTCCTGGAGTTCGAACGGGGACGCCTCGACGTCGCCGAGACGTTGGCTGTCTGTCCGCCGACAGGTGCTGCCGCTGGCTGAGGTGCTGGAGGCCCGGCCCGGGTCCGACGCTCGCCAGCTGGCCCGGATGGCCCGGCAGGTCGCCGCAGCCTGACCCACCGTCCGCACACGATCGTTGTCGCGACACTGCGCCCTGGCACACGTCTACGCCGCCACCACCGCTGCCGTGCAGCTCGGCGAGCTGGACCGGGCAACCGCATCCTCCCGCCGATGCTCATGCTGCCCGCCGAGCAGCGCATCCCCTGGCTGCGCAAGCGCGTCGCCCGGGTCGGCGAACTGCTCACACCCGGGTCGCGGCCACCCGCTCGGGCCGAACCTTTGACCTGCTCATTACGAGCGTAGGTCGTCAGGACCGCCATCTGGGCAAACTTGCTGGTAGTAGCAGTGTCGACGTCCGTGCACGTCCCGGAACGTCCACCTGCGCACCGCCCGGTTGTCACTCAGTTCGTCACTCCGGCGGGCAGGTGGGGAGATCGAACCGGCTGGAACAGTGGGGGTGAGGCGCCGCACGCTGCCACAGTGAGGGGAAAGACCCTACCCCCTTCGGTCCGTCGCGTCTGCGGGCGTTTCAGCGCCCGTTGTACGGCGTTCCACCGCGCGCCAGGCCGGTACGGGCGACTTTGGGGGGCTCGTCTTACCCAGGTACGCCCGGCTGCGGGCAACTGGCAGGGCTGCAGAGCCCGTCACAGTTGGCCGCAGGCGGCCGGACGATCACGGCGCACCGCCACCCCCTGTTTCAGCCGCCTTTCGGTGACACCTGTGACAAGGAAAGAGAGGAGGGAGAAGTACAACAACCACGCCTGTCACTCTGCTGTCACACCTATTTTCTCAGGTCAGACACCTATTTTCTCAGGTCAGACACCTAGAGTGACAGGTGTGACAGTGACGGGCGAGCCGGGCCTGTCATACCTCCCCCAACGGCTAGGCTGCCGGCATGTCTTCGCCCGAACTCTCCCACCGCGTCGACGCGCACGAGGAAGACCTGCGCGCGATCTCGGACACGGTGATCGAGATCCGCGATGACGTAGCGCAGATCAAGACCGAACACGGGCGGCTTCTCGCCGAGCATAGCGCCAAGCTGGACGAGCAGGGCGCCAAGCTGACCGAGGTTGACTCGAAGCTCGACCAGCTCAACTCGACGGTGATCGAGCAAGGGTCGAAACTAGACGAGCTGCTGGCACTCCTGAGAGGTCCCGGAGAGTCCACCTCTGGTGCCTGAGCCACCCGCCGACTTTGCGTCGATAGGGCCAGCTTGGAGGTTCAGCACTCCACTTGTGGGCTGACCTGCGGACTCCTCAAGTCCTGGCGGAGTTGGGCTATCCCCAGTTGTACTTCGAGGACCGTGTGTCGTCCCGACCCCCGACCACCGCCGCGCTCGAAGCCTTGGGGATACCTGACGATGTGTCCGTGATCCGGCAGCTCCGGACGGTCTATACCCGTAACTTCACCCCACCCGCGCTGGTCGTAACGGCGCTACATCCTGTCCTGCAAAATCCCAGCAAGACCCCGAAAAACGAAGGAAAACCCGCAATGAGTCAGACTCTCGCGCTGACACCCGATCTGGACCTGACCGAACCGTTGCGCACGGCTAACGATGCTGGAGTAGCGCTCGTCGAAAACGCGCTGGACGTGGCGTTCTGCGAGCAACTTGCAGAGGAAGTCAGCTCCGGACCGTTTGAAGCGATGCCGACCGAAGCAGGGCGCGCACGGCAGGAAGGCTATATCTTCCGCCTGCGGGGCCACCTCGAAAACTACCCTGTGGTCGAACAACTCGGTCGCGATCTTGTGCAGCAGATCCACGCCCAGGGTGGCGCTGTCGTCGGTGTGTCTAACTGGAAGCCGAACGAGGTCGATGTGCAACGGTATCCCGTCGGCGCTCTGGGTATTACGCCCCACCTCGACTTCAAACGATACCGCATTCTGATCGCAATAATTACAGCGGCAGGTTCCGCAAGATTCACCTTGTGTAAAGACCGTGCTGGTAACCCGGTGAACCAGTGGGAAGTAGCTGCTGGTGACTTGATGCTCCTTCGAGCACCCGGACTAGGTAACCATGCTGACGGTCGGCCCCTGCACGCCGTGGTTGGTCCACGAACCGGTCATCGCATCTCAGTGACCTGGCGCATGAACTCGGTGGTTTGAGTGCGCGGTTCGCCGGCGAAATCCGCGAGCTGCAACACGGGCGCCGCGAGGCCCGCGCCCTGATCCTTGCGGGGACCGCTACGCTCAGCGCCCGGACGAACTCGGCTAACGCCCGGCCGGCGGGGGCTTGACCAGTTCGATGCCCGGCCACGGCAGCGGGGCGGTCACCGTGCTGCCGGAAAACTCGATCCGTTGCGCCAACTCCCCGCACTGCCGATCCGTGCCCACGACACGGCCCGGTGTGTCCACAGGAGGCAGGAACTGGTGCCGGCCCTCGACGATCCTCACTTCCCAGCCTGTGTAGTCCCGGCCGTCGGATCGGTCCACGGCCCGGGTCCGCCGTCTCCACCACCGGCGCAACCACCCCAGCAAACCCCGGCTCCGCGGGGCGTAAGAGTAGGTGACCACGGGGATATGCCTAGCAGAGACCGGTCGTGCCGAACAGGTCACTGTCGGGATGCAAGTCGTACGGGACACCCTCGGCGGTCACGCCCTCCGCCTGCCACGCCACGGAGTACTCGATATCGGGCTGGCACCGGCCACCCTCAACGCGCGTCTTGCTGCCTTTCAACCCGGGCGTGCTGAAGTTGATCGCCGACCGGCCCACCTGCTCCCACCGCTCATCCGGTCCGGGCCGGGCCTCGATCCACACCGTGAACGCCTGCCGCTGGGGCTTCTCGTTGCACCAGTTCGTGACGATGTCGACGACAAGGCCGTTCTCGTTGCGCAGGCCCCGGGTGTCCACATGGCAGTCGTAGCCAGCAGAACGGGCGGCGGTGTCGCAGGAGGTGTCCCCTGCCTGGGAGGCCAGGACTGCGGCCAGAGCTAGGGACGCGCGCACCGCCCGACTCCCCCTGATCATGCTGGGTAGCGTACCGGAACGAGAGGGACTCGGCGCCGCAAGCACCTCGCCGTATCAACGTGGCTGTCAATAATGAAATGCTCGCAGCTATCGAGCGGGTGATCGCCCGTGAACAGGTCAGCTTAACCGAAGCTGTCCGGCGTCTCATCGCCTACGGGGACTTCGTGTACAGAACCGTCAAGGACGACGGTGCGGCCGTTATTGTGCGCGCCAACGATGGTGGCGAGCGTGAGGTCGTCTTGATGTAAGCCCCCAGCCCCCCGCTCACGCTGACTCGTCTCGCCCGGGCGCCGTTTCGGCATTTTGGCGCCCAGCACCTCGGCTGCTCGTTGGTCGGAGGCCGCCACCCAGGCCGCGTAGACGCGCAGGGTGGTCGCACCTCCCCCGCCGTGGCCGAGCCGGCCGGACACCGTGGCCGGGTCGACGCCGGCGCTGAGCAGCTTGGTCGCGCTGTAGTGCCGCAGTTCAACGGCCGGCCGTGGGCCGGATCGTTGGAGAAGAGGTACCAATCGTCGGTGGAAGCCACCTCGAGCAACCTTGCCCGGTGCAGCGCCCGGTCGCGGTGCTCTTCCAGCACGACAATCGTGTCCTGGTCGAGCGCGATGCGCCGCATTTGATGTGTCTTGGTGTCTTTTTCGATTTTGCGGCCTCGGCGCTGGACGTAGTTGCGCCGGATGTCCAGCACCCGGCGGTCGAAGTGCACGTGCCGCCAGCGAAGGGCGAGCACCTCACCGCGGCGCATCCCGGTCGTCATCACCAGCCAGACCAGCGTGCCCACATCTCGTCCTGTGCCCACGCCGCATTGACCAGAACGGCCGCCTGGTCCGGCGTGGGCGGGTCCGGGTTCGGTGGCGGCAGTTTCGGTCGCTTCGCCACCCGGGCCACGTTGACGCTGGCCCAGTCCCATCGGACGGCGGCCTCGAACGCCCCGCTGAGGATGGCGTGTAACACGAGCACCGACGAGGGAGCCAGCGGGCGGCACTCGTGCGGCCCGCACTTGACCCGCTCGCAGTCGTGCTCGCCCTGCCGACGGTGCTCGACGAACGGCCGCCCGTCGCAGCGTGCCCGGCAGCTGCGCAGCTCGCCGTAGAGGCGCTCGATCCGTTGCGGCGTGACCCTGCTCAGCGGCAGCGCGCCGAGCGCTGGCCGGATGAACCGCTCGATGAGCCCGGCGTAGTTGTCCCGGGTGTTGGCCCGAGCTCCGCGCCCGGCAGCCACTCGTCGAGCAGTGCGCCGAGGCTGGCGCGGGTTCGGCTGGCCTTCCTGTTGTCGACCTGTCCGAGGAACTTCGTGCGGAGCTTCTCCGCCTCCTGCTTGCTAGTGCAAGTGCCGCACAACCACAGTCGCTTGCCGGTGACTGGGTCGATGCCGGCCGAGACCCGGACCCGCCAGACGTTCCCCCGCTTGACGACGCTGCCTCGTTCACGCCTGTCCGCCATGATCGGCAAGCTGCTGGTGACCATCGCCGTGACCAGGTGAGGCGTACCGGCCTCCCACCTGGCGGGAATCCGCAGGTGGGAGGCTGGAGCCGCCTAAGGGAATCGAACCCTTGACCTGCTCATTACGAGTCAGGGCAGGCATACCCGACGACACCCGACAGTGTCGGATCGTCGCAGGTCACCAGGCCTGATTCACCGACCTCATCGGACCCTGCCGGACCGAATCCGGCGCAGTCTGCGACCACATCGCGACCACACCCGCTACCCGGTGACGACACCCGGGGGGCCGACCAGTGATCGCCATAACCCGTCACGCGCGGACCGGGAACGCCCGTGCTCCGCCGGTCTCCCCTGCCGCCAAGAGCAAGGCGGCCCCGTACCCGCGCGCTGAACGCGGGCCGGGGCCTTGATCCCTACCTGACCAACCAGGAGAGACCCGTGACGAATCCAACCGCACCGACCCCCGGCCCGTACCCCGATCCCCCGGACATTGCCCTTTCGCGCGTCGTGATCCCGCCCCCGGCGCAGCCGCCGCTGGGTCTGGTGCTGACGTGCGGCAGCCGCGCTGCCGGTACACCTTTGAGCCCGACCCGGTCGCGTTCGCGGCCGGGTCGCTGGCCTGCCCGTCCTGCGGTGGCTGGGTGTTCGGCGCCGAGCTGGTCGAGCCGGTCACCGCGGGGGTGAGCTGCGATGCCTGAGCCGGCCTACGTATCCGATCACGCCGCGGCGCGTGAGGAGATCGGCGCCCTGGCCTGGTTGCTCGCCGAAGTCGTGCGAGTGGCCGACGACGCGGACGGGATGAGTGCTGACCAGATGCGCGCGGAGATCCGGCGCGTCGCCGACACGGCCCGAGGCAAGGCGAGTGTGCAGCGCGCCCGGGGGGTGAACGGCGATGGCTGAACCGACCCGCCCGGAGGAGATCGGGCACTCGGTGGGCCTCGCTGACCTGGTCGGGCACGCCGAGCGGCACGCGGCGGCGCTGAGCATGCACCGGCTCGGCATCGCGCACCTGTCCGATGCTGAACGGACCGGGCACGCGGTGGCTGAGCTGGCCTACACCGCGGCGTTGTCCGACCGTGCCCTGTCCGGGCGGTGGGTGATGGCGTGCGAGGCACTCGACGCCGGGGCCGGGCTTGAGCAGGTGGCGGCCGCGATGGGCCTGGATGCCGATGAGTTGCCCGCCGGGCTGCGTAGCTGGGCACGCGGGCAGCTGCGCCACGGGCTGATCGATGACGCCCGGCACGCCGAGGTGCTCGCCCTGCTCGGCGAGCAGCCACCGGCGGCTGACCCGATGGATCACCTGCCGTCGTGGCAGTTGCGGCGGCTGGTGGCGCTGCTCGACGCGCTCGGTGACCCGCCGCTGACGGTGGCCGAGCGGGCCTCGCTGCTCATCACCGCCCGGCAGGACCACGCCACGGTCGACACCCTCGCCGCGGTGATCCGGCGGGCGCGGCGGGAGGCCGCGCACCCGGGGACCGGGCGCTGGGCGACCCGCTCCGCCCGCTCGACGAGCTGGACACCGAGACGCCACCGGACGGTGAGTCATGACCGCCCGGCAAGCACCGCCGGTGTCCCGCACGGTGCGGGCGGTCACGGTGGCCGCCGTGGTGGTGGTCGCCGCGGTCGCCGCCACCGTGTCGTACAGCCACATGCAAGAGGTGGCCGAGCGGGCGGGTGAGGAGTGGCGGTCGTGGCTGATTCCCGCCTCGGTGGATGGGCTGATCGTGGCGGCGTCGATGGTGTTGCTGGTGCGGCGCCGGGCCGGGCTGCCGGGTGGGTGGCTGGCGTGGGTGGCGCTGCTCGGTGGGGTGGCCGCGTCGTTGGCGTGCAACATCGCGGCGGCTGAGCCGACCGTCACCGCCCGGTTGCTGGCGTCGTGGCCGCCGCTGGCGTTCGCTGCCGCGTTCGAGTTGCTGCTGCAGCAGCGCAGACCAGCCACCCGGCCGACCGTAGAGCCGGAACCGATCGCACCCGTCGACCACCCGGTGAGCACATCGCCCACCCCGTCACCCACCCCGCGGTTGCACCCGGCCATGAGCGGCCCGCCGATCGGCCCGGCTGCCGCTCCGGCCGCCCCGTTCGCCCGGGTGGGCGACCTGGTCGCCCACCGGTCGCCCACCGGTCGCCCAGCCGTCGACCAGGTGGCCGGAAACGGTGCCGTGACGGGCCCGCTGAGCAGCGACGGCGCTCGCAGTGGCGACGCCAACTCGAACGCATCGGAGCAGGTCAACGGCACGGGGTCGGCGGCAGCACTGCGCCACCCGGAGGCGGTCGACCACCCGGGCGAGCCGTCGCCCACCCGGCAGCCACCCGGCGACCAGGACCCGCCGGAGGCACCCGCCGGGGACTGCGACGACAGCACCGGGGGCGGCTCGTCGCCCACCCCCGAACCCCCGGATGACCCCCTGGTCGACCGGGTGGCCGCGCTGGTCGCGGCCAGGCCGCCCGGTCGCCCACCTGGTCGGCGCACCGTCGCCCAGGAGCTGGACCTCAGCGAGTACCGGGCCGGTCAGCTGCTTGCCCAGGTCACCGGCCACAACGGAACGGCCCGGAAGGAGGGCGCGCGATGACTGCACCCGAGCGTGAGGACGAGCAGGAGCAGGGCGGCCTGCTGGTGCCCTTCCCCGGTGCCCGGCAGGTGCCGGACGTGGCAGCCGGGGCGGAGTTGGAACCGGCCCCGGAGGTGCTCGACGCCGAGCTGGTCGACGAGCAGGAATACGCCGAGCGCACCGGGGGGCTGCAGCGCTACGCGCCCGTGACAGTGCTGGTGCGCGTGGCCCGGCCTGCGGAGCGCACCGTGGGTGCGAGCCGGGCCACCCTGCGGGCTGGGGTGACGATCGGGCAGGGCCTCGGTTCGTGGGCGAAGCGTGGTTACGACTCGGCCACGTTCGGCACCCACCGCCGGGCGATCACGGCGGCCGAGGCTGCGGGTGACCGGGAGCAGGTCGCCCGGTTGATCGCCAGCCGTGAGGACGCTAAGGACCGGCGGCACAAGCGGCTGATGGAGGCACCGAAGATCGCGGCCGGTGTCGCCATCGTGGCCGCCGGCGCCCTGGTCGGTCTGGTGGTGCTGATCCTGCTGGTGGGTCTGCTGGCGCAGCTCTCCGGTGCCGGGGAGTTCCTCGGGGTTCTCCACGGGGTGATGGGCGCGGTCCGGTTCGCCTTCGACGCCGTGCCGGTGCTCCTCACGGTCGGCCTGGTGATCACACCCCCGGCGGTGCTGTGGGCGGCGTGGCGGGAAGGCATGACGACCGGGAAGGCGCCGCGGTGGCTGCTGAACGAGCAGCAGCACGCCGAGGTCGACAGCACGATCAGCCCGGACCTGATCGCCCAGGCGCTGCGGCACTGCAAGGTTCCGGCGTTGACGCAGTTTCTGGCCGGCGGTGGCCGGTTGGAGTTCGTGGTACAGCCCCGGGAGCAGGGTGGGGGCACATACACCCAGGTCAGGCTGCCGATGGGGGTGATGGCGGCTGATCTGCTGCCGTCTCAGAAGGTTGAGCTGTTCGCGGGGAACCTCGGCCGGCACCGCCACGAGGTGTGGCCGCAGCGCCAGCCCGACGCGGACGCTCGCGTGCTCGACGTCTGGATCGCGGACAAGGGAACGATGGACAAGTCCGCGCCACCGTGGCCGCTGCAGTTCGACGGCGAGTTCGACGTGTTCCGGGACCGGCTGCCGTGGGGCGTCACGATGCGCTCGGAACAGATCGCGGTCGGGATGCTGCAGAAGCACTGGCTGGTCGGGGCCACCTCCAAGCAGGGCAAAACCACGGTGGTGCGGCTGCTCGCGCTCGGTCTGGCCCTGGACCCCACCGTCGAGCTGCACATCGCGGACCTGAAGGGGGACGGCGACTGGTCGATGTTCCGGCCGCGGGCGGTGACCCTGATCGAGGGCAGCGCGGATGAGGACGCCGAGGCCACCACCGACATGCTCGAATGGGGCGTCGCGGAGATGCGGCGCCGGTACGCGGCGAAGTCGGCCGCCGGGATCGTTGGCAACATCAAGCGGGAGATCTCCCGCCGGCCCGGGTCCGGGTTCCACCCGGTGTGGCTGATCGTGGACGAGTGCCAGGTGCTCTACGGCGCCCCGCACCCGATCGGCGGGACCAAGGACGACGCGCGGGCCTGGCGGGCCGCGAAGCGGCTGCACGACCAGGCCCGCGCGGTGAACGTTCACCTGGTCCAGGCCACCCAGCGGCCGGATAACCGCACCCTGCCGGTTCAGGTCCGGGAGGGCGCGCACGTCCGGTGCGCGCTGAACGTGCCGAACTTCGAGACGGCGAAGATGGTCCTGGCCGATGCCGCGGACCGGGGTGCCCGTCCGCAGGATCTGCGCCCCGGCGCGGACGCCGGGACGGTCGTGGCGACCGGGGAGGTCGAAGACATCCCCAAAGGCCAAGCCTTCGCCATCGTCCGCACTCACTACGTGGCCACCCAGGACGCCTACCCGGTGATTGAGCGGGCCATGACGATCCTGCACCGCGCCGGCCGGGCCGTCGCCCGCGAACCGGCCCCGGAGCAGATCGAGGACGCGGACGAGGTTGACCACCTCGCGGATATCGCCGAGGCGCTCGACGGGGAGCGCAGGGTCCGAACTCAGGTCGTCCTCGGCCGGCTGATGGAGCGCAACCCCACCGAGTACGAGAGCTGGGATCTCCCCCGGCTCACGGCCGTGCTCGATGACGACGGCGCCATCCCGGTCAAGTCCGGCGGGCTGATGTACGTGGACGCCGAGCGGGTGGCCCTGGCGATTGCGGAGCGTGATCGTGATGACCACGACACGCCGTAGGGAGGCGACCGGGGAGGCGGGCCTAACGCAGGGAGTTCTCCCCGGCTGCCTCCCCGGCCTGCCTCCCCGCACTGACCTGCACTTATGGCCTTTAGGGAGGCTCCGCCTGCCTGGGGAGGCGACCCCTTCAGGCCCGGCTGGACGCCGTGTCCACCCCTGCCCCCCTGCCTCCCTCCCCGCCCCAACACCCGGGAGACGCCATGACCATTCTGTTACTCACCGCAGCCACCGCTAGCGGCGGCTTACCCTTCGGACCCCTCGGCACGCTCGCCCTGGTCTGGGTCATCAGCTACGCCCTGGCCTGCGCCCTGTGGCCCTGGACCGCGTGCGGAGGCTGCGAGGGCACCGGCAGGCACCCGCTCCCCCTCCGGGCGGGCGTTCCGGTCCTGCCGACGCTGTGGCGGCCGGGGACGGCGGCTACGCCTCGGCGCCCGGCTCTGGCACGACCACTAGCCGTGAGGGTCCGGCTGGCCGGAGAGAAGACGCCTGTCACGGTCGCCGCGACCAGCCGGGCCGATCATCACCCTACCGGGGAGGGGACTACGGTGCCCCCCATCACACAACGCACCGAGAGAGACGGTGACGAAATGAGCTACGGACACGCGGACAACCTCGCCAGCGGCGGCGCCCAGCGCGGCGAGCAGACACCCCCGGCCGAGCAGCCACCCGAGCAGCCACCCGAGCCGACGAAGGCGGAGCAACCCACCGGTCTCGCACCGGATTGGTATGCCGCACCCGACCTCAAGCCGGTGCTGGCCGGGCGCGACATCGGCGCGCTCTACCGCTGGCTCAACGCCGCCGGGGTGGTGCAACGGCGGATCGCGGTACTGACCGGCAGCAGCCAATCCGAGATCGCGGACATCATGACCGGGCGCCGGGTGCGGGTGCGGGTCTACGACGTGATCGAGCGCGCCGCCGAGGGTCTGGCTATCCCCCCGGAACGGATGGGCCTGTCCTACTGGGGACCCGACGGCCGCTACTACGGCCCACCCGGCGCCTACCCTGGGGGTGTCACGGTCACCACCGCTGGAGAGGGTGCCGACGTGCTACGCCGCCGTTTGGAGCAACACCTGATGGCCCTGGGCGCGGCCGCCATGGTGGGTGGCCTGGTCCCGGGGATCGGGCAGCGCGACCCGGACCTGCCCATCCCCGCCTTGACGGGCCACGTGCCGGCCCGGATCGGCGCCAGCGACCTTGTGATGCTGCGGGGGCACCGGGAGAACCTGCGCACGATGCAGCGCACCCACGGCGGCCAAGCCGGGGCCGCGGTCGCGCTTACCGACTGGGCTAGCCAGTGGCTGCACGCCGAGGCCACCGAGACCACCCGGCAGGAGCTGCAGGGCGAGCTCGCCGAGCTATACACGCTCACCGGGTGGTGCTGCTATGACTGCGGCGCGCTCGCCCGCGCGCTGTACCATTTCGCTCGCGCGGTGGAGCTGGCGACCGACGCCGGGGATGTCTATCAGTCGGCGTACGCGCTGCGCTGGGCCGCGATGATGCTAGCCGAGGGCGACCGGGCTAACGACGCGCTGAAAACCGCCCAGTTCGCTGGTGTGCGCTTGCTGGACGCGCCCCGTAACGATCCGCGGGTGGCCGCGCTCGGGTCGCAGTGCGACATCGTGATTGCGTTCGTGCTGTCCCGGCTGGATGACTCCCCGTCCGTGCGCGCACAGGCGAACGGCCATGTGGCGAAAGCGCGGGACGGGTGGGAACCCCCCGACGCGCACGCCGCGGCCAACATGGACCTGGTCAGCGCGTTGACGTGGATGCACTGCGGGCAGCTCGACACCGCTGAGGCGGCTCTCACGATGGCCTCCAAGACCTACGGCACCCACCGGCGCGGAGCCGTCGTCGCTGACTTGGCCCGGGCGCGGTTGCACGTGCTCAGCGGCGACTCGGGAGCGCCGCAGCTGGCCTCCTCAGCGCTCAAAGAGACCGCGCGCAGCCGCTCGCGGGTGGTGCGGCAGATCTGGCTCCCACCACTGGTCGAGGCGCTGGAGTCCCGCCGCGGCAGCGACTACGCCGAGCTGGCCCGCGCCGCCCGGCGAGTCGCCACCACCCGGGTCTGACACACGTCTTTACCCTCGGGGACCGTGACAATGCCTGCGCTGGGGCCTGATACCAGCGACGTCGTGCGGTTTCACCTTGCCGAGTGGGAGAGGAAAATGGCGAAGGAAAAGCCTTGGCTATGCCATCAGGCCCGGCGCCGATCGAGGGCTGATCGTAGGTCAGGCCGGTGGGCGCTGCTCCAGCGCAGTGACCCTGGCTTTTAGCGCGGTGTTCTCCTGCTCCAGTGTCGTGACCCGCCCGGCTAGTGCGGTGCGCTGCTGTTTCAGGGTCGTGATGTCGTCACGGTTGGTCTGGATCGCGGTGCTGATGGTGTCCACGATCTCCCGTAGCCGCTCGATCCGGGTCAGTGGCTGCGCTTCCCGTTCCGTTTCCTGGGCCTCGGTGGTGGACGGGCAGCCCGCGGTGGTGCCTCCGAGGGGGCAGGACGAGTCGGCGAAGTCGGCGAGGAGCTGCCGGGGGGCCTCGACCGGCTCGTCGCCTTCCCAGGGGGTTTCGCCGCAGCGTCGGCACACCACCCGTAGCGGGTTGATCCGCTCGCCCACCCGGCGGCGGGGTCGGTCGGCCACGGCTCCCCCTTCGGTCACGGCGGCGGCTGCAGGTAGATCGCGGCGAGCCAGCACCCGCCGTAGGTGGTCAGGGTCGCCAGGGGTCCGCCGGAGTTCTGGTAGAGGTTCATGAACAGCTCGTCCCCGGCGTCGAAGGGGGTCGGCGCGGACAGGGCTTGCATGAGGTTGAGGCCACCGGCTATGCCCGCGTCGCTGTTCGTGCCGATGACGTTGTTCACCGGGTGGGTGCCGAGCGCGAGGATGTCCAGGACCCGGTACCCGGTGCCGTTCCCGGTGTAGGGGACCTGCGCCGCGGCGATGTAGATGCCGGGGGTCTGGACGGTCAGACGGTTGCCCACGGTCGGGTCGAACATGCTGTCGGTGTCGAGGATCGTGGTGTCGAATGTCTCGATGGTGTCGGTGGCGTTCGCGGGGTTGCCGCCAGTGCTGCGCTTGACCATCGCGATCGGGCGCGCTGTGTTACCCGCCGACCCGAACAGGCCGAACACGAGGCTGTCCACCGTGGCGGATAGGGCGGCGTTCGTGCGGGCGGCGCGTTGGAGCTCGGCGACGGCGCGGCGGATGTTCAGGTCGGTCTGCTCGGGTGTCGACGGTGCGGCGATTCGCATGGTTAGACCTGCCCTTCCCCGGAGGTGACGCCGAGGGTGATCTCGTCGGTGGCGTTCCCGGACACGGTGAGCAGCCGCCGCGGGTAGTCCCCGTCCTCGATCCACCGGTGCCCCCGGATCCGCAGCGTCGCCTCGTCACCGAGCAGCCACGACCCAAGCGCGGGCGCGGTGTCGGCGCGGGCGGTGACCTGCCACTCCTCCACCGGGCGGTCGTGTGCGCGGAGGAAGTCCGCGGCCTGCGCGTCGAGGTTGACCGTGGTCTCCGTGGTGGGCCGGGCGCTGTCCGCGCGTTCGAGCAGGGGCCACCCGGCTTCAATGAGGGAGAGGTCCTCGGCGTCCCCGACCGGCGTGGCGTCGGTGTCGGTCCCAGCCTGCCCGGGCACGTAGGCGCGCATGGTCATCGCGGAGGAGTCGGAGTCCACGCCGATCGCGGAGCAGTTCGCGCCGTAGGTCCAGGTCCACCCGGCGGGGGATCCGAGGCGCGGTTCCCCGATGCGAACGTCCCAGGTGAAGGATCGGCCGTCCGCGGTGAGCACCGGGCGCAGGTGCACGTCGGGGCCGTTTTCGACCTGGGTGAGCTGCCCGAGGCGTTCGGCGATGGTCGCGACTTCGTGCATCTGGTAGGTGCGGACGTGCGTCCCGCCCGGGTTGACGGCCGGGAGGGTGAGCGGCAGCTCAGCGCCCGACGCGGCGCCCATTTTGAGGGTGGCGAGTTGCGCCATGCGCCGGACGAGTTCGGGCAGCGACAGGGGGCCGACCTTCACCTGGCCCGCGGTGACCTCGTAGGGGTTGAGTACGTCGGTGTAGGGCTCCACCAGGACCGCGTCGGCGTCGAGGTAGTGCCCCACGGACGTGGCGGGTGCCTGCACCTGGACGGCGAGGGCGACAGCTCCGGCGGGCGCGGTGGCGGTGATGAACTTGCGGACCCAGCTGCCGAATGTGTCACCCAGCGGCTGGTAGGTGAAGCTGGTCCACTCCCAGGGCAGCCCGGTGAGGCTGTCGTACCAGAGGATGAAGCCTCCCGTGGTCTGCGCGGCCAGCGAGTTCTTGACGTAGAGACTCACGGCGCAGGGCATCCCGGCGGTGATGGCGAGGCGGGGACTGACCAGCGCGAGGGCGCCGGTGGTGCCGCCGGAGGTGACCCGCAGCCAGCTGGACCCGTCCGGTGGGGCGGTCTCGGTGGGCGGAACTGTCAGCGTGACCTGAGCCTTCGTCGACCCCACCGGGCCGATCACGTCCCAGCCGGTGATGCCGTCCTCGAACGAGGGGTTGGGCATGGCGTTGACGCGGGTTACGAGCCGGGCGCCGATGATGCTCGCGGGGCCACCGCACCCGAGTTCGGCGCTGGTCACGTCCGGGTCCACCTTGTGCGTGAGGACTGGGCCGCCGACAATCGGTCTGCCGTCGTAGACCGCCAGCAGGGTGTAGCGCCACGACCCGCGGGCGATCGAGTGGAGCCGGACCACGTCCTCGGCGGCCTCCAGCGGCGCGGTGACGGACAGGCTTGACGTGCGGGTGAAGTCGAGGGTGTCCGACCAGGACAGCGCCTCGTAGGGCAGCTCACCGAGGATTTGCCCGGTCCGAGTGTCGGCGATCAGGACCCGCCACCGGGCCGATGCCCGGCGCACCTGCCCGGACGAGGCGGGCAGCGTGAGGCGTGGTCGCAGGTCGAGCAGCGACAGGTACGGGGTGAGGCTGGCGACGAGCGTCACCGTCGCGCTGTACCCGGCGGTGACCTGGTGCAGGACCGTGGTGTTCGCGGTCAGGGTGGCGGTGACCGTATAGGCGGCGGTGGCCGCCACGATGGGCCCTGGTTGGCGACACCTGCGGTCAGCGCGATGATGTAGTTGCCCATCGCCGCGTTGCTCGCGGACTTCGTGAACTGCGGCCTGAGAATGTTCGTGTTCGGCCAGATGTACGCCGAACCGTTCCAGTCGCTCGCGGGTGCGGTGTTCGGGTCACCCGGGGAGCGCGCCCACAGGTGGCATAGCAGCCGCTGGTCCCCCAGCAGTGATGACGTATACCCGGGCGGCAGGGTGGTCCGCACATATCCGGTACCGCCGTTGTAGGGCGGCGTGCCCCAGCTGAACATGTAGTGCAGCTGCAGCGTCTTCCCGAGCGCGATGTATCGGCACTGCGCGCTGGCGCCGGTGCCCATGCTCACCGTTCCACCCCCCCCGCCCTCGTACACCAGCGTGGGGGTGAAACTCGAATAGGTGGCCGGGCTGGACGTCGGCACCCACGCCGCGCCGTTCCACACGTCGGTGCGCCCGGTGACCGGGTCGACCCGGAACTCCCCCACGTAGACGCCGTTGCGGTCCGTTCCCGAGAGGGGCCGCACCCCGCCCACCGCCACGGTCCAGCGCCGCCGGGAGGTGTAGACGACGGTGCCGTCCGCGTTGACCCTCGCCTCCCACAGCACCTCGCTGTCCGCGGGCGGGCTCGGCGCGGTCGGTGAGGATGCGGCGGTGCCTGCCACGGTCTCGGTGAACAGCGACCCGGAGCCGATCCGGGCCACCACCAGGTCGATCCGGGGGAGGGTGGCGTGTGGCGCGGTGTGGTCGACCTGCGTCGAGGCGGGCACCACCCCTATCCAGCCGTAGTTCGTGGTGCTCGGCACCAGCACCCGGTACGGGGCCACTGTGGTCTTGGGTGCGGGCGCGGTGCCGGTCGAGGTGGCCTCGGCGTTGGTCTTGCCGGGCAGCAACCCGCCGTCCGCGCTGATCGAGGAGGACACCGAAGGCAGGGCCAGCGCGGTCAGCCCGGCCCGCCAGTCCAGCTCACGGTCACGGTCGTCGATCGCCAGCGGGCGGATCGTCGACTCGACGCTGGTCGCCACTGCTCACCACCATCCGGTACGGGCGTGAATCATCAGAACGGCCTCGGGGTCGTAGGACCCGGCCGTGAACAGCCACCGCGACACCCCGGCGGGCAGCACCGGCCACCCGCCGTCGAGCGCCAGCAGGTGATCCTGGGACTGTCCGTCGAGCAGGGTCGACCGGGCCGGGACGGTCGGGCCGCCTGGTGGGGTCGCGGCGTGGTCGCCGGTGTTCACGTACAACCGCTGACCCGCGGCCAGCTCCCCCGCCCAGGACAGGCGCACCGCCAGCTCGGAGACGTAGACGCTGGGTTCGGTGACCGGGCCGACGATCTCCACGACCACCCCGGCCGGTGCGGTCCCGGCGGAGGTGATGGTGGTGGCGCCCTGCTCCCCGGGGTCGCCGAGGTCGGCGCCCGGGTCGCTCATGTTGGTGCCCGGGTCGCTCATGTTCATGCCGCCGGTGCCGCCGGTGAACAGCCGACACCCGGCGGTGCCCCACGGCCCGTACAGCCGCGGGTCAGGTGCCCGGAACTGCGCGGAGAATGTGGACGAGTGGTCGGTGCGGGCCAGGGTGAGGATCTCGTCGGACAGCTCAACGTCCGCGGTCAGCGCGCCCATGGCGTCCTCGGTGACCTCCAGCGGGTACAGCCGGTCAGGGTCCGAGCACCACGCGGTGACCTGCCGTTCCAGCAGCCGCATCGCCTCGGCGGTGGGTGCGGTGGCCACGAACTCGATCGCGATGGTGCGACCCGGCCGGCGAGACGGGGACCGGTAGGAGCCGTGCCCGGCCAGGCGGGGTGTTTGGGCGGTGGTGGGCGCGGGGGAGCTGAACCAGCCGTCGAGCTTCGTGACGATCCACTCGATGCCCGCCTCATCGGTCGGGTACGGCCCGCCGTGCTCCCGGAACTGCATCACGCGGCCGTCGAGGCGCAGCGTGGGCCAGTTGAGCACGGGTCCGGTCACAGCGGCGCCCCCGCCCGGGTGGCCATGGCCTGACGGCGCTCGATCTTCGCGGCGGTCTCGGTGGGGTCGTTGGCCTGGTAGATGTGCCAGGTGTTGCGGATCCCGCCGTCACCCGCAGCGACGTCTTGTAGCTGCTGGTGGGTGAGGATCGCCTCATGGTGGCGGGTGCCGTTGTAGATCGTGGACCAGCCCGGCGGCAGCCACGCCCCGTTGTCGGCCTGCCCGAGGAACCAGTCCAGGGACGTGTCCCGGACCTTGACCGCAGCCTTGCGGGGTAGTCCCTTGAACGCGGGCGGTGGGTGCGGCAGCTGGTTGATCCGCGGGTCCACGATGTCGCGGAACCAGCCCCGGATCTGACCCTTCACCCACTCGATGAACCCGCCACCGCCCCCGGGGATGAACTGGCCGCCTACCTCCGGCAGGTGGTAGTTCGAGCCATAGGGCACACCCGCAGCGGGTGGGCCGGCGGCGACGTGGCCGTGCGCACCGCCCGACTCGACGTTCATCCCGGCGAGGGTGCCGCGCATGTGGGAGCCGGGGACGTTGCCGACCCCGAACGCGGAGTGCAGACCCGGCCGGAACCCGGGCCACGGGAACGTGGCGGTGGTGCCGATGCGGCGGTACGGGTCGGACTCCATGCGCAGCGCCCGGGTGAGGTAGGCCATGAACCCGGAGCAGTCCGTGCCGCCCCTGCCCGACCCGCCCCACACGTAGGGCTTGCCGTGCATCGAGCGGGCCACCTGGGTGGCGTTGCGGATGGCCTCGACCGGGCCACCACCGGCGAACCGGACCAGCCCGGCGGCTTGGAGCGCCTCGGGCTGCCCGGCGTTGAACGCTTCGAGGAAGTCGCGCCCGGGTTTGGCGTACTTGCGGCGGACCACGAACTCGTCCTGCATCGCCATGATGGGGACGGAGTCCACGCCGGGGGTGCCGCCGGCGATGCGCCCGCCTTGGGCCATCTCCGGGATGCGCGCCAGGGGCCGGATCGGGTCGATACCGGGCAGGAGTCCGGCGACGAGGTTCCACGCTGGGACGATGCCCTCGTTCCACACCACGCCGATCAGGAAGTTGATCGGCCGGGCGAGGAACCCGCGCAACCTGCCCCAGATGTCGCCGATCCAGCCGACCACCCGGTTGAAGTTGTCCCCGACCCAGTTCAGGCCACCCACGAGCGCGTCCCAGGCGGGTTTGATGGCCCCGGTCCAGACGCCCCGGATGATGCTGCCGATGCCGTCCCACACGGGCCGGATGATGCTGTTCCAGAGCCACTGAGCCGCGGGTGCGATGACATTGCGGATGAACCCAACGAGCGCATCCCAGGTCGGCCGGATCACCCCGGTCCACGCGGCGGAGATCGCGGCACCGATGCCCTGGAACACGGGGACGATGATCGCGGACCAGAGCCACTGAGCCGCGGGGGCGATGACGTTGCGGATGAACCACACCAGCGCGTCCCACACGGGCCGGATGATGCTGTTCCAGGCCCACTCGACCACCGCGGCGATGCCCTGGAACGCGGGCATGAACGCGTTGGTCCACAGCCACATCACCACCGGGGCCAGCGCCTTGAAGGCGAGGATCAGCGGGGCGATCACAATGGTGGCGACCACGGCGAGCAGCACCATGGCGGCCTGGCCGATGAAGGAGAACACCGGCGCAAAGATCGTCGTCCACAGCCACATCACGGCCGAGCCGAGCCACTGAACAGCCGTCACGATCGCCGAGAACACGGGCTGCAGGAACCCGGTCCACACCGCCGAGACAGCGGTCTGGATGCCCTGCCACGCGCCGATGACGATGCCGCGGAACGTCTCGCTGGAGCGCCACGCCCACACCAGACCGGCCACGAGCGCGGTCAGGGCGAGGATCACCACCCCGATGGGGTTGGCGTTCAGCGCGGCGTTGAGCAGCCACTGCGCGGCGGTGTAGGCCAGCACCGCCAGTTTCATGGCGAGCACCGCGGCGATGACCGGGCCGAGGATCGGGGCCAGGGTGCCGATCAGGGTCAGCAGCGGCGGCAGCACGGTGGTCACCAGCCCGTACAGCACGTCGGCGAAGGGCTGCACGCTGGTCCACAGCGCCAGGAACGCGCCACCACCGGCCACCACGACGGGCCACAGCTGGATCAGCCGGTCGATCAGGCCGGAGACAACGGTCCGGACCCCGGTGAAGAACCCGGTCAGCCCGGACGATCCCTCGGGGGTCCGCAGGGCGCCCGCGATGCGCCCGGTGAACTGGTCGATGGTGACCAGGAACGACTGCCCGGATCCGCGGGCGGCGTCCATCGCGGAGCGGACGATGCTGCCCACGTTGAGCGCGACACTGCCGAAGCGCCGCAGCGTGTCGAGTCCGCCCTGGATCCATCCCCTGATCTGCCCGGTCTCGCGGGCGTGGGCGATGAACCCGGCGAACCGGGTCGACAGGTTGGTGACGGCGGTGCCCATGGCGGGCAGGAACGTCGAGCCGACCACACCCAGGTCACGGAACGCGGCCGTGAGCGGGCCGGCGGCCAGCGCGGCGTTCCCCGTCGCCGCGTTGAGGTTGGTCAGACCCAGGGTGGTGTCGGCCACCGACCGCGGGGCCAGGAGCACGTTCACGGACTTCTGCGCGGCGAGGTTGTAGCGGGCGGCGAGGTTGCCCAGCTGGGTGTTCAGGACCGGCAGGTAGGTGTTCGACAGCTCCCGCACGCGGGTGGCGATGCCCTCGAACAGTTGCTGCTGCACGTGCAGCTGCATCGTCTTCCACGCCGGGGCGAGGGCCTTGACCTGGTTCGCGGTCTCCCGGGCGGCCGGGGCGAGCTTGGCGACGGCCTCGGCGTACTTCTTCGGGTCCGTCTCGGCCACCGCGTCGGAGAACCCCCGGGCACCCAGGGCCAGCGCACCCATCCCGGCGGCTGCGGCGAACCCGAACGCGGGCAGCAGCGCCACCGCGCCACCGGCCTGTGTGGCTGATGAAGCCAGCGACAGCAGGTAGGGGGTGACGGCCAGCGCGGCACCGGGGAGCGCGAGGGTGCCCACAGCCCGGCTCAACGCGGCGATCCCCACCACGGACTGTGACAGGGACCTGTTGACCTTCAGGTCGAAGGTGCGGCCGAGCCGGGACGCTTTCCGGTCCACGACGTCCAGGGCTGCCACCGCGGCGGCGGTGTCGGCCCTCACCTGCACATCGGTTGACTTGCCCGCGAGCTTGGACAGTTCGGCACTCAGCGCCTTGACCCGCCGGTCCGCCTCGGCGGCGTCAATGTCGATGCCGATGCGTTTCCGGTTGAGGTCCTCCAACTCCCGCTTGATATGCAGGATGCGACGCGAAACCGGGTTCGTGTTGGCGTCGATGCCGAGCTTGACGTCCGGTAGCGCCTTGACCGCGGCGCCGACCTTCTTGTGCAGCCGGGCGGCGAACGCCCCAGCCTCGGCGTCCGTCCTCGTGCTGTCGATGGCGGGGGCGACTTTGACGTCGATGCCCCCGGCGAACATCTTTTTAATGTCCGCGGCGATCTTCGTCTGGAAGCCCCGCAGGGAGGGCAGAACGTCGACCCAGCTGGACCCCGCTTGGAACCCCTCAGCCACGGCTCACCCCTCCCCTTCTGGGAGCACTTTCGAGACGATGAAGTGGTGCCGGGCGAGGCTGCGGCGGCTCTCGGCGCGCTGCAGCGCCGTCACGGGACGTGGCGCCGGGTGAACCTTCGGGGGTTTCTTGCCCCTGCCCAGCTGCCCGGCAAGGACCTGCTGCCGCACACCGGTCAGGGCGTCGAGCAGGTTCGCGGTCTGCTCCCGCTCCGGCGTCCAGGACAGCAGCGGCACACCGTGGCGGGCCTGCTCCGGCGCTGCGTTCTGCCGCGCGACGATGCGGGCGGCCAGCTCGTCGTCGTCCGCGATCGACAGCTTGTAACGGCCGAACTCGGGCAGGTGCTCGACGAGCCGCAGGAACTTGCCCCACGGCAGCCGGCCGCGGACGAAGTCGAGCAGGTCCAGCCCGAGTTCGGTGTGCAGGTCGTACTCGATGGCGCCGCCGTAGCGTTCGATCAGCTCGACGGCGCGCCGGAATCCCCCGGGACGGCACCGATCCCGAAGTGCACGGTCATGTCCCGGATGAGCGCGGTCAGCACCGGGGCCGGTGCGGGCCCGAAGACGTCCATCACGGCCCTGAAGTGGTCCCCGGCCATGAGCTGCAGCACCCGGCGCGGGCTGTCCTGGTGGTCGGCGATGCTCAGCAGGGTGTCCCCGTCCGGTACCGGGATGCTGAGCGTCTTGTCGGCGCGGCGCCGGCACTGCCTCAGCCCTCGATCGCGTCGATAGCGGACTGCAGCGGGTGGTCGGCCAGCTCCACGAACACGCTGTGCTCGGAGTCGGCCACCACCCGGTAGGACTGCCGCGGGGACAGCCCGCCCACCGTGACCACCCCGGCGTCCTCGGCGTGGATGCTCGCCGCGTAGTCCCCGGTGTCCACCGGCGCGGCCAGCCGGGCCGCGTCGGCGCCGTCGCCCGCGCGGAACGCCAGCAGCCTGCCCAGATCCCGCGACGTGGCGAGGTAACGCGCCACCCCGGCGTGGTTCGGTTCGTAGCGCATGGTCAGCCCTTCACCCTCAGCAGCGCGGCCACGGTCCCCGCCTCCCACCCGGTGAGGGGGTTGCGCCAGTCGCCCGGGTCTCCGTCGACCATGAACCGGACACCGGTCCACCGCCCGGCCCCGGCGCCGGGAACCACGACGTCAGCGGCCTGAATGTCGGCCCCGTACGGCCCGTAGGCGTCCAGGCCGACGATCACCGAAGCCCGGCCTGTCTCGATCGGCTCACTGGACAGCCGCGGGGCCAGCGCCCAGCCCTCGATGATGTGCGTGGTCTCCGCGCCGGGGTCGCCGAAGTCGTCCCGGGTGGCGCGGTGCACCGTCAGGGCGACACCGTGAGCGAACATGGGCTCACTCCCACGGAATCGGGTCGCTGCCGGGCAGCCCATCCGGGACCGTGACCAGGTCCTCGGCGGCGCCGAACACACCCCGGGTGGTCATCGAGGTGACACCCGCGCTGTGCCGGTAGTGGTCCAGGAGCAGCTTGTCGGTGGCCGAGAGCCACAACCCGGTGTCCCGCTTCACCGAGAACGGCCCCGCCGACTCGTCCGTCGTCCCGTCGTCGGGAGTCACGGCGCGGCGGCGGGCCACGTTGATCGTGGCCTCCACCACCGGGTCCGGCACGGTGTCCAGCTGCCCCGTGCCCGGGTTGACCCACCCGGTGGGCCGATCGGTGTAGGACCGGACCAGAGCGGAGGCAGACGCCAACGCCGCAGTGCACTTCGTGTCGCTGGCCTGGGTGATGGTGACCCACACCCGCAGTGAGCCCAGCGACGCCAGCGCCGGTAGCGCCATGGATGCCTCCGCCCTCGGGGTCCGCTCAGAGCTTGAACCGCACGGGAAGCGGTTCGCGTTGTTGGGGACCTTGTTCTCGGTCAACATCTCCCAGCCGTCGATCAGGTCCAGCGCCGGATCGTTAGCCGCGGTCCCGTCGAACGTCGACACCGTGACCTCACCGATCGACCCCGCGGCGCCCGGCGTGGTGGTCGTGACCGCCACGTTCGGGGTGGTGCCACCGGTGAAGGTGTGCGCCGCGGTCATCTGCGGCACGTCGCCCATGTCCGGGTCGAACGTCACCGTGTACGGGGTGCCGGGGCCGGGGCCACCACCCACGGCCACGTCACCCTCGGAGATGGTCGACAGGGCGTTCAGCCGGGTCAGGACCGTCGCGGCGGTCGCGTTGTGCGCGATGTTCGCCGTGGTCGCGCCCCGGAACGTCAAGGTGAAGTTCCCGCCGGTCGGGGTGCCGGTGATGGTCACCGTCTGGACCTCGGCGGTGGTCGTCGCGCCGGTGAACACGGCCGCGACCACGTCCTCCAGGTCCTCCGCGACAGCCTTGGTCTGCGGTGCCAGGACCTGCGTGGCGAAGTTCTGGATCTCCAGGACCTCGTCCTCGTCGGGGATGGCCACCGCCGAGTAGGAGTGGGTGTCCAGGATGACCGGGATGCCGTCCTCGGTCACGTCGTCGAGGGTGATCGGGGTGCCGGCCGTGCGCATCGCGGCGGTGTACCGGCGAGCGGTCAGGGTCGCGGGCTTGCGGATCGTCACCGTCGCGCCCTGCCCGGCCACCTGCGTGGAGAAGTCGCGCCACACCAGCATGGGCAACACGATCTGCCGGTAGAGGGTCTGCAGCGCGACCTGGGCGATAGGCCCGGACTGCGCGGTCAGGAAGTCGTTAGCCACGTCGGGCTCCTTTGTCTCACGTGTGGTGTGCCGTGCGGCTCACCCGGAGCCCGGCGCTTGCTGGGGATGTGCTGATTCACATGCGGGAGATCGCCTGCTCGGCGATCTTCGCCGCGTCGAACTGGTCCGAGGGCCCCGCGCCCGGCGAGGTCTTCGAGGTCGGCGTCCTGGGCACGGCGTCACCTGGACGGCTCCCCACGGCGTCGAGTTCTTCGGCGATCTTGCGGGCGTGCTCGGTGACCGCTTCCTCGGTGTCACCGACCAGCATCGCGGTGAACACGTCGGACAGCTTGTGCGTGCGCCCGGCACGCTCCCGCCACAGGTCACGGCGCGCGGTGTCGCGGTCCTGCTCGGCGGCTGCCGCCCGCTCCGCCGCCTGCTGCGCCTCGGTCTTGCCTGCTACCTCGATCTCGTCGAGCTTGGCCAGCGCGGCCTTGGCCTTGTCGGGGTCCATGTCCCCGAACTTGTTCGCCCGGGTCCGGTATTTCGCGGCGTCACCGCGGGCGCGTTCCAGCTCGCCGCGGACCGCCTTACGGCCGTCCTCGTCGAGTTTCTCGAGGATGGCGTCCAGCGAGTTCCCGCCACCACCGGCTCCACCATTGCCTCCGGCGCTGCCTGAGCCGCCGGACCCACCCTCGCCACCGCTGCCGCCGGCGGGTGCGCCGTTGCCGTCGTCATCCATGCGTGATCCTTCGGTTGCTCGCGCACCAGGCGCGAGGGAAACAAGCGCGCACCAGGCGCGCACGACAAAGGGGCCGGACAGGGCAGGGAACGCGGATCAGCCGGGCAGGTCGTCCGGTAGCTCCGGGGTCTGCGAGCTGTAGCCACGGCGCCACGCGATCGACAGGACCCGCTCCACCGCGCTGTCAGCGCCACCGCTGTGCGGGTTGGCGTCCCACCGCTGGCGCGCCCGGGCGGCCTCTTGACCAGCCCGGTACGCCTGCGCCATGCGGGCCTCCAGGATCACGTGAGGAAGTCTCCCCGCTCGGCTTGGGCACGGCCAGCCGCCGCGACGTCGCCGAGCAGCTGCGCCTTCCACTCGGCGAACGTGACCCGCCCGTGGCGGTCCCACCACTCCCGCAGCTCAGCCGACGCCCACCGGCGGGCTGGTCGTCGTCGAGCCCGGCCGGTGGTGTCGGCGCCGCCGGCTCCGGCTCCGGTGATGCCGGGTCCTGCCGTCGCTGCACCGCGTCCAGGTCCACCGGGACCGGTTCCGGCCCGGGCGGCTCCCGCTCGGCGGACCGCTCGGCGGCCACCGCGTCGGCGAACGCCTTCCGGGCAGCGGCCCCGGACTTCCCGGCCGTGACCTCCCGGTACAGCGCCTCGGCGTGCGCGACGTGCTCCGGCGGGGTCCAGTCCTCGGTGAAGATCCCGACGACTTCGCACCGGCAGTGGTCGTGATAGGTGTGCCCGGCGCCCCGGCTGCTGCGCCCGGTCGTCAGCCTGGCCGCCTCGGCGGAGCGGTACACCCCGCCACGAGTCGACAGCAGCAGGCAGAACGGGCACGCGTCCGGGCGTGGTATCCGCGCCCAGCCCAGCGCCACCGGGTCCTCGGCGACCGCCCGCAGCGTGGTCTCCCGGGCACCGGCCAGGGCGTGCCGGGTCGCCGTGCCCTGCAGCTGCACCAGGGCAAGCTTCCGGGCCATACCGGGGGTCTGGCCGCGGCGCAGCGCCCGCATCAGCGCCACCGGCCCAGTGATGGTCAGGCTCGCCCGGAGCCGTTGCAGGCCCTGCGCGTCCAGCGTGGCAAGCGACGGGCGGAACGGTGCGACGTTCGTACCCGCTTGCGCTCTCGCGTCCAGGTAGACGCCTACAGCGGCCTGCCCGGCGGCGGTGTGCGCGGCCTGGACCTCGTTCACCAGCGCCAGCAGCAACCCGGGCCAGGTGTCGGTGATGCGCTGCGGATCCAGCGACGGGAACAGCGCGACCAGCAGCCGCAGCAGGTCCCGGACGATGGTCTGCTGCTGCTCGGCGAGCGTCGCCACCGGCTACCCGCCGTCCCCGCCCATAAGCTTGTTCAGCTGCCCCAGCGGGTCCTGCTCACGCTCCCGGTCCCGCAGCGCCCGCCAGTCGTCGGCGTCCTGCCGCGTGACACCCGGCAGGCGTGTCCAGGTGGCCTCCTGCGGAACGCCGAGCATCTGTACGGCCTTGCCCCACGCATCAGCGGTGGCGGCGAGGTTCTGGGCCTGCACCGGCTGCCAGAACACCCGCAGCGTGCGGTCCTCCGCCGACGCGGTGTCCCCCGCGATGGCCGACGCCAGCCGCAGCGCCCGGTCGATCCCGACACCGAACCCGCGGGTGTCGTTGTCCAGCGCGTAGGCCATGGTCGCCTCGGCGGCGATCAGGGACTCGGCGGAGAGGTTCGCGATCCGCCCGGTGGCGTAGTGCGGCGGTATCTGCGCGATGGCGCAAAAGTTCTCGATCAGATCATTGCGGTAATTCCGCAGCCCGGTCGGGTCGGTCGGGTCCAGCGACCCGACCTTGCCTTGCGGGTTGTCCACCATGAGGAACTTCTCCGGGCCGACCGTGGGTTCGATCGGCTGCCCGGTCTCCTCGTCGATCTTCGGCTTCGCGCCGATCATGTACCGGAGCTGGAAACTGGAGTGCTCACCGATCAGGTTCAGCACAAACGTCAGCCGGTTGATCTGGTCATTCAGGGCGATCAGCGGGGCCACCACCCCATGAGCCCGGATGCTGCCCCAGGAGTCCTCGATGCGGGCGAACGGCACCACACCCGTCTTGTGCGGCTCCTGCTCGGCCTGCAGCCGCACCACGTGCCCCGCCCGGTCCACCGGGACCGTCCACTTCACCTCGTCGTCCCAGACCGTCCACACGTCCTTGCGGACCGTCAGGGCCACCGCGGGCCAGTCGTCGTCCGGGTCGTCGTAATGCGCGTAGACCTGACGGCCCGACACCGGCCGCAGCACCGCACCCGGCGCGGACTCCGTCGCCCCCGCGAACAGGTAGCTGTAGCCGTGCGTGTAGGCGGTCGCGTACAGCCGTTTCTGGCCGGCGTCCATCCCCGACAGCGTCCAGACATCCCAGGGTGTGCTGCTCGGCTGCCGATCCGACTCGTCCGCCCGATAGCCATCCACCGCGAGACGCTGCATGAACGCGTTCACCACCAGCCCGACCAGGTTGATCGTGCTGGCATCCCACAGCTTGCGGTAGCGGCGCTCCTCGGTGTTGTTCTCGAACCGCGGCTTGTCGTGTTTGCCCTCGACGTAGCGGTCCAACCGGGCCAGCCGCGCCCACTCCACCCGCGCGTCGCTGCCGTGCTTCTCGATGGCCTCGGACACCTCGGGGAGCGTCAACGGCATGACCCGGCCCTCTCCCTTCGGTCAGAAACTCCAGTACTCACCGGACGACACGGACGCGTCCCGGTCCGCCCATTCCTTGCTGGCCAGCAGCAGCCGGCGCACCATCCGCGCCCCGATCACGCACACCCCGGCGTCGATCTTCTTCGGCGAGTGCGGGGACTCTTTCCCGACGCTGACCCATTTCTGGTGCGGGCGGCGCTGCATGTTCCCGACGTGCCGGGCCACCACGCTGCTGCCGTCGTGGGTGAACGCCACCTGCTCGATCTCGTCGCAGCACAGCTCCGCGGCCTGCGCGAACTCCGCCTTATGCGCCCGCATGTCCCAGGCGATGGCCTGCGGCGGGTTCGAACGCGGCGCCGCCCACAGCATCAGGTCCTCGGCGTGCCGCTCCGGCCACGACGTCTTGACGTAGGACTCCCACTCCTTGACGTCGCCGAAGAACGCGCACACCGTCCAGCGGTCGAACATCAGCAACACCGCCCGGTCCACGTCGCCGACGTCGACCTCCCCGCCCTCCGCCGGCTCCCAGGTGCCGATCTCGAACAGGTGCCCATCGGCGACCCGGCAGCCGATCAGTGCGGTGGTGTCCCCCGACTTCGAACCGTCGAAGAAGGCCACGATCTCGTCACCATCGGCGATCACCGTCTCGGGCGCGGCCAACCGGCCCCACTTCACCGGCGTCGTCCACGACGTCGCCGACGACACCCGCTGGTTGCCGTAGAACCGCCGGGACACGTCCGGCTTCGAGGTCGGCGACCAGATCCGCTCGGCGATCACCCGCCGGTTCACCCAGTCACAGTCCGCGTACACCACGTCGAGACCGGCGAGCAGCGAGGACTCCTCCGCCCAGTCCACCCCGACCGGCATCTCCAGGCAGTCGTAAAGGATCAGCGTCTCGCCCCGGAGCTTGCCCTCCTCCTGCGCGACGAACGCCTCCCACGTGCCCTCGGCGACCGCGCCCGACCCCGGCTCCCACGCGTTACAGGTCTCCAGCATCCGGCCGCCGGACTTGGCCAGGTTCCGGTCCTGCACCTCGAACAGGTCGTCCCCGCCGTTGGCGGGCCAGCGGGGTACGGCCATCCCGGCTCGACGCGGCGAACGCCCGGACCATCCGCATCGTGTTCGCGGTCTGGTCCAGCGACGTGGCCGCGATCTGCACCAGCGGCATCCCCACCGGCTTACCCACCGCGCCACCAGGCACCGAGGCATCCCAGTTGGTGAACCGGACCGGGCCGCACAGCTCACACAGCGCCAGGAACGCCGCGAACGGCGACTTGCCCGAGCCCTTCGCCAACCGGCGCACCGCGTGGCGGAAGATGAACCCGCCCACCGGGTCCAGCGCATACCACCAGGTCAGGAACCGGACCTGCCGCAGCGTCGGCCGAAACGGGCCACCAGCCCGCGGGCCGTTCGGCTGCACGAACGGCACACCCAGCGCCCAGGTGAGCACACCCCAGCCCAGGGTCGGGATCCCGTAGTCATCCGGGACACCCGGCGGCAGCGTGTCCAGCGGCAGCTCCGGCGGGACCGACAGCGCGATCCGCGGAACGTCCACTTACGCCCCGCGAAGCTGCGCCCGGTAAGACTCCATCGCGGCCACCGCCGGGTCCTCCCCGCCGGACTCCTCGGCTTTGCCGTGGCGCTGCAACTCCAGCCGCACCCGACGCCGGGCAGCCTCGGTGGCGAGCAGCTGCTCAGCTCCTTTGAGGACCTGCCCGAGCAGCGCCGCAGCGTTCGGGGCGCCCGGGTTCTTCGCGTTCTGGCTCATCATCGCCGCGAGGTGCCAGCCCAGCGCCCAGTCCGTGCCCTCGTAGAACGCGGACTGGCCCGACGTGCGCAACGCCGCGTAGAACCGGCCCGCGTTCGGGTGCCAATCCGGGTCTGGCTCCGCCACCACCGGCTCAGCACCGGCCTGCGCCGTCGCCACCCGGTCCCGCTCCTCCTGCGAGCGGTGCCCCAGCTGCTCCTCGGTCCGCTTCCCTACAGGGCCTCGACGTCCCACGACTATGACCTCCCGGGCCAACGCGTCACCCGGACGCGGTCACGGTGTGTGCACCGGCGCTACGGCCGGTTACAAAACTTGGGGAGAATCCGAGCGCCTATGCACTCCGCGACAGCTCCCGTTGTGGATCATGGGGTCATCCCCCAGGGTCGCCCAAGTTTGAACCACTAGCTGGCCCCACCTGCCGCGCCTCGATGAGCCGTCGCTGTTAGTGAGCTGCTCGAAACGCTCGGGTGACGACACCTCGCCCTTCGGGTAACGTCCCCGCCTCGTACAGCGATGATCTACTCACAGAGCTACGGCGAGGGTCGCAGGATGGGCTACTGGCGCAAGCACCCTCGCAAGGAACTGGAGCGGGTGCTGGAGGTCTTCGACGCGGCTGGATGGCGCATCGAGGACCCACCGAAGTACTACCGGGTCAAATGTCCCTGTGGGAA
This sequence comes from Pseudonocardiaceae bacterium, assembly GCA_050699435.1. Lineage (GTDB taxonomy): Bacteria > Actinomycetota > Actinomycetes > Mycobacteriales > Pseudonocardiaceae. The sequence goes on along the minus strand of JBOHGM010000009.1, from coordinate 10,757 downwards.
TCACCAAAGGTCCATCCATTTGACGCCAAGCAACCCCCAATATGGGCAGCAGGCGTTAAATTGGCTACAGAGGCAACCATGCGGAGAGTAGGTGTGCGATGACGGTCGGTGTCAACATCCACTGGACGTTCCGGGTCATCGCCAGCGACACCGACTTGTTCGAGGTGGGAGACCAGCTGACTGAGGCGCTGCTGGAACAGGAGCGCGTCCCCGGCGTGCTGGACTCGACGGTCTCGGTCGATCGGGGCAAGGGAACCGTAGAGATCGAGGTGACCGCCTCCGGGCAGTCCCGGGACGAGGCGGTCACCGTGGGCCAGGCCGCGATCACAGCTGCGATTGAAGCCGCGGGGGGCCGGCCAGCGTCGATGCTTCCGACCGGCCTGGAAACGCAGGTCATGGCGCTGGCCTAACCAAGCGTAGGAGGAATCCGGGGTGCTTCTCGACCGGCCGCCGACGCCGCGCCTGGTAGATCGCTGCGGCTTGCCCGGCGGTGCGGTGGTCGTGGTGCGGTCCGCACAGACTGCGGAGGTTCTCGGGTCTGTGGTCGTCGCGGTCGCCGACGTGGTCGACGTCGGTCGCGCGTGTGGTGCAGCGCCGCGGTCCGTCGAGCTCGGCGGCTGTGCGCGGCAGGCCTTCGGTGTTGCCGGTGATCCAGGTGCAGCGGTAGCCGTCACGCTGCAGCACGAGGGGCCGGATCTCGGTTCGCCAGTTCGGCGGGAGCGGTGTGGTTCTGCGTTCCATCAGTCCTCTGCAGACACCTGTCCCCGCCGCAAGCCAGCAGTCTAAGCGGATTCCTGCAGGTCAGGCAACGACGGGTCGGCGCTGCCGGGTGGGTGTGGTGCGGGCGAGAGCCACGAGGTCCCCGACGCGGTACAGCGGGCGGTCGCCGTGGCGGCCGTGGGGGGTGAGCCGGCCGGTGTTGGCCCAGGTCCTGATCGTGTTCGGGGACAGTGACCTGCCGAGCAGGTCGGACAGCGCGCGGGAGGCTTCGGTGGCGGTGAGCAGGGAGTCGGCGGTGGCGGTGAGCAGCCACGCTCGGCGTTGCTCGAACCCGTAGATGGTTCCGCAGCTGGGGCAGGTGAAGTGATCGGCGTTGCCGTGCGTGTACAGATCCGCGCCGCAGTGGTCGCAGGGGCCGCCGAACACGAGGTCCGGGGGCCGGTCGACGGCGCGGCGGGCTGCTGTGACCACCCGGACGAGGGTGTCGACGGTGGCCGCGGCGGTGTCGGTGTGGCGGATGGCGGGGACGCTTGCGAGCAGGTACGCGGCCAGCGCGGGAATGGTGCCCGGGGGTGGCGGGTGGTTCAGTGCGGTGGCGAGCTGGCGGGCTTCACCGGCCAGCGCGGTGTGCAGTGTGCGGGTGGCGCGGCTGGCGCGTTCGTCCCAGAGCGGGCCTGCGGTGGAGTGGCCGGGTGTGCCGATGGCGTGGCCGCGCATCCGGTCTTGCCGGGACCGGGTGAGGTCGAGGTCCGCGGCGAGGGCGGGAACGTCGGCCAGGGCCTGCTCGAGTGTGTGGCCGCAGTGGGTGCACAGGTAGGCGCCGGCGGCGGGCATGGTGCAGCGGGTGCAGGGTGGGCCGGTGTGGTGCTTGTGTTTGCTCACGTAGACCTCCGGTTCGGGTCGGTGTCTACGTAGATCATCCCACCGGGTTGTGGAGAGTACACAGTTGATGGTGGGTGTTCGGCTGGTCTGGGCGGTGTGTTGTTGTAGCTTCCGGACAGCTGGTCACTACCAGCCGGTCTGCGCGAGCGCGAGCATGGCCTCGTCGAACAGCTGCTCCCGCAACTCGTCCGGGACCCGCGACATCAGCAGGCCCGCGACCTGGACGACGGCGAGCATCTCGGCGCCCATGGCTTGCGTCCCGATCACCTCGGACAACAGCGAGCAGTAGGCAACGTGATCCTTCCGGGCGGCGTGCCGGGTCATCGCCAGCGCCCTCTGATACGTCCGTGCAGGGTGCTCCTGGGTCATCGTCTGGTTCTCCTGGTCTTGGTGGATCGGCGTGGCGGCGCACTAGGAAGATCCGAAGGGCGCTCACGCGCGCGTGGGCGGGAACGAAATAACCCTCCCCAACCCTCCACGGATGATCTTGCTGTGGGTGTTATCGCTGGTCATCGCTCCTCCTGGTCGCTGACCAGCGCCAGACCCGCGCGCCACCGGATAGCCGTTGCTCTTGCCTAGCTCGATGCCGCGGCGGCCAAGGTCGCGGCTGAACCCGGTCTGAGTTCCGGGCTCGATCCCTTCGGCGCTGGCCCAGCGCTGCCACTCAGCGAACAGTGCCGATGTTCGGGTCGCGCCCTGTGACCGGCACGTCTTCTGGGTCAGGAACCGGCCGAGCGCGTCCTCATCGCTGCGGTACTCGGCGGTGGCGGCGGTGACGCCGGCCGGTTCGTCAAGACCGCGGCTGGTCCACTCGGTGTACCCGGTGACCAGCCAGCGCAGGATGCCGTCAGCTTCGGCCGCGAGCTTGTCCGGCAGTCCCGGGTCACGTTCCTCGGCGGGCACGACGACCTGGAAGGGCACCAGCCGCAACCGGCGCCAGATGCCCTCATCGGTGCCGCGCACGTGCGGGCGGTGGTTGGTGATCATTACCAGCAGATGCGACGGGGTGAACTCCCAGAAGTCTTCCCGCATCCGCCGGGCCTTGATCACGTCCCCGCCGGTCAGCCGCTTTACGGTGCCCTCGGCCAGGGACCGGCCGGAATCGGTCTCATGCACCAGGGCCAGCCGGCGGCCGTGCAGGTCCGCGACGCCGGTGGGGTGGGTGTCGTAACCCCGGTCGACCAGCAACGCGGGGTCGGCGGTGGCCGCGTACTCACCAAGGACCTGCGCCACCGCGCCGAGCATGGTGCTTTTCCCGTTGGCTCCGGCCCCGAGCAGGATCGGCAGCACGTGTTCGGCCACCTTGCCGGGCAGTGAGCTGCCCAGAAGTCGCCGCACGAACCCGCGTACATGCGCATCCGGCAGGATCCGGGCCAGGAACGTCTCCCAGTTCGGCGCGCTGGCCGAAGAGTGGTAGGCGGCCGTGGTGATCCGGGTCAGCAACAGGGCAGGGTCGTGTTGGCCGAGTTGGCCGGTATCGAGGTTCAGCACTCCGTTGGCCACGTTGAGCAGCTGCGGGTGCGCGTCGAGCTGCTCAGGCGCCACCGCGATATCCAGTTCAGTCCCGGCCAGGGCCAGCGTGCCCCGCACTGCGGCGGCCGATTCCAGTTTGAGTGCCGCACGCAACGCCGTCTTTCGCTCATCTTCGGGCAGATCGGCGCAGCGGTCGGTCACCGCCCGGGCCACCTGCTTGACCGCCCGTTCGGCCTCCCCCGTGCCGTCCAGCGCCCACCGTTGGCCGTCCCAGGCCAGCCACCGGCGCCACGCCGGTACCCATCGCAGCCGGTGCCCGGCCGCCTTCACCAGCCGCCGGGCGTGCCCCAGCTCGGTCAACGGTTCTTCAGGCACCGGATCGGCCCGTATCCATACCGTGCCGTCCCGGTCTTCCCATGAGTCGGTATCCGGGTAGTCGCGGCCGTAGGGGATCACGCCGCGGTCCCGTCCTTGTCACTGCTGCCGGTCTCCACCCACCGGGCCAGTGCCTCCGGGTCGACCTGCCGGGCCAGCGGACCGAGCTCGGCGCGGCGCCTAGCCACCACGCGGTGTGGTTCGTACGCGAGGTGGTGCGCGGCGGCTGACCAGTCCATGCCTTCGGAGATCGCGTGCGACACCTGCCGCAGGCGCTGCCGGATCTGCTGCTCCGGGTCCGCGACGAGCCAGCTCTCGGCGAGCACCAGCAGGGCGGCGATCCGGACAGGCTCCCGTGCCGTCCACCACGCCGGGGAGCCGACCACCGGCCAGGGCGGTTCTGGGCGGTCCCGGCTGACTGCCGGCCGGCCAGAGCCCGGTGTGCCGGTATCGGTCCACTCCGCCCGGGTCTGGACGGGGCGGACGCCAGCGGCGACGTAGGCCAGCCGCCGCACCTCGGCGAACAGCTCGACGTCAGTCCCAGACGCTGTCGTGCAGTGACCGTCCCGTGCGCTACCGTGATCCTGTTCGGCAGCTTGGACGCGGGCTGGACATTCAGGGGCGGGTCTGCCGGGGATGGCAGGCCCGCCCCTTCTTGTTAGGCTCATGTGGCGCCGTCCTCGATGCCGAGGACGCGCCGCAGGTCGGCGGTAGGCACCCGCAGTTTCCTGCCGTAGCGCAGTACCCGGACGCCGAGTTCGCCACGCTTGGCGAGGGCGTAGGCCGTGTCACTCGAGATTCCCAGCACTGTCGCGGTCTCGGGCACGGAGACTGTCGGCCCCGCGTCAGCGAGCAGTTTGGCCGCCGGATGCGGTCGCGAACGGGTAGTCATGCCACGCCCCGTCGGCTGCGCAGCCACGCGTTCACATCTTCGCGGCTGTAGCGGATAGCGCGGGGGCCGAGCCGGTGAGGCTGTGGCCCTAGACCGTCCCGGGTCCACTTGCGCAACGTCCAGAGGCTTACTCCAAGAAGTTCGGCCACCTGTCGCGCAGTAAGTAGTTCGATCATCGCCCCACACCTGCCGTAAGTGGTCGTTTTTCGACCGCGAGAAGCAGAGAGTCGCACAGAGGGTGGACAGAGCGCAACTAGTTGGCTTACTGTTCGCCTGTGTCCCAACCTCAGGGCTGGTCAGAAAACCAAGCGCGCCGTGTCGGTGAGCGCATCAAGCGGTTCCGGGGACGGCGGAGCGCTCAGTGGCTTGCGGATCGGTGCACCGAACTTGGTTACCCGGTCTCGCGATCCGCGATCGCCAAGCTGGAGAACGGCCGCCGCGAGGATATTGGACTCTCAGAGCTGGAGATCTTCGCGGCCGCACTGGAGGTGGCGCCTGCCCTGCTCATCTTCCCGATTGACACAGACGATCCGGTGCAGATCCTCCCGGGTCAGGCGATGAACCCGTGGACGGCTTACCAGTGCTTCATCGGTGAGTACGTCCTGTCCCGCGCGGCCGGCAGCCCGGGCGCAAGCCCGGCCGAGCGCCAGATCCTCAGGGACACCCCGATGTGGGTCCCAAGGCTGCCGGGGCGAGACGACCCGATCGCGATCTACCGCCAGCACAACAGCGCGCTCACGGACTACCTGACTACCCGCGAACACGACCCGGCGCTGGCAGAGAGACACCTCACGATGCTCGCTGCGGCGCGTATCGGGATGCACCGCCACGGATGGGCACTTCCGCAGATTCCACCGGAAGTAGCCGAGGCAGTAGCCGAGCCACTGCTGGCTTGGGGCTACAAGCAGGAACAGTCCGGAGACCTCGTCGAGGGCCGAAGCGTGCAGGATCTCGCACCAGCGGCCGACCACGTCGGGCAGACCGATGAGTAAGGGCCGGGTGTATCGCCAGTGCGCGTGCCGCGATGCGAACGGCCGCCTGCTCGGCCCACGCTGCCCGCGACTGGCCGACGACCGCAAGCACGGCACCTGGTATTACGCGGTGGACGTGCCCAGCCTGGACGGTCGCCGCAAGACGTTGCGCCGGGGCGGCTTCCCGATGAAGGGCGCTGCCCAGCGCGCGCTCGCTGCCGTGCTGGCCCGCTACGGCGCCGGGGTGAAGGTGAACGACCGGCAGACCGTGGCCGGCTACCTCACGGCGTGGCTGGACGGCAAGCGGCACGCGCTGAAACCGAAGACGATGCACCGGTACTCGGAGATCATCACGAAAGAGCTCGTGCCGACGCTCGGCGCGCTGCCGCTGGAACAGTTGCACCACGACCACGTGGCCGCGTTCATCGTCGAACTCGAGGATGCGGGCCGGGGTGCCCCGACGATCCGCTACGTGCACGCGGTGCTCTCGTCGGCGCTGTCGGATGCGGTGAAGCAGCGGCGGCTGACGCACAACGTCGCCCAGCACGTCGTGTTGCCACCGGTGCAGGCCGCCGAGCGGAAGCCGTGGACGGCCGCGGAGGCGGTCGCGTTCCTGGACCACTGCCACCGGGCCGGCGACCGCCTGACGGACCTGTTCGAGGTCATCATCGGCACCGGCCTGCGCCGCGGTGAGGCGCTGGCGCTGCGCTGGCCGGACCTGGACCTGCCCGCCCGGGCGCTGTTCATCAACCCGACCCGGGGCGCGCTGTCCGACGTCGCGGGGCGGCTGATGTTCACCGCGCCGAAGACAAAGGGATCGGCGGCCGGGGTCGGGCTGTCGTCCCGGGTGGTGGCCGCGCTGCAGCGGCAGTCGGCACGGCAGGCTGTCGAGCGCGCCGAGTGGGCCGAGGCGTACGAGGATGACGGTCTGGTGTTTGCCCGGGAGAACGGGCCGCCGCTGCGCCCGGATCGGGTGCTGGACCGCTTCCACGAGCTGACCGCCCAGGCCGGGTTGCCCCGGGTGCGGCTGCACGACCTTCGGCACCTGGCCGCCACGCTGATGCTCACCTCGGGCGTGCCCTTGCCGCTGGTGTCCAAGACGCTGCGGCACGCCCAGACGGGCATCACTGCGGACCTGTACGGGCACCTGACGCGGGAGGCCGCCGTGGCGGCTGCGGACTCCCTCGGCAGCGCCCTGGACGCCGCCGCTGCGGAGCTGATGAACGAGCGCGCCGCGCGCGCTGCGACAACACCGCGACAACATGATCTTAACTCCGACCTGCTCAGCGGTTCCCCTTTCGGGGAACTCGCTGGTCAGGGCTGGAGCCGCCTAAGGGAATCGAACCCTTGACCTGCTCATTACGAGTGAGCCGCTCTGGCCGACTGAGCTAAGGCGGCGGTGCTGCCGGCAGCGCGGCCCAGTGTACTGGCTCGCTTCGCGACCCGTGAGTGGCGTTAAGTGCTATAGCACTTAACGCCACTCACGGGTCCTGCAGCGCGCTGGTCAGGGCTTCGACGGCGATCCGGGGCTTGACGTTGAGCTCGAGCGCCTCCCGGCAGCCGAGCACCGCCTCCAGCCGTCGCAGCAATGACTCCGGGCTGCTCGCGGCGGCGACAGCGGCGATGTCGGCGGCCCGGTCGGGGTGGGTCAGGGCCACCGGCGCACCCCAGACCACGGCCAGCGCGTCGCGGTAGAAACCGGCCAGGTCCACCAGGGCGCGGTCCAGCGCGTCGCGCTGGGTGCGGGTGGCCCGGGACTTCTGGCGGCGCTCCAGATCACGGATGGCGCCCTTCGCGCCCCGGGTGGCGGCTGCCGCACCCTTCCCGGTCCCCCCTGCCCCTAGCGCGGTCTCCAGTTCTTCGGTCTCCGCCGCGTTGCGGGCGAAGGTCAGCCCGCTGGCCTCGGACTCGGCGGCCCCGACCAGCTCGTCGGCCAGGGTGAACACATCGTCGAACGAGCGCAATGCGGTCGGCACCGCCAGCACCGCCGCTCGCCGGGCCCGGGCCTCGGGATCGGTGGCCAGCCGGCGGGCCCGGCCGACGTGCCCGCCGCACACCGACGCCGCCCATCGCGCTGTCGCCGCGTCCAGGCCGTCGCGCTGCTCGAGCACCTTGGCCACCGCCGCGGCGGGCGGGGTGCGCAGCCCGACCGGCCGGCAGCGCGAGCGCAGCGTCACCGCGATGTCCTCGGGATGATCCGACGGGGCGCACAGCACGAACACGGTGCGCGGCGGGGGCTCCTCCACGGCCTTGAGCAGGGCGTTGGCCGCACCCTCTGTGAGCCGGTCGGCGTCCTCGATGAGCAGCACCTGCCAGCGGCCTGCCGAGGGGCGCCGCGACGCACCTGCGACCAGGGCGCGCATCTCCGCGACCGAGATGGACAGGCCCTCGGGTACCACCTCGCGGACATCCGCGTGGGTGCCTGCGAGGGTGGTCCGGCAGCCCTGGCACGCGCCGCACCCAGGCTCGGCGTCGGTGCACTGCAGCGCGGCGGCGAAGGCCCGCGCGGCCACCGAGCGCCCGCTGCCCGGCGGGCCGGTGAACAGCCAGGCGTGCGTCATCGCCCCAGCCGACCGGGGGGCGTCCCGGTCGATCGCGATAGCTGCCGATCGGGCCGCCTCCTGCAGCGCGACGACCGCCGGATCCTGGCCGACGACGCTGACCCAGACGCTCATGGCTCGACCCTGACAGCCGTAAGGGCTCCACCCTGCAAGCAGGTCTCGCGCAGGTCTCGCACGCTCATGTCGGGCCTCCCCAGGTCACCCGCCGCCTGCGCAGCGCGGCGCGCAAGTCGGTCAGCAGTGAGTTGCGCACCCGGTCGTCCATCTGGCGGTATGCGACCATACCCACGGCGGCCGCCACCAGACCGGCACCGAGCAGCACCGGGCGGGTTCCGTCGATGATCATCTGCTCGCCGAACAGCGTAACGGTGCGCTGCTGCACCAACCCGACCAGCAACGGGACCATGGCCATCGAGGCGAGCAGGTCGATCCGCACGAGGGACTGGACGAAGGCGATGGTGCGCCCCCGCATCTCGTCGGCCACCTGGGCGCCGATGATGGTCAGACCGGTGAGGAACGCGACCCCCGCGGCAGCACCGACCAGCGTGACGGCGGCCAGCGCGACAAACAGGTGCGGCGCCACCGCGACCACCACCAGCATCAGCCCGGCCGCCACGATCGCCTGACCGAACAGCCTGCGGTGCCGGGTCCGGCGGGCAGCCTGCGGTGCGAGCACCATACCCAGGCCCAACCCGGCGAACAGCGACGCGAAGAGCAGCCCGTAGGCAGCATCCCCGCCGCCCAAACTGGTGGCGTACAGCTTGGCGCAGGCGATGACGGCACCGCCGGCCGCGAAGGCACCGACGATCCCGGTGACCAGACCGCGGACCAGTGGCGTGTCGCGGACGAAGACCACCCCGTCGCGCAGCATCGCCAGCAGGCCGGGCTGGGCCATCGGCCGGGTTGTTGCGGCCCGTCCGGAGATCTCCGGGATCCGGATGCCGACGACCAGCGCGCAGATGGCGTAGGCGACGCCGGTCACGGTCAACGCGAGATAAGCCGACTGCTCGGCGCCGAAGACCGTCAGACCGAGTGCCGGGCCGACCTTGGACAGTGTGGCGAACAGTCCGGCTGCGACCAGCACGGCCAGCCCGTAGGTCATGATCAGCGCGAGCTGGTTGGCGGTCTCCACCTGGTCGCGGCGGTGCAGCAGGTTGGGCACCGACGCATCCTTGGCGGGGATCCAGAACAGCGCACAGACCTCGATGAGAAAGACCGCCACGAACAGCCAGGCCAACTCGCCGACCAGCGGAATGGAGAGCAACAGGCTGGCGCGCAGCACGTCGCAGACCACCATCACGTGCCTGCGGTCCAGCTTGTCCGCGAGTGCTCCGGCCAGCGGGGCGAGCACCATCGCGGGCAGCAGCTTGATGGCGACCACACCCCCGAGCGCGAAGCTCTGCGCCTGGTAACCGGTGGTGAGCTGAGTGGCCAGCGCGGAGAGGGCGAGCAGCGCCAGCCAATCCCCGGTCGCAGTGAGCGCGGTGACTCCCCACAGCCGGCGGAATGCGGGAATGGCCAGCACCTCACGCACCCGGTGCGTCGTGGATCCCACCTGGGCTTGCTCGGATGGGTGGTCCACGATGCTCAGGGTAGCCAGGATCGCCGATCCTGCAGGATGTGCCTCGGTCAGTGGAACAGCGCGGACACCGACTGCATGAATCCGGCGATGATGTTGAAGGCGACCACCCCGAAGATGATCAGCGTGATGACGCAGCCGGTGCGCACGCCGCCGGCCAAGCGGGTCGGCAGTCCGGCGGGGAGCTCCCGGCTGATCCGGCGGCGCAGGTCGGCGGGCGGTACGGGGCTGAGCGCACGGGGCGGGCCGGACACCGGCGGGCGGTGCGAACCGGGTGCGGCAGGTCCTCCCATCGTGGCCGACCCCACCGGACGCGGCAGCGGCCGCTGGTAAGGGAACGCACCCACCCCAGCTGTCTGCGGGTGCGCTCCGGGATGCGGGACAGGCCTGGTCTCCGCCGTCGAGGAGGACGGTGCCGCGGGTGGATCCTCGCCGAGCTGGGCGAGGATCGCCTCCCGCATCGCGCGCGCGTCCGGCATGGCGGGCAGGGGTACCGGCGGGATCGTCGGGGCGTCGCGCCATTCGCCGCGCTCCGGTCCGGTCAACGGATCAGGAAGCACCGGCAGCGGGTCGGGCAGCTCAGTGCCGTCGGGACCGAACAGCGCGCTGGAAGCGTCCACCGGCTCGCTCACCATGCCCACCCCCTGGAGGCTGCATTGAACACTCGTCATGGTGGCACGTCGGGCACCACGATGGGTCCCTCACGTTCGCGGTACTGGGCCCGTGTCAGGCCGACGCCGTGGACTTCCGCCCGGTGCTGCGTTTCGGAGCTGGGCGTTTCGGAGCTGAGCCCTTGGCGCGTTTCTCGGCCAGCAGTTCAACGGCCCGCTCGTCGGTGAGCTCGTCGACGCTGTCGCCCTTGCGCAACGATGCGTTGACCTCGCCGTCGGTGACATAGGGCCCGAACCGGCCGTCCTTGACCACCATCGGCTTGCTCGACGCCGGGTCGATGCCCATTTCGCGCAGCGGCGGCTTCGCGGCGGCCTGCCTGCCCCGGCGCTTGGGCTCGGCGTAGATCTTCAGCGCCTCGTCAAGGGTAATCGTGAAGATCTGCTCCTCGTCGGCCAAGGACCGTGAGTCGGTGCCCTTCTTGAGGTAGGGCCCGTAGCGCCCGTGCTGCGCGGTGATCTCCTGCCCGCTCTCCGGATCGGTGCCCACCACCCGGGGCAGCGAGAGCAGCCGCAGCGCGTCCTCGAGGGTGACCGTGTCCACGGTCATGGACTTCAGCAGCGAACCGGTCCGCGGCTTCGGCTTGGACTTCTTGGCCCCTCCCGAAACCGACCCGGCCGACCCTGACGACGCTG
>JBOHGM010000008.1:0-75102 GCA_050699435.1 Pseudonocardiaceae bacterium | reverse complement strand
CGCCCAGACGAGCCAGCTCGACCGCTCGACGACGGAACTCAGGAGGGTGAGGTGCGGGCACGACGACATCCTTCCCGGTGGCCGCAGCCACCTCAGGTCAGGTGTCCGTGCCGAGGGGTCAAGCTCAAACCATGTCTTTGCTGGTGTTCCGGTTGCTGATTTCGTAGTGGCGCGGGCCTGGTATGAACGATTGTTCGGTGGCCAGCCGGATCTGGTGCCGCACGATACCGAGGCGGCGTGGCGGCTGGCCGGAGATCTCTGCTGGGTCTACGTCGTGGCCGACCCGGTCCGCGCTGGCAACGCGCTGCTCACCGTGCTGGTGGACGACTGGGACGCGAGGATTGCTGAGCTCGCCGGCCGCGGTATCGCCGCCGGGCAGGTCGAAGCCGTCAACGGGATGCGGCGAACCGTCGTCCGCGACCCCGACGGCAACACCATCACCTACGCAGCGACCGCAGGCGACAGCGCCAGCGCGTAGATCCTCGTCCGAACAGTTCACGTGTCGGGTAGGCCGCCCATGGCCAAAGGCTCACTGCGACATCTGTCGGAGCGCCGAACAGACACTCTCATTTGCCGCACAGTGCGCTCATGTCCGCTCATACGTGGATCACAACTACTCGCTGTTCCTTGGGACAGCCGGGCTCCTCGACGAGACGACTCAAATCATCAAGGTCGCTTGTCAGTAGTACGACCGGACGAGGCATGACCAGTGCCGTGGCAGCCACTACGGAGTCGATCGCGCACCGATGACCGGACAAGCCTGTGACGCCCAGCAGTTCGCCAGCCGCGCGTGCGAGCTCGGAAGTGACAGGCACGGTCACAATCCGGGAGAGCACGCGGTGCACGGATGCGTCACGAGGGCCACCCCGAAGCACCTCCACCAGCGTGATCGCGCTGACGACGACTCGGGCCCTGCGTAGGCGTGCCGTGTCCAAGTGGGCACGCACCTGCGACTCGCCTGCGGCAAGCTTAGACAGCCCCTCGCTGTCCAGAACCAGCGTGCCCCCGGCCGCTACTTGGCGTCCGGCCATGCCGCTGCGGCCTGCGCCAGATACTCCTCCGGAACCGGTCCATGCTCGTCAGCGAGCACGTCACTCAACTCGGCAAGGAGATCAAGTTCTAGCTGCCGAGCAACAGCCTCCGCCACGTAGTGACTGAACTCGCCCTTGCCCACCCGCTGCTGGACGGCAGCGGTGAGCTGTTCGGGCAAGGAGACGCTAACCTTGCGTGCCCTCGCCAGAGGCACCGGGTCTCCGGCCGTGCCAGCGGAGGGGTACTCAGTTGCGAGCAGCTTCTGAAACTCGAACGCTGTCTTGCCCACGTCGTGCAGAGCCGTCAACCTCCGCACAAGCTCAAGCGTGGCTCGCACATCCGGCTCGGGGAAATCGGAGCCGACACCGCTCCCTCCGTGGGACACCGTGCTCATAACAGGATACTACCAGCGGTGGCAACGCTTGGGAGACCAGCTCGTCTGGTCGACCACGACTCGACTCCCCCTACCGCCGGACGGCGCGGCGCTCGGTGCCGGTCATCTCGCAGGCGATGTGCGACCGTGCTCCAGCGCACTCTTCTGCCGCCGAGCGGTACGAGTCAGCAGCAGAGGCCGCACGCACGTGCTTCGCCGCCCACGTTGGCGCGAGCGAACTCCTCGAGCCGTACTGCATGCCACAGATCTTGATGCAGTCGCCGGTCCAGCGTGAACCACGGGCGGGCATCCCGCTCCTCCAGTGATGGCTCCCCGCTGTGGTGGCGTTCTTCGATCCAGCGGCGGATCAGCTGGGTCGGCTTGGTGTGCTCGGTGCGGGCTTGGGTGCACACCCAGTCCAGCAGTGACTTCGGCAACCGCAGCGACAGCGAGACCATCGGATCGGCATCCACGGGCTCGTCAACCAGCTCGGCTCGCTCGAGCTCGGTGCTGGTGTCGTGGGTGTCGGCGTCGACGTACCAGCGGGCGAGGCCGAGCGTGGTCAGGCGATCTTCAGCGGCCGGAGCCTGTCTTCGTGGCGAAGCGCCGCGAGAACGTCGTGGACGTCCAGCCGGAACATCTCGGCGATCTCGCGGGTGTCCTCACCGACCTCGTACGTGACGGCCCGCCAATGTAGCTCCAGCTGGCCGGAGGCGAGCTCGTCAATCACCCGCGCTCACCCGTCAGCCCCGCCTCGGTCTGCGCCTCGAGCAGGAGCCGGCGTCCGTCGGTGAAGGGACGCAGCAGTGCGAGCGGGTAACGTAGGCCGAAGCGTTCCCGGCACTCCGCGATGAACGGACGCAATCGTTGCAGCGACACACCCTTCGATCGGTAGGCGCGCAGATAGTCGGCCTCAACCATCTCGCCCCAGGTCACGTCCCCTCGCGGGGACGGTTCGGATCGCAGCACCGGAGGAGATAGAACCGCTCCCCGACATGGTGCCCGTCGAGCCAATGTTTGAGCGTCGAGGTGGGAATACCGAGCTGGCGGGCCGCCTCGCCCAGGGCCATGACGGGCGCGTCGAGATAGGCCACATCAGCACGCATCGCCACGCCTCCCTTCGCGAGAGTGACATCGAAACGGTGAGGATGCCAGAGTAAGCCGTTCACGATCGAGGGAAGGGGAGGCCCAGGTGTTGCCGTCGCTGGTCGCTGAGGACCTGCGGGCGTCCTTGACGAGTTTCTTGGGCACCACGTTCGCCCTCGGCGATGACGACGTCCGCGCAGAGTTGGAGCGCTTCGTCGCCGATCCCGAGCACGGCGTGTTCCGCGGTCCTTTCATCCGGCTCCAGCTCCCGTTCCGGCCCGCCGATGAGAGCTGGCGACATCATCTCGACTGGTCGCCCCGTGGGTTTCGGCCACACCGTCATCAGGCGCAGGCCTGGGTGCGGCTGGCCTCCCGGGACCGCACGCCCCAGCCCACGCTGGTCACCACCGGGACGGGCTCCGGCAAGACCGAGAGCTTCCTCGTCCCGCTGCTCGACCACTGCCGCCGCCAGCGCCGCGCCGGGCAGCGAGGGATCAAGGCGCTGGTCCTCTACCCGATGAACGCGCTGGCCAACGACCAGGCGCGGCGCGTCGCCAAGCTCGTCCATCAGCACGGCGAGCTCGGCGACGTCACCGTCGGGCTGTACACCGGCGACTCCGACGGTGGCGTGGCGATGACCGAGACCTCGGTCATCGCCGACAAGTACGCCCTGCGCAGGAACCCGCCGGACATCCTGCTCACCAATTACAAGATGCTCGACATGCTGCTGCTGCGCAGCGAGGACACCCCGCTGTTCGCCGACGCGGGCGAGTCGTTGCGGTACCTGGTGCTCGACGAGTTCCACACCTACGACGGTGCCCAGGGCACCGACGTCGCGATGCTGCTGCGCCGGTTGGGCATGGCGCTCGGTGTGAGCACCGACGAGCGGCCGCTGGGCACCATCACCCCGGTGGCCACCTCCGCCACCCTGGGCGGCGGGGCCGACGGCGGGCCGGCGCTGCGGGAGTTCGCGGAGACGGTGTTCGGTGCGGAGTTCGACGAGACCTCGCTCATCGGCGAGGACCGCCTGACAGCCGAGGAGTGGACCACCGCACCGCAGGGCCGGACACCGCTGCTCGACGAGGTCAGCGCCGCCCTGCGCGATTGCGCGTCGCACGAGGAACAGCTCGCGCAGGGCAGGCGCCTCTTCTTCGGCGACGCAGACAGCGGGGACGACGAGGCGCTCGGCGAGCAGCTGCGCGCCCACCCGCTCACCCGCACCCTGGTCGACCTCACCGCCACTCCGCGCTCGCTGAACGAGCTGGCACAAGATCTGGTACCGAGCTGGGCCGCGACCACCGACGAGCGACGCGCGGCCGCCCGCCACGCGGTGGCGCTTTACGTCGCGCTGCTCTCCCGGGCCCGGAAGGCACCGGCCGGCCCGCTGCTCGGCGTCGACGTGCAGCTCTGGGTACGCGAGGTCAGCCGGCTGCTGCGGCGGCTGAGCAGCTCCCCGCGCTTCCGGTGGCACGACGGCGCCGCTGTCGAGGACGGCGCGAAGTCGCTGCCGTCGATCTACTGCCGGCACTGCGGGCGCTCGGGCTGGGGCGTCGTGGCCACACCCGGCGGGGCGCTCGACACGGGCCCGACATCGGTGTGGACCAAGACCGCCACAGACGCGTCCACGGCCCGGGCATGGATCTTCGCCCCCGGTGAGGCTGCGCAGGGATCCGCCGACGTGCGCTGGGTCGACGCCGAGACCGCCGACTACGTCCCGGCGTCGACCAAGCGGCCCGTCACCCTGGTGCCGGTCCTCGTCACCCCCGACGCGCAGGCCGCCAAGGACGAGCAGTGCCCCTCGTGCGGGCTCAAGGACGGGATCCGCTACCTCGGCTCGCGGGTGGCCACCCTCGCGTCGGTGACCCTCGGTCAGCTCTTCGGCAGCCCCGACGTCACGCCCGCCGAGAAGAAAACCCTCGTGTTCACCGACAGCGTGCAGGACGCCTCGCACCGGGCGGCGTTCGTGGAGAGCCGGGCATACGCGCTGAACCTGCGCGCGTTGCTGCACCGCGCCATGGGGCCGGACGGTGCCACCCTCGCCACGGTCGGCGACGCCATCGCGTCGAGCGCCCGCACCCCGGCCGAGCGCTACGCGCTGCTCCCCCCGGACCTGCGCACGCACGAGGTCTTCCGCGGCTACTGGAACACTCCCGAGCCCGAGGCGCGGGTGCGCCGGGCCGTGGCGAAGCGGATGTCGTTCGCCGCGGTGTTGGAGTTCGGGCTCTCGTCGCGCACCGGCCGGACGCTGGAGCTGACCGGGGCCGTCACCGCCCACGTGGACGTCGGGGACCTCGCCGGCGCCGTCGCGTCCGCCCTCGCCGTGGTGGCCCGCCAGGATGTGCAGCTCGCGCTGGACGGGGTGGAGCCTACCCAGACCACTGCCTGGGCCCGCGGCATCGTCGAGCGGATCCGGACCCAGGGCAGCATCGGCCACGTCTGGCTGCGGAAGTTCGCCGCGAGCGGCAACCGGCACAGCATCTGGGGCGGCCGTCCCCGGCTGGAGGGGATGCCGGCCTTCCCGGGCGGACGCCCGGCCCCGTCGTTCCCCACCAGCGCCCGGTACTCCGAGGCCTTCGACAGCATCGTCGGTCCGCGGAACTGGTACTCGACGTGGACGGCACGCGCCCTCGGCGTCCCGGCGGTGGACGCCGCCCGCTACGTCCGTGCACTGCTCGACGCGCTGGTCACCGACGGCGCGCTCACCACCGTCGCCGCCGACGGCGGCGCCACCGTGTGGCAGATCCCCGCCGAACGGGTACACCTCGCCCGCACCTCCGGGGCACCACCCCTGCTGCGCTGCACCGTCTGCGCGACCCGGTTTCCAGGCCCGGAGCTGGTGCTCGACGAGCTGGCCGGCGCCCCCTGCCAGCGGGACCGCTGCCCCGGCAGCTACGGCCTCGAACGATCCGAACACGACTTCTACCGCGACCTGTACCGCGGCGGCGAGGTGCGCCGCATCGTCGCCCGCGAGCACACGTCGCTGCTCCCGGCGCAGGAACGGGTGGAGCTGGAGAACGCTTTCAAGTCCTCGACCCGCCCCGACGCACCCAACGTGCTCACCTGTACGCCCACTCTGGAGCTGGGCATCGACATCGGTGACCTGTCCACCGTCGCGCTCACCTCGCTCCCCCGCTCGACGGCGTCCTACCTGCAGCGGGTGGGCCGCGCCGGGCGCCTCACCGGCAACGCACTGGTGGTGTCGCTGCTGCCGGCCCGCCCGCTGGAGCTGCAGCGGCTGATGGACCCGCTCACCATGATCGCCGGGGACGTGGTGCCTCCCGCGTGCTACCTCGACGCGACGGAGATCCTGCGCCGGCAGTACCTGGCGTCCCTGTTCGACCGCCATGCCCGGTCCGCGACGGCGGGGCGCACCCGGCTGGCGAAGGACGTGTTCGCCGACGGGCTGAGTGCCACGTCGTGGCTCGGCCGCATCGTCGCCGACGGCCGCACGCAGGCGCGGACCTATGTGGACGAGTTCCTCCGCGGCTTCGGGGACGCGGTCAGCAAGGGCACCGCCGCCGACCTGCGGTCATGGGCAGGTGACGGCGGGCCGGAGGGGGAGCCGCCAGGTGTCGAGCGCGAGGTGCAGGCCGCTGTTGCCGCCTGGGTAGCGGAGGGCGAGGAGCTGGCCGCGCGGTTCACCGTTCTCGAGCGCGAAATAGCCTCAATGCAGGCCCGCCCCTCGCTCGACGAGGCGGGCGAGCGCGACCTACGCAGGCTCTTCGGTGAGTTGGGCGCTGCGCGCAGCGCGCGAGCGGCACGGGACCGGGCCTACTGGATCTCGGCGCTGGAGGCGAAGGGGCTGCTGCCCAACTATGCGCTGCTCGACGAGACCACCCGCCTGGACGTCGGCCTGTGGTGGACCGACGAGGAGACCGGGGCGCACGAGGCCAGCGACGAGCGCTATGTCCGGGGCAGCCGTACCGCACTGCACGAACTGGCCCCCGGTGCGACGTTCTACGTGCGCGGGACCTCGGTGGAGATCGACGGGATCGACCTCGGGACGAGCCGCAACCCGGCCACGGTCGTGCGGCGGTTCTGCCCCACCTGCGGATGGTCCGGCCGGATGACGCCCGACGCGGCCGTGATGACCTGTCCGCGGTGCGGGGCGGCGGGCGCTGCGGACGCCGGGCAGGTGCTCACCACGCTGCCGTTCCGGCGCGCGTCGGCCTACGCCTCGCGGGAGCTGGCGATGCGCGACGACGACACCGAGGACCGGCGCCGCGCCCGCTTCATCGTCGTCACCACCGTGGACGCCAGCCCGAACGACATCACGGAGGCCTGGGAACTCGCGGATTATCCCTTCGGCGCCGAGGTCCTGCGCGCGGCCGACATCCGCTGGGTGAACCTCGGGCCGACCGACCGGGGCGGATCGCCCCTGTCCCTCGCGGGCCAGGAGGTCCCCGCCCCGCTGTTCGATGCGTGTGTGCACTGCGGCGTGGTGCCCGCGGCGCAGCGCGGCGTGCGGGACCGCACCGACGCCCGGCACCGCGGGTGGTGCCGCCAGCGGCGCGAGCCGTCGCCCGCGGACTGGAAAACGGTCGCGCTCACCCACGAGCTTCGCACCCAGGCGGTGCGGCTGCTGGTGCCACCGATCGTGGTGACGGACCGGACGCTGCTCACGTCGTTCCGGGCGGCGCTGCTACTCGGCCTGCGCGAGGTGCTGGGGGGTGACCCCGACCACCTCGACGTGGTCGCGGCTGCGGATCCGGTCCCGGGCAGCCTGCAGCGCTGGGTGATGGTGCTGCATGACCTGGTTCCGGGTGGGACCGGCTACCTCGGCCGGTTCACCGATCCGCAGCGGGTCAGAGAGTTGCTGGAGGCGTCGCTTCGCGTACTGCGGACCTGTCCGTGTGTATCCGAGAACGTGGCCGCATGTCACCGCTGCCTGCTGCCGCACGTCCCCCCACCGTTCGCGCCCGACGCGCGCCGCGCCTCGGCGATCGACCTGCTCGGGCAGATCCTGAACCAGTGGGAGCCGCGGCCCATCGACACGATCAAGCGGATCGTGGTGGGTTCGCACGACACGCCCATCGAGATGCGTTTCCGGGCGCTGTTGCTGCGCTGGGCGACGAGCAAGGGCGCCGCGGTCAGCACCCAGGCCATGTCCTACGGCGACAGCGCGAAGATCACGTTCCCGCAGAAGTTCAATGATCTGCAGTGGGCGCTGGCCGCGCAGGTGAAGCTGGGCGGCGTTCAGCCTGACTTCGTCCTCACCTGCGCCGACCACGAGGTGCCGCAGATCGCCGTGTTCTGTGACAGCCACCGCTGGCACAGCTCCGCACTGACGAACCGTCTCGCCGCGGATGCGGGCCAGCGAGCGGGCCTGCGCGACCAGGACTACCTCGTCTGGGCGGTGACCCACCATGACCTCGATGCCTTCGCCGCCATCCTCGACGGGCAGCCAGCAGCGCCTCCGGCCTGGTGCCCGGACCCCCTTCGAGTGATGTTCGTCAAGGTCGCGCAGCAGATGGCCGCCCCCGGCAGCGTCAAGCCCGAGGTGCTGCTCCGCGACCCGATGTCGATACTCACCGAGTTCCTGATGCGGCCGTCTCGGCAGGCGTGGGCGAGCCCCGCGCACAGCCTCGCCCTGGCGCTGTGCCACGGCGCGGGAACGAGGAAGCTCGATGCGGCGGCACTGCCGGCGTTGCTGTGCAGCGAACTCGGCCGAGTGAGCGCAGAGCTGCCCGCGGGAAAGGCCACGGTGGCGGTCCGGCGCACGGCAGGCGGTGCGGTGGTGGCACTGGAGCGGCGTGCAGTCCAGGTTGTGCAGGCGTGGCTGGCGGTGGACGACCGCGACGAGGTCGTGGGCAGCGCCGAGCAGGTGGAGGCGTGGCGGGACTGGCTCGCGGTGGGCAACCTGCTCCAGTTCCTGGAGCCGGGGCGCTTCCAGGCCCACACCTACGCGACAGCCGGCGAGGCGTCGGCGGTACCGGCCGCCGTCTTGCTGCCACCCCGGTGGCAGGACATCGCCGATGTCTGCGACGGTGCCGTGCATGCGGTGGTTCTGGCCCTGGCCGGGGACGAGCTGCCGCTGCCGGAGGCCGGTCACGAGGTCGACGACGGCGAGTACCTGATCGATCTGGCCTGGCCGGATCGAGGGGTGGCGGTGGTGGCCGATGTGGATCACGACCGGGACGAGTGGCTGGCGAGGCACGGATGGACCGTGGTACCCGCCGACGAGCAGGCCGTGCGCGCGGCACTCCCTACCGCCGGGGGAGGCAGCTGATGGGCGTGATCATGTCCAAGGAGTTCCACCGGGCCATCGACGTCGACGGTTCGATGAAGAGCCGGGCGTGGGACTTCCTGACCAAGCTCAGCCGCGACGCCGATCTCACCGGGCTCGACCTCAAGATCCCGCAGAATGCGGCGGACCGCCGGGTCCGCACCGCCCGGGTCGACCTCAGCCACCGCGCCGTGCTGTTCGCCGTAGGCGACGAGGCCGAGCCGATGTGGCTGCTCGCCGCTATCAAACCGCACGACGACGCCTACACCTACGCGCAGACTCTGACGTTGGAGGTCAACCCGGCGAACGGCGCGATGGAGGTGCTGCACGCCCGGGCCATCCAGGAGAAGGTGGCACAGTTCCGGCAGCGTCCCGTTCCCGAGGACGTGGTTCAGGTGCTGCCGTTCCGGGTGTCGGACCTCGTGGGCCTCGGCATCAACCCCGCCGTCGCCGACGAGGCCGTCCGGCTGACCGATGAGGACGACATCCTCGACCTCGCCGCTGAACTCCCCGAGTGGCAGCAACGCGTGCTGCTCGAGCTCGCCACCGGCACACCCCTCGAGGAGATCCGCGCGACCTACGAGCTGGACCGACCTAGCCCGGGCGACGATCCCGTGGAGGCCGTCGAGCGGCCGACCAGCCGCATGCAGTTCGTCTACCTCGACAGCCACGACGAGCTCCGCCGCATGATGGAGGGCGACTTCGCCGCCTGGCGGACCTACCTGCATCCGACGCAGCGCGCGGTCGCCTACCGCGAGACGTTCAACGGGCCATTTCGGCTGGCCGGTGGCGCCGGGACGGGCAAGACCGTCGTCGCGCTGCACCGCGCCGCCTTCCTCGCCAAAAGACCGGGAGCGCGCATTCTGCTCTGCACGTTCACCCGCAACCTCGCCTCCAACTTGCAGGTGGACATCCGGAGCCTGGTGAACCCCGACGAGCTGGCCCGGGTGGACGTGCGTGGAGTGGACCAGGTCGTGCGGGCCGTCGTGCAGGCGGCGGACGGCCCGTCCGGTCCGCTTCTCGGCGACCGGGAGCAGGAGACGATGTGGGAGGAAGCGGTGCGCTCCAGCGGGACGCCTGCCGACCTCGTCCCTGTCCTGACCCCAGCCTTCCTGGCCGGCGAGTATCGGACCGTCGTGCTCGGGATGTCGGAACACACCCGCGAGGCGTACCTGCAGGTGAAGCGCACGGGCCGGGGGGTTCGGCTGAACCGCGTCCAGCGAGCGGTGGTCTGGAACGTGGTCGAGGCCTTCGAGCGCAGCGCACAGACGCAGGGAAAGGCCACTTTCGAGCTGCTCGCGGCCCGGGCCGCGCAGATCGTGGAGGTTCCCTTACTGCGTGAACAGGTCCCCACCTACGACCACATCGTCGTGGACGAGGGGCAGGACTTGCACGCTGGTCACTGGAGGGTGCTGCGCGGGGTGGTCGCGCCGGGACTGAACGACCTGTTCGTCTGCGAAGACGGCCACCAGCGGATCTACGGTGAGCGGACGGTGCTGAGCCGGTTCGGTATCGAGACCCGCGGCCGCTCACGTCGGCTCACCCTGAACTATCGGACATCCCGGCAGAACCTCGCCTTCGCCCTGGGCGTGATCGGCGATCAGAAGGTCGTCGACCTCGACGGCGAGGACGACACCGTCGCGGGCTACCACTCCGCGTTCACCGGCCCGGCACCCATCGCGAAAGGCTTTCCTGGCGTGGCCGAGGAGATGCGCTTCCTGGTGGCGACGGTGCGGGGTTGGCTGGACCAGGGCGTGGCCGCCTCGTCGATCGCGGTGCTGACCCGCCGTAGCGCTGAACAGGACCGCGCGCGCCTCGCTCTGCAGGACGGCGGAGTCGCAGTGGAACTGCTGCAGAAGGAGCACGCAGCGAACGCGGCGGCGGTGAAGATCGCCTCGATGCACCGGGCCAAGGGCACCGAGTTCTCCCGCGTCGCCGTCATCGGCGCCGAGGCGGGTGTGGTGCCGCTGGACTGGGCCTTCGAGAACCAGCCCGAGTCCGAGCACGCGGCGGTGCGAGGGCGCGAGCGCTCGCTGTTCTACGTGGCATGCAGCCGGGCCCGCGACGAGCTGATCGTCACATGGTCGGGCGCTCCGAGCCCGTTCTTGCCACTGCCAGCTGCCTGACGGCGACGAAGAGCTGCGGCCACTCGCTTGGTGTCATCCTCGGAGCCGATCGGGCTCTGAAAGGCGCATTCATCGTCGGTCCGCACCAGGGAGGTCATCGACTTGTTCAACCGGCGCGGCCTGCTCGAAGACCTCGCCGCCGCGCTGGGCTGCTCCGTGGCGGCTCAGGCTCGACAGGTTCAGTGTGGTCATCGACCCCGACGCGGCACCACTACGGGATTGGGGCAACGTTCCGCTTCTGATCGGCGAGCGGCGACGCCTGCTGCCACCGATCAGCGGAGTAGGACCAGCTTGCCGCGCACGTGCCCGTCCTCGATCACGCGGTGCGCCGCGGCCGCGTCGGCGAGCGGGAAGGTCCGCGCCACCTCGACGTGGATTGCTCCCGATGCGGCCTGCCCGGCGAGCCAGCCGAGTTCGGCGGCGTCGGGGCGGACGAAGCAGTATCGGCCTCCCTGCGCCATGACCTGTGCGGCGTCGACCACAGACACCTGCCGGGCAGGGTCGCGCACGAGGTCCGGGGAGGTGGTGAGCGCCTCGCCCCCGACGAAGTCGGCGACCACGTCGACCCGACCGTCCCCACCCACGAGCTGCGCCACCCGATCCCGTAGACCCGCGCCGTAGGCGACCGGCTCGGCGCCCAGGGAGCGCACGAAGTCATGGTTGCGCTCGCTCGCCGTGCCGATCACCCGCGCCGCGCCCAGGACCCGAGCCACCTGCACGGCGAAGTGCCCCACACCCCCGGCTGCCGCGTGCACGAGCACCGTGTCACCGTCCCCGGTGCCGACCGCCCGCAGCGCCTGCAGCGCGGTCAGCCCGGCCAGCGGCAGGCCTGCCGCGGCGACGACGTCCAGGCCCGCGGGCCGATGGGCCAGCGTCCGGACCGGCGCGGGGACCAGCTCGGCGTAGGTGCCGTACTGCACGTGGTCGCGGCGCACATAGCCCAGCACCTCGTCGCCCGCGGCGAACTCGGTGACGGCCGGTCCGACCTGCTCGACGGTACCGGCCACATCCCAACCCGGAATCAGCGGCACGTGGTGCGGAAACGCGCCGCGCAAGCGTCCCTGGCGGATCTTGTAGTCGACCGGGTTCACCCCGGCGGCGGCCATCCGGACCAGCACCACGTCGGGCCCGAGGGGCGGATCGGGCAGCTCCTGCACGGACAGGACGTCGGGATCCCCGTACTCGGTCAGCGCAACGGCTCGCATGGTCAGGCCAACACCCACCGTCGTCGACGTTGTTCCAGGGCGCGAGCCCGGGCACGCTGCCCGTGCAGAGTCGAAGGCCCGCGGCTGGTGAGCCAGACACCCTGCCGCACCGGGGTCGACTACCTCATGTGGGCGGCCCCGCAGTCTGTCGCGAGCAACACGCCGGGGACTTGATCACAGCGGAGTTGCGACCCCTGCCCGATCGTGCTCGCATCACGGCCGGCAGTCAGCCCGCCCGCGGGGTGTCCAGCAGGTCAGCCAAGGCTATCAACCCGCCGCGGTTGTCGAGCAGACACCGGGCCCGAACCAGATGATCCACGGCTGCGATGATCCGCTCGTCTGGCCGCGCCGCCGTCTCGGTGAGCAGATTGGTGCGCAGCCACTCCGATACCTGCACCCACGAGTACAGCGACCATCCGTCAGCGGCCGTCACCGGCGGCGGAAAACCACCGGGGCCGCGCTCGCCCGAGGCCCACAGCCGGACAGCCTCATAGGGAAGCGCATGTCAACCAAAGCTCATGATCGCGAGGATAGCTCGGGGCAGCAGTCCTGCCCACAGCATTCCCGCTGCGCCACAAAGGTGGCGGTCCACGTTGACTCGGGTGGGGCGGCTGAGCATGGTCGAGGAATGGCAGTTCACGTCTCCAGTCACCACTTCACCACCCTGGGAGAGCTTCGCTACGAGCCCACGGCCAAACGCGTACGAGCCCTGCTCGGCGAGCAGACGATCGTGGACACGACCCGGGCACTGCTGGTATGGGAACCGCAGCGGGTCGTTCCGCAGTACGCGGTGCCCGACGAGGACCTGCTGGCCGAGCTCGTGCCAGGGCGTGCGGGCGACGGCGCGACGGAGGGTGGTCCGGTTCGGCTCAGCGCCGGCGGACCACTCGTGCTGACCCCGGAGGCCGGTCGTGCGGCGCAGCGCCCGCCACGTGCGGATCGAGCGTGACGGCCGGGTTCTCGCGGACAGCATCCGACCACGGCTGCTGTTCGAGACCCACCTGCCGGTCCGCCTCTACCTGCCGCGGGAGGACGTGCGCACCGACCTGCTGCGGCCAAGTAACACGGTCACGGCGTGCGCCTATAAGGGCGAGGCCTCGTACTGGTCGCTGGACCTGGACGGGCGCATGGTGGAGGACATCGCGTGGAGCTACCAGCAACCGCTTTCCGATGCCACTGAGATCGTCGACCTGCTGTGCTTCTTTGACGAGCGGGTCGACGTCTTCGTCGACGGTGCGCCAAGCGAACGACCGCAGACTCCGTGGTCCTGACTGTCGGCCGCAGGAGCGGCTCACAAGCACCTGCGGGAAGATCCGCGGTCCAGTCAGGAGTTGTTCACTGTGAGCGGCATCGGCCCCGATGCCCCCGATGAACCGACCCGACCGCGTCGGCGAACGACATGACACGTGGTGAACGGAGTAATGTGATGACCCCAGCCGGGTTCCCGCCCAAGCACACCGAGATCGAGGGGGACACACCCAGATCGAGTGGCGAAGCCATGACCAGTGTCAGCGACCAGTTCGGACGCGCTCTGCGGGACCTGCGCATCTCGGTGACCGACCGGTGCAACTTCCGCTGCTGTTACTGCATGCCTCGCGACGTCTTCGGCACCGACTTCCCCTTCATGGATCACTCAGAGCTGCTCTCGTTCGAGGAGATCACCCGGGTGGCGACCGTCTTCGCCCGCCTCGGTGTCACGAAGTTACGGCTCACCGGGGGGGAGCCCCTGGTCCGGCACGGCATCGAACGACTCGTCGAGCAGCTGGTCGACATCGACGGTATCGAGGACGTGGCCCTGACGACCAACGGCTCGCTGCTGGCCGCGAAGGCGCAGGCCCTGCGGGATGCCGGGCTCAGCCGGATCACGGTCAGCCTGGACTCACTCGATGAACCGACGTTTCGGGCCATCAGCGACGTGAAGATTCCGCTCGCCCGGGTCATCCAGGGCATCGCGGCCGCGGCCGAGGCAGGCCTGTGCCCGGTGAAGGTCAACACGGTGGTCAAGCGCGGGATGAACGACGGCACGGACATCCTCGACCTCGCCGCCTTCGGACGCGACCAGGGCTACGTCGTCCGGTTCATCGAGTACATGGACGTCGGCAGCACCAACGGCTGGCGGATGGACGACGTCGTCTCGGCCGACGAGATCGTCCAACGCATCAACGGCGTCTGGCCGGTGGAACCACTGGATCCGCATTACCCGGGCGAGGTGGCCACCCGGTACCGCTACCTCGACGGAGGTGGCGAGCTCGGCGTGATCGCCTCGATCACCAAGCCCTTCTGCCGCACGTGCACCCGGGCCCGGCTATCCGCCAAGGGCGAGCTGTACACTTGTTTGTTCGCCAGCACGGGACATGACCTGCGCGGGCTGTTGCGTGGTGGCGCCAGCGACGACGAACTCGAAGCTGCGATCAGCGGTACCTGGAAGGCCCGGACCGACCGCTATTCTGCGCAGCGCACGACCGAGACAGCTGGCCTCGCCAAGGTGGAGATGAGCTACATCGGAGGCTGAGCCCTGAATCTGTGCCACCTGTGCGAGTGGAGTCACGCATGACCGATCCGCAGTCCGGTTGGGGCACGCCGGGCTACCGGCCGCCCGCGTCCCCGGCACCCAAGCCGGGGGTGATCCCGCTTCGCCCGCTGGGACTCGGCGAGATTCTCGACGGGGCGATCTCCTATATCCGCGCCAACCCCACGGTCACGCTGGGGTTGTCCGCCGTGGTGATGACGCTGACCCAGCTGGTGCAGCTACCAGCGAGCTACCTGTACTTCGACGGCCTGGCCGAGCTGGACCAGGCCGCGCCGGGGTCGGGGAGTGAGGTAGCCGGTGCGCTCGGCGGTGGCCTGGCCGCCACCCTGCTGGGCGTGGTGGTGAACTTCGTGGCCGTCACGCTGCTCACCGGGATGCTCATCGTCGTACTCAGCCGCGCCGTGCTCGGCTGGCGGACCACCCTGCAGGAGGCCTGGGCGGCAGCTCGTCCTCGGCTGCCCGGGCTGCTGGGGCTGAGCCTGCTCACCGCGCTGCTGCTGGCCGCGGCACTCGTCGCGGGCATCGTCCCGATCGTGCTCGCCGCAGTGGCCGGCGCGCCGGTCTGGGTGCCGGTGGTGCTGGGGGCGGTGACGGTGCCCGCCGCGATCTGCCTGATGATCTACCTGTGGGTGGCGCTGGCCCTGGCACCGCCCGGCTACATGCTGGAACACATCGGGGTGCTCGCCGCGCTGTCCCGCTCCCGGCGGCTGGTGGGTCCGCGGTGGTGGCGGGTGTTCGGCATCCTGCTGCTGGGCACGCTGATCGGAGCTGTCATCAGCGGCATTATCAACATCCCGTTCGCGGTCGCTGCGGCCGCGATCGACGGGGCATTCACCGCCGACGCCGCCGTACTGGCCCCGACCAGCCTGACCGCCCTGCTGATCGCCGCAGTCGGCACGATCATCGCAGGCACAATCACCGCACCGTTCACCGCAGGGGTCACCGGCCTGCTCTACTTCGACCAGCGGATCCGGCGGGAAGCCTGGGATCTCGAACTGGCCCGCGCCGTATCCGGGGGGCCACCCACTGCTGCCGGACCTTCGCTGGAGCCGGCCTGGTGAGCACCACCCTGGTGAGCGCCGGGACCGACGTCCCGGTTGATCTCACCCGCGAGGAAGCGCAGCGGGCGGCGATGCAGGAGCTGGCCGACCCGCGCTACCACGTCGACGATCCCTCGCTGCTGAGCCGGGGCGTGCAGTGGGTGCTCGAGCACCTGGCCGAGCTGCTGGCACGGGCCGGCAACGTATCCCCTGGCGGTTATCAGGGCCTCGTCGCGCTCGGGTGCCTCGCCGTGCTGGCCGTGATCGCCATCCGACTTGCCGTTGGCCGCGTCGGACGGGTCACGAGCAGCGCAGCCACCCCGTTCGAGCAACGGCCACGCAGTGCGGCGCAGTACCGGCAGGCCGCCGAGGACTACGCCGCCCGGGCCGCCTGGGCGCCCGCGGTACGGGAGCGGCTGCGGGCGATCGTGCGGGACCTGGAGCAGCGGGACCTGCTGGAGGCCCGGCCCGGCCGTACCGCGGACGAGGCAGCGGTGCAGGCCGGTGCGGCGCTCCCCGACTGCGCCGCCGGTCTGCGCGAAGCGGCCCGGATCTTCGACGAGGTCTGGTACGGCGCCCGCCCGGCCACCGCCCAGATGTACGCGCGGCTGCGCGACGTCGACGACGCCACCCGGCAGGCCCGCCCGGCGGCCCCGGTCCCGGCCGGGTGACCGGCACGTCGCTGGACCGGATCGGTCAGCTGTGGCGGGCCGCCCGGGCACCGGCTTTGATCGGGCTGCTGGTGCTGCTCGCCGCGCTGGCCATCGCGGTGAGCGCCGACCGCAGCACCCGTGGCCTGCTGGATCCCGCAGCGGTGGACGGCGCCGGGAGCCGGGCGGTGGCCGAGTTGCTGCGCGGCCAGGGCGTCGAGGTCGAGGTGGCCCGCCTGGCCGCCCAGGTGCGCGCGGCTGGCCCGGACAGCACCGTGTTCGTCGCGTTCCCCGAGCGGCTGGCACCCGATCAGCTCGCCGCCGCCCGCGCATCGGCAGCGGACCTGGTGGTGGTCGCCCCTGGCGAGTCGGCGCTGCGGGCGCTGCGCACCGCGGTCGAGGTCACCGGGGAGGCCGCGGTCGCTTCCCGGGAACCCCGGTGCGAGCTGCCCGCGGCCCGGGCGGCCGGGGTCGCGGGCCTGGGCGGGCAGCTGTACCAGGCCAGCGGACCGGGCGCGGTGCGCTGCTATCCCGAGGAGCGCGGCGCCGCGCTGGTGGCCGTCCCGGATCAGGACCGCACGATCAGCGTCATCGGGACACCCGAGGTATTCACCAATGCTGCGCTGGCCACCGAGGGCAACGCGGCGCTGGCGGTGCGGCTGCTCGGTGCGCAGCCGCGGCTGCTGTGGTACCTCCCGCCGGCACCGGCCGCGACGACTGGGCCGCAGCGATCCTTCGCCGAGCTCGTACCGCAGGGCTGGCTGTGGGGTGCCGCCCAGCTCGCCGTCGCGGTGTTGCTGGCGGCACTGTGGCGGGGCCGCCGGCTCGGGCCGGTAGTGGCCGAACCACTGCCCGTGGTGGTACGCGCGGCAGAGACCGTCGAAGGCCAGGGCCGCCTCTACCGGCGGGCGGGGGCGCGCGGGCATGCCGCCGAAACGCTGCGCGGGGCGACCCGCAGCAGGCTGCTGCCGCTGCTGGGAGTGCCCCCGAGCGCTGCGCCGAGGACCGTGGTCGACGCGCTCGCAGCCCGCACCGGCACGCCCGCGGCCGAGGTGAACGAGCTGCTATACGGTGCTGCACCGGCCGATGACGCCGCGCTGGTCCGGCTGGCTGACCGGCTGGACGAGCTGGGCAGGGAGGTACGCGGATCGTGACTCAGCCGCCGAGCACGGCAGCGGTGGACACCGATCGAGCCCGGGAGGCGTTGCACGCACTGCGCCGCGAGGTGGGCAAGGCGGTGGTGGGCCAGGACGCCGCGGTCACCGGGCTGGTCATCGCGCTGCTGTGCCAGCGTCACGTGCTCCTGGAGGGGGTGCCAGGGGTGGCGAAGACACTGCTGGTGCGGACCCTGGCCAGGGGGCTGGCGCTGGAGACCAGGCGGGTGCAGTTCACCCCGGACCTGATGCCCGGCGACATCACCGGTTCGCTGGTCTACGACGCCCGCAGTGCCGAGTTCTCCTTCCGTCCCGGCCCGGTGTTCACCAACCTGCTGCTCGCCGACGAGATCAACCGCACCCCGCCGAAGACGCAGGCGTCCCTGCTGGAGGCCATGGAGGAGCGGCAGGTCTCGGTGGACGGAGTGCCCCGGCCGCTGCCCGATCCCTTCGTGGTCGCCGCCACCCAGAACCCGGTGGAGTACGAGGGCACCTACCCCCTGCCCGAGGCGCAGCTGGACCGCTTCCTGCTCAAGCTCACGATGCCGGTACCCGAGCGGGCGGACGAGGTGACGATCCTGCAGCGACATGCCGAGGGCTTCGATCCCCGGGACCTGGACGCGGCCGGGGTGGCACCCGTCGCCGGGACCGCGGAGCTGATCGCTGGGCGGGCCTCGGTGCGCCACGTGACCGTGCACCCCGAGGTGATCGGCTACGTGGTCGACGTCTGCCGGGCAACCCGGACGGCGCCGGCGCTCCAGCTCGGCGTCTCCCCGCGGGGCGCGACCGCGCTGCTCGCCGCGAGCCGGGCCTGGGCCTGGCTCGGCGGCCGGGATTACGTCACCCCGGACGACGTCAAGGCACTGGCCCGCCCTGCCCTGCGGCACCGGATCCGGCTGCGGCCTGAGGCTGAACTGGACGGGGTGAGCGCCGACGCCGTGGTGGACGGGGTACTCGCCGCGGTGCCCGTCCCACGCTGATGGCGCTGACCGGGCGCACCGCGCTGCTCGCGGCGCTCGGCGCGCTCATCGTGGGGCTCGCCGTGCCAAGCTGGTGGGGCCTGCTCGCGGTGCAGGGGGCGGTGCTGCTCGGGATCGGGATCGACCTGGCGCTGGCGGCCCGCGTGCGTGGCCTGCGGCTGCAGCGATCCGGAGACACCTCGGTGCGCCTCGGTGGGCAGGCCGAAGTCGCCCTGGTCGTGCACAACACCGGGCGGCGCACCCTGTACGGCGTACTGCGCGACGCCTGGCCACCCAGCGCGGGCGCCAGCACCACCCGGTACCGGCTCGGGATTCCGCCCGGCGAGCGGCGCCGGTTCACCGTGCTACTGCGCCCGACCCGCCGTGGCGACCGCCGGGCCCACCGGGTGACGGTCCGCTCGGTGGGGCCGCTGGGGCTGGCTGCCCGGCAGGGCTCGCACGAGCTGCCCTGGACGGTGCGGGCGCTGCCCCCGTTCACCTCGCGGAGGCACCTGCCCTCCCGGCTGGCTCGGCTGCGGGAGCTGGACGGGCGGACCTCCACATTGGTCCGCGGCCAGGGCACCGAGTTCGACTCGCTGCGCGAGTACGTGATCGGCGACGACGTGCGCTCCATCGACTGGCGAGCCACTGCCCGAGCATCGGAGGTGATGGTGCGGACCTGGCGCCCGGAACGGGACCGGCATGTGCTGCTGGTGCTCGACAGCGGCCGGACCTCGGCGGGGCGGGTCGGCGATGCCCCCCGGCTGGACGCCGCGATGGACGCCGCGCTGCTGCTGGGCGCGCTGGCCTCCCGGGCCGGCGACCGGGTGGACCTGCTGGTCTTCGACCGCACCGTGCGCGCCAGCGTAACGGGGGCGGCCCAGAGTGATCTGCTCGCGGCGATGGCGCACGCGATGGCCCCGATCGAGCCCGAACTCATCGAGACCGACGTCCGCGGCATGGTCGCCGCGGTGCTGAATCGGGTGTCCCGCCGCTGTCTGGTGGTGTTGTTCACCGGGCTGGACGCGGCCGCGGTGGAGCAGGGGTTGTTGCCCGGCCTACCCGCGCTGAGCCGCAGACACAAGGTGATGGTGGCCGCGGTGGACGATCCGCTGGTGGCGGCCATGGCGGGCGGACGTGGTGACTCCAGCGCGGTGTACGACGCGGCCGCCGCCGAACGTGCCCGTGCTGGGCGCCGGCACACCGCGCAGCTACTGGGCCGCCGCGGGGTGACGGTCATCGACGCCACGCCGGAGCACCTGGCCCCCGCGGTCGCGGACGCCTACCTCGCGCTCAAAGTGACCGGCCAACTGTAAACCTGGTAAGCGTAGGCCGCGCCCACTTCGGCCGGCCAGCTCGCCGTCATGGTGCCTGCCATCGCACGTAGACTACGGTAGCGTCATCCGCCGATTTGTAGCGGGGCCACCTTTTTCCGTCGGGATCGCTCTTTTCCTGTTCCCGCACACGATGAATAAGCTCGTCAGGTCCGGCGCTACGCAGAAGGTCGAGGGTCTCCGACCACGACGCGACGTTGAAGAGATCTACGTAGCGGGATGCGCCGTCGCTCATGAGGGCCACATCGAGCACGGCACTAGTCGCGAGCGATCCCGTGATCGCGTGCTTGGCGGCTAGCGGATTTGTCGAGGCAACCCAATACCCTTGTGGGGTGTTACGTAGAGGGCGCTGCGCGTCGACCAGCTCGACAACGGCTTTACGATGAGATGTCGATCCGATTGGAGAGCTGAGAGCTGCACTGCGTGCCTCACCGGCAACGTGATCTACGCGGTCATCCGTGACTCTCGTTATACGGCCACTCGGAGAGCGAAGTATGACTACCGTGTCAGCAAGCACCAAATAGTCCAGCATGTGAGCTCTGCGGCGCACGACGGCCACAGCAGCCGACGGCGTCCCCGGATTCGCTAAATCGCATCCCGGGTGAAGCGCTGCTACTTCTGTTATCGCAAGTGCTACGGCGTCAGCCAGGCTAGTCCGAGTGTGAGCGGCGGCAGAAAGCAGGCGGGACCCAAGCTGGGCAACGTACCACGGTATGCCGTGTGAGCAGCCGGTTCTTGCATTGCTCGACGCGCTCAGGCCGTCGAGGACGACCGCGATCCCTGGTGTCATTCCCGCCCAATCCTCGTTCGGCCGGTCTCCTATACCGGGTTCAGTGGTAAGTAAAGCGTGCATCATCATCCGCTCTCGGACCGATAGATGGGGGTAAGCCGCTTGCTCGACAAGACCTCAAGCGTCTGAGGGTCGAAATCACCACTGATGATTGTGGAGAACCGTCGGGTCTTCACTTCCGAGTAGAGTTCCGTCAGGTGGTTCTCAAGGTAGTGGATCACACACGATGCACCCATAGCGTGAATCCCGGCGATATACAGGAAGTGGCCGCGTTCATCGAGTCGGGAAGGCGTCCCAGGTAGGCGTAGTCGCGGTGCACCCCAGTGTCCATCGGCGACCTGTGGACCGCCCCAGTCACCCGATCTACGAGGTACCAGCCTTGATCGTCGTTCTCGAATCCCAATGCCCTGTCCGATTCCAGGACCTGGGCAAGCAGCGGCGAAAGCCTCGGGCCACAGATCACAATCAGGTTATCGCGGTTCAGGTTCAGGAGTCCTGGCGGTTCCACAGTTTCGTAGGTGATGTCCAGGCTGAAAGCCTTTGCCAGCTCCCGTAGCTGATCGTATGCTTTCATGTCCTCTTGCGCGACCACCCGCCCAGGACCACGACTGCCCGCTTCTCCCTTCCCGCCCAGGGCGACAGTGATGGCGCCAGTACCCAGGAAGACACGTTCCGGCCGAGGTCCTGATGAGAGCAGCTGCCCGACTCGCGCGCGGGTCATTCCGAATTCGGCCGCGATCTCGGTCTGAGTCCGACCCGCCGCAACCAGCTGCTCCAACGCCTCCCGCCGCAGACGTGAGAGCTCGGCGACCGTCGCTTGGTAGGCGACGATGAGCTGGTTTGCCCAGCACGCGCTCCGCCGGGTTCTCCAGCTGGTTGATCTCATCGAACAGCTCGGCGTCCATATACCTCCTCGGCTGGGTCTTGCTGCTAGGAGCATGTCCGTAACGCTAGTCGCTGACCCGAACATCGGCGCGGCGCTCCACTGGCTCGACCAGCATGCTGGCTGCGAACCGGGAACCGCCCGGCGACGAGTCGCGTCTCAGCTCGCTCGGCTCGACGTGCGCGGTTTACGGGATCAGGGCGGCCGACGAGGACGTGTGAATCAACGTCGCATCGCCCAAGCGCTGGGCGAGTACTACCTACCCAACCTCGCGTCTGTCCTCGATGTCTCGAGCCGACTGTGTGCGGGTGGTGTGCTCCCCTTGTGTGCGATCGCCCGCCCGCCCAACCCGCACCGGGGCGGCGCGGACTATCTTCTCCTGGTGCAAGAACGCTCGGGCAACGTCATCAACGCCGCGCGCCGACTAGCGGTGATACCGAAGGGCTTCCATGAACCATTGACGGATCTCCGGTCCGATGCCCAGATTGGGGCAACGCTTCGGCGGGAGATGGAGGAGGAGATTTTCGGGTGCGAGGACGTGGACAGCACTGTGGCCCACCAACGCCGAGCCGATCCGACGCATCCGAGTCGGCTATCCGAGTCTATACGATGGCTCATGGGCGGTTCCGGCCGCTTGCGAATGGAGTGCACTGGGTTCGGGCTGAATCTGATCAGTGGTAACTATGAGTTCGCGAGTTTGATTGTCATTGAGGACGAGGAGTTTTGGTCAGCCTACGGTGGGCGGGTTGAGGCGAACTGGGAATCGTCTACGCTGCGTCAGTACTCCAGTCGGGACCGCGAGCTACTGGCAGAACTCAATGGCGATGTGGCCTGGAGCAATGAGGGGCTATTCGCGCTGCTGCAGGGACTTAGGAGACTTAGGCAGATCGGCGAAAATCGGGTGAACCTGCCATCGATCGAAGGGAGATATTGTAGAGTGAGCGGCAACTGGAGCTACGGAAACGCCGCCGACGATGGGTACAAGAACCGCGGTTGGCTGCTCGGCCATTTCATCGACCCGTCGGAAGGTGTACGATCAACAAAGGACGTCGAAGTAAAATGGGGCATCCACCCGGCAGGCGACAAGCGCCCCGAGTGGACGAATGACGACCAGCGGACAACGCTGGTATTGCTAGTGGAAGGAAATTTTCGCGTCAATCTCACCCAGAGCAGTATCACGATGAGCCGCCAGGGCGATTACGTTATGTGGAGGCCAGGAATTGACCATTCGTGGGAAGCTATCTCGGATTCGGTGGTGATCACCGTTCGCTGGCCGTCGGCGTCGTGATTAGTTGGCCAGATTCCACTCCATATCTGGCAGGTTCCCGAATGGCTACGATCCCGTCTTCTCGGCTGGAGTCGTGGAGCTTCTGACCTAATTCGGCGGTAGTGCTGCCGGTAGATGTGGGTTGCGTCGGAGGGCCAAGCAGTTTGTCAATACTGCAGCCGAAGATGTTTTCCAGCAGTCGAGCGGTTGCGGGACGGAGCGTACCGAGTGGCTGGCCCTTCGGGCCGTGACCAGCAATCAATCGTTGTAAGTGGCGGACACTGAGGGTTCCGGACTCCTTGTGTTCGCGGGCGAATGTCTCGGCGTACTCGGCGAATTCTACGAGTGTCTGTCGCCGCTCTTTGAGCTTCTGTTCAAGCACAGTGCGAAATGTGTGCATCGGCGCCCCTTCCGTCCGTGCTTCGGATGTCAGTTCGTGTCGTCAGCATGTTGTGCCCATAGGTCGTTCAGCTGATCAACTGTTGAGCCAAGCATAATTTCAGTCTGACACATACCGCTTTCCGGCGATCACCCGAGCTGCCCCGTGACGTTCGTTCCACCCCGCCTAAGCACGTAGCCAGCGCTACCGGACACCGGAACGCAGCCTGGGCGTCCGGATGAGCCTGTCGGCCCAACCAGCCCAACTCCCCCGTGTGGCGAGGCTGTCTTCGTGGCGTGTGAATGGCGGGTGCGTGTCGTTCCGCTGATACCAGTCTAGCGAAACGGTTACTTCAGCTCGCCCCACGGTGGCGAGCAGGGGAGCTCCGGTGCCACGCACCGCCCTTATGCACCGCCGGAGCTCCTGATCACGGCCGGGGGGCGGTGGCCCCGAAACATCTCATCCGGCTTCCCGGCCGTGATGTCCAAACCCAGATCAACATCGCGAGGTGGAGACGGTGAGTCGTGAGGCCAAGCTGCCCGTGCGTGTGCGGCACGTCGCCGGTCCTGAACCCATCCCCGTGATGGCCGAACGGGAGGTCAGATCCGTGGACGAGACCGCTCCTGACGGGGCTGTCGGCCACCGTGTCACGGTGGCGCGCAAACTGGCTGGGCTCACCCAGCAGCAGCTGGCCACTCGTGCCCATGTCAGCAAGAGCCTGGTCTGTCAGGTCGAGCGTGGTGTCGCGCCGGCCTCGGTGGCGTTCACCACCACCACCGCCGCTGCCCGCGCTTTGGGTGTTGACGTCGACGCGCTCACCGGGGACCTTACGGCCCGCCGATCGCCGACCCGAGAGCTGAGCACGCCGGAATCCCCGCAGGCGCCGGCGCCGACCGGCAGCGCGAGCCAGCCGGACCGCGTCGGCATGGCGTGTCGTGGCCCCCGCCGTGCCCGCCGTGCGGGTCCTGGCACACCCGGCGGGCGCAGACGCCCGCGCAAGGGTGAAGGGGGCTGGGTTCATGAGTGACGAGTCCGGAGCCGGGTCTGTGGATTGGCGGAGTCGGCCAGCGTTGAGTGGTACGGATTTGACCGATTTTCTGGCGTTGCGGCGGGTGTGCTGGCGTCCGGATTCCAGCGTGGACCAGGTGGGGGAGCACTTTGTGGAGGATCAGCACCCGGTGTTGCCGTTCATCGCAGACGGTCTGGCCGCGCTGATCGAAGTCGGGCATGTCACCCTCGGCGATCCTGAATCGTGTGGGATGCGCCCGGTCCTGGTCACCGCCAGCGGCCGAGCACGGTATGAGGACTTGTGTGACCGGCAGGGAATCCCACCCTACCCTCTCGTCGTCATTGACGGGACACCGGACCGATGATCGGGAACGATGGTGTGCGGTGGGTGTTCGACCCGGGCGATTCTTTTGCGCACGTCTTCGCCGACCCCGCCACGGCTGCTGAATCGGGCGTGCTGGTGACGATGTGCGGGCAGGAGTTACCGGTCGAGCGCACCTCGACGTTTTCGGTTCCGCCGAGTCTGGCGGTCTGCCCGGTCTGCGGGCCGTCCGGGCGCATTGAGCGCAACGGGTAGACGGCGATGGACCGACATAGCATCGGGTCGATGCGCTCTTGTTGTGCTCACAGAGGTGCTGGGCTGGAAAATGGGAACGCGACGAATCACTGAGGCGGAATCCGCGATGTGCTGCGGTGGTGATGGTACCACTGGTGCTGAAGACCCGGTTCTCACCGTAACGACACCCGGGAAAGAAACTGAAACAAGTGACGAAGTTGGCGGTGCTGAAACCGTGAGCAACCCACCCGCACAGAAATAGCACTTACCGCGGGGCCGCTCGCTGTGGGCCAGACCGCTCCACACCTGGGCAACCCGGCCCACATCGAGACGAGCGAGAGCCGGGCCACCGGACCTTTGGGCGGGCAGGGGTGGCCCGGCTGGGAACCAATCAGGGGTCCCCGATACCGGAGCGTATCGGGGTTCACGCGCTGCGCTCGACTCGGCGCGGGGGCTCCGGTCAAGACCTGACAGGAGCGTGACAGTGGATGACGAGATGCTATACGCGGTCGGAGCGCCGGGTGAGCGTCCCGGTTGGTGGGCGCGTACCGGCGAGCTGTGCAGGGCGCTGAACGGCTTCGCGTCGGCCTGATCGCGGCCGGGCTGGACCGGAGGAGGTCAGCGCGGTCCCGGGGCCTGTTCGGGGTGACGGGTCAGCCCGAATCGCTCCCAGCCCGGTTCCCCAGCCGCGCGCCATTGTTCGTATGCCTGTTCGAATAGGCCCCACAGGGACACCGGGCCGCCTTCCACCACCTGTTGGGTGTCACTCACTGTCCTGCTCGGTGCTGACTTCGCACCAGGAGCCGTCCGTGGCGGACAGGTAGGTGTCGGCGGGTTCGCCGGTCGTGTCATTGATGGTCTGGCCGAACATGAGGTTGTCCGCATCCCGAATTGAGCCAGGAACCACGGGATGGGATGCATCCAGGGTTGCGGAGGTGCGGTCGTGCGCCGTGTCCGCGCGTAGGTGCGGACGCGGCGTGGGTGGCGTGGTTTGGGAGCCGTGCCGGCGTGGTGCATGGTCATGAACCCGGCCCAAGAGGGCAGAAACCGCCCGGTGGCGGTGTCGCCGTGGCGTTCGAGCTTCGAACAGTGCGTCAGCGACTCCATAGACGCCGGTGAACATGGATAGCGCAGGACGGACGGCCGCACGACCTCTAGTGCACGCGCGAGCAGCACCCATGGTCACAAGTAGGTCACACATGATGGTTCGGTATAGCTCGTGTCGCCCCTCACAATGGGGCAGCCACCGAGGAGGGCCTGCGTGACCCGCACCGATTCCACAGCTGACGCCCTGCGCCAGGCATTCGCCGCCGGCGCGAAGCTGGACCTGGCAGGCGAGGAGGTACCCGCCGAGCTGATCGTCGGACTACTCACCGGGGACTCCCTGCAGCGGGGAGGCGGGATCCCGGCCCTGCGGCTGGCCGGCGGGGTGGTCCGCGGACCGCTGGAGCTTCCCGGCACGACGGTCAACGCGCTGGTCGAGTTCACCGAGTGCACGTTCGACGAACCGGTCGACCTGTCCGTCGCGGACCTCATCGGCTGGCGTTTCGCGCACTGCAACCTGCCCGGGCTACAAGCCGCGAACCTGCGCGTACGCAGCGAGCTGGCGCTGCAGAATTGCGTGGTGACCGGCCCGGTCGTGCTGCCCGACGCCCGGATCGAAGGACCGCTGCGGCTGACCGAGACGCACCTGGACAACGCCGGTTGTGATGCCCTGGTCGCGGTCCGGTTGATGATCTCTGGGGTGCTCGACGCCCGGGGGATGCAGGTCGACGGCGAGGTGCGACTGTCGGGTGCCCGGGTGGAGGGAAACATCGATCTGCGGGGCGCACGGCTGGTTCGTCCCGGCGGCGACGCGCTCGAAGCCTCCGGAGTGCAGGTCGGTGGCAACCTGCGCTGCGACCTGGGGTTCACCGCCGATGGCCGGGTCGTGCTGGCAGGCGCCTCGGTGGCGGGCAACGCGGTGTTCTCCACCGCGACAATGCGCGGCAGCACCGACCCTGAAGAGCCCGCCGTGCTGGTGCTACCGCGCGGCCACGCCGACCACACCGCCGCGCTGGTGGCCGATCGCATCACGGTGAACGGGAACCTGGAGCTCGACGCGGGATTCACCGCCGCAGGCAGCGTCCGGTTGACGAACGCCCGGATCGGCGGCTACCTGCGGCTGTCCGGCGCGACACTCGGCACCCCGGTCGAGCCCGACCCCGGCAACGGTGAGCACCCACGACCCATGCCGGTGGCGCTGGCCGCCGACGGCATCGAGGTGCGCGGCGATCTGGAGGCGCGCCGGTCGGGAACCGGGCCGACCGACGACACCGGCCCGCTGGTCGCCCACGGTCAGGTGCGGTTGGTTGGCGCGCACGTGCGCGGCAGTGCGAGCCTGTCCAGTACGCGGCTGCACGGTCCGGGTCTGGACGTGCTCTTCGCCGACCGGTTGCGGGTCGGCGGGACGCTGTTCATGCGCGGGCTGGTGGCCTCCGGCTCGATCCGGCTGCACCATGCCGACATCGGCTCGACTCTGGACTGCACCGGCGCCCGGCTCGACATGCCACGGCGCAGGCCGGACGGCTCGCACAAGCCTTCGCTCGACGCCCGGGCCGCCACGATCGGCAAGGACCTCTACTGCAGCCGCGGGTTCACCGCGACCGGGGGCGTGCGGCTCAGTCTCGCCGAGGTGTCGAAGTCGGCGAGCTTCGACGACGCCCTGCTCGGCGGGCCAGACGAGGGTGTCGCGGCGCTGCGTCTGCGCGGGATGACCTGCCAGCACCTGGCACTGCGTTTCGGCAAGCCGCCGCGCGGCGACATCCACCTCAGCCGGGTCGTGGCCGGCTCGGTGTTCGACAGCGAGCAGCTATGGGTCGCCGACGGAGTGGTCGACGTCGAGGACTTTCGGTACCAATCGCTCACCGCCTCACCGGAGGTGGACGTGGCCACCCGGCTGGGTTGGCTGCGTAACGTCCTGCCCAGCTATGATCCAGACCCCTACGATCAACTCGCCGCGAGCTACCGCGACAGCGGTCACGATGATCGCGCCGACGCGGTGCTGCTGGCCAAGCAGCAACACCGGCATGCTGCGCACGGACCGGCCGGGCGGATCTGGGGACGACTGCAGCAGTGGACCGTCGGCTACGGCTACCGGCCCTGGCGAGTGGCACTGTGGCTAGCGGTGTGCTGGCTGCTCGGGTCGGCGTGGTTCGCCGGCCACGAGCCGTCCCCGCTCGACGACGGCCAGCATCCGGCATGGCAGCCGGTGATCTATACAGCGGACCTGCTGATCCCGGTGGTCAACCTCGGTCAGGACGGGCTGTGGCGTACCTCCGGACCCTCTGCCTGGGTGGCCAGCCTGCTGACCGCGGTGGGCTGGCTGCTGCTGTCCACGGCGGCGGCGGGGGCCACCCGGATCCTCACCCGCCGCTGATCATGGCTCACCCCGCGGTAGGCGCGCGGTCCCCCGCCTCGGTCACCGCGATGTCGCCGAACTCCCCCGCCAGCGCCGCACGCCTACCCAGGGTTAGCACATAGGTCAGGAAGGCCACCTCGGCGGCCACCCCGATGGCCACCCGGGCCCAGGTCGGCAAGCCGGACGGGGTGACGAACGCCTCGATCACCCCGGAGACCGCGAGCACCAGCGCGACACCCAGCGCCAGTCCCACGGTGGCGCGGCCCTGCGCGGCGACCGCCGCACCCCGGGGACGTTCGCCGGGATCGACCAGCGTCCAGCCGAGTTTGAGGCCGGCCCCGGCCGCGACGAATACCGCGGTCAGCTCGAGCAGACCATGCGGGGTGATCAAGCCGAAGAACAGGTCGAGGCGATCGGCCGAGGCCATCAGGCCCGCCGCCACGCCGAGGTTGAGCGCGTTGATCAGCAGGATCCCCAGCACCGGGACGATGAGGATCCCGGATACCAAGCAGGTCGCCGCGACCCAGGCATTGTTCGTCCAGACCTGTGCCGCGAAGGAACCGGCCGGGTTCGACGAGTAGTAGGCCTCGAAGTCCCGTTCGACGAGCTGCCGGATCTCCTCAGGCGCGGCGATGCTCGCCTGCACCTCCGGGTTGCCCACCACCCAAGCCGCGACCAGCCAGGACAGCAGCAGCACCGCGGCGGCGACGCCCGCCCCCCATCTCCAGGTCTGGTACAGCGCGGCGGGTAAGCCCACCACGAGGAACCGGGCGACATCCCGCCACGCGGGGTTGTGCGAGCCGGTCACCGCCGCCCGGGCCCTGGCCACCAGCGTGGACAGCGTGGCGACCAGGGCCGGATCCGGCGAGGCGGACCGGATCGTGGACAGGTGCGTAGCAGCGCGCTGGTAGAGGGTGACCAGCTCGTCGGCCTCGGCGCCGGTGAGCCTGCGGCGCGTGAGCAGGGCCTCCAGCCGCTGCCAGTCGCCGCGATGCGCGCTGGCATAGGCGTCGACATCCACTGCTGGTCCTCCCGTGCCGGCCAGGTCGGCTGCCTAAGGAGGCAGACTAATGGTGTGAGCGATCTGGTCACCGGAGAGGCGGTCGTCCTCGATCTGCGGCTCGCCAAGCTGCCCACCCGGGCGATGGCGTTCGGCCTTGACCTGGTCGTGATGCTACTCGCGTTCCTGGTGCTGATCACGATCACCTCCGGCACGCTGGGCACGGTCGACGATGCGCTGGCCGCCGCGGTGTCGCTGGTGCTGGTGCTGGCGGTGTTCGTCGGCTACCCGGTGACCGTCGAGACCCTGACCCGGGGCCGATCGGTCGGCAAGATCGCGCTGGGTCTGCGGGTGGTGCGCGAGGACGGCGGACCGATCCGGTTCCGCCAGGCGCTGACCCGCGGGCTAGCCGGGCTGATCATCGACTTCGGCGTGTTCAGCCTGTTCACCGGGGTGGTTGCACTGATCACCTCGCTCGCCTCCCCCCGCGGGCGTCGGGTCGGTGACATGCTCGCCGGCACCATGGTGCTCCGCGAGCGGGTGCCGGTGCGCCCGGTCCCCGTGGTGCCCATGCCGCCGCCGCTGGCCGGCTGGGCCGCCGGGCTCGAGCTCTCCGGACTGCCCGACTCGGTGGCGCTGTCCGCGCGGCTGTTCCTGCACCGCGCCTCGGATCTTGAGCCCAGCGTCCGCGCGTCTCTGGGCCAGCGGCTGGCCACCCAGGTCGCCGGCCACGTGAGTCCCGCCCCGCCGCCGGGCACACCCTGCGAGCCCTACCTCGCCGCCGTGCTCGCCGAACGACGCCGACGAGAGGAGGCCCGGCTGGCCGCCAACCGCCCCGTCCCAACGGCCCCTCCTGCTCCCGCACCACCTGCTCCCCCACCACCTGCTCCGTCACGCCGCGGTCCATCACCTTGGGCCGACCCGGCGCCCGTCCAGTCCTCCGGCGCCGACGCCGCACCGCATCGGGCTCCGGACGGCTTCGCCCCGCCTGGCTGAGGTCGCCGGGCCGATCATCACGCTAACGGGTACGGTACTGTGCGCCCCGTCACGGGGCACCAAGGGGAAGCAGGTGGGGACAGTGAGCTACGGCCACGCCGACAAACTCGCCCATAGCGGTCACCAACCCGGCGAACAGACACCTCCGGCCGATCGGCCATCGGAGACGACGGCAGACACCTCCGGCGGCACCAGCACAGCACCGGTCGCGCCCGAGTGGTACGCCCGGCCCGCGCTCGCGCCGGTGCTGATCGGCCACGACTTCGCCACGCTGTTCCGCGCGCTGGGTGCGATCGGGATCAGCCAGCGGCGGATCGCCCGGCTCACCGGGCGGTCCCAGCCGAACATCTCCGAGATCATCCACGGCCGGCGGGTGATCTCCTACGACGTACTGGTCGCGCTCACCAGGGGGCTGGGCATCCCCCCGGAACGCATGGGGCTGTCCTGGTGGGGACCGGATGGCACCTGGTACGGCCCGCCCGGCATCTACCCTGGGGGAGTCACGGACGCCAACACCCCGAAGGGGGTGACTGCGGACATGCTGCGCAGACACCTGATCGCCTTGGGGGGGATGGTGCTAGCCGGCGCCCCGGTCACGGGGATCGGGGAGCTACTCGACGACCTGGGCCCTCTGGACCCGGTGCCGCTGCCGTCCCAGCTCAGCGGTTGCCACGTCACGCAGGTACGGGACATGACCCGGCGGCTCGGCGTCGGTGACACGGGCTACGTTGTCCCCGAGACGGCCGCCGCAGCGGCCGCGTTGGCCACCCGGCTACTGGATGTGCCCGGCCCGGAGCCGGTCACCCGGGCACTGATGGTCGCCGTTGCTGAGCTGCGCATCCAGGCTGGGTGGGCGGCGTTCGATGCGGGGCTCTATCGACACGCGCTCTACCACTACGCGCGGGCGCTGGAGCTGGCCAGCCAAGCCGATGACGCCTACCTGCAGGTTCTCGCCCTACGACATGCCGGGCTGGCCAGCGTGGAGCACGGCCACCCCGACGACGGGCTGAAGATGCTGCAGTGCGCGCAGGTCAAGGCGTGGGACATCCCGTCGGACGATCAGCGTGCGGTGGTCGTCGGAGTGAGCGGACGGGCCGCCGCAGAGGCGTGCGCCCTGCAGGAATCCGCGACCGCCCTCGCTTGCCTGGGGGACCTGGATGCCGCCATCACCTGCCTGGCCAGAGGCCGGGATCTCTGGACACCCGCCCACACGAATCCCCATGGCGACCTGGATCGCCCCGGCGCGTGGCTGGAGCTGGCCCGGGGACGGCTGGACCTCGCCCATTCACTGGCCACCGCGTCGCTGCGCCGCTGGGAGGGCGGCAGGAAGATCAGCCGCACCATGACCGGTGTCGTGCTGGCCACCATCCACGTCAAGGCCGGGGAACAGCGCGGCCTGCAGCTGGCGCACAGCGCCATCACCGACGTCACCAAGCTGACCAGCGTG
Source organism: Pseudonocardiaceae bacterium (assembly GCA_050699435.1). Classification (GTDB taxonomy): domain Bacteria; phylum Actinomycetota; class Actinomycetes; order Mycobacteriales; family Pseudonocardiaceae. Next base: position 43,661 of record JBOHGM010000008.1, on the reverse strand, counting down.
CGCACCCGCAGGCAGCTGGCACCTCTCGCGGAGGCGCTGGAGGCCCGGCCCGGCACCGACGCGCGGGAGCTAGCCCGGATGGCCCGGCAGGTGGCGGCCTAGCCGCGCAACCAGTTCCGACCGAATGTGGCGGGAACCGCCACGAACACAGGCCATGATGTTCGACGACCGCAGACCGATGTACCGAGCGTGATCAGTCGAGGCACCCAGAGCCGTATCGCCCTGTTCGAAGGCTTCATACTGCCGGTCGCTCTAAGCCGCAGGCTCGGGCTGACAAATCACGGGTGCAGCGCTGGTGAGGCTCGGGACGCAGGTGGCCATGGCGTCCGTCGGGGCCAGGCATGCGGCAGTACTGCACGGCTACACTCTGGGTGTGGCTAAGGTAATGGTGTCGTTGCCCGATGATGTGCTGGAGCGGGTGGATGCCGAGGCACGGCGACGCTCGACGAGCCGCAGCGCGTTGCTGACGCTCGCCGTGCGGCGGGAACTCGACCGGCGGGATCCCGCCGCGGTGGACGCGGCGATCGCACGATCCCGTGAGCGGTTCCGCTCCGCAGGAGCGTTCGAAGCGGCTGACCTGGTGCGAGCCGACCGCGATACCCTGCCGTGATCGCCGTCGTTGACACGTCGGTAGTGGTGAAGTGGTTCCACTCCGACAACGAGGCCGAGGTCGCCGAGTCCCGAGCCATCCTCGCCGCGCACCGCGACGAGGTCCTCACCGCCTCACGTGTCGGCCTCGTCCCGTGAGCGGATGTAAGGACACCGGGCAGTCATGTCACCGGAACCAGGGTAGATCGGGGTCGATGGCGCGCAGGTCGTCCGGGTCGCTGGTGACGACGGAGTGCCCACGCTGGCGGATTGTCTCGTGGGCCTGTCCCTGGCCTGATCTGGTCCGGTTGAGTGGGGCGCGAGCCGTCCGAGCACCGCAACGAGCAGCGCCAGCAAGGCCGCCCACACATAGGTGTTGCCGACGAGATGCTCGCCGAGGCCCCAGTCCGGCAGGTGGTCCTCGCGGGTCGCGACCAGCCAGTGCGGGCCGACGATGAACACCCCTGCCAGCACCACCAGAGCCGGCCACCACCGCGGCGAACGTCGGGCCTGGTACGCGAACCAGACCAGGGCAGGCACCACCCATACGTAGTGGTGTGACCAGGACACCGGTGAGGCGAGCAGGCCAGCCGCGGCCACCGCGAGCAGCGCGGCAACGTCGTGTCCACGGCCACGCAACCGCCGCGCGGCCACCCATCCGGCGACCAGCGCCGCCAGCGCGGCTAGCAGCCAGATCGCCGTCTGCCAGGGCGCCGGGAGCGAGGGTGCCGCGCGGTGCAGCAGCCCGGCCAGGGACTGGTTGCTGGGGAAGGCGGGTGACCCGATCCGTGCGGGATCGGTGAGCACGCCGCCGAACCAGTACGTGAACGAGGCACCGGACGCGGCCAGGAACCCGGCGGCTGTCGCCACGACGAAAGCCGCCCCGGCGACGAGCACTGGGCGCCACTGCCGGTGGGCCAGGAAGAACACCACGAATATCGCCGGGGTGAGCTTGATCGCCGCAGCGAGGCCGATGAGCGTGCCGCGCGGCCAGGGGGTGCGGGGCAGCAGGCAGTCGGCCACCACCAGGCCCATGAGCAACAGGTTCACCTGGCCGAAGGTGAGCGTCTCGCGCACCGGTTCGGTCACGGTGACCAGCACCACGGCCGCCGAAGCGAGTTGGGTGCCACGCCACCGGTCCAGCTCCAGCCGCCGCGCGGTCAGCCACCCGACGAGCACCAGGCACGCCAGGCTGGCCGCGGCGAGCAGTACAGCGGCGACCGGAAACGGCACCGCGGCCAGCGGAGCGAAGAGCACGGCCGAGATCGGCGGGTAGGTGAACGGCAAGGGGAGCAGCCTGATCAGCGCGGGGAACTCCGGCCCGTACAGCGGGACGCCGCTGACCCAGGCGTACCCCCCGGCGCGATAGACCATCAGATCGATGAACCCAGGGGGCCCGCCCAGCACCAGCCACACCGCGAGTGCCCAGGACACCACTACCCCGGCGAGCAGCATGGCGCGCAACGCGCGGACGGTCACGTCCGGAGGCTAGTTGGCTGCGAACCGCACTGGGTGCGGGGGGCGAACACCGCGTGAAGTCGGATTACCAGTTCAGCGTCCCGAAAGGGGAAGCATTTCATGATCAACAAGTCTGTGGGCGTCGGCTTTGGTGCGGTCTACGTACTGGTCGGCCTGCTGGGGTTCACCGTGACCGGCACCAGCGGCTTAGCCAGTACGGACGGTGGGCTGCTGCTCGGGATCTTCGAGGTGAACCCGCTGCACAACATCGTGCACCTGCTCGTCGGCGCCCTGCTCATTGCCGGCGGTCTCGCGGTGCCCAAGATCGCGAAGATGGTCAACACGCTCGTCGGAGGGGTCTACCTGCTCGTCGGTGTGATCGGGCTGTTCCTGCTGGGTTCCACAGCGAACATTCTCTCGCTGAACCCCGCGGACAACGTACTGCACCTGGCCAGCGCAGCGCTGCTGGTGGCGGTGGGAGTGGCCGCCGACCGTTCGCTGGCGCCGATGGCCAGCTGATCGTCCGCGGCGGACCACGGCACGAAGGCGCCGGGGGCCGGCGCGGTCAGCCGGCCCTCCCCGCTGCCGTCCCGACCGCCTTGTCGACAGGCTGGTTGACCACCGGGTCCCTGCGCATTTTCAGCAGGCTGGCTATCGTGGTCACCAAGAGTACACCGACGATAACGCCCAGCGATAGCTCGATGCCTACTGTCGGTACGACGTCCAGCGGCCGGCCACCGTTGAGGAACGGCAGTGCATTCTTGTGCAATGCCTCGAGTACCAGTTTGACCCCGATGAACCCCAGGATCATACCAAGCCCGATAGACAGGTACACGAGCTTGTTGAGCAGCCCGCCGATGAGGAAGTACAGCTGCCGCAAGCCCATCAGCGCGAAGGCGTTGGCGGTGAAGACGAGAAAAGGTTCCTTGGTGAGCCCGAAGATCGCCGGGATGGAGTCCAGCGCGAAGATCACGTCAGTGGTACCGATCGCCAGCATCACGACGAGCATCGGCGTGATCCACCGCTTGCCGTCCTGCTTCACAGTGAGCTTCCTACCGTGGTAGACGTCGGTCACCGGGACGAGCTTGCGCAGCAGGCGTAGCGCGAGGTTCTCGCGATACTCCTCAGCTTTACCCTGGTGCCGGAGTTGCTGCCAGCCCAGATAGATCAGCAGCGCACCGAACAAGTAGAACACCCAACTGAACCGAGAGATCAGCGCCGCACCCGCCGCGATGAACAATCCCCGCATAACGAGCGCGAGTACGATGCCGATCAGCAGCACCCGGTGCTGATGGACGGCAGGCACGCCGAACGTCGCCATGATGATCAGGAAGATGAAAAGGTTGTCCATCGACAGCGAGTATTCGGTGATGTATCCGGCGAAGTATTCAAAGGCGAAACCGCTGCCTGCGAAATACCATACGCCGAAGCCGAACGCCACGGCGCAGGTGACGTAGAACGCCACCCACCGACTGGCCTCCGCGATGCCGACCTCATGTGGCCGACGATCGACGATAAACAGATCAAGGGCCAGCAGGATGATGAGGCCGCCGAGGGTGGCGAACCACACCCACGTGGGAACACTCATATGCATGGCCTCCGGGCAGACGGCTTACGTCGATCTCCGGAGGTCTCTTCCACCGGATAACCGGTCGACGGCACCGGGCGCCTGTGGGGACAAGCAACCGTGATGACGATGCCGCCGCGAAGGAATACTCCCCTCCACGAACACCCTCAGTCTCCCCCACCCACGACCGCACCGCCAATCGGGGTGGGGAGGCGCACAACTGAGTGGTCGCGTGCAAGGACGCGGCGCCACCGCAGCACACCTACCGTCGGCCCCCTCACCTATCGTCGGTGGAGTGCCCCGACCGACCTGGCCATCTCGGCTGGCGCGTCTGCGCCGACGACCGACCGTCCTGCTGCTCGTCGTCGCGCTGATCACGACCGCGGGTACGGCACTGGCCATGGTGACGCCGCCCGATCCGCCGCCGGTGGGCACCGAGAACGTCACGATCGACGTCCCGGAAGGCCCGGGGGGCAGTGAGTCGCTGCGACTGGACGGCACCGTGTACCAGCCGCCGGCCACCCCTGCCCCGGCTGTGCTGCTGGCCCACGGCTTCGGTGGCAGCAAGCATTCGGTCCGCGCCGAGGCGATCGAGCTGGCCCGCCGCGGTTTCGTCGTGCTGGCCTGGACGGCGCGGGGCTTCGGCGAGAGCGAAGGGCTGATCGGGCTCAACTCCCCGGACTACGAGGTAGCCGATGCCAGGGCTCTGGTGAACTGGCTGGCCCGGCGTCCCGACGTGATCCGCGACGGGCCTGGCGACCCGCGGGTCGGCGTCACCGGCGCGTCCTACGGCGGTGCGCTGGCCCTGCTGCTCGCCGGGACCGATCAGCGGGTGGACGCGCTCGCTCCGCTGATCACCTGGAACGACCTGGCCCAGGCGCTGTTTCCGAACGCGGCGAGCCGGGCGCCGATCCCGGCCACCACCCCGGCAGCGGGTGCGTTCGCTCCGGATGGGGTGTTCAAGCGGGACTGGGCGGGGTTGTTCTTCGGTGCAGGCACCGGCGGCTCCGGGGTGTGCGGGCGGTTTCGCCCCGAGGTGTGCGCGGCCTATACCCAGGCGGCCACCGCCGGCGAACCCACCTCGGAGATCACGGCGTTGCTGCGCCGCTCGTCGCCCGCGTCGGTGGCCGGTCGCATCACCGCGCCGACCCTGCTCGTGCAGGGCGAGCAGGACACCCTCTTCGGCTTGGACCAGGCCGACGCGACCGCCCGCCAGCTCGCCGCGGCAGGCGCGCCACTGAGGATGATCTGGTATGCAGGCGGGCACGACGGCGGCGAACCTGGGGAGTGGCTTCGGGAGGAAATCGGCAGCTGGTTCGACTACCACCTGTCCGGCACCGGAGAGGATCCCGGCACCGGCTTCGACTACCAGGTGCAGGGCGCCTTCGGCGCCGAGGACTTCGGTCAGCGCACCGTCACCGCACCGGCCTACCCTGGGCTGCGCTACCCCGGATCCCGTAGCACCGCATCCCAGCACCCCGCATCCCAGCACCCCGCATCCCAGCACCCCGCATCCCAGCACCCCGCATCCCAGCACCCCGCATCCCAGCACCCCGGAGTGCAACGCCGGGAGTTCGCCTTGCACGGCGACCCGCAGCTAATAGTCCGGCCTCCCGGCGGCAGCCCGGCAGCGGTGACCAGCCTGCCCGGGCTCGGCGGCGCCCTCTCCGAGGCGGCGGGACTCGTCGACGGGGTGGCGGCGGACTTGCCGGGCCAGGCTGCCACGTTCGACACGGATCCGCTGGTCGACTCGCTGGATGTCGCCGGAGCGCCCCAGGTGCGGCTGCAGGTCGCCGCTCTGCCCGGCGGCACGGCTCTGCCCGACGGCACCGCGCCGCCGAGCGAGGCGGTGCTGTTCGTCAAGCTCTACGACGTCGGACCGGATGGGCGGCGCACCCTGCCCGGCGCTGCGGTGGCACCGATCCGGATCGGGCCGCTGCCCGCCGACAGCACGCCGGTCGAGGTGACCGTGACACTGGCCGGTGTGGTGCGGCCGGTGGAGGCGGGACACCGGCTCACCGTCGCGGTCGCGACGACTGACCGGGGCTACGCGGTGCCCGCACAACCAGCCGGGTACACGGTCGCGCTGGCCGATGATGCCGGCCTCACCGTCCCGGTGGTGCCCGGCGAGCAGGCGCCCGTACCACTTCCGGTCACCCAGCTCGCCGGTCTCGGCGGACTCGCAGCACTGGTCGCGGCGCTCGGGCTGCTCGCCATGGTGCGCAAGCGGCGCGCCGACGAGGCTGATCGCCGGCTGGCTGACGTACCGCTGGTGGTCTCCGGGCTGTCCAAGCGCTACCCCGGCGGGATCACCGCCGTCGACGAGCTGTCCTTTCGGGTCGAGCAGGGGCAGGTGATGGGGCTGCTCGGACCGAACGGGGCCGGCAAGACGACCGTGCTGCGGATGCTGCTGGGACTGATCCGGCCGAGCACCGGAGAGCTGCGGGTATTCGGCCACCGGGTCATGGCAGGCTCGCCGGTGCTGTCCCGGGTCGGGTCGTTCGTGGAGGGGTCCGGATTTCTGCCACACCTGTCCGGCGCGGACAACCTGCGGCTGTACTGGGCCGCTACCGGGCGCCCCACGGCGGACGCCGGTATCGACGAGGCATTGGAGATCGCCGGACTGGGCCACGCAGTGCGCAGACGGGTGGCCACCTACAGCCAGGGGATGCGCCAGCGCCTGGCGATTGCGCAGGCCATGCTCGGCACGCCGGATCTGCTGGTGCTCGACGAGCCGACCAATGGCCTGGACCCGCCGCAGATCCACGCGATGCGCGAGGTGCTCCGCGACTACGCCGCCCGCGGCCGCACCGTGCTCGTCTCCAGCCACCTGCTCGCCGAGGTGGAGCAGACCTGCAGCCACGTGGTGGTGATGCACCGCGGCCGGCTGGTGGCCGCCGGCACCGTCGAGGAGATCGTCGCCCGCAGCGGGGTCGGGGTCGACGGGGTGGGCGCGGGGCATCGGCTGGAGGAGGCCTTCCTGCAGCTGGTGGGAGAGGAGACGGTCGAGTGACCCGCTCGGGGGCGCACCGCAGCTCCGGGGCCGCGCCCGGCTACCGCGCCGGGGCCACGCTGCCGTTGCGGGTGGAGCTGGTGCGCCAGCTGCGGCGCAAGCGAACCGTGCTCACCCTCGGGTTCCTCGCCCTGCTGCCCTTCCTGCTCTGGCTCGCTTTCCAACTCGGGGGCGACGACGGGGACGAAGGGGGCGTCACCTTGATCGACCTCGCCACCGCAGGCGCGGCCAACTTCGTGGTGTTCACGATGTTCTCCTCGGTGGGCTTCCTGCTGGTCGTGGTCGTGGCGCTGTTCTTCGGCGACACCGTGGCCAGCGACGCGTCCTGGTCGACCCTGCGCTACCTGCTGGCCGCTCCGGTGCCGCGCGGGCGGCTGCTGCGGCAGAAGGCGGCGGTGGCCGCGCTGCTCTCGGCCTTCGCCCTGGTGTTGCTGCCGACCGTGGCGCTGGCCGTCGGGGTGATCGCCTACGGGCCCGGTGACCTGATCTCCCCCACCGGGCAGTCGATGGACTTCGCACCCGCAGTGAGCAGGCTGGCGCTGGCACCCGGCTATCTGGCCCTGCACTTCGGCTGGGTCGCCGGGCTCGCCCTGCTGCTGTCGGTGAGCACGGACGCGCCACTCGGCGCTGTCGGTGGTGCGGTGATGGTGTCGATCCTGTCCCAGATCCTGGAGACCATCGACGCCCTCGGCGGCCTGCGGGACTACCTGCCCACCCGGTTCAGCTCCGCCTGGTCCGACCTGCTGGCCGCTCCGATCGACTGGACAGACCTGGCCACTGGAGCCTTCTCAGGGCTGGCCTACGCGACGGTCTTCGGCGTCGCGGCCTGGCGCCTGTTCGCCACCAAGGACATCACCAGCTGACGGGAGGCGGCCAGGTCTGCCGGTGCGCGGCGGCCGGTGACGACGAAGACGCGTTCGCCGTCATCGCACTCGGCCTCGATCACAATGCCGGCATCGGTGGTGTGCAGCGCCCGGATCTGCCGCTCGGAGAGCAGTACCCGGGAACCATGGCGGGGGCAGTGGACTGCGAACATGCAACAAGTCTGCGCTGGCCCCGGGGCGCCAGCGAGTGGCAGGAATGCCGATTGTCACTGGTATCCTGCCAAGTATGTCGCTCGCTCAGACATCCCTCGCCAAGCCAGCTGAATGGCAACTCCGGGACGTGGCCGCCATCGCCTGCCACGGCGTCGGCACCTTCGGCCTCGGGGTATTCAGCGAGATCTTCGGCTACGACCGCACCGCAGACGGGCTGCCCGGATTCGACTACGCGGTGGTCGCCGGTGAACCGGGCCCGCTGCGCACCGATACCGGGCTGCGCATCCTGCCCGAGCACGGCCTGGAACGGCTGGCCACCGCCGACCTCGTGGTGGTCACCTCCTGGGACCACGACGATGAGCCCTCGGCCGAACTGCAGGACGCGCTGCGCGCTGCGGTGGACCGCGGCGCCCGGTTGCTGGCGCACTGCACCGGGGCCTTCGCGGTGGCCGCCACCGGACTTCTCGACGGCCGCCGGGCCACCACGCACTGGCGCCACGCCGAGGACTTCGCCCGGCGCTACCCGCAGGTCGACCTGGACCCCGGGGTGCTCTACGTGGACGCCGGCCCCGTGGTGACCAGCGCGGGGACCGCCGCGGGCATCGACGCCTCGCTGTACCTGCTGCGGCAGGTGTTCGGCGGTGAGGTGGCCAACTCAGTGGCGCGTCGGATGGTGGTGCCGCCCTACCGGGACGGCGGCCAGGCGCAGTTCATCGAGCAGCCGGTCCCGCCTGCCCGCAATCCGCTGGGGGAGGTGATGTCCTGGGCGCAGCGCAACGCCGCGGAACCGCTCACGGTGGAGGTACTCGCGTCCCGGGCGCACATGTCGCCGCGCAGCTTCGCCCGGCACTTCCGGGCGCACACCGGCACCACCCCGTACGCCTGGCTGCTCGCCCAGCGGGTCCGGTTGGCCGAGCGGATGCTGGAGAGCGGTGAACTGCCGGTCGACGAGGTTGCCCGCCGGTCCGGCTTCGGCTCCGCCGCGGGGTTGCGGGAGCACTTCATCCGGGAGCGCGGGGTAGCCCCGCAGGTCTACCGGCGCACCTTCCGGACTGCTGCCGCCGGCTCGTGAGTGCTGGTGCGCCCGCGCCTCTCACAAACCGAAGGCGAGGATCGACGCGGTGAATCCGTGCACGTGGTTACGACCCGCGACCGGGCCGATCTCGCCGGCCGCGAAGAACCCGGCCACACCGGTCGCACCGAGACCCGCGCGGACCGCGAGCACGTCGTGATCGGGGCTGGGGAACATGGCCCTACCACGGCCGTTGCAGGAGAACAGCAGCGCGCCGCCGACCGGGCCGCACTCCGCACGGAACCGAGCGAAAAGCTCCGTGAGGTCCTCATCGGCTGCGGACGCATCACGCACCTGAAAGCGGACCGTGCGACCCACCTCGACGAAATCCCCGATGGCGATCGCGCCCTGCTCGCGGTCGGCACCCACGACACCCCGGATGAGGAAATCACCGCGCTCGTGCTCCGGAGCGTACTCGTCCATCACGACGCCGATGTTCAGTCCGTGTGCCACGGCGCGCCGGTCCTCATCAGCGAGCTCGGCGACGATCTGCTCGAGCTTGGTCAGCGCGGGCGTCCCGGCCAGCTCCAGCAAGACGTTGCCCTCCGCCTTGGTGACGATCATCGGGGGACCGAAGGGGCGGCATCCCTGACTCACCAGCGGACGCACGGCGACCGAACCGCCCAGTACCACCCCCACGGCTCCGGCCGGCACGCTGCGTCCGTCCATGAACAGCCGCGCCGAACCGGAGTCAACAGGACCGCTGGCCACACCGCCGATGAACGGGAGGCTGGGGATGTCCTCATTCGACCGTTGCACGAAGGCGGCGACGGGAAAGGTGGCAGGGTCAGCGAGGAGCACCGCGACGGCGTCGTCCTCGCGCCGGTCCGGCATCCCGGTCACGGCGGCGCCGTCAGGCGTGTGCGTGAGCTCCAGCTGGAACGGGGTGCACCTGGCGCCGGGAAGGCACGCGGCGAATGCGCTGACCGCCCGCTCGGTCTCCACGCCCCGGCCTGCGCCGAGCACGCCGCCGGCACTGCAGCCCAGCGTCGTACGGGCCCCGGCCACGTCCATCGCGCGGGTACCCGCCGCTTCGACTGCCGCAGGATCGTCGCCGCAGACGAACACGCACAGCAGGTCGGGCCGCTGCCCGGCGAGCGGGGCAATGGCCTGCTCCACAGCAGCCGTTGCGGAGCGGGTCAGATCGGGGCCGACGGCTAGACCGTCACCGAACCGGGTTGTGAGCACGTCCGCCTGGGAGGACACGAGCCATCACCTCCACTCAGTACTGGTAGCCCCATTGCGGCTAGGGCCTGAGCGTCAGGTTACGCAGAATTCGTTGCCCTCCGGGTCGAGCAGCACAATCCACCGCGAACCCAGTCGCTGTGCGCCTCGATGAGGGTGGCACCGGCGGTACGTGAAGAGCCCCCAACTAGCGGATGCCGGCAGCGTCCATGCCGCGGAGCTCCTTCTTGAGGTCGGCGATCTCGTCCCGGAGCCGCGCAGCAAGTTCGAACTGCAACTCGCGGGCCGCGCCCATCATCTGCTCGGTGAGCTGCTGCACCAGATCAGCGAGCTCAGCGCGGGGCATCGACGAGGTGTCCCGCCCTTCCAGCACGCCCGCGCTGCCGCGCGCACGACCGGGTTCGCCAGCAGCGCGCTTGCCCCGCGATGCGTTGCGCCCGGACCCCCCGACGGCTACGCCCTCGGTGTCCTCCGCCTCGGCGTAGACCCGGTCGAGGATGTCGTTGATCTTTTTGCGCAGCGGTTGCGGGTCTAATCCGCGTTCGGTGTTGTAGGCGACCTGCTTGGCCCGGCGCCGGTTGGTCTCGTCGATGGCCCGGCGCATCGAGTCGGTGACCCTATCGGCGTACATGTGCACCTGCCCGGACACGTTGCGGGCGGCCCGGCCGATGGTCTGGATCAGCGACGTCTCGCTGCGCAGGAACCCCTCCTTGTCCGCGTCCAGGATCGCCACCAGCGACACCTCGGGCAGGTCCAGGCCCTCGCGCAACAGGTTGATCCCGACCAGCACGTCGAACTCGCCCTGCCGCAACTGCCGTAGCAGCTCCACCCGGCGCAGCGTGTCGACTTCGGAGTGCAGGTAGCGGACCCGGATGCCGAGCTCGAGCAGATAGTCGGTGAGGTCCTCGGCCATCTTCTTGGTCAGCGTGGTGACCAGCACCCGCTCGCCGCGCTCGGCCCGTTCCCGGATCTCGTGCACCAGGTCGTCGATCTGCCCCGTGGTGGGTTTGACCATCACCTCAGGGTCGACCAGCCCGGTCGGCCGGATGACCTGCTCGACGAACTCGCCGCCGGCCTGGCCCATCTCATACGGCCCCGGCGTTGCCGAGAGGTAGACCGTCTGGCCAACGCGGTCGCTGAACTCCTCCCAGGTCAGTGGCCGGTTGTCCATCGCGGAGGGCAGCCGGAAGCCGTGATCGACCAGGTTGCGCTTGCGGGACATATCGCCCTCGAACATGCCGCCGATCTGCGGCACGGTGACATGCGATTCGTCGATGACGAGCAGGAAGTCGGCGGGAAAGTAGTCGAGCAACGTCGCCGGGGCGGAGCCGGCCGCACGACCGTCGATGTGCCGCGAGTAGTTCTCGATCCCCGAGCAGAACCCGACCTGGCGCATCATCTCCACGTCGTACTGGGTGCGCATCCGCAGCCGCTGGGCCTCCAGCAGCTTGCCCTGCCCCTCCAGCACGGCGAGCCGTTCCTCCACTTCGGCTTCGATGTCGCGGATGGCGCGCTCCATCCGCTCCGGGCCGGCCACATAGTGGGTCGCCGGGAAGATCCGCACATCGGCCACCTGGCGGACCACCTCACCGGTGAGGGGGTGCAGGTAGTACAGCGATTCGATCTCGTCGCCGAAGAACTCGATCCGGACGGCCAGCTCCTCGTAGGCCGGGATGATCTCCACAGTGTCCCCACGGACCCGGAACGTGCCCCGGGCGAAGGCCAGGTCGTTGCGGGTGTACTGCACGTCGACCAGCGCTCGCAGCAGCGCGTCGCGCTCCACCTCGGCGCCGAGGTGGAGCTGGACGGAGCGGTCCAGGTAGGACTGCGGGGTGCCCAGCCCGTAGATGCAGGACACCGAGGCGACCACCACCACGTCACGCCGGGAGAGCAGGGTCGAGGTCGCCGAGTGCCGCAACCGCTCCACGTCCTCGTTGATCGAGGAGTCCTTCTCGATGTAGGTGTCGGTCTGCGCGATGTAGGCCTCGGGCTGGTAGTAGTCGTAGTAGGAGACGAAGTACTCCACCGCGTTGTTCGGCAGCATGTCGCGCAGCTCATTGGCCAGCTGAGCGGCGAGGGTTTTGTTCGGCGCCATCACCAGCGTCGGTCGCTGCAGCCGCTCGATCAGCCAGGCCGTGGTGGCTGATTTGCCGGTGCCGGTCGCGCCGAGCAGCACCACGTCCGGCTCGCCCGCCGTGAGGCGCCGTTCGAGGTCCGCGATCGCGGCGGGCTGGTCGCCTGCGGGCTCGTAGTCGCTGACCACCTCGAAGCGGCTCCCGGTGCGGGGGATCTCCTGCACCGGACGGAACTGCGAGTGCGCGGTCACCGGGTATTCAGTCGCGAATGCCACGCCCCCAGAGTAGGCGTGGCGAATGCCACGCCCCCAGAGTAGGCGTGGACTCTGACATTCCTGCGGTGGTGCAGGCCAGGCGCCGCAGCGATGCGTAGGCTGGACGTGGATGACCACGACCCATCCCGGCGACAGCGTTACCCCTGCCGTCGCTCACGTGCACGCTCCCAAGGTCGAGGTGTTCGACCTGGACGCGATGACCAATACCGACCCCAAGGGCGTCGTCCGCAGGGTGCGGGAGTACCGGGTCGAGCCGTTCGGTCTGTATCTCGCCCGCGACGTCATCGACCATCCCTCGATCCGCGCGATCGAGTCCTGGCTGCTGCCTGCGGTGGGGCTGCGGGTCTCCGACTGGTTCTTCCACCCCGGGCACGAGCGCGACCAAGACTTCTACCTCGACGTGGTGCGCATCGACGTGCAGGGCAGACAGTGGCGGACCGAAGATCACTACCTGGACCTGGTGCTGCGGGTAGGTCGCGACCTCGAAGTGCTCGACACCGACGAACTGCTGGACGCGGTCGTCGCGGGATTGCTCGACCGACCCGCCGCACAGAACGCGCTGGCTACGGCCTACCGGGCGGTCGACGGTCTGGCCAGGCACGGCTATCGGCTGGATTGCTGGCTGGCGACGCTGGGGGCGTGGCCGACCTGGGCGCGACACCCTGCCGCCAAGGTTGGCGATACGTGAACGGGCAGGAAGCAACCCCCTCGGGGGATGCGGCCTGAGGTGGCGCCGCACGCCCACTACGCTCGCCACGTGGGCGCCGTCCTGACCCCTCAACTGGTCGACGTGGTGGACACCGTGGCCAGGACGCGGACGTACTCTTCAGGTACCGTCCGTCGGCTGACCTGCTGCCACGCCGAGCCCTGGGGACTGCACCTGGAGTTCAGCACTCCGGACGATCCCGAGGTCGAGTCGCAAGCCTGCTGGTTGCTGCCCGCCGACGGGCTGCGGCTATCCGCCGGGCGACCACGCTCGCGCCATGACCGGAGCAGGTGCAGCGTGCTCACCGCGGTGCGGATCGAGCACGACGCCCGGCACTGGCGCACCACGGACATGCTGCTGGGGCTGACCGTGGTGTCCGGTTCGGTGCCTCGAGTCGCCAGTGCGGAGGACTTCGCCGCCGCAGTCGCCGCCGGTGTGCTGCGACCGGTGGACGCTGACCTCGCGCTGCAGGCGGTGCACCGCGCACTGGAACAGCTCACCAGGCATCGCTACGACCTGCGATCCTGGCTTGCCGGCCGGGGCATCACGCAGCACTGGCCGGCTCTGTTCTGACCCGGCTGCGCTGTCTGGCCGTCAGCCGACCCGCCAGCCGGTCTGCGCCGCCCAGCGCTCGGCCCGGTCCAGCGCGCAGTGCACGAACGGGGTCTTCGCCTCGGCGTAGGCATCGATGCTGTCCCACGATTGCGCCACCAGCCTGTGCTTGAGCGCGGCGTACGCACGCACACCATCCGGATGGGCCCGCAGCCAGTCCCGCAGCAGCAAGGCTTCCCGCCAGGTTGGGGAGGCCACCGGCCGGATGTGGCAGTTGACCGCTCGGCCGGGATCGGCGTTGGTCACCACCATCTTGTCCGGGGTGCTGCCGTCGCGGGCGTTGTCCCACCAACGATCGTCAAGCCTGACCAGCCCCGCCTCGATCAGGACGTCGGCCAGTCGCTTCGCCCCGTCGAGGTCTGCGGTCACCACCTGCAGGTCCAGCACGTCCGTTGCGTCCAGGCCGGGGACCGACGTCGAGCCGATGTGGTCAACCCGCAGCGCCCACTCGCGTGCCACCACCTCGATGCGCATGATCACTCGTTGCGCCTGTTGCGGCCAGCTGCGGTCGGGACGCACGAGGACGGGGGCCGCAGACCGCGGTGCGCGAGCTCGGTGTCGCAGGTTGCGCTCGAAGGGCACCAGCCGCTCAGCCCACAACCGATCCACTGCGGTGGTCGTGGTGTGCCGGGAGCCGCTGTTGTCCAGCCATACGTCCGCCGCTGCGCGACGCAGCTCGTCGGTGCCCTGCGCAGCGATCCGCGCCCTCGCATCGGACTGGGGCATGCCGCGCTGCTCAGCCAACCGGCGTACCCGCACCTCGAGATCCGCATGCACCACTACGACCAGCGCAAAACCCGCCGCCAGCCCGGCCTCGACAAGCAGCGGAATGTCCTGGACCACGATCGCGTCGGATGGCGCGGCCGCCAGCAACTCGGCGGAGCGCCGCCCGACCAGCGGGTGCACGATGGTGTTGAGACGGCGCCGGGCGTCCGCATCGTCGAAGATCCGCGCCGCCAGCGCAGCCCGGTCCAGCGCACCCTCCTCGGTGAGGATCTGCGCACCGAATTCCTCGACCACGCCGCGCAACCCCTCGGATCCGGGTTCGACGACCTCGCGGGCTATCTGGTCCGAGTCGATGATCCACGCCCCCCGCTCGGCGAGCCTGGCAGCCACCGTCGACTTACCGGACCCGATCCCCCCGGTCAGTCCTACCCTCAGCACTACGCGATTGTGACAGCAACACCCGTGACCCTGGCCCAGTGAGGTGATCAACAAACGTGACCCTGGCCCAGTGAGGTGATCATCTCTTGACAGCGAAGAGTCACTGTGAGCTACTTCACATGCTGCGAAATGCGAGCATCCCTTTGCATCGCGCACCCCAGCCAGAACGACCCCGTCGACAACGACCCCGTCGACAACAACAGAGCGTCCACAACGACAGAGTAGGACGGTTCTCTCGATGAGCACGTTCCCGATACTTCGGCGTGACGATCGCAATGCTGCCGTGCGCGTGATGCAGTACCTGCTAGACGACCGAGGCATCACGGTGACGGTCGACGGCATCTTCGGCCCCAAGACGGAGGCCGCCGTCAAGAGCTTCCAAGCGGACAACGACCTGCAACAGGACGGAATCGTCGGTCCGCAGACCTGGTCGCGTCTGATCCGCACTCTCCAGGAGGGCAGCAGCGGCCAGGCCGTCAAGGCGGTACAGGTTATCCTGAGCCGGATTGTGGTTCCTACGGTGGCCGTCGACGGCATCTTCGGTCCCAAGACAGAGAGCGCCGTCAAGGGTTTCCAAGCGGACAACGATCTGAAGCAGGACGGCATCGTCGGTCCGCAGACCTGGCGGGAACTCGCGACCGCAGCCGCACTCGATTCCGAGGACTAGCACCGCTAGCAGCGCTTAGACGCCTCCGGAGAGCTTCTCCCGCAGCGCCGCCAACTGCTCGTCGCTGGCCAGCGATCCCCCGCTACTACTACTAGTGCTGCTGCTGGCGGGTGCCTCGGTGGTTGCCGAGGAGTAGTTCTGCTGGTCCCCGGCGGCTTCCGCCGACTCGGCCTCGACGGCCTTGGTGACCTGCTTGCGGTGCTGCTCGAAGCGGATCTGCGCATCCGCATAGGAGCGCTCCCACTCCTCGCGCTGCTTGTCGTAGCCCTCGAGCCAGTCGTTGGTCTCGGGGTCGAATCCCTCGGGGTAGATGTAGTTGCCCTCCGCGTCGTACTCGGCGGTCATGCCGTACTGCGTGGGGTCGAACTCCATCTCCGGCGACAGACCCTCGTTGGCCTGCTTGAGCGACAGCGAGATCCGGCGACGGTCCAGATCGATGTCGATGACCTTGACCATCACGTCGTCGCCGACCTGCACGACCTGCTCGGGGATCTCCACGTGCCGCTCGGCCAGCTCCGAGATGTGCACCAGGCCCTCGATGCCCTCCTCGACCCGGACGAACGCACCGAAGGGCACCAGTTTGGTGGTTTTGCCCGGTACGATCTGGCCGATCTGGTGGGTCCGGGCGAACTGCCGCCACGGGTCTTCCTGGGTGGCCTTGAGCGACAGCGAGACGCGCTCGCGGTCCAGGTCGACGTCGAGCACCTCGACGGTGACCTCCTGGCCGACCTCGACGACCTCACTGGGGTGGTCGATGTGCTTCCAGGACAGCTCGGAGACGTGCACCAGGCCGTCCACCCCACCGAGGTCGACGAAGGCGCCGAAGTTGACGATCGAGGAGACCTGGCCCTTGCGGACCTGACCCTTGGCCAGCTGGTTGAGGAACTCGCTGCGTACCTCGGACTGGGTCTGCTCCAGCCAGGCGCGCCGGGAGAGCACCACGTTGTTGCGGTTCTTGTCCAGCTCGATGATCTTCGCCTCGAGCTCGCGGCCGACGTAGGGCTGCAGGTCTCGGACCCGCCGCATCTCGACCAGGGAGGCAGGCAGGAAGCCGCGCAGCCCGATGTCGAGGATCAGGCCACCCTTGACGACCTCGATGACCGTGCCCCGCACCGGCTCCTCATTCTCCTTGAGGGCCTCGATGTTGCCCCAGGCGCGCTCGTACTGGGCACGCTTCTTGGAGAGGATCAGCCGGCCTTCCTTGTCCTCCTTCTGAAGAACGAGGGCCTCGACCGCATCACCGACCTCGACGACCTCCGCGGGGTCAACGTCATGCTTGATGGACAGCTCGCGCGAGGGGATGACACCCTCGGTCTTGTAGCCGATGTCGAGCAGCACCTCGTCGCGGTCGACCTTGACGATGGTGCCCTCTACGATGTCACCATCGTTGAAGTACTTGATGGTCTGGTCGATGGCGGCGAGGAAGTCCTCCTCCGTCCCGACGTCGTTGATCGCGACCTGTTGCGTGGTCGGGGCGGCGGTGGTGTCAGTGGTCATGCGGTGGGGTGCTCCGGAGGATTAGGGTCGTCGGTGGCCAGGGGTGTGATGTTGTCGGTGTGATGTTGTCACGGGTGTAATGCTGTTGTCGCGGTGCGCTGGTCGTTCCCGCTGCGGCGGATCCTCCTCGCCTCGCCCCTCGCCACAGCCACCGGCCTAAGCTCTACCAGCGGAACCCGCCTGCAGACCCCTGCACCAGCCGGTGCGCGATGGCCGGGATGCGACGTGCTGAACGGGCGGCACCCGGGCAGCGCGAATCAAAGCGCAAGTCGATCGTACTCAGGCGGATGCTCAGGCGGCAAACCCAACCCCCGGATCCGGGCGCGCCATCTGGGAGACTGCCCCGGTGACGGGCGCGCCGCAACCGGAGCACGACGACGAGGCGACCGCTCACGGGCGCGCCGAGGCGCTGCTGGGCACCGCAGGCGTCAGGAAGCGTTCGGTCGGTACCGCTGAATCGGTGGCTGCCAACCGTCGCTGGTGGGACGCCGACGCCGAGAGCTACCTCGCCGCCCATGGCGACTTTCTGGGTCTCGCGGACTTCGTGTGGTGTCCGGAGGGGTTGCGCGAGCCCGAAGCCGGACTGCTCGGCGAGCTCTCGGGCCGCCGGGTGCTCGAGGTCGGCTGCGGCTCCGCACCGTGTTCCCGCTGGCTGGCCACCCAGGGTGGGTGTGTCGTCGGTCTGGACGTCTCCGCCGGGATGCTGCGGCACGCGGTGCGTGCGGCGCGCGACACCGGCCTCACTGTGCCCCTGGTGCAGGCCGACGCGGGCCGGTTGCCGTTCGCCGACGCCAGCTTCGACCTGGCCTGTTCGGCGTTCGGCGCGGTGCCGTTCGTCGCGGACTCCGCCGCGGTGATGCGGGAGGTCGCCCGAGTGCTGCGCCCCGGCGGCCGGTGGGTCTTCGCGGTGGCCCACCCGATGCGCTGGATCTTCCCCGACGATCCCGGCGAGATCGGTTTGACGGTGACGCAGTCCTACTTCGACCGGACCCCCTACGTCGAGGTCGACGCCCGCGGGGCGCCCACGTACGTGGAGCACCACCGGACGTTGGGCGACCGGGTCCGGGAGATCGTCGCAGCGGGACTGCTGCTGGAGGACCTGGTGGAGCCGGAGTGGCCGGCCGGTCTGCAGCGGGAGTGGGGGCAGTGGAGCCCGCTGCGTGGAGCGCTGTTCCCCGGGACCGCGATCTTCTGCTGCCGGCGCGACGCGCGCCCTCCGATGAATGCCGCGCCGTGAGCAACCTCGCGGAGCGCCTGCTCGCGGAGCAGTCCCGGCGGTTGCAGGCGCTGGACCCGCTGTTGCCGCCCTGGGTGGGGGTGCCCGAGGGTGATGTGCTGACCGGCGCCGTCGAGAACGAGGCCGACGACGAGAAGATCGCCGGGGTGCTGCTCCGGTTCACCCATCCCCCCGGGTCGCTGGCTCGGATGTGGTCGGCAGCGGATGTCAGTGAACTGGTCCCGGTGCTCGGCGGTACCGGGCTGGCCGGCATGCACGCGCTGCTCGCCGCCTGGCAGGCCCGGTTGCCGCGGCTCGACCTGCCTGCCACCGACTCGGCCTGTGTGGTCAGCTGGCCCAGCCGGGATATCGAGGCTGGTCGGGCGTTGCTGGACCATGGTTTCGTACCCCTGTCGGTGATCGCGGTCCGGTCCCCGCCGACCTCCCCGGTGCTGCTCGGCGCCTCCGGGCTGGAGATCCGCCCGGCCGAACCAGCCGACCTCGAGGACTGCCTGCGACTGGCGACCCTCGAGCAGTCCTACTCCGCGATGCTGGGCGGCGCGGTGCACCGGGAGGGGGCCGACGTGCTCAAGCGGACCCTGCTGCAGGCCAGGCTCTCCGGCCACGAACCGATCTGGGTCGCGGTGCTGGCCGGCGTCACCGTCGGGCTCATTGAATGCGGCTACACCGACGCGACCCCCGGTACCTGGACCGCGACTCGGCTACCATCCGGACGGTGGGGCTACATCAACTGCGCCTCGGTGCTGCCCGGCGCCCGCGGCCACGGGGTAGGGCGGGCGCTGGCTGACCACGCGCACGCCGCCTTCGCAGCGGCAGGAACGGTCGGGTCCTACCTTTACTACAACCCACCCAATCCGCTCTCCTCGGTCTTCTGGCCCCGGCAGGGCTACCGTCCGTTGTGGACGATCTGGGAAACCCGCCCGGCCAGCGCGTTACGCTGATCCTGGTACTAGTGCGCTGCTTCATCCCAGGACCGTCCGGAGCCGACGGACACCACGAGTGGGACGTCCAGCGTGTACGCCGACCCCATCTCGCGGCGCACCAGCACCTCCACTGCCGCCCGCTCACCATCGGCGACTTCGAGCACCAGCTCATCGTGCACGTGAAGCAGCATCCGGGACCGCAGCCCCTCGGTGCGCAGCGCCCGAGCCACCCCCAGCATCGCGACCTTGATGATGTCCGCGGCGCTGCCCTGGATCGGTGCGTTCAACGCCATCCGCTCGGCCATCTCACGACGCTGCCGGTTGTCGCTGACCAGGTCGGGCAGGTAACGGCGACGGCCCAGGATGGTGGCGGTGTAGCCGTCCATCCGGGCTCGCTCCACCACCGAATGCAGATAGTCCCGAACCCCACCGAAGCCTGCGAAGTACTCGTCCATCAACCCACGGGCCTCCTCGGTGGAGATCCGCAGCTGCGCGGCGAGCCCGAAGGCGGACAGTCCGTAAGCCAGGCCGTAGTTCATCGCCTTGATCTTGGCGCGCTGCTCGCCGCTGACCGCCGCCGCGTCCACCCCGAACACCCGGCCCGCGGTGGCGGCGTGAAAGTCGTACCCGGAGGTGAACGCCTCGATCAGGGCGGCATCCTCGGACAGGTGCGCCATGATCCGCATCTCGATCTGGCTGTAGTCGGCGGTCATCAGCTCCCGCCAAGCAACGTCACCAGTAGCCGGGCCCACCACGAACGCCTGCCGGATCCGTCGACCGGATTCCGTGCGGATCGGGATGTTCTGCAGATTCGGTTCGGTGGAAGACAGCCGCCCGGTCGCGGCGATGGTCTGGTTGTACGTGGTGTGGATCCGCCCGTCGTCGGCCACCGCCTTGAGCAGCCCGTCCACCGTAGTCTTGAGCCGGGTCGCGTCCCGGTGCGTCAGCAGGTGCGCCAGGAACGGGTGCGCGGTCGATTCGTAGAGCGTCTGCAGCGCGTCGGCGTCCGTCGTATAGCCGGTCTTGGTGCGCTTGGTCTTCGGCATGCCCAACTCATCGAAGAGCACCACCTGCAGCTGCTTGGGTGACCCCAGGTTGATCTCCCTGCCGATCACCGAATAACAGTCCTGCTCGGCCTGCTTGACCGCGGCGCAGAACCCGGCATCCAGCCCGGCCAGCACGTCGCCGTCGACGGCGATACCGGCTGCCTCCAGCTCCGCGAGCACGCCCAGCAGTGGCAGCTCCAGGTCGGTGAGCAGCGAGCGGCCCTCGATCCGGTCCAGCTCGGCGTCCAGGGCATCGGCCAGCTCGGCCACCGCTCTGGCCCGCAAGATCTCGTCGGTGGCGCGGGCAGCGGCGTCCGCACCCTCGAACAGGCTTGGCTGGGCGCTGTCGCCGGACTCCGCCCGCAGCTCCCTGCGCAGGTAGCGCAGCACCAGATCGGCCAGGTCGAAAGACCGCTGCCCCGGACGGACCAGGTAGGCCGCCAGCGCGGTGTCACTGGTCAGGCCGGCCAGCGCGATCCCGCGCGCGCGCAGCGCGTGCAGCAGCGGCTTCGCATCGTGCGCGGCCTTGGGTGCGGCCGAGTCGGCCAGCCACTGGACCAGGGCCAGCTCGTCATCGGGGGTCAACGTCGTCGGGTCGAGGTAGCCGCCCTCGCCGTCAGGGGCGGCCAGCGCGAGGCTTTCCAGGTCGCCCGCACCGCGCGCCCAGCTGGCCCGGAACGCGAGCCCTACCCGGCGCCCGTCCCGGCCGTGCGCGTCCAGCCAGGCGGCCAGCTCGCCCGGCTCGATCGCGGCGCCGCGGACCTCGAAGCCGTCTTCGGCTTCCGGCTCCGGCGCGCTGAGGGTGGCGAACAGCCGGTCCCGGAGCACCCGGAACTCCAGCTCGTCGAACAGCCGGTGCACCGCATCGCGGTCCCATGGTTTCAGCACCAGATCGCCGGGCTGATCGGGCATGTCGACGTTCCGGACCAACTCGGTGAGCTGGCGATTGAGTGATACCGATGCGAGGTGTGCGCGCAGCGCGTCACCGGCCTTGCCCTTCACCTCGGCCACCCGGTCGACCAAGGAGTCCAGCGACCCGAACTCACGCACCCATTTCGCCGCGGTCTTCTCCCCCACGCCGGGAATGCCCGGCAGGTTGTCCGAGGGATCGCCACGCAGCGCCGCGTAGTCCGGGTACTGCTGCGGGGTCAGGCCGTAGCGCGCGGCGACCTCCGCAGGGGTGAACCGGGTCAGCTCCGAGACGCCTTTACGCGGGTAGAGCACGGTCACCCGATCGCTGACCAGCTGCAGCGCGTCCCGGTCCCCGGTACAGACCAGCACCTGAAAGCCGGCCGGCTCGGCCCGGGTCACCAGGGTCGCGATGAGGTCGTCGGCCTCGTAGTTCTCCTTGGTGAGCACCGGGATCCCGAGGGTGCCCAGCACATCCTGGATGAGCGAGACCTGGCCGCGGAACTCGTCCGGCGTGGTGGTGCGGTTGGCCTTGTAGGGCGCGTAGGTCTCCGCCCGGAAAGTCTTGCGGGAGATGTCGAACGCCGCGGCGACGTGGGTGGGCTGCTCGTCGCGGAGCAGGTTGATCAGCATCGAGGTGAACCCGTACACCGCGTTGGTGGTCTGCCCCGTTGTGGTGCGGAAGTTCTCCGCGGGCAGCGCGAAGAACGCCCGGTAGGCCAGCGAGTGACCGTCGAGCAGGAGCAGCCGCGGTGGGGTGGAGACCGTCACGGCCCGCGAGTCTAGGCCGGGTCACCGACACTCCTGCCTACAGTGGGTCCGTTGCCGGGTCCGTCGCCGGTCCGTCGCCGGGTCCGTTGCCGGTATCCAGGGAGGTTCTGCGTGACGACGTCCGCCATCCCGCCCGCAGCCGACCAGGCCACCGCAGAGCTGTTCGATCGCTGGGCGGGCGAGCAGCTCACCGAGCGGATGGGTATCAAGATCACCGAGTGGAACCCGGAGCGAATGGTGGGAACCATGCCGGTGACGCACAACCGACAGCCGTTCGGGCTGCTGCACGGCGGGGCGAGCGCAGTACTGGCCGAGACGCTCGGTTCGACTGCGGCCGCGTTGTGGAGTATGCCGGACCGGTTCCCGCTGGGCGTGGAGCTGTCTTGCTCACACCATCGGGCAGCGATTGAGGGGGAGGTCACCGGGGTATGCACGCCGCTGCACCGTGGCCGAACCGTGGCCACATTCGAGATCGCCATCAGCGACGAGCAAGGGCGCCGGATCTGCACGGCCCGCCTGACCTGCCTGCTCCGGGATCGCCCATCCGGGTGATGCCCCAGGCCGACATGCCGGCCCTCGTCGCGAAGGAGCAACGGCGACCTGAGTCCGCTAGGCTGCGCATCTCCTGACGCCGGCGGGGATTTCCGCGCACGGGGGAACCGAGGCACGGGGGAACTGAGCGGCCCGGTGCGGCGTCAGAACAGCACGAGCCGCGACCGAGGGGACTCACATGGGCGACCGCAGATGGGGTTTCGAGGGCCTCGACGACGAGGAGTACGAGGAGATCTCCGGTCGACGACCGGCCAGGCAGCCCGCCGAGCCGGAGGAGACCGTGTCCGGGCAGGACGCCGATCGCGTCGTGACCGTTCAGGTCACCCTGACGGGAGCGGTCGTGTCGGTCCGCCTGGCCACCGGCTGGAAGCAGGCCGTCGACCCCCGCGCGCTGGGGGCCGGCGTGCTGGCCGCGGCCAACGCCGCGACGGTGGCGGCCATGGCGACGCAGCTCGACCAGATCGAGCAGCAGCCACCCGCCCCCGCTGCGCAGCACCGGGACACGACGCCGCTGACCCGGCAGGACATCGGCCGCCTGCTCGACGCGGTGATGGCCGACCTCGAGGAGTTCACCCGGCGGGCCGCGGAGGTCATCGACCGCCCGGTGTCCGCCGAGAGCGCGGGCCGCCACGTCAGCGGCACCGCGCAGCGCGGCCAGGTGCTCCAGGTGTCGGTGGATCCCGGGTGGGCCTCGCGCTCCCGTGCCTCCGAGATCGAGGGTGAGCTCGTGGACGTCCTCGGCCGGCTGCGCCGCCGGAGCACGCCGGGCGATCTCGCGCAGGGGCCGCGCAGCTCAGCCATCGCCGAGCTCACCGCACTCGCCAGCGACCCGGCCACCCTGCTGAGCAGGATCGGGCTGGGTCCCCAGCAGCCCATTGATAGGAGCAACGGGAGATGAGCGACATCGAAGTCGCCCTGGCGGCGATGCGGGCGGACGCCACGCTCTGGGACATCGCCGCAGACGAGATGCAGGGGCCGGCGTCGGCTGTGGGTGGGGTCACCGTGACCGCTGCGGACGTCTCGATGTGGGCCGCGGACCGTGGCCTGGATGCGACCTACGAGGCGGCCCGATCGCAGGTGCTGGAGCTGCTGCAGCAGGGTGCCGAGAACTTCCGCGCGATCGCCGGGACGCTGCGCGCGTCGGCCGACACCTACCAGCACGAGGACGAAGCCGGTCGGCACACCTTCGAGAGCACCTACTGAGGTCAGGTATGACGAATCCGCTGGTCAATGAGGCGTTTGAGAAGTCCCAGGAGATCGAACAGAAGATCCGGGAGTTCTTCGACAAGGTCAACGAGGTGATCAGCTGGGTGCCGGGCATCTTCAGCCACCTCATCGAGCCGATCGTGCAGGGGATGGAGCAGCTCGCGCAGAAGATGCAGGAGTTCTGGGACCGGGTGAACCAGCTCCGCGAGCAGCCGGGGAACTCCGATCGCCTGCGGGACGTCGGCGCGCAGTGGGCCGAGGGCATCGGCAATGTCCTCGGCGACATCGCGGGCACCATCTCCCTCGACAGGCTCCGGACGAATATCGAGTGGACGGGCAGCGCCGCCGAGGCATACCGGGCCACCGTGCCCGCCCAGGGCGAGGCACTGAACGGCCTGAAGGACCTCGCCATCGAGATGCGCACGTCGCTGGACAGCCTGGCCGAGTCCATCGACAACTTCTGGCTGGCAATGAAGATCGCCTTCGTGGGCTTCCTCGTCGCGATCGCGATCGCCATCGTCACCGCCGCCACCGTGGTGGGCATCCCTGCGGCGGTCGGCGCGATCCTCACCGCGGTGGCCGCCTGTGTCGGTCTGATCACCATGACCATCTCGGCCCTTGACTCCCACCTCGACACCATCCAGAACCAGCAGACCACGATCCAGCAGGGGGTCCGCGACGTCGGCGGCGAGTGGTCGCGGTCCAACGTGGGGGCAATGTCGGACGCGAGCGTGACCGACGGCGACGGGTCGGATTGGCGGCCGCAGCAATGATGATCGTTCCGATTCCGATCGGACCGGAACCGGCGCCCGACTACCGGTGGGTGGGGGCGCACGCGGCGCGGCGGATCCGGTCTGGATGCACCGCCACCGGGTTGCTGCTGCTGGTGTGGGCCCTGGTCGGCGGCGTCGCGACCCTGCTCGCCGGCTTCCGGCTACCCACCGCCGAGCACCCGTTCAGCGGGTTCGGCGTGATACTCGCGGCCATGTCTGCGGTCCTGCTGCTCGCGGCAGCGGTGGGTGTCCTGGGCGCGCGGCGGTACGTGACTGCCGAGCACGTGAACGTGGCGGGCGCCCGGGTGCTGGGACGTGCCCTGCTGGCGATCGCAGGCTGCGCCCTCGGCGCAGCGGCGCTGTCCAGCGCCGTCCTGCTGTTCACAGCTCCGGCCGTCGAGCGGTCCGCCCCGGCCTCGGAGGCCACCGCGGCGGTCAGGGGCTACCTGCTGTTGCCGGTGTCCTGCGGGGTGCTCGCGCTGCTGGGCGCCGTGCTCACCCGCCGGGCGCTCCGTCCCCCGGCCGCACGGGGCCCGGGCCAGGCGGGGCCATGACACCCGCCGGCGGCACGACCGGTGGATCCTCCTGGCCGGGATCGCCCATCCGGGTGAGGGCGACCGCGCTACGTCACATATTAGACGCTGGGGGTACGGGTGGGCTCCATCCGGTGAACTAGCAGCTAGTCTGCGCTCCCCAGTACCCAGCTGAGCGCTCGGTCGGGCCTCGGCAGGTCCACCCGGCCCTCCGCTGACCGCACCGTCGACCCCTGTCCATGAGGAGGCGCACAACCTGTGCGACCACCAGGCCCCGTGCGACCACCGAGCCAGACGTCGTCGCCCGATACCGGGCTGTCCCGCCGGATTTCTCGCCCGCTGCGCGTGCTGATCGTCACGCTGATCGCCGGGACCGCGCTGCTCGGCCTGGCCGCTCCAGTCCTGGCGGGGGCACTGGGCACGGAGCGACCGTCCCCCAGCCCCGCGGCGTCGCTACCCGCCCAGCCCGGCGAGGAGGGACTGCCGGTCAGCGGGACGCTGCGCAACGACGACGGAACACTGCTCGCCGGCGTCCGGGTGCAGGCCATCGGCGCCGACGGCGAGCTGGTCGCCGAGACCACCTCCGACGCCCGTGGCCGCTGGGAACTGACCGTTCCGGAACCCGGTCAGTACACCTTCCGGATCGACCAGGAATCGTTACCCGAGGGCGTGCAGGTGCTGCAGGGCGAGGTGGCCAGGGACGTCGCCGAAGGGCGGTTGTCGCTGGTGGTCTTCCGCTTCGGTGAGGAACGCACCGGGCTGGACACCTCCCCGCTCGCGCAGGTCCTGCGGGTGCTGGTCGACGGCATCCGGTTCGGCCTGATCATCGGCATCACCGGCGTGGGCCTTTCGCTGATCTTCGGTACCACCGGGCTGGTCAACTTCGCGTACGGCGAGCTGGTCATGATCGGGGCCGTGGTGGCCTGGACGATCAACGTCGGCCTCGGGATGCAACTGATCCCGGCGACGCTGCTGGCGATCGTGGCCGGTGGTGTCCTCGGCGCACTGAACAACCTGGCAGTGTTCTGGCCGATGCGCAGACGCCGCACCGGCCTGATCGCACAGCTCATCGCCTCCATCGGTCTCGCCATCGCGTTACGCTACCTGGTGCTGATCTTCTTCGAAGGCCGCTCCCGGACCTTCGCCGACTACACCAGCCAGGTGGAACGCGACTACGGGCTCATCCGCATCACCGACAAGGACCTCGCCACGATCGTGATCAGCCTGGTCGTCTTGGTCGGGATCGCGCTGCTGCTGCAGCGCACCCGGATCGGCAAGGCGATGCGCGCGGTGTCGGACAACCGAGATCTGGCCGCCGCGTCCGGCATCGACGTCGAGCGGGTCGTGCTGTTCGTGTGGATCCTCGCCGGCGGGCTCGCCGCGCTCGGCGGGGTGTTGTACGGCGTGTCCGATCTAGCCGGAACCGTGCAGTACGAGATGGGTTTCAGGCTGCTGCTGCTGATGTTCGCCGGGGTGATCCTCGGTGGGCTGGGCACCGCGTACGGCGCGCTGGTGGGGTGCCTGCTGGTCGGGATACTGGTGCAGGCCTCCGCCGAGATCATCCCGGTGGACCTCAAGTATCTGGGCGGGCTCGCCGTACTCATCGTCATCCTGGTGTTCAGGCCGCAGGGCCTACTCGGCAGTCGCGCGCGGATCGGGTGAGAAAGAGATGATCGACGTCTCGACCCTGTTCACCAACGGGCTCGCTCAACTGGTTGGCCCTTCGGCGATCTTCTTCGCGCTGCTCGCCATCGGGCTGAACATCCACTTCGGTTACACCGGCCTACTCAATTTCGGGCAGATCGGTTTCGCGCTGGTCGGCGCCTACGGCATGGGGATCGCGGTGCGCAACTTCGGCCTACCGTTATGGGCGGGGGTGCTGATCGGGATGGCGGCCGCCGTGGTGCTCGCGCTGCTGCTCGGGATCCCGACGCTGCGGCTGCGCGCCGACTACCTGGCCATCGTGACGATCGCGGCCGCGGAGATCCTGCGGCTGGTTATCCGATCGACCTCGATGACCGACTTCTCCGGCGGCACCCAGGGGCTCACCGGCTTCGGAGACGGCTTCAGCGCACTCAGTCCGTTCGACAACGCTCGCTTCTACGACTTCTTCGGAGTGCGCTTCCTCGGCCAGGAGCTGTGGGCGATCTGCGTGGGCTGGAGCGTGGTCGGTGTGTCGTTGCTCCTGGTGTTCCTGCTGGTGCGCAGCCCGTGGGGCCGGGTACTCAGGGCGATCCGAGAGGACGAGGATGCGGCCAGGGCACTGGGCAAGAACGTCTTCGCCTACAAGATGCAGGCGCTGGCGCTGGGCGGGGTGTTCGGTGCGATCGGCGGGATCGTCTTCGCGCTGGCCACCCAGGCACTGACGCCGGACTTCTACTCCCCGCCGCAGACCTTCTTCGCGTATGCGGCGCTCATCATCGGCGGGGCAGGCCGGGTATTCGGCCCGGTCATCGGAGCGATGATCTTCTGGTTCGTGATCTCCGTCCTCGACAATTTCTTCCGCCAGGCCACCGCGGGCGCCGACCCGCTGATCGCCTTCATCCAGACCCAGGATGTCGGCGCCATCCGGTTCGTTCTGGTAGGGGTGACACTGATACTGCTCGTGGTGTTCCGGCCGCAGGGCATCTTCGGGAAGAAGGAGGAGGTGCTGATCGGTGCGCGCTAGGGACTCGCTTGCCGGGGTGCCCGCCGAACCCGGCGCCGCGAAACCCGACCCGGTGCTGGTGATCGACTCAGTCATCCGCTCGTTCGGTGGCCTCAAGGCCGTCGACGTGGCCCACCTCGAGATCCAACGGCGCAGCATCACCGGGCTGATCGGGCCGAACGGCGCGGGTAAGACGACCCTGTTCAACGTGCTCACCGGGTTCGACCGCCCCACCACCGGTCGTTGGACCTTCAACGGAACCTCCCTGGCCAGACTTGCCCCGCATCAGGTGGCCCGCCGCGGCGTGGTGCGCACCTTCCAGCTCACCAAGGCGCTGGCCAGGCTGACCGTGCTGGACAACATGCGCCTTGGCGCGCCGAACCAGGCCGGGGAGCGGTTTTTCGGGGCCCTGCTCGGCACCTGGGGTGCGCAGGAGCGGGCCATCACCAGTAAGGCGGGGGAACTGCTCGCGCGGTTCCAGTTGGACACCAAGGCCGACGACCTCGCGGGCTCGCTGTCCGGCGGGCAGCGCAAGCTGCTGGAGATGGCCAGAGCGCTGATGATGGACCCGACCATCGTGATGCTCGACGAGCCGATGGCGGGGGTGAACCCCGCGCTCACCGAGAACCTGCTGCAGCACGTCAGGTCACTGCGCGACGATGGCATGACCGTGGTGTTCGTCGAGCACGACATGGACGTCATCCGGGACATCAGTGATTGGGTGGTGGTGATGGCGCAGGGCAGCGTGATCGCCGAGGGCCGGGCGGAGGCGCTGTCGTCCAATAAGGCGGTCGTGGATGCCTACCTCGGATCGCACCACGACCGTGCGCTGGAGTTCGACGCCGAGGGCAACCCGGTGGGCGAGACGGCCGTGCTCGTCGCCGAGATCGAGGACGAACTTGAGGCGGCCATCCACCGCGGCGAGGACCTGTCGGCCCCGACCGGGACCGGCTCCACCAGGACAGGGCCGAAGCACGCCAGGAGGGACCAGCGGTGAACACCCCGACCGGTGGTGAGCTCTCCCCCGCTGAGCTCGCCGCAACCCCCCAGCGCCACCGCGCGTTGGCGCAGGGCGCACTGCTGCGAGCCGACGACCTGATGGCTGGTTACTTGCCTGGGGTGAATATCCTGGAGGACTGCAACTTCTTCCTCCGTGAGGGCGAGATCGTCGGCATCATCGGCCCCAACGGCGCCGGCAAATCGACCCTGCTCAAAGCGATGTTCGGGCTCATCCCGGTGCGCGGCGGCAGCGTCTGGCTCCGCGGCGCGGACATCACCTCGGCCAAGGCGCATGAACTCGTCACCAAGGGCGTGGGCTATGTACCGCAGAACAACAACGTGTTCCCCTCCCTGACCATTGAGGAGAACATGCAGATGGGCGTCTACCTGGCCCCACGCACCTTCGCCGCCAGGTTCCAGACGGTGTGCGCACTGTTCCCGTTGCTCGGTGAGCGACGTAAGACCAAGACCGGGGCGCTCTCCGGCGGCGAGCGGCAGATGGTCGCGATGGGCCGGGCGCTGATGATGGAGCCGTCGGTGCTGCTGCTCGACGAGCCCTCGGCCGGGTTGTCGCCGATGTTCGCCGACGAGGTGTTCGTGCGGTGCAAGAAGATCAACGCGGCCGGTATCTCCATCATCATGGTCGAGCAGAACGCCCGGCGCTGCCTGCAGATCTGCGACCGCGGTTACGTCCTGGACCAGGGCCGCAACGCCTACACCGACACCGGGTCGGCGCTGATGAACGACCCCAAGGTCGTCGAGCTCTACCTGGGCAGCCTGGCCGGATCGAGCGAAACCCGCTAGCCCGCCTGCACGATCCGCACCACGGACAACCCCAGGGCCGGCCAACCAATGGTTGTCCGGCCCTGGGGTTGTCCGGCCCTGGGGCGGTGAGTTGGGCGTGCGCTGTCAGTACCTCACGCGCCGCCCACCACGCGGTATTCGGTGCGGGCCTCATCGATCTGGTTCTGCGCGTTGAAGTGCAGAACGCCGTAGGAGCCGGAGCCCGGCTCACCGGCGTCGACGAAGTCCAGCGTGCCCGTGACACCGTCGTAGTCGACATTACCGCCGCTGGCGATGATCTCCTTGCAGTCGGCGAACGTGCTGCACTTCTCGCCGTCCTGCGTTATCTCATTGATCTGCGAGGCGATGTCCACCCCCTTGGTCGACTTCACCTGCTCGGCAGCCAGCGCGACGAGTATGACGGCGTCGTAGGACTCACCAGCGTAGTTAAAGTCCACCAGGTTGGGATCCTGTTCCGTCAGCCGCTCCTGGAAATTGCCGGATAGTTCGCTCAGCGGGGTGGTGCCCTTCATGCCCTCGAGCAGGCCGGGTGGCAGG
Organism: Pseudonocardiaceae bacterium; assembly: GCA_050699435.1. GTDB lineage: Bacteria > Actinomycetota > Actinomycetes > Mycobacteriales > Pseudonocardiaceae. The sequence goes on along the minus strand of JBOHGM010000008.1, from coordinate 13,808 downwards.
CCCTGGCCCAGCGCGTTGCCCATGTTGCCGTCGGTGCCGTAGACCAGCTTCTCACCGGGCCCGATCTGCACTTCGCTCATCCGGGTGATGATCTTCTTGGACTCGTCGAAGCCGATCACCGCGATCGCATCCGGGTTGAACTGCCGGATGTCGTCGATCTCGGTGTTGTATGAGGTCGCGTTCGGGTCGTAAATGATCTTCTGGATCTCGCCCTGTGGGATGCCGGCTTCGAGCAAGTTCTGCTCGGTGTTGTCGGCCAGGCCAGCGCCGTAGGGGTCATTGCGGGCCAGCAGGGAGACCCGCTGCGCCCCATCGGCGGTGATCAACTGCGCGAGGGCCTGGGACTGCAGCACGTCCGGCGGGGCGGTCCGGAAGTACAGGCCCTTGTCCTTCCAGCAGGTGAACTCGTCGGAGGTGTTGGCCGGGGAGATCTGGACCACGCCAGCACCGGTGATCTTGCCGATGACCAGCTTGGTCACCTCGGATGCGGCGGCGCCCACGATGACCTGCACGCCGGCGCCGAGTTGGCGGTCCACGGTCTGGTTCGCGGTGTCGGTCTTGGCGTCCCCGGAGTCACCCTGGATATGGGTGACATCGCTGCCGAGCACGCCACCGGCGGCGTTGATCTCCTCGACCGCCACGTTAACGCCGGCGAACTCAGGCGGGCCGAGGAAGGCCAAGCTGCCGGTCTCGGGTAGCAACGAACCGATCTTCAACGGGTCAGTGCTCGGCTGGCCACTCGCCGTGGCCTGTACCGGCGGTGCACACTCCTGCGCGGACGGCGTGCCCGGAGCGGACTCCTGGGTGCCCGGCGCGGGGGTGTCGCCACCACCGGACCCGCAGCCGGTCATGACGACCGACAGGGCTCCGATAACGGCTGCCGCGCGGAGCACTGTGCGCTGCGCCATGCATGTCTCCTTCGAACAGACGATGCGGCGGGCAACCAACGGCGGCAACCCGCCATACGATCACCAGACGGTAATCCTGCCGTGTCGTGACGGGCGTGCTGCATCGCGTGTCCGTGACGAAGATGTAATCCTTCGACCTCGTACCGCCCGGCAGGGACGCAGCCTACGACACCCACCGATGACCGAAGGTCATGGGTGGCTCAGGACAAGCTCTCGATCACTGCCTGCGCCACCGCCTTCATAGTGGTCCGGCGGTCCATGGCGTTGCGCTGGATCCAGCGGAACGCCTCGGGTTCGGTGAGCCCGTGCCGTGCCATCAGCAGGCCCTTGGCCCGCTCCACCGCCTTGCGGGTCTCCAGCCGCTCGGCGAGTCCGGCCACCTCGGTCTCCAGGGCGACCAATTCGCGGAACCGCGAAACGGCCAGCTCCACCGCAGGCACCAGGTCTCTGCGGCCGAAGGGCTTGACCAGGTAGGCCATCGCACCGGCGTCGCGGGCCCGTTCCACCAGGTCGCGCTGGCTGAACGCGGTGAGGATGACCACCGGAGCGATCCGCCGCTCCGCGATGATCGACGCGGCGTCGATGCCGTCCATCTTCGGCATCTTCACGTCCATGATCACAATGTCGGGGCGCAGCCGTTCGGCCAGCTCGACGGCCTGCTCCCCGTCCCCCGCCTCGCCGACAACGGCGTAGCCCTCCTCGGCAAGGATCTCCACGAGGTCCAAGCGGATCAGGGCGTCGTCCTCCGCGACGAGCACCCTGCGTGCGGTGGGAGCTACCTCCGGCTCAATGGGCTGGGGACTCGCTTCGACCTGCTGGGTCACCGGAGACCTCCGTCCGTGCACACCAATGCGGTGGCCTGAAGGATAGCGGCGCCGGGACACCATCGGGGACCGGCCCGACCCCGCCCGTACAGTGATCCTTCAAACAGCCCGCCCCCGTAGCCCATCGGCCCACAAGCGGCACCCACGACCGTGCCGCTGTGAACGCCCGCCGCCCGCGCGCTGCTAGCATCCAGGTGGTTCGACGCTGAGCGATGTGCTGGCCGGGATGGCGGAATTGGCATACGCGGACGCCTCAAAAGCGTCTGTCCTTAGGGACATGCGGGTTCGAGTCCCGCTCCCGGCACTCAGCAGTGCAGGAGGTATGGTTTCGACCTCTCAGGCGTGGAGTTCTCGCCAGCCAGGCTATCGGCGGTCACAACGACATTCTTGCATCAGCATGACGGACCGTGAAGAACAGCGAACTGTTGGTGAGCATCGAGACAGGCAAATCGGGCGGTCCAGGCCCGGCCAGTTGCGCGATGGACACCCTGGCCATCACGTTCAGCATGATCAAGGGCAACACGGCGACTCAGTGGCGCCAGGTGGGACAACCGCTTGTTCGGCATGGCTACCACGATCGCGTCCCATTCTTGGGTTCCAGCCGTGCGCGGTGACGGGGCTTCGGGTCGACGGGTGACTTGGTCCTCAGGAAGGTTCCGCGCCACCGGTGGCAGCCCAACCGGATCGCGGGGGCCAGCATCCACAGCAGCGCCGCCACCCACTCCGCGCACTCCCCCGAATCACCTCACCTCGGCCAGGGTGGGGACCGATACGCTGCTCGGCATGACGAGCCCAGAGCAGGTTTCGCGGCGCGTCGATCGCGCCGAGCAGGACATCACCTCGATCTCGGACACCGTACTGGACATCAAGGAGACGGTGGACGGCCACACCGAGACGCTGGCCGAGCACAGCCGCAAGCTGGACGCGATCACCGGTCGGCTCGATGCCCTGGAGAGCCGCATAGAGGTAAGCCTCGATGCCCTGGAGAGCCGCATGGAGGAAGGCCGCGATGGCCTGGAGAGCCGCATGGAGGAAGGCTTCGCCGAGATCTTGCGTCGCCTCGGGGGCACCCAGCCCGACGTACGCGACAGATGAAGACACCGTAGAGGTTCGATCAGATCCTTGCGAGGGACTGTGCGGGCACGCTCATCGTGCTGAAATGTCATTACTGCAACGTCGCAGTTGTGCAGGAGATCTCTCGCAATCGCTCTTTCGACCCCGCGCCCGACGAGCCCACTGGCCGTATCACGGTCTCCTTGCCCTACGACGGGGACAAGTGCTTCACCCGCGATGCGGTCAGAGACGTTGAACAGCACCTGAAGCGGCGCGACCCACACGATGGGGACGTCGAGGCACTAATCGGGCACCTGGTCCTGGCGAACATTTCCCAAGTCAGCAGGTGTTCCTCGATCGCCAGTCGCTAGGACCGGGGGGAGGTATTCCCTCGTCGCCTCGATGCGGAGCTAGAGTCGTCCGCGGCGCTTCTTGCCCTCATCGGACCGCAGTGGCTCACAGTGACCACACCGAATGGCGAGCGCCGGATCGACGCCGACGGCGACTTCGTCCGCCACGAGATCGCCGTCGCGCTCAAGCGCGACATCCTCGTCATCCCGGTGCTCTTAGGCACCACGATGCCGGCTGTGGTTGAACTACCTCCGGACATCCGCACTCTGGCCGACCGCAATGCACAGACCTTGGACCGTAACCACTTTGACGCCGACATCATGAAGATTGTGTTCGTCATTCGTCGCGTGATCCAGCTACCCGCGTGAGGTGGCGGTCAGAGGTCGCTCATCACCAGGTCGACGAGGCCCGGCACCCTGAAGCTGTATCAAACATGGCTCCCCTGTGAAAGGCTCAAGCGATGTGCCTCCCAGGGACCTTCCACGCCCAGCACCACGAACCCGACGCCAGGCCCGACCGGCCGGGCGGGCGCTTCTCCCGGCGAGACGCTCTCGTCGGCGCCACCGTGGCGGCGGCGGCTGTAGCCGTGCCGGGCGCCCCCGCCCAGGCCGCCCACGCCGAGGCCGCCCACGATCGGTACGGACATGTGCGGGATCTGACTCACGTCTTTCGGGTCGACTTCCCCATCTACGGTGGCGACCCGCCCGGGCGACGCACGGTCGCCACGATCGAGGACACCGGCTTCTACGTCCAGGCATGGTCGTTCGCGGAGCACGTGGGCACCCACCTGGACGCGCCCGGACACTTCGCACCCGGCGGGCGCCTGGTCCCGGAGATCGACCCCGAGGAGATGTTCGCCCCGGTCGCGGTCGTCGACATCTCCCGCCGGGCTGAGCACGATCCCGACGCCATGGTGGACGTCCGCGACCTGCGTGACTACGAGCGTAGCCATGGCCGCATTCCCCACCGCGCCGCCGTATATATGTATTCGGGATGGGAGTGGCGGGTGCACGATCCGGCCGCGTACCGCAACCCTGGTCCGGACGGCAGGCTGCACTTCCCGGGGTTCGGCCTCGAGGCCGTCGAATGGTTGCTGGAGGAGCGTCGCATCGTCGCGCTCGGCGTCGATACCCTGAGCCTGGACGTCGGGGCGTCGACCACCTTCCCCGTCCACAAGCGACTCCTCGGGGCCGACCGATACGGCCTGGAGAATCTCGCCAACTTGCGGCAGATCCCGCCCCGCGGAGCAGAGGCGGTCGTGGGGATTGTGCCCTGGGAGGAGGGCTCGGGCGGGCCCTGCCGCGTCCTGGCCCGCTGGTGAGCCGGCGTCTCGTCATCGCACCCGGATCACCTGATAACCCGGAAGTACGTAGTAGCACTTTCGCGCTGGTGGAGTTACTGGTACGGAGGCCGGAGCGGATCCTGCTCTGGGCCGCTTGGCACCGACCTTACTGGCGAGTGCCTCAAGACTCCTTGATGAGCCTGTTGAGGAACTTTATGGTTTGGGTGGCCGTTTCTGCCTGGACGCAGAGGCGGTCCATGACCACCAGGTAGTGGTCGATGTCCTGGTTCTTGTCCAAGTAGAGAGCGCTGGTGAGTTGTTCGAGGTAGACGATGTCCGGCAGGTCAGGTTCGGAGAACCGCAGGATGGTGAACGGGCCACCGGCCGCGGCGTGACCACCAGAGTTGAACGGCATCGCCTGCAGCGTGATGTTCGGCAGCTCCGCCATCTCGATCAGATGCCGGACCTGGGCGCGCATCATCGAGCGCCTGCCCAGCCGCCACAGCGCCGCCTCGTCGAGCACCGCCCACAGGGTGGGTGCCCCGGGCTTGGTCAGCACCTCCTGGCGTCGCATGCGCAGCCCGACCCGGCGCTCGATCTCCTCGCCCGACCCGCTGGGGTGGCCCAGCCCGATCACCGCACGCGCACAGTCCTCGGTCTGCAGCAGCCCGGGCACGAACTGGGGCTCGTAGGTGCGGATGACCGAGCTGGCCTGCTCCAGGCCGAGGTACATCTCGAACCAGTGCGGCAGGATGTCGTCGTACTGGTGCCACCAGCCGGGTGCATTGGCCCGCCGGGCCAACCCGAGGAACGTCTGGCGTTCCTGCTCGTCGGTGATGCCGTAGAGAGTCAGCAGGTCAGCCACGTCGCGTTCCTTGAAGCCGACCCTGCCCAGCTCCAGACGGCTGATCTTGGCAGACGAACCCCGGATCGCCTCCCCGGCGGCTTCGCGGGTGATCCCGTTCGCCTCCCGCAGCCGACGTAGCTGCGCGCCCAACGCTATGCGCAACACAGTCGGCCCGCCTTGAGATCGGACCGGTGGACGCCCGAAAGTCGGGTCGTGATCCTGCTGAACATGGCTACTCACAACAGACCGTATTTCGACAGAACTGAGATCATCACAGCCTCCGGCCGCAGCGACCATTGACATATCGCACGTTAGAGAAGACAGACACCGAGGTCATTGGGGACTTCTCCCTATCCGCGAGCCTCGCCGCAGGGGGGCCGCGTTCGAGGACCTCACACGGGGCCGCGCAGCGCCCCACGGGGTTGGCTTCTCATGCCGGTTCTAGACTCGCCGGGTGCCGGATCTGACTCCCGAGGAGTTCCGTCAGCTCGGCCATGCCGTGGTGGACTGGGTGGCGGGATACCGGGAGCGGGTGGCTACCCTGCCGGTGCGCAGCCAGGTGCCACCGGGCTGGGTCGCCGGGCGGCTGGCGGACCAGCTGCCCGAACATCCTGAACCGCTGCAGGCGCTGCTGTCCGATCTGGACCAGGTGGTGCTGCCGGGCACCACGCACTGGCAGCATCCGTCGTTCTTCGGGTACTTCCCGGCGAATGCGTCCCTGCTCTCGCTACTCGGCGAGATCCTCTCCGGCGGGCTTGGCGTGCAGGGCATGCTCTGGTCCACCTCGCCGGCCTGCACCGAGGTGGAGCAGCACCTGCTGGACCAGCTCGCGCTGGCCTCCGGGCTCGACGAACGCTGGACGCACCCCGGCGGCGGGGGCGGGGTGCTGCAGGACTCAGCGTCGTCCGCGACGCTGGTCGCGCTGCTCGCGGCGCTGCACCGCAGTTCGGGCGGACGCTGGCGGGACTGCGGCGTGGACGGCACCGAGACCGTGTACGTCTCCCCCGAGACGCACTCCTCGGTGGCCAAGGCGGTCCGGGTAGCCGGGCTGGGCAGTCAGGCGCTGCGCGTCGTGGGCACCGAACCGGGCACCGGGGCGATGTCCGCGGCCTCCCTCGCCACCACGGTCGCCGCCGACGTCGCCACGGGCAAGCGGCCGGTGCTGGTCTGCGCCACCATCGGTACCACCGGCACCGGCGCGGTGGACCCGGTCGGGGAGATCGCGCCGGTCTGCGCCCGGCACGGTGCCTGGCTGCATGTGGACGCGGCATGGGCGGGCGCGGCCGCGCTCTGCCCGGAGCTTCGGGAACCCTTCGACGGAGTCCGGCTGGCCGACTCGTACTGCGCGGACGCGCACAAATGGCTGCTCACCGCGTTCGACGCGTCAATGCTGTGGACCCGGCACGGCCGGGCGCTGCCCGCCGCGCTGGCCATTACCCCGGAGTTTCTGCGGGACGCGGCCAGCGAGTCCGGCGCGGTGGTGGACTACCGCGACTGGCACGTGCCGCTGGGCCGCCGGTTCCGGGCACTCAAGCTGTGGGCGGTGCTGCGCGGACTGGGCCTGCAGGGGGTCCGCGAGCACCTCAGACAACACGTCCAGTGGGCCGCCGAGCTCGCCGACTGGGTGCGTGCGGAGCCCGGTTTCACCCTGGTCACCGAGCCGTCGTTCGCGCTGGTCTGCCTGCGGGTGGTGACCGGCGCGGGCGAGGCAGCCGACGACACCGCCAGCCGGGCCGCCCTGGAACGGATCAACTCCAGCGGCGCAGCGATGCTCACGCACACCGTGATCGGGGGCCGCTACGTGCTGCGGGTGGCGATCGGAGCGGTGAGTACCGAGCGCCAGCACGTGACCGCGCTCTGGGAGCTGCTCCGGCGGACCGCAGCCCAGGTGACCAGTTCAGTCCCGGACCCGAACCAGGCCCTCCTGGACGACGGTGGCGATCAACTGGCCGTCCCGGCTGAAGAATCGCCCGATGGCCAGCCCCCGCCCGCCCGACGCCGAGGGTGACGTGCAGTCGTAGAGCACCCACTCGTCGGCCCGGAACGGCCGGTGAAACCACATCGCGTGGTCCAGGCTGGCGGCCAGCGCGGCCTCCAGCGCGCGGCCGTGACGGGCGGCGACCGACCCGAGCAGGGTCAGGTCCGAAGCGTAGGCGAGCACACAGACGTGCACCAGGGGATCCGCTGGGAGCGCGCCGTCGGCCCGCATCCACAGCTGATTTCGCGGTTCGGGCCGGGCCTGCTCGTCGGCCGCGGCCCAGACCGGCGGGGTGACGTAACGCAAATCGAACGGCCGAGGCAGCCGCGCGATCGCGGTCTGGGCGTCGCCTGCTCTGCGCACCCAGCTGGCTAGATCCTCAAGTTGCTCCGGTGGTGGCACCTCGGGCATCTCGTCGGCGTGGTCCAAGCCCTCCTCCGGGAGCTGGAATGACGCGGACAGCGCGAAGAGCGCCTTGCCCCGCTGGATCGCCACTGCCCTGCGGGTAGTGAACGAGCGCCCGTCGCGGATGCGGTCCACCTCGTAGACGATGGGTATCCGCGGGTCCCCGGGCCGGATGAAGTAGGCGTGCAGCGAGTGCACGCCGCGCTCGGGCGGCACCGTGCGCCCGGCCGCGACCAGCGCTTGACCCGCCACCTGCCCGCCGAAGACTCGCACCGAGGACTCCGGAGGGCTGACGCCACGAAAAATGTTCTCCTCGATGCGCTCGAGGTCCAGCAAAGCGACCAGCCGGTCCACGACAGGCTGGCCCCGCGGCACGGCGTCGGTGGCGGGCACCGCGGCCGGCGCCCGCGCCGCTTCGGTCATGGCCGGGTGTCAGCCATGATCGTCCTCGCCCAAGCGATGCACCCGGACGAGGTTCGTGGAACCCACCGTGGCCGGCGGTGAGCCCGCGACGATCACGACCAGATCACCGGGCTGGTAACGCCCGATCGACAGCATCGCGTGGTCCACCTGCTGGACCATGGCGTCGGTCGACTCGACCTGGGGCACCAGAAAGGTCTCGGTACCCCAGGTCAGCGCGAGCTGGTTGCGCACCGCAGGCTCCGGGGTGAACGCCAGCAGCGGTAGCCGGGTGTGCAGCCGGGCCAGCCTGCGCATCGTGTCACCGGACTGAGTGAATGCCACCAGTGCCTTGGCCGACAACCGCTCGCCGATGTCCCGGGCCCCATAGGAGATGACGCCCCGCTTGGTCCGCGGCACGTGGTTGAGCGGTGGGACGTTCGGCGAGCCGACCTCGACGGCTTGGACGATCCGGCTCATCGTCTCGATGGACTCGATCGGGTATCGACCGACACTGGTCTCGCCGGAGAGCATCACCGCGTCGGCCCCGTCGAGCACCGCGTTGGCCACATCGGAGGCCTCCGCCCGGGTCGGCCGGGAGCTGCCGATCATGGAGTCGAGCATCTGGGTAGCCACGATCACCGGCTTGGCGTTCTCCCTGGCGATCTGGATGGCCCGCTTCTGCACCAGCGGTACGTGCTCCAGCGGCAACTCCACCCCGAGGTCACCTCGGGCCACCATCACCCCGTCGAAGGCCAGCACGATTGCTTCGAGGTTGTCCACCGCCTCGGGCTTCTCCAGCTTGGCGATCACCGGCAGCCGGCCACCCGGGATCCGGTCCATCGACCGGTGCACCCGGTCGATATCTGCAGGCGAGCGCACGAAGGACAGCGCCACCACATCCACTCGCAGCCGCAGTGCGAACTCCAGGTCCTGGATGTCCTTCTCGGACATCGCAGGCACCGAGACGTTCATCCCCGGTAGCGAGAGGCCCTTGTGGTCGCTGACCGGGCCACCCTCGACGACCTCGCACACCACGTCGCAGTCCTCGACCTTGCGCACCACCAGGGCGACCTTGCCGTCGTCGATGAGCAACCGGTCGCCCTCGCGGGCGTCATCGACGAGCCCTTCGTAGGTGGTGGACACCCGATCGTGAGTGCCTGCCACATCCTCGACGGTCACCCGCACCCGGTCACCCTCGCGCCATTGCACCGGACCTGCCGCGAACCGCCCGAGACGGATCTTGGGGCCCTGCAGGTCGGCGAGAATCCCTACCGCCTTGCCGTACTCGTCGCTGGCCTCCCGGATTGCCCGGTGGACCTGCTCGTGGTCGGCATGGGTGCCATGGCTGAAGTTGAGGCGGGCCACGTCCATACCGGCCCGGACCAGTTCCCGGACCTTCTCCGGGCTCGAGGTCGCCGGGCCGAGGGTGCACACGATCTTCGCGCGTCGGCTCACAGTGTCCAGCCTAGCGGTGGTTCTGGACCGATCCGGTAGGCGGGATGTGACGCTGCCCTCTCATCCGGGGTTAGCCGGTCAGGGGCGCTGCCTCGGGGTGCACGGGGGCGGGCAGCGTGGTGTGCCCCATCAGGTAGGCGTCCACCGCGTGCGCGGTGGCTCGGCCCTCGGCGATCGCCCAGACGACGAGCGACGCGCCGCGATGCGCGTCACCGCAGACGAACACTCCGGGCGTGTTGGTCTGCCAGTCTGATCCGCAGTCGAGCGTGCCTCGGGCCGAGAGCTGCAGGCCCAGCCCGTCCAGCAGCGGCATCGGCTCAACCCCGTCGAAGCCGATCGCGAGCAGGGCGAGATCGCAGGGCAGCTCGATCGGCTCGCCGGGCACCGGGATGACGGTGCGCGTGCCGTGCGCGTCCTTGCGCACCCGGACCTCGCGTAACTGCACCGCCCGGACCCGCCCTTCCCCGTCGCCCAGGAACCGCTGCACGGCGACCGCGAAGCGGCGCTGCCCGCCCTCCTCATGAGCAGGGTAGCTGCGCAGCACCAGCGGCCAGGTCGGCCAGGGACTGCGCTGCGGATCGCGTTCGAGCGCCGGACGGGGGTAGAGGTCCAGCTGGGTGACTGCGGCCGCGCCCTGGCGGTGCGCGGTGCCCAGGCAGTCGGCGGCAGTGTCCCCGCCACCGATGATCACCACCTGCCGTCCGGCGGCGTCCATCGGGGCGGGGCCGTCGCCCTCGCCTGCGCGGTTAGCGCCGACCAGGTGCTCCATCGCCAGGTGCACGCCGGTCAGCTCACGCCCGGGCACCGTGACGTCCCGGCCACGCAGCGCGCCCACCGCGAGCACCGCAGCGGCGAACCCGGCACGCAGCTGCGCCACGCTGAGATCACGGCCCACCTCGCAGCAGGTGACGAACCGGGTGCCCTCGGCGCGCAGCTGCCCCAGCCGCCGGTTCAGCACCGCCTTGGACATCTTGAACGCGGGGATGCCGTAGCGCAGCAGCCCGCCCAGCCGGTCGTCGCGCTCGAAGACGATCACCTCGTGGCCGGCCCGGGTGAGCTGCTGGGCGGCGGCCAGCCCGGCCGGGCCGGAGCCGACGACCGCGACGCGGTGGTGGGTGCGGCGCACCGGCGGCAGCGGCAGAACCTGTCCGGTCTCCCATGCGGTGTCGGCGATGGCCTGCTCGATCCGCTTGATGGTGACCGCCCCCCCGGACTGCCGCGGGTTGATCGCCAGCACGCAGGCCGTCTCACACGGTGCGGGACACAGCCGGCCGGTGAACTCGGGAAAGTTGTTGGTGGCGTGCAGCCGCTCGGCGGCCTGCTCCCAGCGGCCAACCCGGGCCAGGTCGTTCCATTCCGGGATCAGGTTACCCAGCGGGCAGCCCGTCGTCGGGCTGTGGCAGAACGGGATCCCGCAGTCCATACAACGGGTGGCCTGCTCGGCGACCTCGGCCCGCCGCCGGGGGGCCGGCACCTCGGCATAGACCTCCCGCCAGTCGGAGATCCGCACGTCGACGGGCCTTTTGGCGGCCTCGGCGCGGGCGTGGGTGAGAAAGCCGCGCGGATCAGCCACCGGCGGCCTCCATCACCGCGGCGTCGACGTCCCGGCCCTCCGAGCGGGCCCGGTGGGTCGCTGCCAGCACCCGCTCGTAGTCCACCGGCATCACCTTGGTGAACGCCTCCGCGCGGCGCTCCCAGTCGCTGAGCAACGCGGCCGCCACGGCGGAGCAGGTGAGCTCGTAGTGGCGTGCCACCACGGCCTGCAGCCAGGCCAGATCCTCCGGCCCGAGCGGCTGCAGCTCGACCAGCTCGCTGTTGACGCATGCCGGGGCCAGATCGAGCACGTAGCCGATTCCCCCGGACATCCCGGCGGCGAGGTTGCGCCCGGTCGGGCCGAGCACCACCGCCCGGCCCCCGGTCATGTACTCGAAGGCATGGTCACCGACGCCCTCGGCGACGGCCAGCGCGCCGGAGTTGCGCACACAGAACCGTTCCCCCACCCGGCCGCGCAGCCACAGCTGCCCTGCGGTGGCGCCGTAGCCGATCACGTTGCCCGCGATGACCTGCTGCTCGGCGGAGAACCGCGCGGCCGGATCGGGACGGGCGATGATCTGCCCCCCGGATAGGCCCTTGCCGAGGTAGTCGTTGGCGTCCCCGACCAGCTCCAGGGTGATGCCGCGGGGCAGGAAAGCGCCCAGCGACTGGCCCGCTGAGCCCTCCAGTTCGATGTGCACGGTGTCCGGGGGCAACCCTTCGCCGCCGTAGCGGCGGGTCACCTCGGCGCCGAGCAGCGTCCCCACGGTGCGGTTGACGTTGCGCACCGGCAGCCGCAGCCGCACCGGGCGGCCATCCTGCAGGGCGGCCTCGGCCAACTGGATCAGGGTCCGGTCCAGCGCGTGCTCAAGCCCGTGCTCCTGCGCCCGGGTCCGCCGCCGGGCCAAACCGCGGTGCGCGCTCGAGCCAGGGTCGGGGGCGGTGTGCGGGCTGGGGTCGAGGTCGGGCACCACGAACAGCGGCGCGAGGTCGAGCCCGTCGCCCTTCCATTGCGCCACGGCGGCATCGGTGTCCAGCAGTTCGGTGCGCCCGATGGCCTCGTCCAGGGTGCGCAAGCCGAGCCCGGCGAGCAGCTCGCGAACCTCCTCGGCGACGAAGAGGAAGAACTGCTCCACGAACTCCGGGGCCCCGGTGAACCGGGCCCGCAGCTCGGGCCGCTGGGTGGCGACCCCGACCGGGCAGGTGTCCAGGTGGCAGACCCGCATCAGGACGCAGCCGGAGACGATCAGCGGGGCGGTGGCGAAGCCGTATTCCTCCGCACCGAGCAGCGCGGCGACCACCACGTCGCGCCCGGTGCGCATCCCGCCGTCGACCTGCACGGTGATCCGGTCCCGCAGGCCGTTCAGCAACAGGGTCTGCTGGGTGTCGGCCAGCCCCACTTCCCACGGCAGGCCCGCGTGCTTGAGCGAGGTGAGCAGGGCCGCGCCGGTGCCGCCGTCGTGCCCGGAGATGAGCACCACGTCGGCATGCGCCTTGGCCACCCCGGCGGCCACCGTGCCGACCCCGACCGAGCTCACCAGCTTGACGTGCACCCGGGCCTGTTCGTTGGCGTTCTTCAGGTCGTGGATCAGCTGGGCCAGGTCCTCGATGGAGTAGATGTCGTGGTGCGGCGGCGGGGAGATCAGCGCAACACCAGGCGTCGAGTGCCGAGTGCGGGCGATCCACGGGTGCACCTTGAAGCCGGGTAGCTGGCCGCCCTCGCCCGGTTTGGCGCCCTGCGCCATCTTGATCTGGATGTCGCTGGCGGTGACCAGGTACTCACTGGTCACCCCGAACCGCCCGGAGGCGACTTGCTTGACGGCACTTCGCCGCAACGGGTCGTACAGCCGGTCGGTGTCCTCGCCGCCCTCCCCGCAGTTGGACCGGCCGCCGAGCCGGTTCATCGCGACCGCGAGCGTCTCGTGCGCCTCCGCCGAGAGCGAGCCGTAGGACATCGCCCCGGTCGCGAACCGGCGCACGATCTCCTCGGCCGGCTCGACCTCGTCCAGCGGAACCGGCGTGCGGACCCCGGTGCGCAGCCGGAGCAGCCCGCGCAGGGTGCCGCCCAGCCGGGACAGCCGGGCCACCTCCTCGGTGTAGGCGCGATAGACCTCCCGGCGGCGGGACCGGGTGGCGTGCTGGAGCAGGAACACCGTCTCCGGGCTGAACAGGTGCAGCTCGCCGTCGCGGCGGAAGGCGTACTCGCCGCCGACCTCGCGCGGCGGATCCGGCACAGTCTGCTGATACGCCCTGGCGTGCCGGGCCGCGACCTCAGCGGCCAGCACATCCAGCCCGACGCCACCGAGCTGCGAGGCGGTTCCGCAGAAGTACTCGTCGACCAGATCGCGGGCCAGCCCCACCGCCTCGAAGAGCTGCGCTGCGGTGTATCCGCTGACGATGGAGACACCCATCTTGGACATCACCTTGAGCACGCCCTTGACCAGGGCGCTCACGTAGCGCCGCACCGCGGTGCGGGCGTCCACACCGGTGATGGCGCCCTGGGTGACCAAGTCCTCGATCGTCTCGAAGGCCAGGTAGGGGTTCACCGCGGCGGCGCCGTACCCGAGCAGCAGCGCAGCGTGGTGCACCTCGCGGGCGTCCCCGGTCTCAGCCACCAACGCCACCCGGGTCCCGTTCCGGGTACGCACCAGGTGGTGGTGCACCGCGGAGACGAGCAGCAGCGACGGGATCGGCGCCCGGGTGGCGTCGGCACCGCGGTCGGAGAGCACCAGGACCCGGGCTCCCGACGCGATCGCCGCGCAGGCCTGCT
>JBOHGM010000007.1:0-87004 GCA_050699435.1 Pseudonocardiaceae bacterium | reverse complement strand
CCAACGTCTCCACTCAGGACTCGGCTACAAGACCCCACGCGAGGTCCACAACGAGTACCTGAACCGGCAGCAAACAGCATGACATAGCCACCAAGACAGCTGTCCGGAAAACGCGAGGCCCCTCACGCGCCCGCGGCTACCGCAGCAAAGACAAAATGATCACTATCGCGTACCTCATCGCCGGCAAGCTCCCCCTACCCACCGTCACCACCCCCACACCAGCCTAATCCCGACACTCTCCGCTACCCACACGATCTAGCGAGGAACCTTCCATTACCGCACCCGCGACAAGACAGAGGTCGACGCGGTTCTCGAGAACCGCCGAGGGCAGGTCGTGGGCCTGGAGGTCAAGGCGTCATCGACGGTCCGCGCGGATGATTTCCGGGGGCTTCGCCATCTCGCCGAGCGGCTGGGCGACGACTTCGTGGTCGGCATCGTCCTGTACACCGGCGACGAGACACTGTCATTCGGCCCTCGGCTGCGAGCCATGCCACTCAGCACACTGTGGCAAACTTCCCCGTAGGCGCTGTCAGTGCTCGTCCAGTGTGGTCTCCCGACGGGCGATCACGATCACGAGCCTGGCCAGCGGCAAGCGTATCGCGGCGGACATGGTGATGTACTCCGCGGGTCGCCAGCGAGTTGCAGGAACTACAGCCGATCGGGATCTACACGATGCCCGAACTCTGTTACTGCTGAACGTCGTCCACTTGGGGTTGACGGTCTGGGATCGTCCACCTAGGGTTGACGCGTGACGACTCCAATCCGAATGACGAACCCCGTCCGGCTCGACGACCTGATCCAGGCCATCAAGAAGGTGCACTCCGACGCTCTCGACCAGCTTTCCGACGCGGTCCTCGCGGCGGATCACCTCGGCGAGGTGGCTGACCATCTGATCGGCCACTTCGTCGACCAGGCAAGACGCTCGGGCGCGTCCTGGACGGACATCGGTAGGAGCATGGGGGTCACCAAACAAGCAGCTCAGAAGCGTTTCGTTCCGAAGGGTCCCGGCGAAGCGTCGGAGCTCGATCCCAGCCAGGGATTCAGCCGGTTCACCGAGCGGGCCAGAAACGTCGTGATGGCGGCGCAGAACGAAGCCCGGGCGGCAGACAACGACGAGATCCGCCCCGAACACCTGGTGCTGGGGCTGCTGAGCGAGCCGGACGCACTCGCCGCGGGGTCGATCGTCGCGCAAGGCGTGCCGCTGGACACCATCCGCCAGACCGTCACCGCGACCCTGCCGCCGTCGGCCGACCAGGTGCCCGAGCTCATCCCGTTCGATCCACGGGCGCGAAAAGCGCTGGAACTGACGTTCCGGGAGGCCCTGCGGATGGGCCACAACTACATCGGGACCGAACACATCCTGCTCGCGCTGCTCGAACTCGAAGACGGCACCGGCGTGCTTGCCGGCCTCGGCGTCGACAAGGCGACCGCCGAAGCCCACATCACCGCCGCCACCCTCGCCGCCCGCGAGCAGAAGTGACCATGAAGGAATGGCAGACAGACGCTCCGGGCGGCGTCCTGCCTGTCGATCCCCTGCCGGACGTTCACAGACAGGCGGGGCAGCGTCGGTCACCCTCTAGAGCCTGTTCCTGAACTGATCTTAGGTCAACGCACCCTGGCATGGATCGCGGTCACCGCCGATGCTTCCGCGACTACGAACGCAGTCCTCGAAGCCCAGCCCGACACCACCTACGGCACCGGCGCTCTTCGGGATCTGCTCGCGGTCTTCCCCGACGAGGCAGCTGTCCGTCGCCTGGCCCCCGATCTCACCGCGCTGACCCCACTGACTAGCCGCGACGGCATCCGCGGGGTCATCGCCACCGCCCCAGCGTCCGATCCGGGCAGCGGCTACGACTTCGTCTCCCGCTTCTTCGCCCCGGCCGCAGGCATTCCCGAGGACCCGGTCACCGGCAGCGCCCACACCGCCCTGGCCCCCTACTGGTCCGCCCGCCTCGGCCACGCCAGCCTCACCGGACTGCAGGCATCCACCAGGACCGGCCTGGTCCGCACCACCGTCCACAGGGACCGCGTCCACCTCACCGGCCACGCCGTCACCGTCCTCGACGGCACCCTGCACCACCCCCCCAGATAGCCGAACGGATCGCGCTCAGGCTCTCACAGGTACCGGCATCGGCTCCCACGGTGCCGGTCCGCGCCCTGTTGATCAGGATGTCGAGAAGCGCCACCGGTATCCACCTCTGGCACCGTCGTCCAGCGTGTTGTCTGGCTTCAACTAGATATTGCCCATGTTTGCTAGATTAGCTTGACCAGTGAACCAAGTAGTCACATGCTCTCTGAAAGCGCAAGTTCGGGCAACTATCAGACAGGAGAGCAGCCATGCGACTACGGTTCCTCGGCAAGAACTCGGTCCCGGGAGACTCCCCGACCCTGTATGCCACCGACCGAAACAGTTTCGTCGTCCAGGGCTGGTAGGTAACCGATCCGGAGGTCCTGGCCAAGCTGGATCCGCCCGCCGACGAGACGTGCGTGGAAGTACCAGCCGCGTTGTTCGTCCACTTGGCGAAGGACGGGCTGCGCGGGGCGATAGCACACTGGGCGCCACCCATCGTGCACGTCACGGGTGAGGGTACCTACATCGTGCAGGGCAAACGCGTGACCGACGCGGAGGCTCGCGCCCAGATGAGCATCCCGGAGTTCGAGGACTGCGTGGAGGTCACCAGAACCGCCATTCGAGCACTACTGCTGGAGGAGGACAGTCTTGAAGTTGATCACTAGTGAGCAACGCGACGAGCTGATCACGACGTTCGTCGAGCGAGACGCCTTTCACCTGGAGTTGAAGGATACATATGCCACTGCCATCGAGGATGACCCCTTCGCCAAGTGGCTGAGAGGTGAGCCCGACGACTTGGCGTGGCTCCAGCCCTGGCAAACCAGGATCCGCAATGCCACCCAGGCCGGCAAGACTGTACGCCGGGTCAGGGTCATCAGTGAGCCGATCACCGACTACATCAGATGGGAGCACGCCAACACCGTGCTCAACCTCGAGGTTGGTGAAAACATCCGGTGGCTGCCTCGCCATCTGCTGCCCGACGAGATCGTCTTTCCTGTAGATGGACATGACTGGTGGCTTTTTGACGATCAGCTGGTTGCAGTCGGGCACTTTCGTAACGACGGCAGGGTGCAGGGCCACGAGGTCATCACCGATCGTGCCGTCGTCGCTGATTGCATCCGAGTCCGTGACCAGCTTTGGGCCATTGCCATCCCTCACAGCAACTATGAGCCGGTCTGAGCTCCTGCGGTGTCCAATAAAGCCCAGCAAGCACGAGAGGCTTTCGGTACTCGCCTGCGTGATCTCCGCAAGGATGCTGGGCTCACCGGCCGAGCGCTCGCCGACCTGACGGGTTGGCAGCTCTCCAAGATCAGTAAGATCGAGCATGGCAAGCAGAACGCCAGCGAGAACGACATCCGCGAGTGGTGCCGGCACAGCAACGCCGAGGACCAGATCCCCAACCTGATCGCCACGGTTCGCCATATCGAGACCATGTGGCTCGAATGGCGGCGCACACTCCAGACCGGCGTCAAGGTCCGCCAGCAGCGATCATTATCCCTGTACCGGAAAACGACGATATTCCGGGTATACAGCCCAACCGTGGTGTGGGGAACTCTCCAGACAGCGGAGTACGCCGCTGCGGTCTTTCGACAGGTAGTCGATTTCTTCGAGATCCCCGACGACATCGACGCCGGGGTGGCTGCCCGTATGGAGCGACAACAGTTCCTCTATCGCGGCGACCGCCGATACCACGTGATCCTGGGCGAACAGGCCCTCCACACCAACATTGGCGGACCGGGCATGATGCGTGGTCAACTGGACCGCCTGCTGGCCAGCATATCGTTGCCCCGGCTGAATCTTGGGATCATTCCTCTGAGATCAGAGTATCATATCTGGCCAGGAAACGCATTCATCATGTTCGATGATCGTATGGTAATGGTCGAAACCTACTCCGCTGAGCTGACCATCACCCAACCACGAGAGCTTGCCCTGTACGCCAAGGCGTTCGCTCTGCTCCACCGTTCCGCCGTCTACGGGCGATCCGCTCGCGACCTCATCACCAAGGCCATAACCGACTTGCGCTGAGACCCTGGCCTGGATTTTTCACCGAGGTGACGGCCTTGCCCCTGAACTACAGCCTTGTCATTTTGATCATGGTTTCCGGTTCGTGGGCAGGGTCGGGGTGCGACTGTCGTGTCGCCGGTGCCGGGTTCCACTTCTCCGGGCGGGTTCCTTCCATGATCGTCGAGGTGGTGTGGTGGTGGTCAGGTTGGCGCGGTGAGCGCCTTCACCGCGTGCCAGGCGTTGATCACCTCCTCGGTCCAGGGCCAGTCCGCCCGCAGGTACAGCCATCGTTTGCGTTGCCCGCGGGTCAGCCGGGCGGGTAGGTGCAGCAGCCGGTAGCGCAGTAGTTTCGGGGCGGCGTCGCGGAGCTCACCGGCGGGTAGGGCGAGGTGGCGGAAGCACGCCAGCAGGTTCGCGGCCAGGGCGGCGACCTGGGTCCACGCCACGTTGATCGACCACTGCCGGGAGGGCCACCGGTCCAGGCCCAGCGCCTTGGCCTCTTTGACGTCGTTCTCGACGTGCACGTGGGAGCGGTGCCGCGCGTCGAGCCAGGCGATCTGCCCGACCGTGGCGTCGACGGCGACGAGTTGGTAGCGGCGCCCGAGCTGCTTCTCCCGGTCGGTGGCCCGTTTGCGGTAGCGGGGGTGCAGTGGTTCGTCGCGCACGATGACCCGCAGCCCGGGGATCTTCATGTGCCAGGAGCTGAGGTCGAGCAGACCGGTCAGGTCGGCGACGAACGTGTCCTGCACGAGGTCGCCGTTCTGGTCGATCCCGGGAGTCCACGTCCCGGTGGGCAGGCGCTCGATCGCGTCCATCTCCTTGTCCGTGCACGACCAACCCACCGAGAACTCCCAGTCCCGGCCCCGCGTGCCGCCGCTGGCGGCGATGTGTTCGAGCAGCTCGGGGGAGAACCCGGCCCCGCCGGGGCGCACCAACATCCGGCGCCGGTAGCGGCCCGGCAGCCGGGAGACCGCCAGGTCGAGCAGGGCGATGTTGTCCGCGGCGCAGTGGGACGTCGCGTTGCCCGGCCGGGGGTCGATCGCCAACACGTCATCGGTGTTGTCACAGGTGGCCAGGTTGGGGCAGAACCCGATCCCACCCTTGTAGGTGGGCTGGGCGTTCTCCTTCTCCGAGGACGCGAACACGATCGAGGCGTCCAGATCCACCACCGTGATCCCGCTCAGCTCCCGCCCGGCGACCCTCAGCCACGGGAACCCCTCCGGGCGCGCAGCCAGCAGCCCCCACCAGTGCCGCCGCAACCCGGTCACCGCCGTGTTGATCCGGGTCAGCTGCAGCTCCCCGACCTCCGACAGCGCCCGCCACACCGTCGGGGTCGAGGGCACCGGCCCGATCACCGGCCCGAGGTGGCGCAGGCCCTGGAAGTCGCTGATCGCCTCCCCGCCCAAGATCTGCGCCACCGCCAGGTCGACCAGAACCTGGCCGCGGTCATACACCGGGTCGAACCCCCGCCGCGCCATCGCCGCCGACAACCCCGCGCGCAGCCCGGTCCGCTCGGCCAGCAGCCGCACCGGCAACGCCCCGGCGAACCCGACCAGGCGATCATCATCGCCGACGAGTTCCAGCCGGTCGGCCCACAAAGTACCCTGCACGGAAGAGGTGCACCTGCCTCAGTCAGACTACGATCTTCGACAATCGCATTCTGCCTGGTCAGGTGCACCTCTCCCACGTTCTACGCCCGTTTCAGACCCGCGTGTCCCACACGGGCGTAGGTCGCGTTCCTGGTAGTAGGGCGTGCGGTCGCCGGTCGTGACGAGTTCCGCGCCCTCATCGACATGGCGAGCGAAGTCCGAGCAGCGCGCATGGTCGAGCACCGCCAGCTCGGGGGTCGACGGAGTTGGTAGCGGCGCCGAATGCCGTCGACGCCACCGGGCGCGTCCCCTGGCGCTTCAGCAGGCTCCAGACATCGATCACGCCGCTGATCGGCACCGCGGCCTTGAGGACGGCGACGGGTCGGCCATCGCCATGTACTGGGTCCACCCCTCGTAGCTCGTCCCGTATATGCCGACGTTACCGTTGCTCCACGGTTGCGCAGCCAGTGACTCCACCACGGTCGACGCGTCGCTCCAGTCCAGCCGCGAACCCCACTGGAAGCAGCCGTCGCTCTCGCCAGTTCCGCGCAGGTTCACCAGCGCCACCGCGAACCCGCTTCAAGGAATGGCCGCACCTCTTCGTTGTCGGCCTGCAGCTCACCAGGACCCTTGATCGTGTTCCAGTAGGAGCTCAACTGGAGCACCGTCCCCACCGGCCGCTGGCCTCGAGAAGGTAGACGTCGCCCCGCAAAATCGTCCCGTCCTACGCCGAGTTTCGAAGGGCACCAGCCGCACCGACGCTGCGGCCTGCGCGGTCGCGCCGGTGAGCAGCGTCACCACCGTGAGCACCGTCGCCACCAGGGCGAGGCCGCGCGTGCTGTTCACGTGCCGGAATCGCCATGAGCGGTTCCCCGCCGATCGATCGTGTTCGCGCATGATGCGTACCCACAGTCGCGAATGCACCGGCGACATCACGAAAGCTCAGCCTAGGTCGATCGAGTCGCCATGGTGGCGTCCACCTCATCGGGGACGCTGTCACCGTGCTGGACGGCACGCGTGCCCTACGCTCGGGTAGCCGGAGGCCGAGCGCGACCTTGGCTGTCATCCAGCAAGGACATCGCGGAGAAAACTTGCGAGGGCGACCGCAAGGCTCCCCACTGCGAGCCACATCATGATCCGATCGATTGAGAGCCCCCGTGCTCGCGGCGTCAATCTGGCTGTACCGCGGGCGTTCGGGGATGGCTGTGGTTCCACCTCATCAACCGCGGGTGCCGAGTCGTAGCGCGGCCACATGAACATAGGCAGGCCGAAGCCATGGGCAGACACCAGTTGGGGAAGTCCTCGCTTAAGGCCTATGTGGTAGTCACAACTGCCCAGCAGGCCCCGGACTCGCCAAAGACACGGCCGATGAAGCTTGGTCTCGACGCGGCATCGGGTCTGACGCACCACGAGCAGGTAAAAGATCAAGACTGCGGCCACCCAGCCGCCCATGATCCATTGCTGTTGGATCAGAAGGAGAACCAGCACTGCAATAGCACTAGCCCCCACGCACGGAACGGGGGCGATGAGCGTCTCCGTCGCGTCCTCATCCGACGTCTCGGCACACCAACCACCCCCGATACGTGTCAGCCATCCTGCGATCACATGGTGAGGTCAGCTGAGCGCTTCGGTAACGCGTCCCGATGTTGCGGTCGATCACTATCTGATGCGCCATGTCGAACGCTGGACGGATGCCCAGACGCGCCTGAACTCCGACAAATGCTTGCTTCCAGCTTGTGAGGCACCGAGCGGCTCAATCAGGACTGCGCCATACGGGTGGAGTTCGATGGACTTCTTTCACATGCGTCACAAGCGATTCACTTAGCCCCAGCCGTTTCGGCGCGAGGCTCAGAACGTCCGGATGGTGTGTTTCAGTACAGCTAGTCGAACACGTTCAATGGGGGCCACCATGCCGCACGTTCGGGGTCACTACCGCAAGGGACACTGGGTAAGACCGCACTACCGCCGCTCACCGGGGGTTGGAGCGGGTGCGATCATTGCGATCATCCTGGTATTGTGGATCATCGCGAAGATGAATGGCGCGTAGCCAGCGCTACGCTTCCACGGCGCGTCGATGGACGGCCGCGGTGACCGAGATAGTCGAGCAGTTGGTGGTGCTGCCATTGCCGGTGCTCTACGACCTGGCCAACGCGGCCGAGCACGACCACCTCGCGCAGGAGCGCGCGTGCCCCGCGCTGCAATCCGATCTGCATGCTGCTGCGCAGTTCCGCGCCGTCGCAGAGAATGGTGGGTTCTGGGCGCCAGTCCAGCACCGCCCCGTCCGCGAGATCGGCGGTGACAGTCCACTGGGCCGCCGCCTCCGGGTGGCTGGGCTGAACCAGGGTGGCCGCAGCGGAGCGGACCTGCAGAACGGTGCCGGGGCCGAGGTGGACGGTCAGACCCAGATCATCACCACCCAGCGGACCACCTGCAGCCTGCACCAGGTGCACGCGGTGGGGACCGGTCGGCCGCAGCACAACAGGAGGAGCCGAGCTCCACCGCACACGGGGAGCAGCAGACCCGGGTTCGACCGTCAGCTCAGCGCGGGCTCTCACCGGCGGGCGGCTGACCTGAGCAGATCGCGGACCCAGTCCACGACGGGTCCGGCGTCCGGCTGGTCGCGCAGCGAGATCAGTACGGTGGGCCGAGCTTCCCGCACTGTTTCAGCGTCCCGGCGCATCACCGACAGATCCGCACCGACCAATGGGGCGAGATCGATCTTGTTGATCACCAGTAGATCGGAGCGGGTGACGCCGGGGCCACCCTTGCGGGGCACCTTGTCGCCACCGGCGACGTCGAGGACGAAGATCTGGGCATCGATCAGGCCGTAGCTGAAGGTGGCGGTGAGGTTGTCCCCGCCGCTTTCCACCAGCACCAGGTCTGGGTCATACCGCACGGTGAGCTCCTCCACCGCATCCAGGTTTGGCGGTGATGTCGTCCCGGATCGCGGTGTGCGGGCAGCAGCCGGTGCGCACCGCCCGGATCCGCTCGTCGGGCAGCACCCCGTTGCTGCGCAGGAAGTCGGCGTCCTCGGTGGTGTAGATGTCGTTGGTCACCACCACCAACGACAATTCGTCGCGCAGCGTCCGGCACAGCGCGGCGACCAGCGCCGTCTTGCCGCCGCCGACCGGCCCGCCGATGCCGATCCGCAGTGCCCGGTGCCGGGTTCCGGCGACGGGGATCGGCGTTCGGTCGACATCGTGGTCACGAGGCAAAGAGGGTCACCTCCGCGCGGGCGTGCAACTCGGCCAGCACCTCCGGCAGCGGCGTGCCGGTACTGGGTAGCAGACGGGTATCCGAACGGGCGACGGCCTCACCAGCGACCCGGGTCGCCGCTTGGGCGGCCTCTTCGACCGGCTGGCTCATCCGGGCCTGCACGGCAGCTACCCGGATCGGGTCCAGCCCCAGCAGTCGCACGACGGCCGAGCATGCCCCGCTGAGCAGCTGGTGCAGGGCCTCCAGGAACAGCGCGAGGTCGGCCTCGTTGCGCAGCAGACCGCGCTGCACGGCCGCTTCCACCCCGCCGGAGTGCGCATGCCCGCCGGTGGGCAGCCGCGAATCGGCCAACAGCATCGCCCCCAGCGTCAGCCCGGTCATCAGAACAGGAAGTAGCGCTGCGCCATGGGCAGCTCGGCTGCCGGGTGCGGCTCGACCACCTCGCCGTCGATCCGGACGGTGAACGTCTCGGGGTCCACCTCGATGCGTGGCAGTGCGTCATTGAGCGGCAGATCGGCCTTGCGCAACGCACGGGTATCGCGCACCGCGACGAGCCTGCGCCGCACCGCCAACCGATCGCCGAGACCGCCCTGCACCGCTGCAGGAGCCACGAAGTGCACCGAGGTGGCGGCCGCGGCGGCGGCCCCGAACATGGGCCGGGGCAGCACCGGCTGCGGGGTCGGGATGGAGGCGTTGGAGTCGCCCATCGCCGCCCACGCGATCAGGCCGCCCTTGAGCACGACGCTGGGCCGCACCCCGAAGAACGCGGGCGGCCACAGCACCAGATCGGCGAGCTTGCCCACCTCCACCGAGCCGACCTCGCCGTCCAGGCCGTGCGCGATGGCCGGGCAGATCGTGTACTTGGCCACGTAGCGCCGCGCCCGCAGGTTGTCCGAGGTGTCCGGGTCTCCGGGCAGCGCCCCGACCCGGCGTTTCATCACGTGCGCGGTCTGCCAGGTGCGCAGGATCACCTCGCCGACCCGGCCCATCGCCTGGGAGTCCGACCCGATCATCGAGATGGCCCCGAGGTCGTGCAGCAGGTCCTCCGCGGCGATCGTGGACGGGCGGATCCGGCTCTCCGCGAAGGCGAGGTCCTCGGGCACCGAGGGGTTGAGGTGATGGCAGACCATCAGCATGTCGAGGTGCTCGTCGACGGTGTTGACGGTGTGCGGGCGGGTCGGGTTGGTCGAGCTGGGCAGCACGTGGGGGGCGCTGGCGACGGTGATGATGTCCGGTGCGTGCCCGCCCCCGGCTCCCTCGGTGTGGTAGGCGTGAATTGTGCGACCGGCGATCGCGGCCATCGTGTCGGCGACGTAGCCCGCCTCGTTGAGGGTGTCGGTGTGGATGGCCACCTGCACGCCGGTGTCGTCAGCGACCCGCAGGCAGGCGTCGATGGCCGCCGGGGTGCATCCCCAGTCTTCGTGCAGCTTGAACCCGGCGGCCCCGGCGGCGACCTGCTCGCGCAGCGCCGGCTCGCCGACGGTGTTGCCTTTGCCCAGCAGGGCGATGTTCACCGGCAGCTCGTCCAGCGACGCCAGCATCCGGGCCAGGTACCAGGCACCCGGGGTCACCGTGGTCGCCTTGGTGCCCTCCGCCGGGCCGGTGCCGCCGCCGACCAGGGTGGTGACACCGGAGCCCAGCGCCTCGGGTATCTGCTGCGGGCTGATCAGGTGCACGTGGCTGTCCACCGCGCCTGCGGTCAGGATCATCCCGTTGCCCGCGATGATCTCGGTGCCCGGGCCGATGACCAACGCCGAGTGCACCCCGTCCATGACGTCCGGGTTCCCGGCCTTGCCCAGGCCGACGATTCGGCCGTCCCGCACCCCGACGTCGGCCTTGACCACCCCCCAGTGGTCCAGCACCAGCGCCCCGGTGATCACCAGATCCGGCGCGCCGTCGGCCCGGGACGCCCGGGCCTGACCCATCGACTCCCGGATCACCTTGCCCCCGCCGAAGACCACCTCATCCCCACCGTGCGGGCCGCGGCAGCGGTCCTCGCTGACCTCCAGGAGCAGGTCGGTGTCGGCCAACCGCACCCGGTCACCCTCGGTGGGGCCGTAGAGCTTGGCGTAGCGACTGCGCTCGACTGTCCAGCTGCCCCCGCCGACGGCCCCGCTGGGCACAGCCGGACCAGGATCCGGCGCGTCCAACCGGAGACCAGGCACGGTCCGGGTGCCACCCAGCGGCACGATCCGCACCACCCGTTCGATGCCGGGCTCGAAGCGCACCGACGTGCCTGCAGGCACCGCCAGCCGCATCCCGGTGGCGGCCGACCGGTCCATCTGCAGCGCCGGGTTCGCCGCGGCGAGGTGGTAATGCGACCCCACCTGGATCGGCCGGTCGCCGGTGTTCAGGACGATCAGCTCACGGCCACGATCCGGTCCCAGCAGGACGGGTTCGCCGGTGAGCAGCAGCTCACCGGGCACTACCGGCCCCGGGATGGGGACGCTCACTGCACCGGCCGATGCACGGTGACGAGCTTCGTGCCGTCCGGGAAGGTCGCCTCCACCTGCACCGAGGTGATCATTTCCGGCACTCCGTCCAGGACGTCCTCGCGGCTCAGTACCTGCTGGCCCCCCGCCATCAGCTCGGCGACATTGCGCCCGTCCCGCGCGGCCTCCAGCACCCAGGAGGTGATCAGCGCGACGGCCTCGGGGTAGTTCAGCCGCAACCCCCGCTCGCGGCGCTCCCTGGCCAGCTGGCCGGCCACATGGACGAGGAGCTTCTCCTGCTCATGCGGGGACAGCAGCACGTCCGTCTCCTCCTCGCGGTAGTTGAGGCTCGGTTAACGGGCGACAGCGGATGTTGCCGGCTGGTCGCCGTAGTGGGTCTCCAGACTGGAGCACAGTGAACACGGCGACCAGCCGTCGTGGAAGAGTGCGTCCGGGGCCGCCCTGTCCCGGTTACCCGGTCGGCTGCAGCACCACCAGCCAGGCCGCCAGGAGCATCGCCGGGCCATGCGGGACATCGCGGTGACCGAGCAGCCGCGCCGGTCCGGCGACGACCGCGGTCAGCACGGTGGCGGCCAGGACGGCCAGCAGCAGCCCAGACCAGGACGTGGCGGCGGTAAGCGCACCGAGGCTGCCTGCGAGCTTCACATCGCCGCCGCCCAGCGCGCCCGGAGAGGCCAGCCGCACCACGGCGTAGCCACCGGCCCACAACAGCGCACCGGCCACCGCGCGGACCAGCAGCTCGGCTTCCCCGGCACCGGCCGCAGCGATCCCGAGCAGGAGGGCGACCACCGGATACCCAGGCAGAGTCAGCGCATCCGGTAGTCGTCGGGCGACCACATCGGCAGCCCCTAACAGCACGCCTGCCCAGGCCAGCCACAGCGGGACCGGCCACCACCACAGCGGCAGCGAGCCCGCCCGCACGGCCACCGCTGCCCACAGCACGGCCACTAGCGCAGCGCAGACCGGCGCCGGCACCTGCACGCCCCGGCGAAGGCAGCGCAGCAACACCGCGCCCCCGGCACCCGCCGCGGCGCCGACCCCAGCTCCAGCCAAAGCCACCAGCACCCCGCCCATGCCACCGAGCCTGCCCGCCCCCGCGAAGCACCGAGCTGGACACGTCACTGGCTGTGGACAACAGGGGTGGGTGTGGACAGCCTCAGAACACGCCCCTGGCCACCGCGTCCCGAACCGCCGCTTCATGCTCCTCGATCGTCACGGAGAAACAGGAAGTGCCGTCCCGCTGGCATTTCACGAAATACCGCCAGGGTCCTGGATCGGGATCGGCCGCAGCGGAGACCGCGGCCACACTCGGTGCTCCGATCGGAGATGCCGGGAGCCCCTTGTTGAGGTAGGTGTTGTACGGGCCGGGCTGGGCCCGATCGTCGCCCGACGTGCGGACCTGCTGCCGGTCCAGCGGGTAGTTGATGGTGGAGTCCATCTGGAGCGGCATCCCCTCGGCAAGCCGGTTGTAGATCACCCGAGACACGTTGCCGAAGTCCGGGGTAATGGCCTCCCGCTCGATGATCGAGGCGATCACCAGCACCTCGTAAGGGCTGTACCCGGTGTCCGCCGCCGAATCCGGCAACCCACCGGCGAGCAACCGGGTCACCGACGTCTCGGTGATCTGCCGCAGCAAATCCACCGCCGAGCTGCCCGGTCGCACGTCGTAGGTGCCCGGCACCAGGAGACCCTCCAGGCGACGGCTCGGCTCGACCCGGGCTATCGGGTCGGCAATCCAGTTCGGTACCCCGAGCGTCGCGGGGTCGGCCTGACCCATGGCGGTGCGCAGTTGCTCAGGACTCACGCAGGTGCTCACCCCCCCGATCACCGCGCAGCTGGCTCGGGAGAGCTCGGTGAGCAGTCCGGGGACGGTCGTGCCGTTCGGCAGGCGGACATCGTCAAGTTGTTCCCCGCCGCGGATCTCCAGTTGTCCCACCCTGGCGGCCGGGTCGAGCAGCTGCGCCACCGCGCCTGCGCCGGACATCTGGGCCCGCATCTGGTAGAAGCCGGGCTGCACCGCTCTGATCCGCGGGTCGTTCTCGGCGGCCCCGGTGAAGGCGCGGATGCTGGCCACCACATCACGGTCGACGAGGGTGTCACCGATCGCGGTGAGGCTCTCGCCCTTCTCGACCTGCACGACCAACTCGGCACCGCCGGGTCCGGCGTAGTCAGGCACCCTGCGCAGCTCGATCAGCTGGCGCGCACCGTAGAGGACGGCGCCGACCGCCAGCACCAGCACGGTCAGCGCGGCGCCAAGGACGATGCGACGGCGGCGGCGCAGCCCGTGCCGCTGCTCGCGGGCCCGCCGCTGATCGCCCCGCCGGCCCATCGGGTGGGCCCGCTCCTCGGTGGTGTCGCTGAACAGCCCGAGGTCATCGGTCAAGGCGATTCCTCCGCTCCGCCCTCGGCACGCCGCCGGGCCTCAAGCCAGCCCTGCAGAATCTCCACTGCAGCAGCCTGGTCGACCACGGCACGCTGCTTGCGGCCGCGTACACCCCTTTCGGCCAACATTCGAGCCGCCGAAACAGTGCTGAGACGCTCATCGGTCAGCCGCACCGGAACCGAGTTGTCGAGGCGCTCCGCGAGGGCTCGGGCGTAGTCCTGGGCCGCGCGCGCCGCGGCACCATGTCGCCCGGCCAGCGTGCGCGGGAGCCCGACCACCACCTCCACCACCTCGTGCTCGACGACCAGTGCAGCAAGCGCATCGAGATCCGTCCCGCCGCGCTTGTCACGCTTGAGGGTAACCAGAGGGGTGGCGAGTACGCCGGATGGATCAGACAGCGCCACTCCGACCCGTACGTCGCCGATGTCGATCCCGAGGCGGCGACCCCCTTGGGCGGTAGTCACGCGCCGTTGCGCGCCGCTAGCTCGGTCCGCAGCTGCAGGAACCGCTGGCTGATCTCGTGGGTCTGCACGGGTCTTCCTTGCGGGTCGTTAGGCCCGCGCTCCCCCCGCCCGCCGTGCTCGAACCCGGTCCTGCGCCGCAGGCGGCGACCAGTCCGCCCCGCTACGGGTGAGGTGCCGGGGCGTGGTGTCGATACCGGTGCGCTGGTCGACGGTGGCGTACAGCTCAGCCTCCCGCTCGGCCATCCCGGCGCGCACCTCGGCGCCGAAGGAGCCGACCGCGGCGGCTAGTTCCCGGACCGCATCGCCGATATTCTCGGCTGCGCCTGCGGGAGTCATGCGGCGGGCGGCACCACTAGCTTTGCGGCTCGCTGCGACCCCGGCGGCAATGCCCAGACCGAACCAGAACATCCGTTTCACCGCCGACCCCCTACTCGTCGCCGATCACGACGCCGCTGCTCGCGACCATCGGTCTCCCGGCGCGACTTGCGCCGCTGCTTCAGTGCCTTGCTCACGCCGTAGGACAGCGCCGCCGCCCGCACCAGCGGTCCACCCAGGGTAGCGGTGAACAGGGCGGTCAGCGCCGAGACGTTCCCGGTCACCGATCGGGCGTTGGCCGTGATCCCGTCCAGCCGCTCCAGCTGGGTGTTCACCTGGCTGACGGTGGTGTTCGCGCCGGTGAGCAGCGGATCGGTATCCTCGCTCGCCTTGCGGATCGCCAGCGCAGCCTCATCCAGGGTCCGGCCTAGTTTGATCAGCGGCACGGCGAGCAGACCGACCAGTACCACGAACGCCCCAGCGGCGATGAGCGAAGCAATCTGGCCTGCCGACACGTGCCCTCCTCGCGATACCGTTCGACCGGTCGCGTCCAGCTCCCAGTCGCACCGGTGATGGGCGATCAGGCTACCGCGCGGCATCGGGGCCCGGGCACCGGGCTGATGCCGACCACCCAACCTCGGCCCCCCCTCTCGTCGCCAGATTGACCGCGAGGGTCACTTAGGCTTAGGTCACACCGTGCCTGGTGAGGCTTACCTAATTGCACTGCGTAGCGTCGGCGGTGATCTCGCGCGAGACCACCTACCCAGCCCGCTCTGCACACCCGCGAGCGCGTTGGCCGGCGGCGCGCTCGGTCCCGCCGAGCTCCGTCCGCTGCTGGCCACCGTGCTTGACGCGCTCGCTCGCGGCGCCGCCGACCGGGATGGGCCGGTGCCTGACGCCAGCCACAGCAGCCTGACCGCGGCGGCCAGGAAGGCAGCAGACGACGAGTTTCTGCCCGAGGTCGGCGTCGGAGCTCAGGCCGCACTGAGCGAACTCACCAGGATGTTCGCGGCGGGGGCGGCCGATCCTGCCGACCCGCGCTGCGCCGGTCATCTGCACTGCCCACCGCTGGCGGTCGCAGTCGCCGCCGACCTCGCGGCAGCCGCGCTCAATCCGTCGATGGATTCATGGGACCAGGCACCATCGGGCACCGCGCTGGAGCCGGAGGTGGTGGCCACCCTCGCCGAGCTCGTCGGCTACTCTCCGGCCGCCGGGGGGACCGTCACCTCGGGGGGCACCGAGTCCAACTTGATGGGCCTGCTGCTCGCGCGGGACTTCACCGCGCGAGCCAGGCGAGGCCGCGAGACCAGCCGGCAGGGCCTGGCACCGGAGGAAGTGGGGCGGTTGCGGGTGCTCTGCTCCACCACGGCTCATTTCTCGGTGGCGCGCAGCGCCGGGCTCCTCGGGCTCGGTGAGGACGCGGTCATCGCGGTGGGCACTGGCGCCGACCACACCATGGACGTCGCTGCCCTGCGACGGGAACTGGCCGCGCTGCGCGAGCGTGGCGAGAGCGCGGTCGCCGTCCTCGCGACCGCGGGCACCACCGACGTCGGCGCGATCGACCCACTGGTGGAGATAGCCGATGTCGCAGCCGAGTTCGGCACCTGGCTGCATGTGGACGCCGCCTACGGCGGGGGGGCCCTGTTCTCCCGCCGCCTGGCGCCGTTGCTGGCCGGGCTGGCGCGGGCTGACTCGGTGGCTCTCGACCTGCACAAGTTCGGCTGGCAGCCGGTGCCTGCCGGGATCTTCCTGACCCGCAGCGCTGAGCTGTTCGCCCCGCTGGAGCGCAGCGTGGCGTACCTCAACGCCGAGGATGACGAGCAAGCCGGCTACCCGAGCCTGCTCAGCCGTTCGCTGCGCACCACCCGAAGGCCCGATGTCTTCAAGATCGCTGTCACGCTCCGGGCGCTCGGCCGTACCGGGCTGGAGAGCCTGATCGACCGCTGCCATGACCTCGCGCACTACGGGGCCGCCCAGGTGGGCTCCCACCCCCGGCTGGAGCTGTTCGCCGAACCGGTGCTCAGCACCGTGATGTTTCGCTACCGGCCCACTGCGCGGCCCGACCAGGACCAGATCAACGCGAACCTGCGCCGCGTGCTGCTCGCCGAGGGCCGGGCCGTGGTCGGGCGCACCGAGTTCGACGGTGCGGTCTGGCTCAAGCTCACCCTGCTCAACCCGCACGCGACCGAGCGTGACGTCGACACCCTGCTCGAGGCCGTCGTGACGGCCGGGGACAACGAGAGCGAGAAGGCCCGATGACCGCATCCCCGACCGCTCTCGCCGACGCCGCAGGTACCCAGGCGCTGCTGCGCTGCTGGGTGCGGGAGAACGACCTCGCCGCGCCCCCGGATGGCGTGCTGCGGCTCAACCTGTCCATATCCGGAACGTCCGTGCAGGCTCCGGTGGAGTACTGGTCCGCCGTCGGGTGGCACCGGTTCGGAGCCGTCCGCTTCGCTGGGGGGACACCACTGGACGCGGTCACCCTGGCCGCGCTGCTCACCACCGAGTCGGCGCATCGTCGCCGCTGCGGCGGGCACCAGCAACCCGCCGCCGCTGCGGCCGTCGCCGACCTGATCGGCCGGGTTTCCGACTCGGTACGCCGGGTGGCGCGGCACATCGCCGAGCGGCGCGCCAGGACCGAGGACCCTCCGGACCCGCTGTCGGCCACGCCATTCCTCGCCGCCGAGCAGGCGCTGCTGCTCGGCCACCCGCTGCACCCGACCCCGAAGAGCCGCGAGGGGCTCTCCGACGCCGAGGCGGCCGCGTACTCCCCCGAGCTCCGCGGGTCCTTCCCGGTGCACTGGTTCGCCGCCGACCCGTCGGTGGTCGGCGCCGACTCGGCGCTGCAGGCATCCGCCGCCGAGCTCACCCGCGGCCTCGCCGGGGCAGCTGTGCAGCTCCCCCCGGGCACCGTCGCGGTGCCCGCGCACCCGTGGCAGGCCCGGGAGGTTCGCACCCGGCCCGGGGTGCGGAAGCTCCTGGATCAGGGACTGTTGCACGACCTCGGGCCGGCCGGCCCGGCCTGGTTCCCGACCACGTCACTGCGGACCGTGTATCGCGCCGACGCCCCGGTGATGCTCAAGCTGTCACTGGGGGTATGCATCACCAACTCCAAGCGGGAGCACCTGCGCCTGGAGCTGCACCGCGGCGTGGAGGTCTGCCGGCTGCTGAACGCCGGTCTGGGCGCTGCGCTGCACGCCGTCCACCCCGGTTTCGCGGTGGTGCAGGACCCGGCGTGGATCGCCGTCGACGCCCCGGGTGAGCGCCCGGAGAGCGGCCTGGAGGTAGTGATCCGAGACAACCCGTTCCGCGGCACCGAACCGGTCGCCTGCGTGGCGGGGCTGCTCGCCGAGCGTCCCGACCTGCCGCACGGCCGGTCTCAGCTCGGGGTCGTCGTGCACGATCTCGCCACCCGCACCGGGCGCCCGCTGACCCAGGTGGCCGAGGAGTGGTTCGCCCGCTACCTAGCGGCGGTGGTGCGCCCGGTGCTGTGGCTCTACGCGGAGCATGGCCTGGGCCTGGAGGCCCACCAGCAGAACACCCTCGTGGTGCTCGACCGCGACGGCTGGCCCGCCGGGGGCCACTACCGCGACAACCAGGGCTACTACTTCTCCGCCACCCGCAGTGGCGGGCTCTCCCGCTGGTTGCCCGGCGCGGGCCGGGAGCTGGGCACGCTGTGCTCGGACGAGGTGATCGACGAGCGCCTCGGCTACTACATCGGGATCAACAACGTGCTGGGCCTGGTCGGTGCGATGGGCTCCCAGGGGCTGGCCGACGAGCGGGCCCTGCTGGTCACGGTGCGCGAGCTGCTGACCAGCCTGGTCCGGGCGCACGGCGCGACGCTGCAGCTCGCCAGCACGCTGCTGGACGCGCCGACGCTGCGGTGTAAGGCGAACCTGCTCACCCGGGTCGACGGCCTCGACGAACTCGTCGGGCCGCTGGAGGCGCAGTCGGTGTACGTCGAGGTGACCAACCCGGTGCGGCAGGTGCGCGGGTGAACGCGCTGGACGTGGCGCACCGCCGCGTCGAGCTGGGCCATGGGCCGTTTTCGGGGGCGTTCTCGCTGCGTCGGCTGGACCCGAACCGGGACGTCGACCTGGTGCATTTCTGGATGAACGACCCCGAGGTGGCCCGCTTCTGGGAGATGCCGTGGCCCCGTGACCGAATCGCGACCTACCTGCGCGAGCAGGACAGCAGCAGGCACTCCGCCCCCTATCTGGGCGTGCTGGACGGCGTCCCGATGAGCTACTGGGAGCTCTACCGCGCCGACCTCGACCCGCTGGCCCGGTACTACACCGCCCGTCCCCACGATGCGGGCGTGCATCTGCTGCTCGGCCCGGCGGAGTGTCGAGGGCGGGGGCTCGCGGCGGAGCTGCTGCGCGCGGTCGCCGACTGGCAGCTGGGCGCGGATCCGCAGGCCCGCCGGGTGGTCGCCGAGCCCGATGTGCGCAACGAGCGATCGGTGCGGGTGTTCCAGCGGGCCGGGTTCCGGCGGGTCACCGACCTCGACCTGCCGGACAAACGCGCCGCGCTGATGGTCCGGCACCGGGAGGTGCCGTGAGCAGCCCCGCGCCGGAGGTCCACGACATCGTCGGAGTCGGTATTGGACCGTTCAACCTGGCGCTGGCCGCCCTCGCCGACGCGGTGCCCGGCACCTCCGCGGTGTTCCTCGACGCCAAGCCCGGGTTCTCCTGGCACCCCGGGATGCTCATCGAGGGCACCACGCTGCAGGTGCCGTTCCTGGCCGATCTGGTGACGCTGGTGGACCCGACGAGCAGATGGTCGTTCCTGTCCTATCTGCGGGCGCACGACCGGCTGTTCCCGTTCTACTTCGCCGAGCGGTTCCACGTGCCGCGCCGCGAGTACGACCACTACTGCCGCTGGGTCGCCGACGCCCTGCCGTCCTGCCGGTTCGGCACCCGGGTCCGGGCGGTGCGCTTCGACCCGGCGGACAAGGTGTTCGTCGTGGAGACCGACGCTGCGCATCCCGCCGGGCTGCGGGCGCGCAACGTGGTGCTCGGAGTCGGGACCGAACCGGTGGTGCCCGAACCGCTGCGCGCGCTGCTCGGCAAAGAGGTCTTCCACTCCGCTGACTACCTCGACGCTGCCGAGTCGTTGTACGAGGCGCGCGACATCACGGTGATCGGGTCGGGCCAGTCCGGCGCCGAGGTTTTCGTCGACCTGCTGCGACGGCAGACCGAGACCGGGTGGCGGCTGCGCTGGCTCACCCGCTCCCCCGCGTTCGCTCCGATGGAGTACTCGAAGCTGGGCCTGGAGCACTTCACCCCGGACTACACGCGGTACTTCCGCGGGCTCCCGGCGGCCACCCGGGACGCGCTGGTGGCGTCCCAGTGGCAGCTGTACAAGGCGATCAGCGCAGACACGATCGCCGACATCCACGACCTGCTCTACGAGCGCGGCATCGGCGGGGTCCAGCCGGATGTGACGATCACTCCCGACGTCGCGGTGACCTCAGCCGTACATGGAGGTGACGGCGTGGAACTGTCCTGCAGGCACACCATGGAGGGCCGCGAGTTCACCGTGCAGACCGACCGGGTGGTGCTCGCCACCGGATACGCGCCCCGTCAGCCGGAGTGCCTGCAACCCCTGGCCGGGCTGCTCGACCTGGACGAGCAAGGCCGCTACCAGGTCGACGAGCAGTACCGGGTGGCACTCGACCAGGGGGTACCCGCGGGGCTGTACGTGCAGAATGCCGAGGCGCACACCCACGGGGTCGGAGCCCCCGACCTGGGGCTCGGGGCGTACCGGGCAGCGGTGATTCTCAACGCCGTCACTGCACGTCCGGTGTACCCGCTGCCGGCCCGCACCGCCTACACGACTTTCGGTGTCCCGTGATTCGGGCGTCCACGTCCCCGGAGGTGACGAATGTCCCTGTCCCTGCCCGCTGAGCTCACGGCGTCCGCCTGGCGGCGCGCCGGACGCGACCTGATGGCCAAGATGCTCGCTGAGCTGAGCTACGAGCAGCTGCTCGACCCGGTTGCCGTCGGGGACAACGACTACCGGGTCGACGTCGGCGGCGGCGTCGGCTACACGTTCGCTGCCCGCCGCGGCGCCTTCGGTGCCTGGCGGGTGGAGCCGTCCTCCGTGCTGCGACACACGGCGGACGGGCGGCAGGCAGCGGGCACCGATCCGTTGCAGTTCGTGCTGGACGCCCAGGAAAAGCTGGGCCTCTCCGGTGACACCGCCGGGCACCTGGTCCGCGAGCTCTCCGCGACGCTGGCCGCGGACACCCGCCTGCTCGCCGACCAGCGCACCGCCGCCGAGCTGGCTGATCTGCCCTACGCGGAGCTGGAAGGCCACCAGACCGGGCATCCCTGGCTGATCCCGAACAAGGGACGGCTGGGCTTCTCCGCCTCCGACGCCGCGCGGTACGTGCCGGAGGCGCGGCGTCCGCTGCGGTTGCCGTGGATGGCGGTGCACCACAGCCTCGCCCGCTACCGCGGTGTCGAAGGGCTCGACGCGGGGCGGCTGCTCGCCGAGGAGCTGGACGACGCCACCACGGAACGGTTCGGGGCTCTCGCGGACCCCGCGGAGTTCCACTGGCTGCCGGTGCACCCCTGGCAATGGGACGAGATCGTGGTGCCGGTATTCGCCGCTGAGGTCGCCGCCGGCCGGATCGTGCCGCTCGGCGACGGCCCGGACCGGTATCTGGCGCAGCAGTCGGTTCGCACGTTCAGCAATATCGACACTCCTGGGCGGCGACACGTCAAGCTGCCGATGTCGATCCTCAACACCCTGGTGTGGCGCGGCCTGCCCACCGAGCGCACGCTGGCCGCGCCCGCGGTGACGTCCTGGATCCTGGGGCTGGCCGCTCAGGACGCCTTCCTGCGTGACGAGACCCGGGTGGTGCTGCTGGGCGAGGTCGCCTCGGTCACGGTGAACCACCCGGTGCTGGAACGGATCCCTGGCGTGCCGTACCAGTACCTGGAGCTGCTCGGGGCGATCTGGCGGGAGTCAATCTTCACCAAGCTGGACCGGTCGGAGCACGCCCGCACGCTGGCTTGCCTGCTGCAGATCGACTGTGCAGGCCGGCCACTGGTGGCCGAGTTGGTCGCCCGGTCCGGCCTGGCACCCCGGGAGTGGCTGCAGCGCCTGGTCGGGGCGCTGCTGCCGCCGCTGCTGCACTTCCTGTACCGCTACGGCGTGGTGTTCTCCCCGCACGGCGAGAACACCATCGTCGTCTTCGACGCCGACTACGTGCCTGCCCGGCTCGCGGTGAAAGACTTCGTCGACGACGTCAACGTGTCCGATGCACCGCTGCCGGAACTGACTGACATACCCCCGGACGTTGCCGAGGTGTTGCTCACCGAGCCGCCGGAGATGCTCTGCCAGTTCATCCAGAGCGGTCTGTTCGTCGGGCACTTCCGGTATCTGGGCGATCTGTTCGACATGCATCTGGGCGTAGCCGAGACCGAGTTCTGGTCACTGGTTCGCGACGAGATCCTGGCCTACCAGAAACGCTTCCCCGAGCTCACCGAGCGCTTCACCTTGTTCGACCTGCTGGCGCCGGACCTGCAGCGGCTGTGCCTGAACCGCAACCGGCTGCTGCTCGACGGATACCGCGACCGCCCGGAACGCCCGCACGCTGCGGTGCACGGCCGCGTCCCGAACCCCCTGCACCAGCACTGATGGACCTGTGACGCGACCGCCCCAGCTGGCGTGATCTTGTCGTAGACATCCGGCCAGGCAGCGGCAGGATGCGCAGCAACCAGACGGCAGATTACGCAGCACAGCAGCGGCAGGATGCGCACGTCATGGGCGGCAGATTAGGCGTCGATCATGCTACGTGGCATGCTTGGCACGTGACGTCTGTTCCGGAGCCTCCGCTGGGCAGGCTGCTACCGCGACGCGCAGAGCGGGCGGTCAACGAGGCATTGCGGGACACCCGGGTCGTTCTCATCAACGGTGCGCGGCAATGCGGGAAGAGCACCCTGGTTCAGCTGGTGAGCGCTGCGCGCGGCGCCGAGTGGCGGACCCTCGACCGAGCTGTCACCCGGCAAGCCGCCGAGGAGGATCCCACCGGCTTCATCGATCTGCCGACGCCGATGGTCATCGACGAGATCCAGCGTGTCCCGGAACTCTTGCTCGCCATCAAGGAAAGTGTGGACAGGGACCCGCGGCCGGGTCACTTTCTGCTGACCGGTTCGGCCCGTGTGCTGGGGCTGCGAACGCTACCTGATGCGTTGCCCGGCCGGATGGAGACCATCGAACTCTGGCCGTTCTCGCAGGGAGAAATAGACGGCTCACCGGATGGTTTCGTCGATGCCGTGTTCAGTCGTGGACCTGACCTGCACGTCGATTCTCCCCTGCAGCGCGCCGAATACGCCCAGCGCGTCGTGCGCGGCGGCTTCCCGGAAGCAGTCGCACGAACACAGCCACGTCGACGCGAACGCTTCCTCGATTCCTACGTCGCGGACCTGATAAGCCGCGACGTGAGCCACCTATCGGAGATCGAGCGGACCGGCGAGATGCGAGCATTGATCAGGCTCCTCGCCGCGCGATCCGGTCCTGAGTACCCGCACGATCGGTACGCCCAAGGTCGCCATGGTCGATTCCGGTGTGGCGGCGAACCTCCTCGCCGCCGAACCGGACCAACTGCTGCGCCCCGGCGCTCCGTTCGGACCGCTATTGGAAGGTTTCGTGCTCATGGAGTTGGCACGTCAGCTCACGTGGTCAGATGAGCGGGTGGAGCTGTTCCATTACCGCACTCGGGACAAGACCGAGGTCGACGCGGTTCTGGAGAACCGTCGGGGCCACGTCGTCGGCGTGGAGGTCAAAGCAGCATCGACGGTCCGCGCTGAGGACTTTCGGGGACTTCGCCACCTCGCCGAGCGACTGGGCAACGACTTCGTGGTCGGCATTGTCCTGTACACCGGCGACCAGACACTGCCCTTCGGCCCTCGCCTGCGAGCCATGCCACTTAGCGCGCTGTGGCAGGCTTCGCCATGAAGACTCATACCACGTGCATGTCATCAGCACGTCACCGCGACTCCGTGCGGGGGAGGTGAGCCCGGAGTGGTCGACCGTCCGGCCCGGACGCTGCTCGAACAGCGCATCCGGGAGCGATGCATGACCTTCGAGGAGTTCGCCCAGCACGCCGAGACCTTTGCCCGCGGCGGGTTGGCGCTGACCTTCGCAACCACGACGTTCTTCGAGGTGTTCGACGTCAAGCAGGTGTTCGCGCACGAGTTCAAGGCGTCCTGGCTGGGCTCGGGCGGTTCGGTGCCCGGATGGGATGCGCTGCCGTTGCGGGTGGCGCTCGGTGACCCGTTCGACCCCGAACGACTGCTGATGTCTCCCGGTATCAGCACCCTGACCATTCGGCGGGACCGCAGCGGCATGCACCGATTCGTGCTGCACGAGCGGGACGGCGG
Source organism: Pseudonocardiaceae bacterium (assembly GCA_050699435.1). Lineage (GTDB taxonomy): Bacteria > Actinomycetota > Actinomycetes > Mycobacteriales > Pseudonocardiaceae. The sequence continues at coordinate 63,114 of JBOHGM010000007.1, read as the reverse complement.
GAAGGTGGCCGATGGCGGCGGTCTGTGCCACGTGATGCCAGCCGGAGAGTTCCAGCCGTCCTCAGCGGACCCGGCCGACGTGCACAACGACTTCTGTCTGTGGCGAAACATCATGCGCGAGTTTTCCGAGGAGTTCCTCGGCAATCCCGAACACGACGGGTCCGACTCCCGGTCGATCGACTATGCCGAGGAGGAGCCATTCCGGATGTTCGAACGAGCACGGGACGAGGGCGGGTTCCGAGTCTGGCATTACGGTCTGGTGCTCGAACCACTGGAATTGGGCGCGGTCCAACTCACCGTGGCCGTCGTCGACGACGAGGTGTTCGACCGGTTGTTCGCCGACCTGGTGATGACCAACGACGAGGGCCGGGTGGCTGGCGGGTACGGCAGGACCGATATGCCGTTCACCGGTGAGGCAATCGACCGTCTCAACCCACGGCTGTCGGCCAGATATCGCTGGTCTAGACCCAGAACCCATCCGCGAGCACTACGTGGTGATCGGCCGACGCCGTTACCCGCCGAAGCAGGTACTTGCGACGGTGACGGGGCTCGACCGCGGCGACTTCACCACCCACCAGGCCCGGTCGATCCTGCGGCGGCTCGGGTTCGGCGTACACCGCCTGGGAGATGTACCGACTCCTCGGGACGGCGAGACGAGCACATGGCCGCACCAGGGAGCCGAGGCGGCAGCCCTGGAACCGTACATCGGGCGTTGGATCGCCCAGGACGGCCTCGAAGTGCTCTACGAGGCTGACTCGCCCTACGACGTGGTGCGGTGGCTGCGTAAGAACGGGCTGCGCGCGCGAGTCTGGCAAGTGCCTGCAACCCCCGAAGAAGCCGGCTCGATGCTGTCCCACCCGTGATCTTCCCCTTCGTCGACTACCGCACATCCCGGACGGCTGGCCGCGGCCGGTGCTCGATGTCGTCGTAGGAACCATGGGTGAGGTGTTGATGCCGTGCCTCGTCGACAGCGGAGCGATGAATACACTGCTGCCCGGCTGGGTTGCCGATCTGGCCGGGATTGACTGCGCGGAAGCACCGGCGAAGGCACTCAGCGTGGCCGGCGCCGGCACCAAAGGCGCGAATGGTGCCGACGCTGCTGACCATCGGCGAGCACAGTTGGGAGGCTGAGGTTGGTTTCTGCGATCCCTGGCCGCACGGTTGGGGTCTGCTCGGCCAGATCTCCTTCTTCCGCTACTTCGTGGTGACGTTCCGTGCGGCCGACTTCGAACTGGAGATCAACCCGGTCCAACGTTGATACGCACGACGAGATACTATCCAGCTCCGGCCAGGAGTCGATTATCGGTCTCCAGGTAGGCTAGGCCCTGGCACAGCGCGGTGAGATCCGTGCTTAGCTTCTTCACCTCAGCCTCGAAGAACTGGAAGTTCTCCTTCAGCCGCAGCGAGTGCTCAGCAGGCAAGGGCTTCTGCTGTACCAGCGCGAGACTTTCGAGAATCAGCGAGACCGTGGTCAGCCGCTGCTGGCCGTCGATGACGAGCAGCGGTGATTGTGTGGAGACTTGATACAGGCTCTTCTCGATGTAGACGATGGAGCCGACGAAGTGCGCGGAGACGGTGTCGTTGCGACCGGTGCGCAGGATGTCGTCCCAGATCTGGCGGCACTCGCTCTCGGTCCAGGAATAGGTGCGCTGGTAGATCGGGATGATGAGCTGAGGCGACTTCCTGAGGAACTCCAGCAGCCTGGCTTCGGTCGCCTTCATCGACTGTCTCCTGCCACAACCTCGTACTTCCAGCTGGTGCACTCGGCTTCGGTCAGCATAATCGCACGGTACCAGACTTGATCTTTGCGCCAGCATGAGGTCAACACAATGAATCCCGACCTGCTTGGAGCCGTGCTCGACTTGGTGAGCGGAGAGAGCAGGGCAAACGACGGCTGATCCAAACGTGGCGGACCGCCGTAGGGCGCCGCATGCTACCGGCTCGAACCGTTGATGACGTCCGAAGCACCCGCTTCGCGATGGAGACTCAGTCCTGACCGCGGATGATCCTGCGTAGCTTGGGTACCCGCTCGGCGAGTTCGCGTTCCGCACCGTGCCCGTTTGGCTCGAAGTAGTCGCGTCCGACCAGCTCGTCCGGGGGGTACTGCTGGGCCAGCACCCCCTCGGGGACGTCGTGCGGGTACCGGTAGCCCTGCGCGTGACCCAGCCGGGTCGAGCCCGCGTAGTGCCCGTCGCGCAGATGCGGAGGCACTGGCCCGGTGGCGCCCGCCCGGACGTCGGCCAGCGCGGCGTCGATCGCGGTGATCACCGCGTTCGACTTGGGCGCGGTGGCCAAGTGCACGGTGGCCTGGGCCAGCGCGAGGCGACCCTCGGGCATTCCGATGAACTGCACCGCATCGGCGGCGGCCACCGCAGTCTGCAGGGCGGTCGGGTCGGCCATCCCGATGTCCTCGCTGGCGTGCACCACCAGCCGCCGGGCGATGAACCGGGGATCCTCCCCGGCCTCCACCATCCGCGCCAGGTAGTGCAGCGCGGCGTCCACGTCGGAGCCCCGGATCGCCTTGATGTACGCGCTGATCACGTCGTAGTGCTGGTCGCCTGCCCGGTCGTAGCGGACCGCGGCCCGGTCCACCGCGGACTCGACAGCGCCCAGATCGACCACCGCCCGGCCGCCGGTGCCTACCGCCTCGGCCGCGGTCTCCAGCGCGGTCAGCGCCCGGCGGGCGTCGCCGGCGGCCAGCCGCACCAGGTGCTCCTCGGCGTCGGCGTCCAGGGCCAGCGCGCCGTCCAGGCCGCGCGGGTCGTTCAGTGCCCGGCGCACCAGCGTGCGCACGTCCTCGTCGGACAACGGGTGCAACTGCAGCACCAGCGAGCGGGACAGCAACGGCGACACGACGGAGAAGAACGGGTTCTCGGTGGTCGCGGCGACCAGCAGGACGACCCGGTCCTCCACGGCCCCGAGCAGCGCGTCCTGCTGGGTGCGGGAGAAGCGGTGCACCTCGTCGATGAACAGGACGGTGGCCGCACCCCCTTCCCGGCCCAGCCGCCGCCGCGCCCCGTCGATCACCGCGCGGACCTCCTTGACCCCGGAGGACAGCGCCGACATCGCCTCGAAACGCCGGCCGATGGCCTGCGAGACCAGCCGGGCCAGCGTGGTCTTCCCGGTCCCCGGCGGGCCATACAGGATCATTGACGCCGCGCCGCCGCCCTCCACCAGCCTGCGCACCGGACTGCCCGGCCCGAGCAGGTGGTCCTGCCCGACGACCTCCTCCAGCGTGACCGGCCGCATTCGCGCCGCTAGCGGAGCGGAGGTGGCCAACCGCTGCTCGGCGCGATCCTCGGCCTGCGCAGCGAACAGCCCCGCGTCATCGAACAGGGCGTCGTCAGCGGACACACCGCGAACCTACCTCCACCGGCCGACCGAGCAGATCACGCAGCACAAGACCGTTCAGCGCAAGACCGTCAGCGGAAGACCGGGTACCGCAGGAGCGGGTCGCCCACGACGCTGAACCGGCGACGAAGTGCTTCAGCCACCAGTGCGGCGTGCCTGGCGGTCTCCGGGTTCCCGACCGTATCTGCCGCACCGGCCAGCCGTTCCCATCGGTCGACCAATACTGCGCCGCGGTCGGACACCGCATCGGGGTCGCCCTGCGGGGCCAGGAGAGCGGTCGCCGGGGTGCGCGGGCCCGGCAGCGGCAGCAACCACCAGGTGCACAACCAGGTCCACAGCAGCTGCCCGTCCAGTAGCCGTCGAGCCAGCAAAGACCGGTCGGTCAGCTCCGGCCAAGTCCCGATCACCTCGGCATGCCAGGCTGACACCATCGCCTCCGCCATGCCGGGTGGGAACGCCAACGCATCCAGAGAAGAGGGAAGCGGTGCACACAGCTGGGCGGCGTCGAGCAGCGCGGTGCGGAAACCACCGCCCTCGAAGTCGATGAAACGCACGGTCTGCCCGACGACGGCGTTATCGGGTCCGAGGTCAGCCGGACTGAACGCACGGTAGGGCCGACCGTTGAACAACTCAGCCGCCCGGCGCGCCTCCGTCACCGCTTCGGGTGGGCTGTGCACTCCCAGTTCAGCCTCAAGAAGTGCGGGCAGACCGGCGACAGCGGCCCGGCCGTGCTCCGCGAACGGATCCCTCACCTGCGGTGCGCCGAGACGGCGCAGCAGCGCGGCGAAATCCGGCTCGCGGTCGCGAGTGGTGGCATGCAGCCGGCCCAGTGCATGCGCCCAGTCGAGCAACACCTGCTCGGCGCGGGATGCAGTGCAGGAGCCGGTCGAATGCAGCAGGCTCGCTACCGTACCGGAGCGGCCCAGGTCCTCCAGCACCAGCAACCGGGCAGCGGTGTCGCAGGCGATCAGCTCTGGTCCCGGCCGGTCTTCCCGGCGTAGCGCGGTGAACAGCTGGCAGCTGGCCGCCTCCCGGACGAACGGATCCACCCCGCCCACGTGCGTGTGTTCCGGATTGTGCTTGACGACCAACGTTCTGGGCAGGGTGAACGGGGTGCGGGCGACCCGGACACGCAGCACGGTGGACCGGCCGCTGCCACCAAGATCCTCTGGATCGGCGAGCTGGACCGGTGCACCGAGCCGCGCAGTCAGCAGCCGTTCAGCAGCACGCACTGCATCGCCTACGGCCATCCCGGCCGCTTCGTCAGGAGCGGGAATCGGATCGAGGGGACTCGCGAACTCGGTGGTCATCGCCGCCCACCCTATCCATTCGAGTGGGAGCGTGCTGGTCAGACGAGCATCAACCCTGGGCAAGCGGGCGGCGCGGGTCACCACTGTGCCGTCGGGTGCGCAGCACCAGCACGAGGACCGCGGCGATCACAATGCCGAGCAGGTTCACCAGCAGCTGCACCGAGGATGCCACGGCGGTGTCCCACTCCCTGATGGTGACTGCGACCACCGCGAACGCCGCGGCCGGCACCGTGGTCACCGAGATGAACACCCCGACCAGTGCGGCCGACTTTCGCCGAGGTCAGGGAGAGCATCCCGGCGGCGCCCGCCAACAGGGCGAGGATGAACGAGAAGGGTCCGACCTGGTAGATGAAGTCCACCTGGTCGGCGGCAAGGACGTCGCCCCCGTCAAACAGCCCGGTCCATTCACCGAGCAACGCTCCCGCCGCCGCTATGAGCATGGCCAGCGGGAAACCAATCCCCAGCGCCAGCGCCGCCCGGCTCACCAGGTCCCGCCGGCTCAGGACCAGCCCTACCGCGATCGCCGCCAGCGGCGCGAACTCCGGGCCGACGACCATGGCCCCGACAACCGTGACCGGGGAGTCGGTAACCACACCGACCACCGCGATGAGGCAAGCCAGCGTGAGGAAAGCGAGGAAGGTGAAGGTCAGCCGGGAGTCGTCCCCGGTTCGCGCGATGAGCTCGTCCCACACCACTGCGTCCGCGGGATCCCCCGGTGTGGCCCGTTGAGCGGCATCGGCCACGTCGGAGAGTACGGTGTCCAGGGGCTCCAGGGTGATCCCGCCGGTGTGATCCACACCGAGCTCGCACAGCGCGGAGAGCACCCCATCAGCGGCCTCGCGGGCCACGTCGGCCTGCACGACGTCCCCGGCGGGGTCGACTGCGGCGCCTCGCAGCACGGTGAGGTGGGTGACGCCCGGGTCGCTGCCCAGCCGGTCGAGTACCGCCTCGGTGTTGCCCGGCGGGCAGATGACGCGCAGGTGCAGCACCTGCTACCCCTTCACGGGCGGCTTCGCGTCCACCCCGGCCTCGAGGCGCTGCTCCGGGGTGATCGGCGCGGGGGCCCCGGTGAGTGGGTCGAGACCGCCACCGGACTTGGGGAAGGCGATGACCTCACGCAGGGAGTCGGCACCGGTGAGCAACATGCAGATCCGATCCCAGCCGAAGGCGATCCCGCCGTGCGGCGGGGGGCCGTAGCGGAACGCCTCCAGCAGGAACCCGAACTTCTCCTGCGCTTCCTCTTCGGAGATCCCGAGCACCCGGAACACCCGCTGCTGCACGTCTGGCTGGTGGATGCGGATCGAGCCGCCACCGATCTCGTTGCCGTTACAGACCAGGTCGTAGGCGTAGGCCAGCGCGGAGCCGGGATCTTGCTCGAAGCGGTCGATCCACTCCGACGTCGGCGCAGTGAACGGGTGGTGCAGCGCGGTCCAGCCGCTGTGCCCCATGGCGATATCCCCAGAGCGCTCGACGGGTTCGAACATCGGCGCCTCGACCACCCAGACGAACGACCACGCCGACTCGTCGATCAGCCCGCACCGCCTGCCGATCTCGACCCGAGCGGCACCCAGCACCGCACGGGCGTCCCGCGGATCCCCCGCGGCGAAGAACACGCAGTCGCCAGGGTTGGCGCCAACCGCCTTGGCCAGACCCTCCCGCTCATGGTCAGCGAGGTTGCGGGCCACCGGCCCGGAGAGCTCGCCGTGCTCGCCGATCAGCACGTAGGCCAGGCCTTGGGAGCCCCGCTGCTTGGCCCACTCCTGCCAGGCGTCCAACTGCCTGCGCGCCTGACCTGCCCCGCCGGGCATGACTACCGCCCCCACGTAGGGCGCCTGGAACACCCGAAACGGGGTGTCGGCGAAGTAGCCGGTGAGTTCGGTGAGCTCAAGCCCGAAACGAAGGTCCGGCTTGTCGGTGCCGTAGCTCGCCATCGCGTCAGCGTAGGTCAGCCGGGGAATCGGTCGCTCGATCTGGTGGTCAGCCAGCTCCGACCACAGCGCGACCACCACCCGCTCGCTCAGCGTGATCACCTCGTCCTGGTCGACGAAGCTCATCTCCATGTCGAGCTGGGTGAACTCGGGCTGCCGGTCGGCACGGAAGTCCTCATCCCGGTAACAGCGGGCGATCTGGAAATACCGCTCGACGCCTCCGACCATGAGCAGCTGCTTGAACAACTGAGGTGACTGCGGCAGTGCGTACCAGCAGCCCGGCTGCAGCCGGGCGGGCACCAGGAAGTCCCGCGCGCCCTCCGGAGTGGAACGGGTCAGGGTCGGGGTCTCCACCTCGATGAATCCCCACCGGTCCAGCACCTCGCGGACGACCCGGCTGGCCTCGCTGCGTAGCCGCATCGCGGCCGCCGGGCCAGGACGACGCAGATCGAGGTATCGGTACCGCAGCCGCACCTCCTCGCCGACCTCCAGATACTCATCGAGCTGGAACGGCAGCGGCGCCGACTCGCTGAACACCGTCAGCTCGTCGGCGATGACCTCGACCTCGCCGCTGGGCAGCTCCGGGTTCTCGTTGCCCTCGGGGCGAAGCGCCAACAGACCGGTGACCTGAATGCAGAACTCGGCGCGCAGCCGGTGGGCCCGCTGCGCCATCTCGCCCTCGCGGAACACCACCTGCACCACACCGGTCTCATCCCGCAGGTCGATGAAGATCACGCCTCCGTGGTCGCGGCGGCGGGCGACCCACCCGGCCAGGGTGATAATCCGCCCTGGGAACTCGTGGGCGGAGAGCGTGCCTGCAAGGTCGGTGCGCATCGCGGGTGCGAACTCCTCGATCTGGACGACGGAACCTTACAGAGGCTAATCGTGTCCCAGGTCCGCGTTCCCGCCCGTCCCCCACCGTGCAGCCGGGCAGGCGGTCCTTCGAGTGCCGAGCCTTCATCAGGTCTTGCCCGGGCTCGTCGAGCCGACGCCATACCGGTGGGCGAGCTGGGCAACGCGCGCAGAAATGTTGCGCTGGTATGCCTTGGGGGCGTAGGCACCGCCCGCATAGAGATCCTGATAGCGGGGCACCAGTTCGGGGTGCTCACGCTCCAGCCAGGCGAGATACCACTCCCGCGCGCCGGGACGAAGGTGGAGCACGATCGGGGTGACGCTGCGGGCGCCGGCCTCGGCGATCGCGCACACGGTCGCCTCCAGCTGGCTAGGTGAGTCGGTGAGGTACGGAAGGATCGGCGCCATGAGCACTCCGCAGCCGATGTCCGCAGCGGTGAGCGTGCGACACACCCCGAGCCGGGCGCGGGGCGCGGGAGTGCCGGGCTCGACCACCCGCCAGAGGGCCTCGTCGACGAATCCGACCGAGACGTTGACCGAAACGTCGGTGACCTCCGCAGCCTCGCGGAGCAGGTCGAGGTCGCGTAGCACCAGGGTGCCCTTGGTGAGGATCGAGAAGGGATTCCGCGCGTCGCGCAGGGCCTCGAGTATCCCGGGCATCAGGCGATAGCGCCCCTCGGCGCGCTGGTAGGGATCGACGTTGGTGCCCATCGCGATGTGCTCCCCCGCCCAGCGCGGCGAAGCGAGCTCCTTGCGCAACAGCTCCGGCGCGTTGACCTTCACCACGATCTTCGAGTCGAAGTCAGCGCCAGCGTCAAGATCGAGGTACTCGTGCGTCCGCCGGGCAAAGCAGTTGTGCGACACTACCCCGCTTGCGATGAAGTCCCCTGTCCCGGTCGTGATGTCGTACATCGGTAACTGCACGCCGAGATCCTCGACCGAGACCACCCGCACGCATTGGCGGATCGCCATGCCTGCGATCGACCGCTTCCGACTGATCGCCGGGTCGACGGTGTGGAAGAAACGGAGCTGCTCACCGGCTCCGCCGAGCAGCCGGACACACCGCGGGCCGGTGGACCACTCGGGGTCCTCGACGGTGCAGCGAAAACCGAAAAGCGTCAAGCCCGAGAGCACTGACTCGACGACAGTCGGGTCGATAGTGGCGATCTGGAGGGTGCCGTCAGAACAGCTCCCTTCGGCATCGAAAATCCCGGCCAGGAACCCCTGGTACCAGGCGCCAGCCGGGGCGCTCGGCCAGCTGATCATCTCGGCGATGGCCTCGAATCCGACGCGCATCTGATCGCGCATCGTTGACCTCGCCGGTGACGGGGGGCCACCGACCGCCTGGAGCTCCCACCCCCGGGTACGAGTACCGGCGTCCATGAAATAACAACCAACCCTGCGCAGCACCTCACGATCGACCAATCCCAATGTGTGCTGCGGGTCGCCGCGAACGATGCCGCACAGATAGCCGCGGCGGTAGTCGGTCGAGTCCTCCGGCGGTGCCGCGAACTGCCCGGTTCCGATCACCTCATCGCCCACCGTCAGAGCGGGTCGGTCAGCGCCACCGGTCACATGCTTCCACCCCAGATCGGTGAGGAAGCGATGGTCGCCGCTGGCCACGAGCTCGGTCCCGTCCTCGAGCGTGACGCGGTGGGCAGGTTTGACCGTCCGCCAGTGGGCCACCACGTCGGTGAGCGCGTAGCGCCGGTAACAGCCGTCCTGGACGGTGCCGTAGATCGCATCCCCCACGCGCACGTCCGCCAGCGGAGTGGTCCGCCCGTCGGCCATGAGGATCGGGGTGTCTCCTGGCAGGCAGTACCTGCAGGCGTGACTGCAGCCCCGGTACGGGTTGAGCGTCCAGCCGAAGGGCATCCGGGAAGCGGCCGGCACCTTGTTGAGGATCGAGCGGGCCGCCACCTCGTAGAACGTCATCCCGCGGAACTCCGGGGTGTCAAAGGTGCGCGCCACGACATCGCCCACCCCGAATAGCGCGTCCTGGCCGGACAGTGTCAGGTTGTCCCATCGCACGAACCCACCATATCGAACAGACGTTCGATCCGCTAGGAACATCGGCAGTATCGACCAGAGAGGGACGCCCAGCCGATGAGTGGACCAGACCGCAGGACCGGACGGCACCGCCACGACGGCACCGCTGAACCAGTCGGGTCTGGGCACGGCCACGGGCCCCCGGTGCCCTCCTCCTCTCGGGTGCAGCTGCTGCTGGTCGCGGTACTCGTGCCGTTTGCGCTGGCCACCCTGGTGGGAGTGGGGCTGACCTGGCCCAGCGGCGAGCCACCAGGTAGCGATGCCGACCTCGGGTTCGGTCAGCGGCCGGTGCACGGCGAGGTGCTCGAGGCTGTCTCCGCCCCCTGCACCGGCGCCAACGCGGCGGAGGCCGACCAGGGCAGCGAGTGCGTCGCGCTCACCGTGCAGCTCACCGAGGGTAGCTCTCGCGGCGAGACCATCCAGCAAGTCCTGCCCGACGAGCCGAGCACGCCGAGATTCACCGTCGGCGACGATATCGTGCTGGCTTACAGCGGCGGCGATCCCGGCGACGAGTTGTCCTACCAGGTCGTCGACTTCCAGCGGGGCGCCCCAATGCTGTGGCTCGTGGCGCTGTTCGCCGTTGCGGTGCTGCTGCTCGGGCGGTGGAAGGGCCTCGCCTCGCTGGTCGCGCTCGGCTTCAGCTTCTCGGTGCTGGTGGTCTACCTGTTCCCGGCCATCTTGGGCGGCGCCGATCCGGTGATCGTCGGCGTGCTGGCCGCCGGCGTGATCATGTTCGGTGTGCTGTACCTCACGCACGGGTTCTCCGCGCAGACCTCGACGGCGGTGCTGGGTACCCTGCTCAGCCTCGCGCTGATCGGCGTGCTGGGCACCGCCTTCACCGCCGCCACGAAGCTGACCGGACTGGGTTCCGACACCGCCAACTTGATCGGCGTGCTGGGTACCGGGATCGACGCCCGCGGTCTGCTGCTCGCTGGGATAATCATCGGTGCACTGGGCGTGCTGGACGACGTCACGGTCACGCAGACCAGCGCGGTGTGGGAACTGCGCCGAGCAAATCCCGACCTGGGGGCCAGCGCGCTCTACAGCTCCGCGCTGCGGATCGGCCGCGACCACATCTCCTCAGCGGTGAACACCCTGGCGCTGGCCTACGCGGGGGCCGCACTGCCACTGCTGCTGGCCTACTCGCTGGCCGGGCAGAGCTTCGGCACCCTCGTGACCGCGCAGGAGGTCGCCCAGGAGGTGGTGCGGACCCTGGTGGGCAGTATCGGACTGGTCGCGGCTGTCCCGATCACCACGGCACTAGCCGCGCTCGTCGCCCGGCGCGACGAGATCGCTCACGTGGCATACCGTCCCTGAACCGGCGGTTACCGTCGTTGATCCAGGTTGTCGGTATCAGCTATCTCCAGGCTGGTTCGGACCCTCACTGCGGTGGCCGAGTCGCCGAGATCCTCGAAGATCGGCAGCGCCTGGTTCCAGTACTTGACTGCCGCCTCCATCCGGTTGAGGTGCTGCAGGACATCACCGATCTGGCGCAGGGTCTGGGCTTCGCCCCATCGGTCACTGATCTTGCGGAAAGTAGTGTACGCCCGCATGAAATGCTCAAGGGCCTCCTCGAACTGATGAAGATCCCGGTAAGTGGCGCCGAGGTTATGCAGTGTCATGGCCTCGCCCGCTTGGTCATGCACGGGGCCGGCGACAGCCAGGGCCCGCTGGAAATAGTCGAGAGCCTCCTCGAAATGCTGCAGCTTCCGGTGGACGGCGCCGATGTTGAGCAGGGCGAGAGTATGGCCCCATGGGTCGTCGACTTCCTGGCAGATGCTCAGTGCGCGCTGGGAGTAGTCGGCGGCGTCCTCGTACTTACCCAGATAAAAATGGGCGGTGCCGAGGCCGAGCAGGCTCATAGCCTCACCCCATGGGTCGTCGGTCTCCTGACACAGGGGCAGCGCATGCTGGAAGTGATCGAGGGCCTCCTGGTGCTGCCGGAGGAAGAAGTAGGCCATACCGAGGCCGCCCCAGACCCAGGCTTCGCCTTGCCGGTCCTGGAGGTGCTGAGCGGAACTGAGGCCGATGTGGTGGGTCGTGATCCAGTCGGCCCAGTGTTTGCGCAGGTTGAAGAAATCCCACAGGGCAACGGGAAGCCGCCAGGCGATGACATGCTCGCCGCTCTCCGCGGCTTGGCGGGTGGCTGCCACGAGATTCGCCCGTTCAGCCTCACACCAGTTCAGGGCCTGGCGGTAGGTCGGGAACTCCAGCGGCGAGCAGGCTTTCTCGGGATGCTCGAGGGGGACGCGGCGGCGGTGCGGGTTCAGCACGCGCGCGGCCGCGTCGCCGGTGTGCAGGTACCAGGTGAGCGCTTGGCGCACGGCGTCGGCACGGTCGCGGCCGGTGTCCTCCGCCGTCGCGCACTCGGCGGCATAGACCCGCAGCAGGTCGTGTAACCGGTACCGGTCTCGCCCGGTCTCCTCAATCAGGTGCGTGCCGACCAGGGTTTCCAGCAACCGCCGCGCCTGGGCGAGGGTGGTGCTGGTGAGCGCGGCGGCGGCCGGGGCGCTGATGTCGGGTCCGGCGTGCAGGCCGAGCAGCCGGAATGCCCGCGCTGCCTCCGCCGGCAAGGCGTGGTAGGACCAGGAGAACACCGCACGCACCGCGGTGGTCTCATCCTCCTCCTCGGCGATGGCCAGCAGGTCCAGGCGGTCACGCTGCACCGCCAGCTCGTCGGCGAGGTCAGCCAGCGTGGCGTGGGGGTGCGTGACGGCACGCTCGGCCGCGATGCGCAACGCCAGCGGCAAAAACGCGCACCGGCTGGCCAGCTCGGCAGCCGCCCCGGGTTCGGCGGCGACCCGGGCGGCCCCGATGACATCCCGCAGCAGCCCGATGGCCTCGGCCGGGGGCAGCAGGTCCAGCGTGACCCGGCTGGCTCCGTCCCGGGCGATCAGGCCAGACAGGCGACTGCGACTGGTCACCACCACCCGGCAAGTCGGTGAGCCAGGCAGCAGCGACCGTACCTGCTCGGCGCTGGTGGCATTGTCCAGCACGATCAACACGCGGCGCCCGTCGAGCAGGGAACGGTACATCCCGGCCCGCGCCTCCAACCCGGCGGGAATACCCTCGGCAGGAACACCCAAGGCCCGCAAGAACTCTTCGAGGGCCTGCTCAGAGCTCATCGTCGAACCAGGACTATAGCCGCGCAGGTTCACAAACAGCTGCCCATCGGGGAAGTGCTCGCGAACCCGATGAGCCCAATGCACCACCAGGGCCGTCTTGCCCACCCCCGCAGTACCGGCCACCACGGAGATCACCATGGCGGCGGGCCGAGCCGCATCCTCCTGGACGAGGAGGGCATCGAGCCTCGCCAGCTCGGCGCTCCGGCCGGTGAAATGCGCCACTTCCACCGGAAGCTGCCGCGGCACCGACCTAGCCTCGGGTGTCGAGCCGCCCGTAAGCTGATGCAGGTACAGGTCGCCGTAGACGTTGCCGTGCACGGCAGCGGGCACGGCAACTGCAGCATCTGAGGACTGGTCGGCGGAAGCTCCCGCAATGCCATCCCGCATCGCCGTCGGGGCGAAGCCGTTGTGGGCCGAGGGCTGTGGATCAAGTTGCCGACTCGTGGCCACGGGCGAACCCACGGGCGGCGTGGTTACCGGAGCATCCGGCCGACCCAGATCTCTGCTTCGCCGTTCCTCCCTCTTGCGCTCACGGTCGGCCACGAGCGCCGCTCGGTGCAGCGTGCGCCAGTCCTTGTCATGCTCGGCGGCCAACGCCTTGATCAAGACCTCGAACTTCTCCCATGTCGGGACGACAGACCACGTCTCGAACCAGCCTGCGATCGTGCTCGCTGCCAGTTCAAGGCCGGCAGCCGCGGCCATGCGATCGATGCGGCGAGGTGAAGGATCTTCGTTCGCCGCCAGCGCCTGCTTCACGCAGTTCCACAAGTGCGTGACTGGCTCAGGAATGGGCAGGGCTTCGTAGTCATCCACCGCATCAGTATGCTCCAGCCCCCGGCGGTGGATCACAAAATGACCTCACACTCGGTCCGACTCGGTCCGAGTCTGTGTGATCCCGCTCCTGGTCGTCCGGCCCGTCCGAGCCGCCCGAGGCAGCCCAACTCCGCCCGAGAAATTTCCTTGCACGTGCTTTGGCACGGAATCCTGATCCGCAAAAGATCCGACTGTCGGGGGCGACGGAAGGAGCAAAAATTTGCAGACCCACAGCTCGCTCGGTCAACTGATCAGGAGGTGGGAAGACCCGCTCTTCGCCGCTGAGGACGCCGCAGCACGCGCTCGAGGCTGGCAGATCTCCCGCCCGCCAAGCGGATTCGGCCGTATCTACCGGGATCCACGGTGGGACCTGGTCTCAGCGTGCGAGGCGTGCGGCGGTGACGGCGGGACCGCAGCCGAGCCGTGCCCATCGTGCGGAGGGCACGGCACGATCCGGCACACTCTGGCAGACGATCCACTGGGGGCTGCGTCATGAGCCGAAGCGTCGGCGCCGACTGGCTGCTGAGCACGCTGCAGCAGGCGATCGAGCCGCCCGCCCGTCCCAACCCCCTCGTCCTGACCTGGCGCTGGCGCTACGAGCTTGCGCTGCTCACGGGGATCGCGCTCACCCTCGTGGCGCTGGTCGACGTCCTCGGCCCGAACTGGGCGTTGCTCGCTGTCACCGCGGTGACCACCCTGCTCATCGGCTGGCCGGCCGCTCGCCACCGGCTCGTCGCCCGGGCGTGGTGCATCCTGACCCCGCACCGGCTCCGGGCTGGCTGCGCGCAGGCGAGGATCCATACCCGCCGCGGGCGGCTCCCCGCGATTCTGTGGTGTGCCCCCAAGACGTACGGCGAGCAGATCCTCATCTGGTGCCCAGCCGGGGTCACCGCCGAGGACTTCCTCGCGGCTCGCCAGATCCTCGTCAGTGCCTGCTACGCCTCCGGGATCGAAGTCCTCCCGCATCCGAGATACCGGCATCTCGTGATCCTCGGAGTGATCCGCTACCCGACGTCCGACCCCAACGCAGAAATGTCTGCCATTGAGCCGCCTCGGGCGGCATAGCGCTGGATCAGTAACCGTTGGTGTGTCAGTGTCATAGCCCCCGAGGCATCCGGGGTGTGGCAGGGCCGTGCAGGAATGGGTTGCTGGCGCGTTCCTTGCCGACCGTGGTGGCAGGGCCGTGGCCGGGCAGCACGACCGTGTCGTCGTCCAGCACGAGGACCTTGTTCCGCAGCGAGGCGAGGATCTGCTGGTGGTCGCCGCTCGGCAAGTCGGTGCGTCCGATGGAACCGGCGAACAGGGTGTCACCGGAGACCAGCAGACCTCGTCCCCCCTCGGTCGCCGACCGGTAGGTCACCGAGCCGCGGGTATGGCCCGGCGTGTGGTCGACAACGAGGGTCAACCCGGCCAGCTCCAGAGACATCCCGTCATCGAGAGTGCGCACCTCGCGCGGCTCACGGAGCTCCACTCGGCCACCGAAGAACTGCCGCGCATCGGCGGACAGTCCGCGCAGCGGGTCGGTCAGCAGCATCCGGTCTTCGGGGTGGATCCAGGCGGGGATGTCGTTGCCATCACACACCGGGGCCACCGCGAAGACATGATCGAAGTGCCCATGGGTGAGCAGCACCGCCACCGGGTCGAGCCGGTGCTGACGCAGCAATTCGTCCAGGCGCTGTTCGGCGCCCTCGCCCGGATCGACCACCACGCACGGGCCACCCGCATCGGCCGCCAGCACGAAGCAGTTGGCCTGGAAGGAGCCGGTCGGAAAGCCAGCGACAAGCACGGCGACCCTTTCCGCTGCGGAGGGGGACACCGCCAGCCTAACGAGCGCCAACGCGGCGAGCCCGACGCCCGCTTCACAGGCCGCCCGCCTAGACTGCCCGGCGATCACCGCCGAGTTACAGGAGTCCGGGTGCCCACCAACGAGCAGCGCCGCGAGGCCGCGAAGCGCAAACTCGACCGCCAGCTTGCCCGCCGCGCGAAGCGCGCCAGGCGGCGCCGGATGTACGCGGTGATCGGCAGCGCCGCGGCCGTCGTGCTCGTGGTCGGGCTTGTCGTCCTGATTAGCTTCCTCAGCAGCGGGGAGCAGACCAACACCGCTGCTGAACCGTCCGTACCGCCGCTCCAGCCAGCACCGAGCAGCGAGTCTCCGCCGATCCCCGCCGAGGCATTACCAGCACCGACCCGTCCTGAACCGCTGCCTGCCACGGTGAACTGTCAATACCCGCCCAGCCCACAGCCTGCGGCCAAGCCGGTGACACCTCCACCGGCGGGCCCGACCTCGGCCGAGGGCACCCTGCAGGCCACCCTGCAGACCTCCGCAGGCCCGATCGCGCTCACCCTGAACCGGGCACTGGCCCCCTGCACGGTGCGCAGCTTCACCAGCCTCGCCACTCAAGGCTTCTACCACGACAGCCCATGTCACCGCCTGGTCACCAACCCCGGTCTGCAGGTTCTGCAATGCGGCGACCCCACCGGCCAGGGCAACGGCGGGCCCGGCTACACCATCCCCGACGAGGTCTTCCCCGGATTGACCTACGGACGCGGCTACGTCGCGATGGCCAATACCGGCCAACCTGACAGCGGCGGAAGCCAGTTCTTCCTCATCTACGGCGACGCTGCGCTCCCCGCCAGCTATACCGTCTTCGCCACCATCTCCCCCGAGAGCCTGCAGGTGATCGACCGGATAGCCCAGGCAGGCGACGACGGGTCCCTGGAACCCTCCCCCGGCGGTGGCAAGCCCAACAAGCCGGTCACGCTGCAGTCCGTTCAGGTGAATAGCTGAAACGGTGCATCACGGAAGAACTTTCTTGAGGCAGAGAGTGCCGGACCCGTAACTGCTCGGCCACTCACCGATCGCGTTCACGCACGTCTCCTCCCACACCAGTACGTACTCCGCCGGCTTAGGTGCTGCCGCAACCCGGTGCATGTAGTTCAGCTTAAATAGCTGGCGTATGAGGGGACCGGACTGTTGCATATGGCGGGAAATGTCATGTTCAGTGCGTCCCGGGTCGGATATGAAATCGACTATCTCACAGTCGCAGTAATAGGCCAATGTGCCGACCTCTCTGGGGCTCAGCACTGTTGCACCGGGTATCATCTTGGAAATGTCTTCGCCGGCGCGCTGGTACTCGGCGGGGGTGGCCCAGTTGGTGTCAAAAGGTGCCGTCTCCCACGGCACGCCCCGCACCACCTCGTAACCGGCCGCGGCCAGTATCACCAGGGACACCGACCCGAGCGCGGCTACACCGCGAAAGCTGGTAACCCGATAGGATCGAACCACGACCAGCGCAGTCACCGCCGCGCACAGGACAAGACCAGCGACGACAGGTCCATAATACCAGTGGGACGGCGGAGTCCTCAGTATGGCGAAAACCGCCGCATGGGCAATTCCGCCGAGCCCGAACGAGACTGCGGCCTGACCCGCACCGGTAGTAACCACGCCTCGTCGCAGAACGGCCAGCGCTGCCCAGCCGACCAGCGCCACCAGGCCACATACAGCAGCCAGCCAGGTAAGAGCGGCCGCCAGCGGGTGCCACGTCAGATACGCCAGCGGTCCGGTGGCGAAGTGGACGCCCACCCACCCTTGACCATAGGTCTTCAGAAAAAATGTGTCCGGCAGCACAGAGCCGAACACGAACCAGCTGAAGAGATACCAGGGTGCTGCGACCGCCACCGCGACCAGGCCGCTGCGCAGCGCCCGGCGCCGGGCCGCGGCCACGGCCAGCACGACGACGACATCGACCACGGCGAGGTCAGGCCGACCCAGGATCAGAAGTCCGCTAACAATTCCGGTGGCTAGCCACCGCCCTGCTAATGCATAGCGCACCAGGCCGATGAACAGCGCGATGCAAAGGTAGGTCTCCAGGCCAACCGTGGAAGCAAGCAGCGGGCTGGACAGCAGCAGCCCCACCCCGAGCGCCGGTAGTAGCCACCGGGACAGCCGAGTCAGCTCCGCGATGCGCAGCAGCCATATTGCGGAGGCCGCTGTGGTGGCCATCAACAGCAGTCCCACCGCCAGCACCGGCGCGCGCACCACCGCCGTGATCGCCGCCAGCAGGCCCACAGTCAGCGGCGACGTGGCGGTGTTCGCCGTCAGCGAGGGGATGACCCCCCAATGCCCGTGGAATGCAAGGTTCCGCGCGTAGTCTATTGTGATGTAACCGTCGTCACTTAATCCGCGATGAGCGATCAGGAACAACAGGCCCCCGGCCAGGGCGCCAGCGATGCCACAGACAGCCACCGGGTTCACCCAGGCGGGCGCTGCAGGGCTCCTCCGAATCGACACACGATTCTCAGCTGCGACCATCGCGACATGGTGCCAGACGGCATACAAGACCTGCCGAGCAGGGTAGGAACACGAAGGTCAGTTCGATGAGGTGACCCGATAGACGTCGTAGACGCCCTCGATATTGCGAACCGCACGCAACACGTGCCCGAGATGTTTCGGGTCGCCCATCTCGAAGGAGAACCGGCTCACCGCCACCCGGTCGTGTGAGGTGGTCACCGAAGCGGACAGGATGTTCACCCGCTCGTCAGCGAGCACTTTGGTGACGTCGGAGAGCAGCCGATGCCGATCCAGCGCCTCCACCTGGATCGCGACCAGGAAGACCGAAGACGACGAGGGCGCCCACTCCACATCGCACAGCCGCTCGGGCTCGGCCCGCAGCGAGTCGGCGTTGGTGCAGTCGGTGCGGTGCACACTGACCCCGCCGCCGCGGGTGACGAATCCCAGGATCTCGTCACCGGGCACCGGGGTGCAACAGCGGGCGAGTTTGGCGTAGACATCCCCGGCGCCGCGAACCAGCACGCCGGAGTCGGTAACCGCCCGCCGACGCTGGACAGTGGACGGCGTGGCCCGCTCGGCCAGCACCTCATCGGCGCCCTCCTCACCGCCGAGCAGCGCGATCAACCGCTGTACTACGTGGCGAGACGAGGCATGGTGCTCGCCGACGGCGGCATACAGCGCGCTGACGTCGGGAAACCGGAGCTCGCGGGACACGGCGACCATCGACTCGGCGGAGACCAGCCGCTGCACCGGCAGACCCGCCCGCCGCAGTTCCTTGGCGATGGCGTCCTTGCCGAGCTCGATGGCCTCCTCCCGACGCTCCTTGGCGAACCACTGCTTGATCTTCGCCCGGGCCCGCGGCGAAGCGACGATGGACAGCCAGTCCCGGCTCGGTCCGGCGCCTTCGGCCTTCGAGGTGAAGATCTCGACGACCTCGCCGTTCTCCAGCTGCCGTTCCAGCGCAACGAGCCGGCCGTTGACCCGGGCGCCGATGCACCGGTTGCCGACCTCGGTGTGCACGGCGTAGGCGAAATCGACCGGCGTGGAACCCGCAGGCAGCGTGATGACGTCTCCCTTGGGCGTGAACACGAAGATCTCGCGGGTCGCCAGGTCGTAGCGCAACTGGTCGAGGAACTCGCCGGGGTCGGCGGCCTCCCGCTGCCAGTCCAGCAGCTGGCGTATCCAGGCCATCTCGTCCACATCGACGGCACCGTTGTGGGTGCCCCGGGTCTCCTTGTACCGCCAGTGCGCGGCGATGCCGTACTCCGCGGTGCGGTGCATTTCGCGAGTGCGGATCTGCACCTCCAACGGCTTGCCGTCCGGCCCGATCACCGTGGTGTGCAGGGATTGGTACACCCCGAATCGTGGCTGCGCGACGTAGTCCTTGAACCGGCCCGGCATCGGCTGCCACACCGAGTGCACCACACCGACCGCGGCGTAACAGTCACGCACGTCCTCCACCAGAACCCGCACGCCGACCAGGTCGTGGATGTCGTCGAAGTCCCGGCCGCGGACGATCATTTTCTGGTAGATCGAGTAGTAGTGCTTGGGCCTGCCTTCCACGGTGGCGTTGATCCGCGAGCCGGACAGCCGCGCGGAGACCTCCTCGATCACAGTCCGCAGGTAGGTGTCCCGGGACGGGGCACGGTTGGCTACCAGGCGCACGATCTCGTCGTACTTCTTCGGGTGCAGGATCGCGAAGGAGAGGTCCTCGAGCTCCCACTTGATAGTGGCCATGCCCAGCCGGTGCGCCAGTGGGGCGAGGACTTCTAGGGTCTCCTTCGCCTTGCGCGCCTGCTTCTCCGGTGGCAGGAAGCGCATCGTACGCATGTTGTGCAGGCGGTCCGCCAGCTTGATCACCAGCACCCGCGGGTCCCGCGCCATGGCGATGACCATCTTGCGGATGGTCTCGGCTTCGGCAGCCGCGCCGAGCTTGACCTTGTCGAGCTTGGTGACGCCGTCGACGAGCTGCGCAACCTCGTCACCGAAGTCCTGGGTCAGCCGAACCAGCGAATAGTCGGTGTCCTCGACCGTGTCGTGCAGCAGCGCCGCCACCAGCGTGGTGGTGTCCATCCCTAACTCGGCGAGGATTGTCGAGACCGCGAGCGGATGGGTGATGTAGGGATCGCCAGACTTGCGCAGCTGGTGGGAGTGCTTCTCCTCGGCGACGTCGTAGGCCCGCTGCAACAGCGCGAGGTCAGCCTTGGGATGCAACTCACGGTGCACCGCGGCGAGCGGTTCGAGCACCTGCTTGATCAGGCCGGGGCGCTGCGCGGTGATCCGCCGCGCAAGCCGCGCCCGAACCCGCCGGGTCGCAGAAGGCGGTCGCTCCCGGACCGCCGTATCGAGGTCGACCGGCAGTGCAGCCGTGCGCTGCAGGTCCTGGCTCAACCGCATTCTCCCGCCACGTGCTGACCGGTCAAGTCGCCAGCCTACCGCCGCGCCCACCCCCAGACCTGAACGACCTGGGCAACCGGGGTGCCCCCGTTCGGTCAGATCGTGAGCAGGACATGGACTGGGCGAGGTGCCAGCCGCTCCCGGCCACGCAGCGCCGCGATCTCCAGCACCACCGCGATCCCGTTGACCGTAACCCCAGCGCGCTCCACCAGCGCGCAGGTCGCGGCCACCGTGCCCCCGGTGGCCAGGACGTCGTCCACCACCAAGGCCCGCTGCCCGGGACGCAGCACGCCGTCCGCCAACTCCAGCGTGGCAGTGCCGTACTCCAGGGCGTATGCCTCACGATCGGCGACCACGGGGAGCTTGTCCGGCTTGCGAACCCCGACCACACCGGCTCGTAGCGCGTAGCCAGCCGCGGCTCCCAGCAGGAAACCGCGGGCTTCTACCCCGACCACCACGTCGACCTCCGGCGCGGGCGCGACCAGCGCGTCGACCAGTGCCCGGAACGCAGTTGCGTCGGCGAACGCTGGACCGAGGTCCCGAAAGAGCACGCCGGGTTCCGGGAAATCGGGGATCTCGCGGACCAGTGAGAGGATCATGGTCCGCAGGTCGTTGATGTTCGACCCGGAGCGCACACCGTGGACCCTACCGGTGCGACCTCCCGGTTCGCCGCTTCCAGGTCGTGTCGTCCGAGCGCCCTTCGGCCGTTCAGCAGTTGGCAGCACCCGCTGCATCGGTGTCCGGCAAAGCTGCCTGCGCCACCGGTGGTGTGGGCTCCTCGGCACCCGGCCCGGACGGCTCCTGCGGTTCAGGCTTCCCTGGAGGCGACACCGTCGGTTCCTCCTCCGATTCCGGTGGCGGTGTGCTGCTCGGTGCTGGGGTGCTGCTCGGTGCTGGGGTGCTGCTCGGTGCTGGGGTGCTGCTCGGTGCTGGGGTGCTGCTCGGTGTCGGGGTGCTGCTCGGTGCTGGGGTGCTGCTCGGTGTCGGGGTGCTGCTCGGTGCTGGGGTGCTGCTCGGTGTCGGGATGATGGGAGACGGCACGTGCTGCCGGGCGGGGACACGACCGGCCGGGACCGCGCCAGCCGAAGGTACCGGAGCGGCCACCGCGCCGGGCTGGGCGCCACACGCGACAACCGACCCGGCGGGTTCAGCCATCGCAGCGGACTGGGGATCCGGGGCATGATCGGCCACTGCATCCGAGGAAGGAGCAGCCTCGGCCCAGACTTCGGCGGCGCCGCTGGACGGTAATGCCGGCACCGGCGGCCTCCCTTCGGCGCCAGCTACGCTACCCGGGCCGCTGGGCAGCAGCGGGCTGGACAGCCCCGCAGCCAACACCAGCGCACTCCCCAGCACCGCGGCGAGCCGGACGTGCCGCTCCCGGCCTGGGTGCTCCTGCGCACTATCTACCACCCGCGGCTTGGGCACCCCGGCCAGGAGCCTGCTCAGCTCGCGTCGACCGCGTTGCTCCCAGCCGGGGCCGAGACCGTGCACTGCCGCCTCGTCGACCTGGGTGAGCAAGCCTCGCGCGCTAGGCCGGCTCGCCGGGTCCTTGGCGAGTCCGCACTGCACCAACTGGCGCACCGGTCCGGGCACCGCATCGAGCGGGGGAGCGCTGCCTTCGTGTCGGGCGAAGAGCCCGGTCGGGCTGTCGGCATGGAAGGGCGGTGCGCCGACCAGGCACTCGAAGAAGGTGACCGTGGCCGCGTACAGGTCTGCGGCCTCGGTGGCCGGTCCGCCATACCACTGCTCCGGCGCCAGGTAGAAGGGTGTCGACCCGGCAAGTAACCGCCGACCGTCGCGGAGGGAGAGCCCGAAGTCAACGAGCCGGGCCCGACCTGCGCGGGTGAGGATCACGGCCTCGGGCTTGAGATCGCCGTGCGCCAGACCCGCAGCGTGGCCAGCGGCCAGCCCGCGCAACGCGTCCTTGAGCACTACCACGGCAGCCTCGGTCGCGACGGCGCCTTCCTCGAGAAGCAGGGCCCGCAGCGGAGTCCCAGCTACGTGATCGGCGATGACGGCAGCACCCTCGCGGCACTCCACGTAGTGGTGAACGCGGGCCACCGAGGCGTCCCGGACTTGCGCGAGCCGCCCGGACTCGACAGCGAAGCGGCTGCGGAACTCAGCGTCGGCGAGAAACTCCTGGGACAGGTAAGTGATCGAGACCAACCTGCGGTTCATCCGGCGACGGGCAACCACCCGCCTCCCAACCTGGTCCTCACCCACCTTCCGAACATGGACGTACCCCGGCACCGCCCACCCCGTCATCCCCACTCCTCCCTGGCACGACAGCCGCCACCCACGGCCGTCTCCGGGTGTTACCGGACCCCACGGCTACAGAGCGTGCTACCGAATGGGGTCGCAGGCAAGGATCTGGGATAACTATCCGTCAAGTATGTCCGGAGAGGTACGAAAGTGTCATTAACGAGCACGCTGAGTAGTAGTTCCCTCGGTGGGACCGACGCCCGGGCCGCTGTCACCCAGTCGGTATCCGGTGACGAAGGAGGTTAGCGCTGCTTCTTGCCCACGGGTTTGGCTGCCTTGCCGGACGGCCGTACGCCCTTGCCTACCGGGCTCTTACGCGGACGCCCTGCCGGAGCGGGCTTGCCGACCCGCGCTGGAACGCCGGACGCCGCCGCCAGCGACTCTTCGCGGCGAGTACCGGGGGTGATCGTGGTCTCCCCTGGTTCATCGGCCTTGCCTGCCGGCTTCTCCCGGCGCAGGCCGACCCGCTCAGCCTGTTGCTGGTAGGCGGGCCTGCGCATGGTGAGGTCCACCAGCAGCGGGGTGGCCAGGAAGATCGACGACGATGCCCCGGCCACGATGCCGACCATCTGCACGAGCGCGAGATCCTTGAGCGTGCCGACGCCAAGCAGGCCGACGCCGACCACCAGCAGGCCCACCACCGGGAGCACCGCGATCAGCGAGGTGTTGATCGAACGCATCAGGGTCTGGTTGACCGCCAGGTTCGCCGCCTCGCCATAGGTCCGCCGGGTCAGCCCGAGCAGTCCGCGCGTGTTCTCCTGAACCTTGTCGAACACGACCACCGTGTCGTACAGCGAGAACCCGAGGATGGTGAGCAGGCCGATGACCGAGGCAGGCGTCACCTCGAAGCCGACCAGCGAGTAGATGCCAGCGGTCACCAGGACGTCGTGCACCAGTGCAACCAGCGCCGCCAGCGCCATCCGGGGCTCGAAGTACAGCGCGAGGAAAATGGTTACCAGGACGAGGAACACCAGGAGCGCGATCAGTGCTTTTTTGCTGATTTCACCGCCCCAGGTGGCGCTCACCGCGCTGTCGCTGATCACCTGTTCGCTGGGTTCGCCGTCAGTTCCGAGCGGTTGCAGTTGCTCGAAGAGGGTGTCCTTCAGCACGAACGTGTCCTGCGCGCCCAGTGTCTCGGAACGAACCAGGATGCTCGCTGCATCACCGGTGCCGACGGTCTGCACTGACGCCGGTGGTTCCCCGACTGCCTCGGTGAAGACCTGCTCCACCTGCTCGGTACTGATCGGGCCCTGTGCTCCCACCGCAGGCAGCTGAATCCGGGTGCCGCCCTCGAAGTCGATTCCGAGATTGAACCCACGCAGCACGATCGAACCAATGCAGACCGCGACGAGCACCCCGGTCAGCGCATACCACCATCGCCGACGCCCCACGATGTCGAACGCACCGGTCCCGGTGTAGAGCCGCTGCAGCGTTCCCGGCATCTCAGGCACCCTTCCCGGCGGTCGCCAAGCCCGACCGGCCACCGGCCCCGCCCCGCTGCGCGGCCCCCAGTCCCGACAGCTCCGGGCGGGACAGCAGCCGGGACTTCGCCGCCATCGCCACCAACGGATGCGTCACCAGGAAGACCACCACGAGATCCAGTACGGTCGACATGCCCAACGTGAACGCGAAGCCCTTGACCTGTCCGACCGCGAGCAGGTAAAGCACCGCCGCAGCCAGGAAACTCACCGCGTCCGCGGACAGGATGGTGCGCCTGGCCCGGACCCAGGCCCGCGGAACGGCGGAGCGGAACGTTCGGCCATCCCTGATCTCGTCCTTGAGCCGCTCGAAGAAGATTACGAACGAGTCCGCGGTGATGCCGATGGCGACGATGAAGCCTGCGACACCGGCCAAATCGAGGGTGAACCCGATCCAGCGGCCGAGCAGGATCAGCACGGCGTAGACGATCAGCCCGGACAGCACCAGGGACAGGATCGTCAGTACCCCGAGAACCCGGTAGTAGACGAGGCAGTAGACGAACACTACGGCCAGCCCGATCGCCCCGGCGAACAATCCGGCGCGCAGCGAGGAGAGTCCCAGCGTGGCCGATACCGTCTCGGACTCCGATGCCTCGAAGGACAGTGGCAGCGCGCCGTATTTGAGCACATTAGCCAGGTCCTGGGCCTCGACCTGGGTGAACTGGCCGGTGATACGGGTCAAACTGCCAGGTGGAACAGCACCCTCGATCCGCGGGGCCGAGACCACCTTGCTGTCCAGCACGATCGCAGCCTGCCTGCCGATGTTTTGCGCGGTGTACCGCGCCCAGATGTCCTCGCCCTCGCGGTCGAGGTCCAGGCTCACCTCGAAACCCGCACCCTGCTGGCTCGGACCGGCCGACGCGTCGGCGATCTGCTCACCGGACATGAAGGCCGGCCCGAGCAGGTACTTGGCGGTGCCGTCCTGGTTGCAGGTGACCAGCGGCAGCGCCGGGTCGTCGTTGCCCCGCAGGGGGTTGGGCACCGCACAGTTCAGCCTGGCCAGTGCCTGCTGCTGCACGGCAGGGTCCTGGCTCTGCAGCAACGCGCGGACCTGCCGGATCTGCTCGGCCAGCTCCGGGTCCGCCGGATCCTCCGGAGCCTGCCCGACCCGGGGCGGCGAACTGGTCGGAGGTGCAGTGGGCGAGGTCGGCTCGTCCGACGGTGGCTGGGCCCGCTGCGGAGCGACCGGGGTCGGCGCGCCTTCCGGGATGGGCGCTTGACTCGGCTCTGCGGGCAAAGCAGGTCCGCCACCGCCTGGTTCCGGCGTCGCGGGGGGCGACGCGGGCGGCCCGGCAGCCTGCTGGGTGATCACCGGCCGGAAGTACAGCTTGGCGGTCTGCCCGAGCGTACGAGCCTGGTCGCCGTTCTCGCCGGGTACTGTGATGATCAAGTTTGTGCCGTCGAGGACGACCTCCGCGCCGCTGACACCAATGCCGTTGACCCGCTCCTCGATGATCTGGCGAGCCTGGTCGAGGGACTCCCGGGACGGTTCCTGACCGTCGGCGGTGCGGGCAGTCAGGGTAACTCGGGTACCGCCCTGCAGGTCGATACCCAGCTTGGGCGTCGGGTCACCGCCACCGGTGAAAAAAACCAGGGAGTACAGAACGGCAACGACTCCGGCGAAGATCGCCAGGTTGCGCCACGGGCTGACATGCCCGGCCGGTGGTGCCACGGTGGATGGTTCTCCTCAGTCAAAGCCAACTACGCCGCGCGCCACGACCGGCGATCTGCTGCCCACTGTGCCAGTGCCGTCACCGGCCCGGCCCGCGGGGGACCGGCTGCGCAGCGTACCTGCCCCGGGTGGGATCAGGTCTTGTCGGTGCGCGCGCCGCCCTCGAGGGGAGGCACAAGCCGCGTCCCGGCAGATTCGGGCTGGTCGTCGTCCCCGGCAGATCCGGGCCAGTCGTCGTCCTCGGTTGCCGCGCTGTCGGTGATCTTCTCCCGGATCGCTGCCCGCAACCAGGTGGTGCGCACCCCCGGGGCAATCTCGAGGTCCACGGTGCGGTCGTCGGCGGTATCGACCACCGTCGCCTGCAGACCTGAGGTGGTCATCACCCGATCACCTTCAGTCAGCGAGTCTTGTAGCCGCTGCGCCTCGGCCATCGCTCGTTTCTGCCTGCGCGAGCCGAGGATCAGCGGGAGCGCGAGCACAGCGATGAATAGCAGGGGCAGGAGCAGGGGGTCCATGATTCTCCGATCACATCAGTGGTGCTCACACGAGTGTGCCAGGTCGTCAGTGTTGATGGTTCGACCCTGCGAGCAGGTCTCAGTGTCGATTGGTTCGACCCTGCGAGCAGGTCTCAGTGTTGATGGTTCGACCCTGCGAGCAGGTCTCACGGGTCGAACAGCGTCGGGTCTCCGGTAGCGGCCGGAGGTGGTTCCAGCCGCAGGTGCCGCCATGCTGCGGCGGTAGCCACCCGGCCCCGCGGAGTGCGGGCGAGCATGCCGGCGCGGACCAGGAAAGGTTCACACACCTCTTCCACGGTGGCCGGCTCCTCCCCCACTGCGACGGCGATGGTGGACACCCCGACCGGCCCGCCGCCAAAGGTCCTTACCAGCGCGGTGAGTACCGCGCGATCCAACCGGTCCAACCCGAGCTCGTCCACGTCGTAGACGGCCAGACCAGCGCGGGCCACGTCGAGGGTGATCGCGCCGTCTACCCGGACCTCAGCGTAGTCGCGGACCCGGCGGAGCAACCGGTTGGCGATCCGGGGGGTGCCTCGGGAGCGGGCGGCGATCTCGACTGCACCATCCGCGCGCAGGTCCACGCCAAGGATACTTGCCGAGCGGCACAGCACCAGCTCCAACTCGGCGGGTTCGTAGAACTCCATATGCGCGGTGAACCCGAACCGGTCGCGCAGCGGGCCGGTCAGCGCGCCGGACCGGGTCGTCGCCCCCACCAGCGTGAACGGGGCGATGTCCAGCGGGATCGAGGTAGCCCCCGGTCCCTTGCCGACTACCACGTCGACCCGGAAGTCCTCCATCGCCAGGTAGAGCATCTCCTCGGCGGCTCGGGCCACCCGGTGAATCTCGTCGATGAACAGCACGTCGCCCTCGACGAGATTGGACAGCATGGCGGCGAGGTCCCCAGCGCGCTCCAACGCCGGGCCCGAAGTGACCCGGATGGCACTGCCCAGCTCGGCGGCGATGATCATCGCGAGACTGGTCTTGCCCAACCCCGGTGGGCCGGAGAACAGTACGTGATCCGGTGCGGCGCCACGCCGCCTGGCGCCCTCCAGAACCAGCTCCAGCTGCTCGCGGACCCGGGCCTGGCCGATGAACTCTGCCAACCGGCGGGGTCGCAGCGTGCCCTCGAGATCGACGTCAGCCGGATCCAGCTCGGCCGAGAGCCGTGGCTGCGGTGTCACCGGTTGCGCCCCAGCCGAGCCAACGCGTTGCGCAGCACCGCAGCGGTGTCAGTGCTCTCAGCGGGGGAGGCCCCGTTGGGGCCTTCGGTGTCGGCGAGCACCGCTTCGACGGCCTGCTCAGCCTGGCGGACCGGGAATCCGAGCCCGACCAGCGCCTCAGCCACCTGGGTGCGCACCGCCATAGCGCCACCCGGCGCCGGGCTGGACGCAGCGGGGGCGACCGCGCCGACCTTGTCCCGCAGCTCCACGACGAGCCGCTCCGCGCCCTTGCGCCCGATGCCGGGCACCTGGGTGAGCATGGTGAGGTTGCCCTCGGCCAGCGCGCTGCGCAGTGCCTCCGGCTCGAGCACAGCGAGCATCGCCAGTGCTAGCCGCGGCCCCACCCCGGAAACGGTCTGCAGCAGCACGAACAACTCGCGGGCCTCGGTATCGGCGAAGCCATACAGGGTGAGCGAGTCCTCGCGCACGACCAGCGACGTGGCCAGCTGAGCCTGCTCACCCCTTCGCAGCGTGGCCAGCGTCGCGGGCACGGCGTGCACCGCCAACCCGACGCCACCGACCTCGACCACGGCGTGGTCCAGCCCGACGGAGCGCACCTGCCCCCGCACCGAGGAGATCACGACGCTCCTCCGGCCTTCCGCGCCGCCGCGGCCAGCCGCGTCCGATGCGTCCGGGCGAGCTGCGCCGAGCGGACCCGGGCCTGCTCAAGCCGCGCCGTCATCGGAGCCCGCCACAGGTGGCAGATAGCCAGCGCCAGCGCGTCCGCGGCATCAGCTGGGCGCGGCCTGGCCGGCAGCGCCAGCAGCCGGGTGATCATAGTGGTCACCTGTTCCTTACCTGCCCGCCCGGAGCCGGTGACCGCAGCCTTGACCTCGCTGGGGGTGTGGAAAGCGACCGGCAGTCCCCCGCGGGCCGCCACCAACGCGACCACGCCGCCGACCTGGGCAGTACCCATTGCGGTACGCACGTTGTGCTGGCTGAACACCCGCTCCACCGCGACTACATCCGGGTGGTGCTCGGCCAGCCAGCGCTCGACGATGTCGGCGACCGCGACCAGCCGCGCGCCGAGCTCGACGTCGGGTGAGGTGCGCAGGACGTCCACCGCGACGCAGGTCACGGTGCGCCCAGTGCCACCGTCCACCACGCCGAGCCCGCAACGGGTGAGCCCGGGATCCACACCCAGCACCCGCACCGACACCTCCTCAGATGAGCGAACACCCGTTCGAATCCTAGCGCCGGCATCGCTGGGCCCCGGGTACCGACACACCCCACCCCCTCGGCACTCGCTCAGCCGACCTCGGCCAGCACGTCGTCGGGGACGTCGAAATTGGCGTAGACGTTCTGCACGTCGTCGCAGTCCTCCAACGCGTCGATCAGCTTGAACACCTTGCGGGCATCATCGGCGTCCAGTGGGATGCTCGCCGAGGGCAGGAAGCTCGCTTCGGCGGAGTCGTAGTCGATACCGGCCCGCTGCAGCGCGGTGCGTACCCCGACCAGGTCGGTGGCCTCGGACACCACCTCGAAGGACTCGCCAAGGTCGTTGACCTCCTCGGCGCCGGCATCGAGCACCGCGGCCAGCACGTCGTCCTCCGACAGGTTCTCCCGCGGCACAATCACCACGCCCTTGCGGCTGAACAGGAACGACACCGAGCCGGGGTCGGCCATCGTGCCGCCGTTGCGGGTCATCGCGGTCCGCACGTCGGACGCCGCCCGGTTTCGGTTGTCGGTGAGACATTCGACGAGCAGCGCCACCCCACCAGGGCCGTATCCCTCGTACATGATCGTCTGGTAGTCGGCCCCGCCGGCATCGGCACCGGAGCCGCGCTGGACCGCACGGTCGATGTTGTCCGTGGGCACCGAGTTCTTGCGGGCCTTCTGGATGGCGTCGTACAGCGTCGGGTTACCGTCCGGATCGCCGCCACCGGTGCGGGCCGCCACCTCGATGTTCTTGATCAGCTTTGCGAAGAGCTTGCCGCGCTTCGCGTCGACGGCGGCCTTCTTGTGCTTGGTGGTCGCCCATTTCGAGTGGCCGCTCATACCTGCCCTGCTCCTCTTGATCGCTCGCCAATCTCACCCGCCTGCGCTCACCCGCGCCGCAGCGGAGAGCCGGACCATCTCGCAGAACAACTGGTGGATGCGCCGGTCACCGGTCAACTCCGGATGAAACGCGGTGGCCAGCACGAACCCCTGCCGGACCGCGACGATCCTACCTGCGGCGCTACCCACGGACGGCACGTCGGGCACGCTCGCCAGCACGTCAACACCCGGTCCGGCCTGCTCCACCCAGGGGGCGCGGATGAAGACCGCCCGCACCGGGTCACCAGGCACGCCCGCGAAGTCCAGATCGGCCTCGAAGGACTCGACCTGCCTGCCGAACGCGTTGCGGCGCACGACGGTGTCCAACGCGTCGAGTTGCTGCTGGTCGGGCCGCCCGTCCAGGATCTCCTTGCTCAACAGGATCATCCCGGCGCACGATCCGTAGGCGGGCATGCCCTCGGCGAGCCGGGCCCGCAGCGGTTCCAGCAGGTCGAAGGCGACCAGCAGCCGGCTCATCGTGGTGGACTCGCCCCCGGGCAGGATCAGCGCATCCACCTCGACGAGCTCCGCCATGCGGCGCACCAACCTGCTGCGTAGCCCGCATTCGGCCACCGCCCGCTGATGCTCGCGCACATCACCCTGGAGCGCCAGCACACCGACGACAGGACCGTATTCAGACACTGGACCAGCGTAGACGCTGGCGTTCGAAGGGTCAGGGCTCGAGGAACCAGGGGCTGGTGTAGGCGAGCGCGTGATTGTTCGCCGGATGGCCTGCCGGACCCGGATTATCATTGGGCGCAGCCGGGTCGGCGATCCGCAGCACTGTCCAGCTGCCGTCATCGAGGTCGAGCGGCACGGCGAAGCGGGCGATCTCCCCGCAGTGCACCTCGACCAGGTCGGCCACCGCAGGTGCCGGCGTACCCGGGCGCAACACCTGAACCTGCAGTGCCCGGCCGCGCCAGGCCGGCCCCCGGTCGAGGTCGAGCGCGAACGGCACGGGTCCACGCCGGTGCCGCAACACCGAGCCCATCCGCACGCCGCCAGCGGTGGCGTCCAGCCGCAGTCCCGAGACCCGGGTGGCGAAGAACCGCCGGGCCCGCATCGCCTCGGCGACCCCGGCTCTGCTGTGCTCGGTGACCCACAACCCGGCCCGTCCCCGGTCTGCCGGGAACCCCCAGTCCGTGCCGTGCTCGTCGGTGACGCCGAGCAGGCCGGTGCGCCAGCCGGCGTCCAGGGAGGCCACCAGCGGGGACACCGCACCCGCCGCGACGCCCTCGAACAGGTAGTCGTCGGTACGGTTGAACATCTCCAGGCTGACCATCTGCCCGGCGGCAGTGGCGTCGTAGCGGAAGCTGCCGAACCGGCCGTCCTCCCGACCGGGATGGTTGAAGCCGGCCAGCCCGCCCGGGGCACGCGCACCGTTGCGGCGACCGACCTGGGTCAGCCAGGCGTACAGTTCGGCCATCGCGCCGTGCGTCTCGATGTCGGTGAAGTCATCGGTGAACCAGGCATTGACGTGCCCCAAGTGCGGGTGCGTCCACTCGAAACCGCGGATCGCCGTGAACTCGCCGGGCCGGTCATGGGCGTCGGCCAGTGTCCCGGTGCGCCGCCAGCCGGCCCGGTCCAGCCCGATCCACGGGGTGCCGCCGCGTCCGGTGCCCTCCACCGTCGCGCCACGGATCGCGTGGTCGGTCAGCGCCGCGACGTCCAGACCGGCTTCGCGCATCGAGGGAAAGGCCGCCTCCGGGTCTCCGGCACCGTCCGAGAGCAGGGTGTGATTGTGCAGGTCGGCGTGCACCAGCAGGGTGCCGCGGCTGATCAGGGAATCGCGACCCGCCCCGCCCTCCGGCTCGGGGGTCCGCAACCGGTGCCCGGCCGACGCGGAGAGTAACAGCGCCCTGGCCGCGGTCGCGCCCTCCCCGGTGGTCACCAGCCGCGCTGGGACAGGCGCTGCTCCTCGGGCAGATCACCGAGGTTGATTCCCGCCATCGCCTCCCCCAGCCCTCGGGATACTTTCGCGACCATCTCCGGGTCATCGTGGAACGTGGTGGCCTTGACGATCGCCTCCGCGCGCTTGGCGGGGTCGCCGGCCTTGAAGATGCCCGAGCCGACGAACACGCCCTCGGCGCCGAGCTGCATCAGCATCGCCGCATCAGCCGGTGTGGCGATACCACCCGCGGTGAACAGCACCACCGGCAGCGCGCCCGCCGCTGCGACCTCGCGGACCAGCTCCACCGGGGCCCGCAGCTCCTTGGCGGCCGCGTACAGCTCCTGGGAGTCCATCGTGGCCAGGGAGCGAATACCGGCGCGAATCGCGCGCATGTGCCGGGTCGCCTCGACGACGTTGCCGGTCCCGGCCTCACCCTTGGACCGGATCATCGCAGCACCCTCGGAGATCCTGCGTAGTGCCTCGCCGAGGTTGGTGGCACCGCAGACGAACGGCACGGTGAATGCGAACTTGTCGATGTGGTGCGCCTCGTCGGCCGGGGTCAGCACCTCTGACTCGTCGACATAATCCACCCCGATGGCCTGCAGCACCTGCGCCTCAACGAAGTGCCCGATGCGGGCCTTGGCCATCACCGGGATCGACACGGCTTCGATGATCTGCATGATCATGTCCGGGTCGCTCATCCGGGCCACGCCACCGTGTGCCCGGATGTCCGCGGGGACCCGCTCCAGCGCCATCACGGCAACAGCGCCGGCGTCCTCTGCGATCCTGGCGTCCTCCGCCGTGACCACGTCCATGATCACGCCGCCCGTGAGCATCTCGGCCATCCCGCGCTTGACCCGTGCGGTGCCGATCTGGTGCTCGGTGCTCGGAATGGGCGTGTTCTCGGAGGGCACGGCGGTTCGCTCCTCAGGCCAGCGGTATGGGGATACGGCGGCAAAACGGCCACCCACTTATCGATCGTACGTCGCCTGCTACCAACGACGTTGCGTGCAACAGCTCCAGGGGTTGCCTCCACCGGCACACCAGTGTGAGATCGACCACACGATCCGCACGGCCAAGGGTGGTGCCATGGGCACGAAAGGCAACGGTGAGCGTCCCGATCTCGCCGTGGCGGCGCAGGACCCGTCCCGGATCCGCAACGTGGCTCTGGTCGGGCCGTCCGGGGCGGGGAAGACGACGCTGGCGGAGGCGCTGCTCGCGGCGACGGGAGTGATCAGTCGCACCGGCACGGTCGCCGACGGCACGACGGTGTGTGACCACGACCCAGCGGCGGTGCGCCAGCAGCGGTCGGTAACGCTGGCGATCGCCCCACTGCAGCACGACGGAATCAAGATCAATCTGGTGGACACGCCCGGATATGCCGATTTCGTGGGCGAGTTGCGCGCGGGGCTGCGGGCGGTGGACGCGGCGTTGTTCGTGGTGTGTTCCGCGGAGGGCGTGGATCCGGCCACCGTCGCGCTGTGGCAGGAATGCGCCAAGGTCGACATGCCCCGGGCGGTCGTGGTGAGCAGGCTGGATCACCCGAGGGCCGATCTGGACGGTGAGATCACCGCCTGCCGAGTCGCCTTCGGCGACGGCGTGCTGCCGCTCTACCTGCCGGTGCGCGCCGGGGACGGCGCGGTGAGCGGCCTGGTCGGCCTGTTGTCGCAGCGGTTGTTCGACTACCGCGAGGGATATCCGCCGACCGAGGGTGAGCGCAGCGCGGTGGACGACGACGAGTTCACCGTCGCCCGCAATGAGCTCATCGAGGGGATCATCGCCGAGAGCGAGGACGAGTCCCTCATGGACCGCTACCTCAGTGGCGAGGACCTCGACCTCGGTCTGCTGATCGACGACTTGGAGACTGCGGTCTCCCGTGGCACCTTTTACCCGGTCATCCCGGCCTGCGCCAGCACCGGGGTGGGGCTCGCCGAACTCCTCGAGGTGCTCACCGGCGCCTTCCCCGCTCCCGGCGAGCGCACCCCTCCTCCGGTGAGCCGCCCGGACGGGTCGACGCATCCAGCTCTCGACGTGGACCCGGCCGCCGCACTGGCCGCGGAGGTGGTACGCACCACCGTCGACCCCTACCAGGGCCGGGTGTCGCTGGTCCGGGTGTTCTCCGGGACACTGCAGCCGGACCGTCCGGTGCACGTCTCAGGGCATGGACTGGCCGACCGCGGGCACGCCGACCACGACGTGGACGAGCGGGTGGCGCACGTCTACACCCCGCTGGGCGGCACACTCACAGAAGTACCGCACTGCGTGGCCGGTGACCTCTGCGCGGTGACCAAGGTGGTCTCCGCGGAGACCGGCGACACCCTATCGGGGCCGGACGACCCGCTGCTGATGGCGCCGTGGACGATGCCGGAACCGCTATTGCCGGTGGCCGTGGTGGGGCGCAGCCGCAGCGACGAGGACGCCCTGGCGCGTGGGCTGGGCCGGCTGGTGGCCGCAGACCCGACCCTGCGGTTGGAGCGCAACGCCGAGACGCACCAGATGGTGCTGTGGTGCATGGGCGAGGCGCATGCCGACGTCGTGCTCTCCCGGTTGCGCGCAGGGGGCGCCGACGTGGACACCGAACCAGTTGTGGTGCCGCTGCGGGAGACCTTCGGCGGTCCCGCCAAGGGGCACGGCAGACACGTCAAACAGTCCGGAGGACACGGCCAGTACGCGGTCTGCGACATCGAAGTCGAACCGCTGCCGCGCGGGGCCGGGTTCGAGTTCGTGGACAAGGTGGTCGGCGGCGCGGTGCCCCACCAGTTCATCCCCAGCGTGGAGAAGGGCGTTCGGACGCAGATGGAACGCGGCATCTCGGCCGGCTTCCCGATGGTGGACATCCGGGTGACGCTGGTCGACGGAAAGGCGCACAGCGTCGACTCCTCTGATGCCGCCTTCCAGATGGCAGGCTCGCTGGCACTCAAGGACGCCGCCGAGAAGGGCAGCGTGGTCTCGCTGGAACCGCTGGACGAGGTGGAGGTGCGGATGCCGGAAGAGCATCTGGGCACCGTGCTGGGCGACCTGTCCAGCCGACGCGGCCGGGTGCTGGGCACCGAGACCGACGAGACCGGCCGGATGCTGGTCCGCGCCGAGGTACCGGCCGCCGAACTGCTGCGCTACGCGGTCGACCTACGCGGGCTGACCTCAGGCACCGCGGTGTTCACCCGGCGCTTCGCCCGCTACGCCCCCACGCCCTCCTCCTCCTGAGCGGCTCACCCCGGCAGCGTCGGCTCGGCGATCTCGAAGTAGTGCGGCAGCGGGGCGGTACCGGCTAACCGCAGCCAGCGCACCATCCGGTGCGAGCGCAAGGCCAGGGTGTCGCGTACCGCGTCGTTGTAGACCCGTCTGGCGATCACCACGCGCTGCTCCGCGTCAGCTAGTTGGGCCGCCCGGGCGGGAGCCAGACCGGTACGGTCCAGCACCACAAGTACCCGGCCCAGCTCGTTCTCGACATCCTCGCGAAACCCGGGTGCCGCCCGTAGCGCGGCATCGGCCGCTGAGACAGCATCCGGGCGCGCCAGGCTGCTGACCGCGAGGGCGCGGCGTCCGAGAGCAGCGTCCAAGGCGCCCCACGCCGCATCGGTGCGCACGTGCAGCCGGTCCAGCCGGTTCGCCCCGCGCACCGCGCCCAGCACGCCTGCCGCGGCGCCCAGCAGCAGGGCAGCCACGACCACTCTGGGCCCGTTCATCGCTCGGCTCTGGTCAGCAGGCGGCGGGCGAGCACAGTGCTCGATCCGGGTAAGAGTCGGCGCGGATCCGCAGCCACCGCCGTCTCGTAGACCTGGAGCACCCGCCGCGCCACCACCGGCCAGTCCCACATCGCGGCGCGGCGCTGGCCCTGCGTGGCCAACGCCGCGCGCCGGGCAGGATCGTCGAGCAGCTCACCGAGCACCCTGGCCAGCGCAGCCGGTGCGCCAGGCGGGACGAGCGCGCCGGCCCGGCCGTCGTCCAGCACCCGGCGGAAGGCATCGAGGTCACTGGCCAGCACAAGAGTGCCCGCAGCCATCGCCTCGGTCAGCACGACCCCGAAACTCTCCCCTCCGGTGGCGGGCACACAAAGCAGGTCCACACTGCGCAGCGCCGCTGCCTTGGCGCGCTCCCCCAGCTCGCCCAGCACCCGGATCCGGGGAGCCAGCTCCGGGCCTGCAGCCCGGTGCAGCGCCGGGGCATCCCCGCGACCGACCACCAGCACCTGCAACCCCGGCCGCGCTCGGACGAGCGTGCGCAGCGCCGCGAGCAGCACCGGCATCCCCTTACGCGGCTCGTTGAAGCGGCCCACGAAGCCGACCGTGTCACCGGATCGCGGATACCCGGGCAGCGGCGCGGCCCCGGCGAAGAGCGCCACATCCACCCCGTTCGGGATCTCGACGGCGTCCCCGCCGAGGCACTCCACCTGCACCCGGCGGGCCAGCGGGGAGACCGCGATCCGGGCAGTGACCTTCTCCATCGGGGGCTGCAGCAGGCCGTGCGCCGCGGCCAGCGCCCAGGACCGGGTGGTGGCCATATGGAATGTCGCCACGACCGGCACGTCGGCCAATGCCAGGGCGATCAGCGACACGCTGGGCGCGGTGGGCTCGTGCAGGTGCAGCACGTCGAAGTCGTGATCACGCAACCAGCGTCGGACCCGGGTGCCAGCCATCGGACCGAACGCCAGGGGAGCGACCGAGCCGTTGTAAGGCACCCGGATGGCCCGGCCTGCCGCAGTCACGAACTCCGGCAATGGACCGGCTGCCGAGGCCGGAGCGAGGACCTCCACCCGGTGCCCGAGGCCGCGCAGGCCGTGCGCAAGGCCCAGTACATGCGCCTGTACCCCGCCCCGTTCGGCGAACGAGTACGGGCAGACCATTCCGATCCGCACGGCCCCACTATCCCGCGCCGTGCAGCTGCCCGATCGGGCGCGGGTCGGCCAGGTCGGCTGTCCAGAGCGGCTGCAGCATGTGCCAGTCCTGCGGGTGCGCGGCGATGTCGGTGGCGAAACAGTCGGCGATCGTCTGAGTGGCGCTGGCCACCGCGAGGCGGCCCGGCACCGGTACCGGCGGATGGAACCGGATGGCCCAGCCGTCCGGAGTGAACCAACAGCCGATGACCAGCAGGGTGGCGCCAGTGACCGCGGCCAGCCGGGCCGGGCCCGATGGCATCCGAGCGGTGTCGCCGAAGAACTCGACTCCGACGCCGCCGCCGGTGAGGTCCCGGTCGGCGAGCAGGCACACCACCCCACCCGCGTTCAGCCGCCGGACCAGGCGCGGCGTCGGACTCCCCGCCCCGCTCAACGGGACGATGTCGAAGCCCAGCGAGGTGCGATAATCGACGAAGCGCTGGTACAGCGCTTCCGGCCGCAGCCGCTCGGCCACCGTGCTGAATGGTCCGTGCTGCCCGACGAACCACAGTCCCGCGATGTCCCAGTTGCCGCTGTGCGGCAACACCGCCACCACCCCCCGGCCGGTGGCCAGCGCGGTGTCCAGGTGTGCACGCCCCTCCATCGCGCCATCCAGCCGCGCCCGTAGCGATCGGTGGTCTGCCGAGGGCAGCATGAAGACCTCCTGCCAGTACCGGGCATAGGAGCGCAGGCCGTCGCGGACCAACGCATCGAGCTCGACCGGGGTGGCGCCGGGCACCACCCGGGCGAGGTTGCGGCGCAGCTGGCGGACACCGGAGCCGTTTCGGCGGGCAGCCAGGTCCGCGCCGGCCCGGAAGGCCCTGGTAACCAGCGGCTGCGGTGCGGCACGGACCAGCCGCCACCCGGCGGCGTATCCGAGGTCGGTGAGCCCGTCGGCGACCCGATTGCTCATGGCTCGACCCTGCCAAGCAGGTCTCGCGCGCTCACCGCGCCTCCTGCTGCCGGGCGCTGCGCCGCACGGCGAGCATCCGCTGTACCACAGTCACCAGCTGCAACGCGGCGAGCAACCACAGCGCCACGTCAATCGCGAAGGGCACGCCGATCCCGGTCAGCCCGGTCCCCACCAGCGCGATGATGAACCGCTCGGCGCGCTCCACCATTCCGCCCTCCGCGGACAGCCCGGTGGCCTCCGCGCGAGCCTTGCTGTAGGAGATCACCTGGGCGCTCACCAAGCACACCAGGGCCGCCACCGCGAGCGGCCGGTTGTTTCCGACCCCGAAGCACCACCAGGTCAGGCCGGCGAACAGCGCGCCGTCGGCGATGCGGTCGCAGGTGGCGTCCAGCACCGTGCCGAACGGCGTGCCGTGCCCTCGGGCCCGGGCGACGGCGCCATCGAGTACGTCGAACAAGACGAACAGCGTCACCGCGGCGGTGCCGGCCAGCAGCTGCCCGCGGGGGAAGAACCAGACCGCCGAGGCGACCGTGCCCGCGGTACCGGCCAGCGTGATGGCGTCGGGGCTGACGCCGGCGCGCAGCAGCCAGGCACCCACCGGGTTCAGGAACCGGGAGACCGACGCGCGGGCGAAGAGGTTCAGCATTACCGGACCTGCGATCAGCGGGGGACGGGTTGGTGATCGTCGATGAGCATCGGCTGCTGTGGTGCCCGCATGCCCAGGCCGACCAGCGCCCACGCTCCGTCGGCGAGAGTGTGCACCACCCGGGACAGCAGCACCACAGCTGCCGCCGCACCGCCGCCGTACACGATCGGCCCGAGCACCATGAGCAGCGCGACCTCCCGCACGCCCAGGCCGGCGGGGGTCACCACCAGCACACCGGCGGCCAGGAAACCGACAGTCCAGGCGAGGGCGAACCCGCCGAGCGCCATGGGCGCCAGCAGCGCCTCGGTATCCGAGCGGGTTACCGGCGCCAGCAACAGCAGCATACTGATGCCGTAACCGATCCAGGTCACCGTGAGCCAGCCCAGCGCGCGCAGAATGGCCGCTCCGCTGACCCGCTCCGGCGCGGTACCCCGGCCCAGCACTCGATGCAACCACCGCAGGACCGGCATGACCAGCCGGGCGTGCAGACAGGCCAGCAGCAGCGGTGCCAGCAACGCGACCCAGCCGAACCGGCCGAACACCGCCCCGGAGGCGAACGGCAGCACCAGGCCGGCCACGACGGCCCCGGTCGCGGTGTGTGCCAGCACGAACAGCACCGAGGCCGCCGTCGTGCGGGATGCGGAGACGCCATGCTCGCGGCCCAGCTTGGCGTGCGCCACATAGGCCCACACCGTGCCTGGGATGTACTTGCCGATCTGGCCGGTGAAGAACACCCGCACCGCGCTGTGCAAGTCCAGCGGAGCGCCCAAGCCCCGCAGCAGGCTGCGCCACGCCAACCCCGAGGCGCCGAGACCGGCGGCTGCGGCCAGGAATGCCCCGAGTACTGCTGGCAGCCCGATCTGCCAGACCGCGCCCAGGGCGCCCTCGGCATCCCCGGCGAGCCGCCAGACCACAATCCCCAGTGCGGATCCGAGGAACAGCACCCGCCCGCCGATCACGAGGGGGCGTTTCCAGCGCGGAGCCGGGTCCCCGACGGCCGTCTGCCGCCAGCCGGCCCCGGTTGCGTTCAGGTCAGCTCCGTCCACGCGTTCACCAGCAGCGTGCGGGTCTCGGCGAGCAGCTGCGGCAAGACTTTGGTCCCCCCGACCACCGGCATGAAGTTCGCGTCGCCACCCCACCTGGGCACCACGTGCTGGTGCAGATGGGCGGCGATGCCAGCCCCGGCGATGGAACCCTGGTTGATCCCGATATTGAAGCCGTGCGGGGCGGCGGCCCGGCGGGTGGCGAGCATGGCCCGCTGGGTGAAGGTGGCCAGCTCGGCGGTTTCCCGAGCAGTCAGATCCGGGTAGTCGGCGACGTGCCGGAAGGGCACCACCATGAGGTGCCCCGGGTTGTATGGGTAGAGGTTGAGCACCGCGTAGACGACCGCGCCGCGGGCGATGACCAGCCCCTCGGCATCATCCATCTCCACGATCCGGCAGAACGGGCACCGTCCGGAATTGGCCCCCTGGTCAGGTTTGCCCTCGCCCTTGATATAGGCCATCCGGTGCGGCGTCCACAGCCGCTGCAGCGCGTCCGGCGCTCCGACCCCGTCCTGGGCCTCGAACTCGGTGGCCTCGAGCCTGGTGGACCTCGGCGCCTCGAACTCCGCCGACCCGGAAAATTCCGCTGACCCGGGTGGGGTCACGACTCCCCCACCGGCAGCTCAGTGGCATTCGGCGAGGAGTTCTCCCGCCGCGCCACCCAGCCGGTGATAGCGGTGACCGCGCCTTCGACCGGTACCCCGCCCAGCTGGCTGCCATCCCGGAACCGGAAGGACACCGCGCCCGCTTCGACGTCCTTGCTCCCGGCAAGCAGCAGAAAAGGCACCTTCTGGGTGGTGTGGGTCCGGATCTTCTTCTGCATCCGCTCGTCGGAGGAGTCCACCTCGACCCGGATTCCTCGGGACCGCAGCGCCTTGGCGACCTGCTGCAGGTGCTCGACATGCTCGTCGGCGATCGGGATACCCACCACCTGCACCGGCGCCAGCCAGGCCGGGAACGCGCCTGCGTAGTGCTCGGTGAGCACCCCGAAGAACCGCTCGATCGACCCGAACAGCGCCCGGTGAATCATGTAGGGGCGCTGCCGGGAGCCGTCCCGGGCGGTGTACTCCAGCCCGAAGCGCTCCGGCAGCTGGAGATCGACCTGGATGGTCGACATCTGCCAGGTGCGGCCAAGCGCGTCCTTGGCTTGCACCGAGATCTTAGGCGCGTAGAAGGCCGCCCCGCCGGGATCGAGCACCAGCTCCAGGCCGCTGGCCCCGGCCGCCTGCGCAAGCGCCTCGGTCGCCTCCTCCCACTGCTCCTCCGCGCCGACGAACTTCTCCTCGTCGCGGGTGGACAGCTCCAGGTAGAAGTCGTCCAGCCCGTAGTCGCGGAGCAGGTCGAGCACGAAGCCGAGCAACGAGCGAATCTCGCCCTGCAGCTGGTCAGGGGTGCAGTAGATGTGCGCATCGTCCTGGGTCATCCCGCGCACCCGGGTCAGGCCATGAATGACACCGGACTTCTCGTGGCGGTATACCGAGCCGAACTCGAACAGCCGCAGCGGAAGTTCCCGGTAGGACCGGCCACGGGAGCGGTAGACCAGGTTGTGGAAGGGGCAGTTCATCGGCTTGAGGTAGTAGTCCTGCCCGGGCTTACGCACCGCGGAGTCCTCAGTCAGCTCCGCGTCGAGATGCATTGGCGGGAACAT
This sequence comes from Pseudonocardiaceae bacterium, assembly GCA_050699435.1. Lineage (GTDB taxonomy): Bacteria > Actinomycetota > Actinomycetes > Mycobacteriales > Pseudonocardiaceae. The sequence continues at coordinate 22,800 of JBOHGM010000007.1, read as the reverse complement.
CCCGTCGGCGTACCACTGCAGGTGCCCAGAGGTCTCGAACAGCTGGGCCTTGGAGATGTGTGGCGAGTAGACGAACTCGTAGCCGGCTTCCTCGTGACGTCGGCGCGAGTAATCCTCCATCACCCGGCGCACGGTGCCGCCCCGCGGGTGGAACACCGCCAGCCCCGAGCCGATCTCATCAGGAAAGCTGAACAGGTCCAGCTCGGCACCAAGCCTGCGGTGGTCGCGCCGCCCTGCCTCGGCGAGCAGCTCCAGGTGCCGCTCAAGAGCTTCAGGCGATTCCCATGCGGTGCCGTAGATTCGCTGCAGCTGCGGGTTGCGTTCGCTGCCCCGCCAGTATGCGGCAGCGGTGCGCCTCAGCCGGAACGCGGGGATATGCCTGGTCGTCGGCACGTGCGGACCGCGACACAGGTCACCCCAGACGGTCTCGCCGGTATGGGCGTGCACGTTGTCGTATACGGTCAGCTCCCCGGCGCCGACCTCCATGACCTCGTTGGGGTCGACGTCGGCTTTGATGTCCACCAGTTCGAGCTTGTACGGCTCCCCCGCGAGCTCGGCACGCGCCGCGTCGACCGACTCGACCACCCGGCGGGAGAACCGCTGCCCCGTCTTGATGATCTTCTTCATGGTCTTTTCGAGGATGGCGAGATCGTCGGGAGTGAACGGGCGGTCGACCTCGAAGTCGTAGTAGAAGCCGTCCGTTACCGGCGGGCCGATGCCCAGCTTGGCCTCGGGAAAATGCTGCTGAACAGCTTGGGCGAGCACGTGGGCGCAGGAGTGCCGGATGACACTGCGCCCGTCCGGGCTGCTCGCGGCCACCCCTTCGACCTCGATATCGGTCTGCGGCGTCCAGGCCAAGTCGCGCAGCGTGCCCTCGGCGTCCCGCGCCACGATCACCGCGTCGGGGCCGCTGCCTGCCGCCCCGGCGTCGCGCAACGCCTGCCCTGCGGTGGTCCCCGCCGGCACCGTCACGCGCGGAGCGGGCCGGACTGGCTGGGGCGGCGCAGGCACGAGTGCTCCTCGAAAGCTAGGGCGACCGGGTACGCCTCGATGCTATCGAGGTACGTCCCTTGACCTCCTGCGGGTTCTGCCGCCAGCAGGGGGTTTGCCCGCTACTTGGCCAGCGCGCCCGGTCCGGGCCCGGTTGGCTAGGCGCGCAGTCAGCCCGGTGGGAGCGGGGACAGCATCGCCATCCCCGGTTGGGTCCCCTCCTCGAGTGGCGCGACTGCCTGGGCGAGTTGGGCCAGTTCGTCCAGTGGCGCGCGCACCTCCGGGACCGACGCCAGCACGCCCTGGGTAGCCGGGAGGGCCTGCGCGACGGTGCGCTCGACCGGGTCGCGCTCCGCGGCCTGACCCTGATTCGCGCCCGGCACGGCCAGCGGGGCTGGCACCTTCGTTTCAGACGGCGCTGCGCGTGGCACGTTCACGTCGAGCGGAACGTTGCGATGCACGGGCCTGGGCGGGATAGCGGTTCCCGTGAAGGCCTGGGCACTGGTCACAGCTGGTGCCGCCGAACGGGCGGCGAGCGGTGTGGCGCCGAAGCCGCCGGACACGACGCCCGGGCCGACCGTAACGAGCCTAGGGCCGCCCTCCTGCGGCCCGGAACTGTCCGTCGCGTGCACGGTTACCCCGAGTACGGACCCACAGGCCAGTAGAGCTCCCGCCGCGAGGCCGCGGGCTCGGCCGATGAGAGGTACACGCCCATCGATGGCTACCGCCGACGCCCCACCCGATGCGGCGGCACCCGCGACGTGATCGGATCCAATCCCGGTGCCTCCGACCCATGCGATCAACGCGGTGGCGGAGGGACCGGACCCGGACTTCCTACGACGGCGCGCTGTCATAGTGCGTCACTCGGGATCTCCCTGGGGCGGGGTGGTCCGGACCCGAGAAGAGTACACGTTCTCAGGCCCAATCCCAGGCCCCTCACTCATCCGGGGGAACATCGGGGCAGGCCTGGCCGTTCTCGCACCATGGCGGTCCAGACCGACCGCATCGGAGGTCATGTCAGTGGCCGGCTGCAGGCATGACACCGCAGACGTAGGGCGGACGCGCGTTCGCGTTCCCCCGGTCCCTGAGGTAGGTATGGTCCATGGGCCGCTTGTCCGAGATCGAGCGCAAGTTCGACACTGATGCTGCTACCCCGCTCCCCGACTTATCCAGCATCGAGGGTGTCGCCACGGTCACAGATCCGGCCGAGACCATCTTGGAGGCCACCTACTTCGACACCCCGGACGTGCGGTTAGCCGCCCACTGCACCACGTTGCGACGGCGAACCGGTGGCGCCGACCAAGGCTGGCATCTGAAGCTCCCCGCTGGGAGCGAGCAGCGCACCGAGATCAGGCTGCCGCTGAAGCGCGCCACGCACCGGGTGCCCAAGGCCCTGGCGAAGGAGGTACGCGGGCTGAGCCGTGGGGAAGATCTCGTCCCGGTAGCGCTGCTGCGCACGATCCGGCGCGAACAGCGCCTGCTCGACCCCGTCGGCGACGACCTGGCCATTGTCGCCGACGACACCGTGCACGCCAAGCGGCTGCGCGAGGGTTCGGTCGACGTGTCCGCATGGCGGGAGGTGGAGGTCGAACTCGTCGGCGGCGACCAGGCGCTGCTGGAGGCAGTGAGCGCCAGCCTGGAGTCCGCAGGCCTGACCCGGTCCGCGTCGGCGTCCAAACTCCAGCGCACCCTCGGCGACCTGGTCCCTGGGCAGCACAGGCACGCTGACCTCTCGCTGCGCTCGCATGCCGGTGACGTCGCCGTTGCGCATCTGCGCGAGCAGGTCGGAGAGCTGGTCGCACGCGAGCGTGGCGCGCGCGTCGACGAGCCCGATGCCGTGCACAAGATGCGTGTCGCGGCCCGGCGGTTGCGCAGCGCGCTGGCGACCTACCGCCCGCTGCTCGACCGGGAGCGCACCGATCCCGTCCGGGACGAGCTGCGCTGGCTCGGCGGAGCGCTCGGCGAACCTCGCGACGCCGAGGTGCTGCATGACCGGCTGCGTCGACTGGCCGAGGAGCAGCCTGGCGACTTGACACTTGGCCCGGTGCTGCGACGCATCGACCTGGAGCTGGGTGCGCGGCACCGCACCGGGCACCAGCACCTGATCGAGGCTCTCGACGACGAGCGCTACCGGCGGCTACTCGACGTCCTCGACGAACTCGTGACTGACCCGCCGCTCACCACGCCAGCCCGCAAGCGCGCCAAACGCAAGCTGCCCAGACTGGTCGCTCGTGCCGCTTCCCGGGTCGACCGCGCTGCCCGCGCCGCCGACGCGGCCGCCACCGAAGGGCAACGCGAGGAACTGCTGCACGAGGTACGCAAGGCGGCCAAGCGGGCACGCTATGCCGCCGAATCGGTCGCCTCGGTGCTCGGCAAACCGGCGAAGCGGCTCGCCAAGCGGATGGAACACCTACAGGAGGTGCTCGGCGAGCACCAGGACAGCGTGGTCGCCCGCGATGCGCTGCGTCAGCTCGGCGTCGTCGCACACCTCTCCGGCGAGAACGGGTTCACCTTCGGGCTGCTGCACGGGCTCGAACGCGCCCGCGGTGAGGCGGCGCAGCGCAGCTACGACCCTGCGCTGCGCGCCACGTCGAAGAAGCGCGTGCGACGCTGGACCACCTGACCCGGCCGGCCCCCGGGCCTGATCATGCGGCACCAAGGCAGGGCGAGCCCTGCCGGGCGGAGCACCCTACTGGGTCGCGTACCCCCTCAGGTCGTTCAGGACGAGATCAGCTGCGATCGGGCCAATGCCCAGGTACCACAGGTCGTCCGATACCTGGTGTGCCCGGCTTTCGGACACCGCGCCCAGCTTCTGCCACAGGGGACCTGCCGTGAGCTGGCCCTGTTCGGTCTTGCCAGTTGACCCATAGGCAGCGTAAAAGAGCAGGTCGCCGTCGGCCAGGGAAAGCTGCTCCCGGCTGATCTCGACGAAGGTCTTGTCGACCTGCTGGGGCTCGGGGCGGGAGAAGCCAGCGTCGTCCAGGATGGTCCCGATGAAGGAGCCCTGCCCGTAGAGCCGGATGCTGCCCGGCATGAACCGGACCATGCTGACCTGTACCGCGGATGGGTCACCGAACTGCTGGCCGACCTGCTGCGCCTGCTGTTCGTAGTCCGCGAGAATGCGCTCCGCCTCCGCCCGCTTGCCCAGCGCCTCACCGGCGAGCAGGAAGTTCTCCTTCCAGGCCACTCCGACCGATTCGGCGAACACCGTGGGGGCGATCCCGCTCAGCTGGTCGTAGATGTCCTCATGGCGCACCTTGTTAGACAGGATCAAGTCCGGTTGCAATACGGCGATCGCCTCCAGGTTCGGCTCGTTGATGGCGCCGACCATCTCTACCTGGCGGACCCGATCCACCAGGTAGGACTGCAGCCCAGAGGTGGCATCGGCGCGGACCGCCCCGACCGGAGTGACCCCGAGGGCGATAACCGAGTCGAGCTCCCCGGTGTCGAGCACGACCACGCGCTGCGGCGTACCGGTGATCTCGGTGCTGCCCATAGCGTGCTGGACGACCCGGGTGGTGCCCTCGGTACCGTTCGGCGCACCGCCTGCGGCGCCCGGCTCAGCCCCCGAGCCGGCGCAGCCGCCCACCATCAGGGCCATCATCGCGATCACAGCAACGATCAGCTGACGGGGTTGTCGCATTGCACTCCTTCCGCGGTCAGGCCAGGCTTCCCTAAATATATCGGAGGGTAGCTCTGAACGGGGTAGCAGTGCACAACCGAACGACCCCGCAGAGTAGTCAATACTGCCGATACTCCGGTAACAGCGGTCACAAGCGGGTCCAGATACCCGAGGGCGTGCCAAACGCAAGCTGCCCAGACTGGTCGCTCGTGCCGCTTTCCGGGTCGACCGCGCTGCCCGCGCCGCACCAGGACAGCGTGGTCACCCGCGATGCGCTGCGGCAGCTCGGCGTCGTCGCACACCTCTCCGGCGAGAACGGGTTCACCTTCGGGCTGCTGCACGGGCTCGAACGCTCCCGCGGTGAGGCGGCGCAGCGCAGGTACGACCCTGCGCTGCGCGGCGCGTCGAAGAAGCGCGTGCGACGCTGGACCACCTGACGGCCACCCGCACGCGGTGCCAGGTCCAGTCGCCTGGCGCGCAGCTCCGCTCGCTCTGGCCGCCCGATGGGCCAGGTCGTCGTGGTCAGTGGCTCCGCGCCATGGCAGAGACCACGTCATGGTGATGTACTTGACCTGCACTGTCGTTCGCGTTGGCGGGCGTTCGTGGTTGGCGGGACTGGATCAGGGGGGCAGCAATGAGCAGTATCTTCATTAGCTACCGGCGCGACGAAACGAAGGACGTCGCAGGGCGGTTGTACGACCGGCTTACCAACATCTTCGGCAAGGACAAGGTCTTTCGGGACATCTACACCATTCCCGGTGGCGCCGATTTTCCGAGTTGGATCGAGGATGCGGTGGCCTCCGCCAAGGTCGTCGTCGCACTCATCGGTGACCATTGGGCGACGATGGGGGATTCCCAGCACCGACGCCGTATCGACGATCCCGCAGACTGGGTGCGGCTTGAGATCGCGACTGCGCTGGAGCACGGCACGCTGGTCGTGCCGGTGCTGGTTGAGGACGCTACGATGCCAGCCGAGACTGAGCTGCCGGATCCACTTCGGAAGCTCGCTCGACACCACGCGATAGGGCTATCGGACAGGCGCTTCGAAGCCGACGTGGAGGAGCTGATCAAGCTCCTACGGGAACGAGTGCCAGGCATCGGGTCGCAGCACCTTCAACCAGGTGACTTTCGCAAGCTCGGTACATTCCACGTGCATATCGACGGAGACGATCAGGCGCACATCGAGAGCTTGATAGAGGAGCTAGGGCCGAAGTTTCCCAGCAAAGGTGAATCGCATCACAGGAGAACCTGTTCCTGGCCCTCAGCGGGACGATCCGGACTTCGACGAAACCTATCGCTATCATACGCCGGGTCCCCTGGAGAACGAAGATTTCTCGGTATTCTCCACCACGATGCTGGGTGCGGGTTCGAAGCTGAGCCCCGAAGCAATCGACACACTCAAACACATCATCACCGTGGTCACCCGCAAGACCGGCCCGGTTGTCGAGCTCGAGCGCGTCGTCGCGACCATCGACGAGGACGGCGTCTGGACAGAGGTTGAGCTGATCTCTGATCCTCCCGACCTTTGGAAGTTGTCAGACGAGTGCGACTACCCGCGGCTCAGCACTTTTCCGATCGAGATCCACCATGCGATTGACATTCCGAAGAAGGACCCATTTCCACCGCTGGACCCGGCCGAGGACATGCCGAAGGGACAGAATATCGGCGGCTGGTTCCTCTTTGAGAAGGAAAATGCCTGGGCCTATCGCTCTAACCAATTCGCCGATTGGTCGGACTACGAGCACTATGCCAAGGACGGAGATGCTCGTTTGCGGAAATTCCTTACGGAGCTTCACGAGCGGGGCGTAGAGGCCACCCTCCGCACACTGGTGGAGCAGGTGCTGGGGATCTGGAGACGGGACGACGAGCTCAGGCGCAAGGACTTCAAGTCGGTCGCCGACCTTGCTCGTTGGGAGATGACCTGCCCGGAGTTCTGGGTCATCGCGGCGAACTTCCTCGGCGACAAGAGTCCCGATGTGAAGAATGCGATGGTACAGAACCTCAAGAGAAGAGTGACGTACACGTACTTCGTTCGGAGCTATGCAGACGTCTTTCGCCTAAACATGCTTCGAAGAGAACTGGAAGACGAGCTGCGCGAAAGAACGCAAGGTGGTTTGCAGAGCTTGGTGTCAAGTGGTGGGTGCACCACCAGCCTCGACCAGGAGTTTATTGAGTACTTCGGTTGGCTTCAGCCAGCCGAGTGTCTCACGTGGACGGTTGTTGAGTTCATCGGCGACTGCGTCGAGTTCGGCCTGCGTGTAACCCGACAGGTCGGTCCCTTTGGGGAAATACTGGCGCAGGAGCCCGTTCGTGTTCTCGTTGCTGCCGCGTTGCCAGGGTGCGTGTGGATCGCAGAAATAGACGTCGATGCCGGTCTTGACGGTGAAGTTTGCGTGCTCGGCCATCTCTTTTCCCTGGTCCCAGGTCACGCTGTTGCGGAGGAAGTCGGGAAGGGTCTCCATTTTTTGGGCCAGGAGCGTGGCGACGCGGTCGGCGGTGCGGTCGTAGGGGATCTTCACGAGCATGACGTATCGGCTCGTGCGTTCGACGAGGGTGGAGATCTGGGACTTGCCGCCTTTGCCGATGATGAGATCGCCCTCCCAGAACCCCGGTACCGCGCGGTCCTCGGCCTCGACGGGGCGCTCGCTGATGTTGATCATGTTGGGGATCTTTCTCCTGGCCACGGTCGTCCGGGACCGGCTGACTCGACGTGTGCGGCCTTGTCGTAGGGCGAGTGTGAGCTGGGTGCGTAACTCGCCACGTGCCTGCAGGTACAGGCACTCGTAAATCGTTTCGTGAGACACTCGCATAGTGTGGTCTGTGGGAAGTCCCGGGGCAACCGCTCGCTGATGGGTGATCATTTCTGTTTCAAGCCGGCGTTCACTGCGTCGTGCAACGCCGTGTTCGTCTCCAGTAATCGGGGTTTCGGGCGTGCACGGTTTTTGTCTGCTTGCCGCTGGGCGGGGATCGCCCGATACGCCGAGTAGCCGCCATTCCGGGCGACTTCCCGTGACACCACAGTGTGGTGTCTGTTCAGCAGCCGCCCAATCGACCGGCGCGAACGGCCGGCGGCAAGCTCCCGAGAGATGATTTCTCGCTCTTCGGCAAGAATCTCCGCATCACGCACGGGCGGCGTCTCCATTCTTCTTATGACTGGACGGTCGATAGGGTATCATTCTTGGTGGTGCACTCACCCTATGACACCAAGACCCGCTACACCATTATGCCCGGACGCGGCAACGGTGGCGAGTATTTCTACTTCATGTGCCGGGGGCGACAGATGAAGCTATGCGACCACCCGTATGTGCCGGTAGACGTAATGGAAGAAGCTGTCGAAAAGCACTATGCGCATGCCGTCATCCTGCCCGAGGATACTAAGGTCAAGGTACGCGAAGCCGTACAAGCGGCCATTGATGAACAGTTCTCGCTCACGGACGAGATGCGCGACCAGTTCACTCGCCAACTTGAGAAGCTGGACAGCAAAAAAAGTTACTTCCTCGACCTCGCGGCCGAGGAAGGCTGGCCCAAGGACAAGCTGAGAGAGAAGATCAATGGCATCCGGGATGAGCGGACGAAGATCACCCGGCAGCTTCAGACGGTCACCAATCAACTGGAGACCGGCCGACAGGTGTTCCTGACCGCGCTGGAGCTGCTTGACGACCCGCACGCGCTGTACACAAGCGGTAACGAGACGGTACGAAGCATCCTGAACCGGCCTTCTTCACCCGGCTCTACGTGGACGGCGGCCGGGTCACCGACCAGGAGCTAGCCGAGCCGTTCAACATGCTCTATGAGGCGTATGTCATCTACCGGGAGCACCAGGCCGTCAGGCATGAGCAAGGCCACGGGCGCACTTACCACCGAGCAAGCGGCACTGTGGCGCTCACGGGCCAGCTGGCGGCCATGACGGCCCGGCAAGATGAGGCCGCTTGGCGTCAGGTGCTCCAGACAGCAAGTAGCGCCGATCTCCTCACGGAGACCGACGCTACCAGCGGAAACAACCTCATCGACGCACTTGCCCGCATCCTTGCGGACGTAGGTTCAAGTACGGCGGTGATGGTCGGGGTGGCGGGATTTGAACCCACGGCCTCTTCGTCCCGAACGAAGCGCGCTACCAAGCTGCGCCACACCCCGTAACGACCTCGAGAAGTCTAGCCGACGCCGGCGGCCGTCCAGGCACTGGCCGGTACGCCGGTGTCGCTGCCCCGTGGCACCAGCGTGAGCAGGCTCGCCTCCGGCGGGCAGGCGAAACGTACCGGCGCATAGGGGGATGTGCCGAGGCCCGCCGAGACGTGCAGCCAGGTATACGCGCCCCACCGGGACGCGCCCCGCGCCCGCGAGCGGTCCAGCCCGCAGTTGGTCACGATCGCGCCGTATCCGGGTAGCCGCAGTTGGCCGCCGTGGGTATGACCGGCCAGCACGAGGTCGTAGCCGTCGGCGGCGAAGGAGTCGAGCACCCGCGGTTCCGGGGAGTGCGTCAGGCCGAGCCGGAGGTCGGCGGCGGGATGGGCCCGTCCGGCGATCCGGTCGTAGCGATCCCGCCGCAGGTGCGGATCGTCCACCCCGGCGGCGACCACCCGCCGTCCGGCGATCTGTAGCTCGCGGCGGGAGTGCGTCAGGTCGAGCCAGCCGTGCTCGACGAGCCCGGCCCGCAGGTCCCGCCACGGCAGCGGTGCGCCGCGGACGTACTTGCCGCGGGTGCGGGTCAGGTAACGAGCCGGGTTCTTCGGCTTCGGCGCGTAGTAGTCGTTACTACCGAAGACGAACACCCCGGGCAGGGCCAAAAGCGGTGCGAGGGCACCCAGCACGGCAGGCACGGCCCGCAGATGCGCCAGGTTGTCTCCGGTGTTCACCACCAGGTCGGGCTGCAGGTCGGCCAGGGTCGCCAGCCAGCGCTGCTTGGCGAGCTGGCCGGGTGTCATGTGCAGGTCTGAGATGTGCAGGATGCGCAGCGGCGGCGCGCCCGCTGGCAGCACCGGCAGGGTGGCCTGGCGCAGTGTCCAGCGGCGGCGTTCGACGCCTGCGGCGTACCCCATCCCGGCGGCACCGAGTACGGCAACGCCAGCGGCGGCGCGTCCTAATCGGTTCACGTTGGCCCGTCGGTTCACTTGGCGCAGCCTAGCTGGCGGCTGCGCCTGCTGTGCGTGGTTGTGGGATGCCAGGACACTGCTGCGCAGGCCTGAGCTCTAGCCTTCACGGTCATGGCGGAATTGAAGGATCGGCTGCGCGCCGACCTGACCACGGCGATCAAGGCCCGGAACGCCACCACCGTGGCGACCCTGCGGATGGCGCTGGCCGCGGTCAGCACCGAAGAAGTAGCGGGCTCTGCGGCGCGAGAGCTGTCAGATGACGAGGTGCTCGCGGTGCTGGCCAGGGAAGCCAAGAAGCGCCGGGAGGCCGCCGACGCGTTCGCCGGGGCCGGTCGCGACGAGCTCGCCGCCCAGGAGCGCGCCGAGGGCGAGGTGCTCGCTGGTTATCTACCCGCCCAGCTGGACGACCAGGAGATCGCGCGGCTGGTCGCGGAGGCGGTCGACGAGGTGACCGGGCAGCTCGGCGAGCGACCCGGACCCCGGCAGATGGGTCCGGTGATGAAGGCGGCGACGGCCAGGGTGGCCGGCCGCGCCGAGGGCTCCCGGGTGGCCGCCGCCGTCCGGGCGGCGCTGCAGAACTGACCGTGCCGGATCACGCCGCCGCTGCTGGCGGTCCGGTCGGCGGTGCTGGTGGCTCGGGCGGCGGTGGCGGTGGCGGTGGTCGTGGCGGCGGCGGTCCGGTCGGCTCAGCTGGCTCGATCGGCGCACGGGTTTCGATCGGCGCACGGGTTTCGATCGGTTCAGGGGTTTCGGTCGGCTCGGGGGTTTCGATGGGCTCGGGTTGGCTGGGCGGTGAGGGCTCGGGCCCGGGCAGTGTCGGCCTCGCGGTCGGCGTCGACGGCGCCGAGCCGTCACTGATGACGATCGTGATCAGGTCACCGGGCAGCGCGCGGTCACCAGATTGGGAGACCACGATGCCCGCCGGCTGGCTGGAGTTCGACGTGGTGGTGGCTACCTTGAAACCGGCCCGCTCCAGGGTGAGCCGGGCCTGGTTCTCCCCCTGCCCGACGACATTGGGTACCCCCACTCCGCCGCCCGTGACGTAGCGCTCTTCAGGTGGCGGCATCGGCAGCACCGGGAGACCTTCGTGCAGCGGGACCATGGTCTGGAACCAGGTCCGGGCCGGCACCTTGCCGCCGAAGATGTTTCCGTTGCTGCACAGCCTGGGTGGGTCGGAGTCGCAGATCGGGCGCGGCCTGGTCCCATCGGGCCAGATCAGCACCGCGGCGGAGTACTGCGGTGTCGCCCCGACGAACCCGGCGGAGCGGTTGTTCTGGGTGGTGCCCGTCTTGCCGATCATCGGACGGCTCCAACCGACGTTCGCCGCAGCCTGGTGGGCGGTGCCGCTGGGCTCGTGATCCTTGCTCAACCCCACTGCCAGGGTGTTCGCCAGGCCTTCGGGGACGGCTTGCTCACAGGGGGCTTCGGGCACCAGTACCGGGTTGCCGTTGCGGTCAGACATGGCGTCGATCGGGGTGGGTGGGCACCAGGTCCCCCCGCTCATCAGGGTGGCCCCGACGTTGGCGAGGTCCAGCGGGCTGGTCGGCTCGGGCCCGAGGGTGTAAGAGCCCCGGCGATCCTGCTTGATCGCATCGCGGAGCGTGCGGCCCTCGGCGTCGCGGACGGACAGGCTCTCCCGCATACCCAGGCGCCAGGCCATCTCCACGATCGGGTCGATCGACCCGATCCGGTCCTCCAGAGCCACGAACGTGGTGTTCGGAGAGATTGCGAGCGCGGTCTGCAGCGTGACCGAGCCCTGCCGATAGTTACCCGCATTGCGCACCGTGTAGGGGCCGCCCTCGTTCCGGAACACCCGCGAGGTGTAGGCGCCCGGCACCGGCACCTTCGAGTTGATCCCCATGCCCTTCTCCAGCGCGGCACCGGCGGTGAAGATCTTGTAGATCGAGCCTGCACCGAAGCCCTGCACACTGGAGGGCAGCGCGTAGGAGGTCTGACCGGCCTCGGCGTCGAGCCCGTAGTCACGGTTGGCCACCAGCGCGCGGACCCGGTGCCGTTCCCGGCCGGGTTCCACGATCGCCATCGCGTTGGCGATTCCCGTCGTCTGGGTCGGGACCTGGGCGTTGGCGGCACGCTTGGCCAGGTCACTGGCCCGCCGATCGAGGTTGGTGCGGATCAGGTAGCCGCCGCGGCGCAGTTCCTGGTCGGAGAAGCCCGCCTCCGCGAGGTAGTCCAAGGTGTACTGGCAGTAGAAGCCGTCCGCGGGACCGGCGCTGACGCAGCCGTTGGCCAGCCCGGTGAGCGGTTGCTGGATGCCCAGCGGCTCGGCCTTGGCCGCCGCCCCCAGCTCCGGGGTGATCGACCCAATGTCGATCATCGAATCGATCACCAGGTTGCGCCGCGCCAGGGCCTGCTCCGGGTTGTCCACCGGGTCGTAGGTGTTGGTCGACTTGACCATGCCTGCGAGCAGCGCCGCCTGGGCGATGGTGAGCTGGTCCGGAGTGGTGTTGAAGTAGGTCCGCGCCGCCGAGGCGACCCCGTAGGCGTTGTGGCCGAAGAAGACCATATTGAGGTAGCGGGTGAGGAGCTCGCCCTTGGGGATCTGCTTCTCCAGCTGCAGCGCCACCCGGATCTCGCGCGCCTTGCGGGCCGGGGTGCTCGCCACGGCGGCGGCCCGTTCCGCGTCGTCCCGGGCGACGACGTAGAGCAGGTGGTTCTTGACGTACTGCATGGTCAGCGTCGAGCCACCCTGGCCCTCCAGGGCGCTGCCTGCGGACAGGTTGGTGATCAGTGCCCTGGTGGTGGCGCGCCAGTCCACCCCGTTGTGCTCGAAGAACCGCCGGTCCTCGATGGCGATGATCGCCGCCTTCATCGTATCGGCGATCTCGTCGGAGGGGGTGTCGAACCGGTTCTGGTCGAACAGGAAGGCGATGGGGACGCCGTCCTTGTCGGTGATCGTGGTCACCAGCGGCACCTCGCCCGCGACGAGATCAGCGGAGACACTGTTGACGGTGTCGCTGGCCCGGTTCGAGACCATACCGGCCCCCCCGGCGAGGGGGAACAGGAGACCCGCCATCAGCATGCCCGCGATCAGGCACAGCCCCACCATCCGGATCAACGCGTTCCCGGTTCCCACCTGGGCGAGCCTACGACACCTCGTGCGCACAGTGGTGTCAGATTGGTGTCGGTGTCAGATTGGCGCCGGGTGCACGAGTTGCACCACGCCTGACCCGTACCTGGCCATGTATCGACTGACGCCCCGAACAGCTCTGTATGTCACTGGCGTTACAACCTGGGAAACAGTCATCAGGTGTAACCCGCCGCGCCGCCCGCCCGATGAACCGGACGAAAGGTGACGCGGACCAGCGACAACGGGTGGGGAAAGATGCATACAGTGCGCAGCGACGGCGGGGGGCGGACCGCTGATCAGCCGGACAATCCGATCAATAGGCGGGCGCTGGCCATGCTCCGTGCGGTCTCCGACGGACGCGCCGAGCTGGTCTGCAGCTGCGAGCCCGACCTGCTCATCGATGGCCTGGGCTGCTGTGATCAGTACACCGCGCACCGCTTGGCCGGAGCTGGTCTGATCCGCCCGGCGATCCGGGGGGCTATCGGGGAGCGGGTACGTGCGGAACTGACCAGGGCCGGACAGGCGGTGCTCACCAGTCCGCAGTTGATCGCCTGATCAACAGCCTGGTTGGCGCAACTGGCCGGTCCCTCGTTCGGAGTAGGCACCCAGTACTGTTCGTGGTCGGAGTGCTGATGGCCTGGGATAGATCAGCGCTGCGGTGCGTTTCCGGGCCCGCCGACCTCCCCGCCGAACTCATAGTGCAAGCGTTGCAGCACCCAGGCCTGCAGCAGGCGCAGCGGCGACGTGCCGTACTGCTCGGCCAGCCACTGGACCTGCTCCTCCGCGCCGGACGGCAGCCGGAGCTGGTAGACCTTGGCGCTGCCGAACCGCCGTCCCGGGTCGGTGCTCTCGGGGTCCCGCGCGGGGGAAATGGCGTCCAGATATGACTCGAGTTCCTGGTCGGGCGTCAAGTCGGCACCCTGCGGCTCCCCAGCAGGACTGCGGTGCCGCCCGGCGGCGGCCTTGCCGGTTCCATCTGATTCAGTGCGGCCCGAGGTGGTTCGGCCCGAGGTGGTTCGGCCCGAGGTGGTTCGGCCCGGTGCGGTTCGACGCAGTCGCATGAGCAAACGGTAACTTGCCCGGGCGGCCACCGAAGGCGCCGCCGCGGTGGGTGGCCGCGTAGCGCGCCGACCGGCGTCATGCTGGGTTGCGTGACTGACGAGATGCTCGGCAGGGCGTTGCGGGCGGCGGTGCTCGGCGAGGTGGCGACCGACGCCGGGACCCGGGCGCTGTACGCCACCGACGCGTCGAACTACCGCGTGCCACCCCGCGTGGTGGTGCTGCCCCGCTGCGTCGAGGACGTTGCCGCGGTCATCGCCCGTTGCCGCGAGCACGGCGTGCCGCTCACCCCCCGGGGTGGTGGTACCTCGGTGGCAGGCAACGCCATCGGCCCCGGCGTGGTGCTGGACTTCTCCCGCCACCTCGACGCGGTACTCGATGTCGACCCTGCGACCCGGCTGGCCCGGGTGCAGCCGGGGGTGGTGCTCGACACGCTGCAGGCTGCGGCGGCCCCGCACGGCCTGCGCTTCGGCCCGGACCCGTCCACACACGGCCGTTGCACGCTCGGCGGGATGATCGGCAACAACGCCTGCGGTACTCATTCGGTGGCGTGGGGCACCACGGCGCAGTGCGTCGAGGAGCTTGTCGTGCTGCTGCCCGACGGCTCCCGGCTGGTGGCAGGCTCCGGGCAGCTGCCTGCCCGGGTGGACGCCCTGGCGCGGGCGCACCGCGGGCTGATCCGCACCGCACTGCCCGACTGGCCGCGCCGCGTCTCCGGCTACGGCCTGCAGCACCTGCTGCCCGAGCACGGATCACAGTTGGCGCGTGCCCTGGTCGGTACCGAGGGCACCTGTGCGGTGCTGCTCGAGGCGACCGTGCGGCTGATCGAGCCACCGCGAGCGACCGCGTTGCTGGTGCTGGGTTTCCCGGACGCCCCCGCGGCGGCCGACGCCGTCCCGGCGCTGCTGCCGCACCGCCCGCTCACCGTGGAGGGGATCGATGCTGCGCTGATCGCGGCACTGCGGGCGCGGCGGCGCCAGGTGGCTGACCTCCCCGAGGGCCGGGCCTGGTTGCTCGTCGAGTTCGGCGCAGACACGGCGGGCGAGGCGGACGCGGCAGCCCGGGCGGCGGCAGCCGACGCGCAGCGTCCGCACCTTGCGGTGGCCGACCCGGCGCAGCAGGCGGCGTGGTGGCGGATCCGCGAGGCCGGTGCGGGCCTGGTGACCCGGCTGGCCGACGGCTCGCAGGCCTGGCCGGGCTGGGAGGACGCTGTGGTGCCCCCCAATCGGCTCGGCGAGTATCTGCGCGCCTTCACCGGTCTGCTCGCCCAACACGGCAGGAAGGGCTCGGTCTACGGGCACTTCGGCGAGGGCTGCATCCACGTGCGCACCGACGCGGACCTGCTCACCGCCGCGGGTCGCCGGGACTTCCGGCGGTTCCTCGAACAGGCCGCGGACCTGGTGGTGGCGCACGGCGGAGCGCTGTCCGGCGAGCACGGGGACGGGCGGGCCCGCAGCGAGCTACTGGACCGGATGTACCCACCCCAGGTGCTCGATTTGTTCGCCCAGTTCAAGAGTATTTTCGACCCGAACGGGTTACTCAACCCCGGTGTGGTGGTGGATCCCCGCCCACTGGATGGCGACCTGCGGCCTGGCCGGGAACGGAACGTCCCGGTGAGCCTGGCGTTCGCTCATGACCGGGGCAGCCTGGCCGCGGCGACCCGGCGCTGCGTCGGTGTCGGGGCCTGCCGTCAGCTCGACGGGCCCGGGGTGATGTGCCCCAGCTTCCAGGTGACCCGCGACGAGCGGCACTCCACCCGTGGCCGGGCCCACCTGCTGCAGGAGATGCTGGCCGGCGACCTGGTGACCGGGGGCTGGCGTTCTGCTGATCTGCACGAGGCGCTGGACCTGTGCCTGGCCTGCAAGGCATGCGCCACGGACTGCCCCGTCAACGTCGACATGGCCAGCTACAAGGCGGAGTTCCTCTACCAGCACTATCGGCATCGGCTGCGGCCACGGTGGCACTACGCAGTGGGCGCGCTGCCGCTGGCGGCCCTGCTGGCCGGGTGGGCACCGGGACTGGTCAACCTGCTCGCGCCGCTGCTCGCCCGGCTGGGCGGGGTCTCGACGGCCCGGCCGCTGCCCCGCTTCGCCCGTTACCGGCCGCCCGCGCTGCCGACCGGCCCGGCGCCGCGGGGCGAGGTGCTGCTCTGGCCGGACTGCTTCACCCGATCGTTCGATCCTCAGGTGGTGCACGCTGCGGTCAGGGTCCTGCGCTCCGCTGGTTTCGCCGTACGACTGCCGCGCCGCACCGTGTGCTGTGGTCTGACCTGGGTCACCACCGGGCAGCTCGACCTCGCCCGCATGGTGGCCCGGCGGACCCTGCGCTTGCTGCGAGCCGAGCTCGGCGCCGGAGTGCCGATCGTCGGCCTTGAGCCCAGCTGTGTTGCCACCGTCCGCTCCGACCTCACTGAGTTGCTGCCGGACGACCCGGCGGCCACCGCGTTCGCTGGGCGCGCGCAGACGCTCGCCGAGGTGCTGGGCGAGCGGGCGCCGGATTGGCCGCTGCCGGAATGCGACCGGACTGCGGTGCAGCAGATGCACTGTCACCAGCACGCCGTGCTCGGCCACGCCGCGGACGACGCGCTGCTTGCCGAGGTCGGGATACGGGTGCAGCGGGTGTCCGGGTGTTGCGGGCTGGCCGGCAGCTTCGGTTACCAGCGTGGCCACGAGGAGCTGTCCAGCGCGCTGGCCGAGCGCTCCTTAGCCCCCGCCATCAGGGCCGCTCCCGATGCACTGGTACTGGCCGACGGGTTCAGCTGCCGGTTGCAGATCAGCCACGCGACGGGCAGGCGAGCGCTGCACCTAGCAGACCTGCTCGCCGGTTTGCTCGATGAGTGTTGCGCGTCACGCGGCGAGCGGTCTGGGAGTGAGACGGGTGACCATGGGTAGTTTCGATGTCACTCGGTGGGAGGCTGCGCTGACGATGAACGGTGGATAACGTGCGGCGAGCGGCCGCGAGCCCAGGACGTTGGAACGAAGTCGGAGGAGAAAGTGATGAGCCGTCTGTCGAGTACCCACTATCTCGGCGATGAGACCGGCGCCGAACTCAGCAGGCAGTCTGTGCCCTCGCCGCGCGGGCAGGACCCGCATCGGGTCACCGCTGAGCAGGTGGACCGGGCTCGTCTGTCGGTCGCGCGGTCGGCGTCGGATGCCGAGGACTGCCGGCGGCTGCTGGACATGCTGGGCCTGATCGCAGGCGAGGACGGCATCCCGCCGGTCCGGCGCTGAGCGCGCGGTGGTGGAGGACCGTGCGGTGGTGGAGGACCGAGCGGTGGTGGAGGACCGAGCGGTGGTGGAGGACCGGTAGCCCTCCCGACGAGGCTGAGGTTGGCGGTCCCCGATGACCCGTTTGGAGCCGCTCGGCGTGGTGCCCTATGCTGACGATGCTCGTGGCGGGCGACCGGCGCGAGCAGGTCCCGACGACCAGGTCCCCATCGTCTAGCGGCCTAGGACTCCGCCCTTTCAAGGCGGCAGCGCGGGTTCGAATCCCGTTGGGGGCACGCAGAGCAAGGCCCAGTGGCGCAGTTGGTTAGCGCGTCGCCCTGTCACGGCGAAGGTCGCGGGTTCGAGTCCCGTCTGGGTCGCTCAGTACCATCGGGCCGGGTCCCCGGCCCGAACGGCCAGGTAGCTCAGTTGGTACGAGCGTCCGACTGAAAATCGGAAGGTCGGCGGTTCGACCCCGCCCCTGGCCACTTCTCTTCTTGTAGCGCTGACCAGCTTGGATGCGGTTCTTCAAGGTCGCTATTAGCGATCTCCAGCTGGTTCTTGTCCAACTGACTGTCCAAATCCGCTGCTTACAGTAGCTGTCATGGCACGCAGGAAGCAGGCTCCGAAGGACCTGACCGGCATCCGGCAACGGGGCGGCACCTACCAGGTCCGGCTCTTCGGCGGGCATGATCCGGTGACCGGCAAGCAGGTGATGCTGACCGGCTCGGCCGACGATGAGGACGCGGCGATCAAGCTCCGGGACAAGTTCCGGCGGTAGGTCGCGGAGGCGACGGCGGCGCGCACGAGCGTGACATTGGGCTATCTGCTCGACGAGTGGCTGGCCGGTCACCAGGTCGAAGAGACCACCCGAACGAGCTACCGAGTGGCCATTGAGAAGTTCATCAAGCCTGCGGTCGGCGACACCTCGCTGACGCGGCCTGCACAGCTCGAAGCGCGCCCGTTTGAGCAGTTGTACGCGAATTGCGGGGGTGTCGTCGACGGTGCAAGGGACGGCAGTTCGTCGAGCACCGCACGTATCGGGAGCACGAGTGCGACGAGCGATGCGTGCCGCACGTCTGCAAGCCGTTGTCTGTGTCGTCGGTGCGCGAGGTTCACGCGGTGCTCAGTGGCGCGCTCAAGCGGCGATGCGGTGGGGCTGGATCGCAGTCAACCCGCTGGAGGCGGTCAAGCGCCCGCGACAGCAGCACCCGAAGCCTGATCCGCCTACGGCCGATGAGGCGGCCCGGATCGTGAGTGCAGCGTGGGAGCAGGACGCCGATTGGGGCACTTTCGTCTGGCTGACTTTCGTCACCGGAGCGCGACGCGGCGAGTTGCTCGGCCTCGCCTGGGAACACCTCGACCTGTCCGCTGGGTTGCTGACGATCCGGCGCAACCTCGTCCGCCAGAACGGCAAGGCGATCATCAAAGACACCAAGACACACCAGATGCGCATCGTCAGCCTCGATCCGGACACCGTTGCCCTCCTGCGCGACCACAAGCAGCGCGTCGAACAACAGTGCGCGGAGATCGGGGGCGACGCTCACCGACGATGCCTTCGTGTTCTCCTACGCTCCGGACCACCGCCGACACTGCGACCCGGACGGCATCACGCACCGGTATGGGACAATGACCGACAGCCTCGACCTGGACACCCACCTGCATGCACTGCGCCACTACAGCGCCACCGAGCTGATCGCGGCTGGCGTCGACGTCCGCACCGTTGCCGGTCGGCTCGGCCACGGTGGCGGCGGAGCGACGACGCTTCGGGTATATGCCGCGTGGATGGCCGCCGCAGACAAGACAGCCTCTGGACTATTGGCCGCGCGACTGCCAAAGCCTCCGCAGTCCCAGACCTGAGCTAGACGGTATGGAGGCCGGGCCCCCATACCGTCTAGCATCGCTGCCGCACCAGCGTTCCTTAGCTGGGTTTAGTTTACTAAGTGAGCCGACGCGTCACCGCGCGAAGCAGCGGTCCAGTACGTGTTAGCCACGGCTCACGGCTCGATGCAAGTTGCAACCACTCGCGCGCCTGTCGTAAATAGTCACGGCTCTGGTCGTCGCTGAAGAGCTGATCGTATTCAAGAGCATGGTTCGCGAACTTGAGGGCGTGCAAGGACCGACGTCGGTCAGATATATAGCATTTCTTCAGCAGGGACATCCCTCTGTCGACTTGTGCCCGTGCAGTCAAATCCGTCGCCGCTAGTATCATATTGGCCTGCATTAGCAGTTCCGCATGGGTTGCCTGGATAGTCCAGTTCTGTCCATTTGTCATTCCGACTGCGCGATCTATCTCAGTGAAGGAGTCTTCGTGGCGTCCTTTGGCACTCAGGAGCAGTGCTTTCTGTTGTAGCAGGTATGGACTCTCGTCTCGATTATTAAGGTAGTCGTAAAAGTTAGCGCTTGGTGTCAAGTGGTGGTGCACCCACCACTTGACACCAAGCTCAATACCTTGTAGCGAGGATCACGTTGTGCGACGGTGAAGCGTTGTGTCAGGAATTCGTCCGCCGCTTCTCGATCCTTCGCGGCCAAGATTGAGTATATCTGCGATAGATTGAGACCCCGTTGATGATCTACTGCGAAAAGCTCGCGCAGCTCCTGTGCAAGTGCGCTCCCCACTGGCAATGGCTTCCCTTTGCCATCATTTGCTTCAGTATTCAGCCGTGCTGGCGGCTAGCAAATGAGAGTCGGGCCAGCCCATACGCTCGCAACTCCCACGGACACCAGGTTATCGCGCCCAGAGCCCGGACGTTTCACACGACACGAGGGTTGCGATGCGCCGACGCTGACGGGCTGAGCCGACCTGTGCGGCGAGCCGGGCTGCATGGTCGGCAAGGGTGCGTGCTTCGTCCCGGTCGCCGTTGGCTGCAACGGCGGTGGCGAGGTCGACGCGGAGTGCTGTCTCGGCGCGGACGAACGACGGGTCGAGTCGGGCAAGGGCGTCGGTGAGGACGGTAATGGCGTCGGGGTCGCCGAAGCGGGCGAGGGCATGGCCGCGCCAGCGGGCGAGGTGCACGGGGTCGAGCGCGACGTAAGGCTTGTCGTCGCTGGGGTCGCGAGGGAGCAAGCGGGCGGCGTGATCGAAGGCATGGAGGCTGGCGGTCCGGTCGGCGTGCGCGGCGAGGGTTTCGCCGTGAGCGGCAGCGAGCCAGGCTCGCAGGACTCGGGGCGAGGCTGCCTCGGCGCGTCGCCGAGCGTAGTCGAGCAAGTCTGCCGCGTCGCGGGTCGCTCCGGCGTCGATGAGGACGAATGCCTCTTCGGCGGCGGCGTGGGCTTCGTGGGGGATGGAGTCGGATTGCGCGGCGGCGGATCGGGAGTGTTCGTAGTGTTGCCAGGCGTCGGTGACTTCGCCGAGATCGAGTGCTTGCCATCCGGCGAGTGTGTGCATTTCGGAGAGCAGCGCGGCGAGCGGTTCCCGGGTGCCGGGAGCGAGGCTGTGTGTGGTGAGACGTTCGACTTGCCGGATTTTGGCGTTGAGTTCGTCTCGGACGACGATCGCCCCGAGTTGCCGGTCGAGGCGGCGGATGGCGTCGAGTTGCTGGTGCAGCAGCGTGATAGTCGATCGGTCGACGCGGCGAGCCGTGTCGAGTAGCTGGCGCAGTTCGGTGGCTGGGCCTTCTCCATCGCTGACCGTGGTCTTCGGTGGTGCGAGAAGTGCGGTGATTGGTTCGTCGAACAGTCGTTCGAGTAGTCGTGCGTTTGCGGGCCGGAGCGCGGCGGGGGATCGGCCGCTGACGAGTCGCTGCAGGTGTCGCAGGCTGAGTGTCCCCGATTCGTGATGGTCGCGTGCGAAGCGTTCGGTGTGCTGCACGAACTCCTCGAAGGTCAGGCATCGTTCCCGGATGCGCTGTTCGAGCAGCGTCCGGGCTGGCCGGTTGACCAAACCGGTTCACCTCCCTCGCACGGCGGCGCGGTGGCGTCCTGATGGCGCTCACCTGACGTTCCGCTGATAACCACCCATCGGAAGGATTATTTCAGCTCGCCGCAACGGGCGGCGGGCCGGGGGTTCCGGTGCCGCGCTCGCCCTGACACGCCGCCGGATCTCCGCTCACGACCGGGGGCCGGTTGCCCCGACATACCCCCCATCCGGCCCCCGGTCGTGATCCAGCGATTCCGACGAAAGGTTTAGGTGGCGTTCGATGTACTCCGACGAAGAATCATATCGCGAAACCCTTCAGGCCAGAAACGTCGATGGCGAACCACATACGGTCATCGTCATGCGCAGAGGACTCGGCAGGAATGCGCGGGTATGGCTAACGTTAAACGGGGCGTGGAAAACCACAATACGAATGACCGATACGGAAGCGGCGCGGCTCGCTGAGTTGCTCACCGAAGCCCAGAAAAGACGATGACCGGCGCGTCGAAGCGGCTGGCCTTGCGACGAGTGTCACGGGGCCGTGTGGCGAAACTCGGGATCATTGGCTCGATCGGCGGACGGCCCGTTCCATGCTTCTACCCGACGCGTTGGATGAGCTGAGCGAGGCTGGACTGCTGGGACTGCCGATCCGGACCTGACAACGCGGGGCACTGCCGCGTCACGTTGACCGACGCCGGATCGGTCCGGTACGCGGCACTGAGTGAACGGAAATAATCGCAATGAACACCCCAGCCGGACCGCGTTTGGTGTTGTCGCCGCTCGGCAGGCGCGGCCACGTCCTCGGAGATGATGCATCGAACCAGAGTGGCGAGGTCGTCGCGTTATGTGGGCATGTGATGCCCCGCCTCGGTCGACGTGAGTGAGTGGCGGCCAAATCTTGAGGTGTGTGGGATGTGCGAGCCGCTGAGGGGTATTCGAGGTGCCCCTCACCCGTGTTTCCCACACCCACAGTTTCTAGGAAAAGCCGCCAGCGTGAAACACACCAGCGCAAGAGCAGCAGAGGGCTGGTCACTCGGCGCATCGTGTTCAAGAACAGCAAGCGTCCGCACGACCCGCCTCAGAAATTAAGTGAACCCCCGCCGTGGCGAGAAGGATCGAGGAGAGTCACGCGGCATGGTCGCGGTCCGTACCAGTACCCCGCTGGCAGATGCGCAGATCGTTTCAAATCACCGCGTGAACACAGCCCCTGATCGGCCGCCATGCCGGACCGTCCTCCCCGTCGGTCGGGCGGCTCCCCCGGGCCGGTCGGGCCGCTGAGGACCGCCCTCCCCGAGTCCCAGCGGGCCGACCGGCCCGACCTGTCCCGTACCTACTTCTGATCCAGCCGTTCGGGCCGTGTTGTGACGGGTTGTCCGGGACCGGCCCAACCCGTCACATGGTTGTTTTCGCAGCTAGGGACGTGGCGCAACTCGTCACAGGGCTTGTGACGGGTTGCGCCGCGTTGTGACGGGTTGCGGCCCGGGGTGTGACGGGTTCAGGTTGAGTCGCTGTCCGGTTCCGGTCGTCCCGGAGGGCATCGATGGCGGCCCGGATGTCGGCGATGAGGTAGCCGCGTGCCTGCCGGGTCGTGCCGTCCTCGGCGATGACACGGCCGGGGCGTGGACGGCAGCCGAGTTCGCCCATTTGCCGACCGAATGCGGTGGGTTCCACGGCGAGTGCGCCAACGAGTTCGGCGGTGGGGACGAAGTCTCGGTCGCCGTCGTTGAGGTCGGCGCGGAGGTAGTCACCGACCGACGCGAGCGGTTCGGGCAAATCGTGGAAAGACGGCGCGTCGTCCGTGAGGCTCACCACGCGCGCACAGCGTGGCCCAATCATCATTCGGCATGTAATAGGTGCGAACCATCATGGCCAGAACATCCGCACCGGCC
>JBOHGM010000006.1:53385-89678 GCA_050699435.1 Pseudonocardiaceae bacterium | reverse complement strand
CGTCCTTAGCATCCTGTTCGCGGAGCCGAGAAAGAACCTGTTCGTAGATGAAGGATAGACTTTCTTCGCCTGGGCTCTTTGCCTGCTTCATAACCACTGCTGCGTGGCGTTGAAAGGCGGTGCAAAACTCTTGGACCGTCATGTATCCGTCGGCAAGGAGGCCAGTGCAGGCATGGTCGATAGCCAAGGGTTTGTTGCCGAGTGTATTGATCAGGTGATCTATGTCATGTAATGCCATACGCGGCAGCAGCAGAGCGGCAAACTGGCGGGCTTCATCGTCCTCCATTCCTTCTACGGTGAGTGAAACGCCGCGACCATGCGGCAAAGTATTATCCCGACTGGTTATAACCGTGAGCGAACGCGCACTGGGTGGAACGAGACGATCCAAGAGCTGAACGTCTGAAATATTGTCGACGACCAAATATGCCGGTGCGTCCGCCGAGCAGATGAACGCAGCAAAAGCACGTATAAGCGCGTCAGGGTCCGAAGGATACGTTTTGACCTTCCCGTCAGCATAACGGCTCAGTATCCCGGAAATTTGCGACATGAGAACAGTTGCGCTGCCAGCGTCTAGGTCGATGCGTGTATCACGTCGACCGAGGCGCTTGGCGACTAGTTCGTCTGCAAGGCGCGTCTTGCCGTTGCCTGGCTCCCCTTCGAACGCGATGAGTCTATTATCTTTGGTGATGAGAGATTCAAAGGCATCATCGTACTTAGGGCGAACAATATATGGTGTCGAGTAGTTGCGGTATGTCTTAGCGCGTGGTGGCGTTTTTCGAAGCTCAACCAAGGCTTTCGCAAGACGGACGAGGAATGGTCGCTCGTGCCCTGTGTCTGGGCGGCGAAACACTGGAAGTGATTGATGAAAAACTCGACTCCCCGTTTTCTCTCGTCGGGTTTTCGGGCTCGCAGTTTGAGTTTCCGGCAATAAGCCGAAGTAGAGTTTGACGGCCTGGTGATCTTGATTTTGTGTGAGATGTGGTAGTAATACATCTCCCAGAAGTGCCGTCATGAGTTCATACTGACTGGCCGAACTGGATTTCGGGCAGTGGGCACTTGCTAGATCAACAAGTTCGGGTATGGGTGCACTGTTGTCGCGTAGCCCCCAGACACCCTTGTACCGAACCCGATGCAACGCGATCAGCAGCTCACGAAGCTCCTCGGGCTCCTCCTTGATCCACTCAGGTAGCTGCTTCATGCCTCGATGGTGACAGAAGTCGAGCAGGGCAAGCAGGTCGGGGGCAGGTTGCGAGCAGGTTTGAAGCAGGCGGCGCTGCGACGGTGGTCGTAGCAGCAGCCACGGGGTTGCTGAAGGGGACAAGACACCCGCGCCGAGCGGCAGTCTCGTCTCCGTTCCTTGACAACTTCACAGAGAGGAGTGATCTATGTCCGCTGATATTGACCCCGAAGCGTCGTTCAACGGGGCACCAGGGGACATGTTTATGGCATCCCCGGACTCTCCGACCGACGCTCATCGGGTCATGCTGGCGTTGCTTCACGACACCGTCGTGGAGGCAGCGCGTCGGCGCCAGGAAGAACTGCCAGGTCTTGTCGAGACTCTGCAGGACGATGTGGTGCTGACGATGGGTGGGACGCGCCGGGCGGCCTACGGCTGGTTCGCGGAGAGTGTCTGGCGCTATGGCGACCGTCACGTTCACGAACTGTTTCTAAACGCCGATCGTCGGCTACCGCACCAGTCGATGAGTGGTGCTGAGGACGTGCTGGTGACCTTGCTCCATGAGGCGTGCCATGCGTGGGCGCAAGCCAATGGCATCAAGGACACGTCGCGAGATGGCCGGTACCACAATCGGCGATTCACGGAGATCGCTGTGGCTATCGGACTGGTGGTTGAGAAGGACGCGAGTATTGGCCACCGCACATCTGGCCTGTTGCCGTGGGCACGGACCAACTACTCCGATCTTTTGGACAGATTGGAGCGTGGCCTGATACTGGTACGGGATCCGAGATCATCCCGCCCAGTAGGAACGTCAGACGCAGACGATGAGAATACCGACTCGGCCGAATCAATAGGGTCGGCCGCCACGCTGGCAAAGTATGTGTTTGCATCGTGCCGTTGCCTGGACGCGCGGGGTCACTTGGTGACAATTCGGGTGGCTAAGGGTTCGTGGCGGCAGGGAGTTATTTGCTGCTCGGTGTGCCAGGCGCGGTTCGCGGAGCCTCTGACAGTCCGCCGTCAGGACGTTCGGCAGTAGCGGCCGGATCAGGCGGCTCTGAGTGCTACTTGGAGCTGCCTGATCTCGGTCTCCAATCGTTTCTATTCAATCCGGGGCAGAGCTATGCCCAAAAACAGTTCTTGCAGTTATTGATGCGACTGTGATTTTAGATTCTGTCTGTAGGTGAGGAAGGTTTCTTACGGTAATGCCACGTAACCGGTACACGAAGACTGTTCGAGAACATCAGCAGGCTAACAAGGAGCGCCGGGAGAAGGAACTTGCAGCTGCGGCAGCTAACTTCCGCTGTCAGAACGAGGAGTCCTTCGAAGTATCCCCAGTCAACAAGGCGAAGGAACTCCGCAGTGTCCGCATAGAGCAAAAGCGACGACGCAATGCCAAGCGCTGGAGCGGTGTAACTGGTGCCGACCGGAAGAGCTAGGCGTGGGTACCAACGGAAAGTCGAACGAGATCGTCTAGAAAGGAGTACTGCATGACCAATATTTCTTCTATTCATGCATGGCATGGGGGTCGTGCCGCCAGTGCGCTTGTCGCAGGGTTGGTGACAATCGTGGCGCTGGTAGTGACCGGCTGCGAGACTGGCTCGCCGCGTGGTGAGCTAGCCGAGAACCAGCGGATCCTCGCCTCCTGCGCCCAGTCCGCGTCGCCTGCGGCGATGGTGCAACTCGACGGCACCGGCTCGAGCGACTCGGAAGCCATCACTGCCGAGCGGATGGCGGTAGTCGAGTCGGTGACACGGCGGACGGCGGTGTGTTCGGGACACTTGCGGGTACTGGTGTTCTCGGCATCGAGTGCGGCCACGACGACGCTGTTCGATGGGCCGCTGCGGATGCAAGGGGCAACGGACAATGCGCGCCTGAAGCGCGTGCCTGAAGCGGTCGCGGATGTCATGCAGAAGGTCCGGCAGGGGTACGCGCCAGCCGTGGCATCTCTACCCGGGGGCGGCAGCGATATCACAGCCCAGTACCGCTTGGCCTCGGAGTGGATCGGGCAACTCGGCGACCTGTACCGGCTGCATTTGACGATCTTGACGGACGGCTTTCAGACCGTCGGGGTGGACCTGAGCGCTTGGGCGCTGAGCACGCAGGAGGTTTTGGCGCTGGCTGACCAGGTGGCGATGCCGAAGCTGCCGGGGGCGTCCGTGGTGGTGGCCGGACTTGGTCGGGTGGCGGAGGGTACACCGAAGTCCTCAGTGGTGGAGGGCTTGGTGAGCTACTACGACGTGCTCTGCCAGAAGACTGCGGCGGCGGAGTGCCGGTCAGTGACCGACTACGCCACTGAGGGTCGGTGAGCACAGTGACCGGTGCATACCGATCCCGGTGGGGCATCTCCACACGAGACTCGGCGGATGCCTGGACCGAGGAGGCCGATGCCGTCTCGCTGCCTCGGCTGGAAGACGAGCCTGATGCCCGACTTCGTCCCTCGGGCCTGGGAAAGCTTCATGCCGAGCAGGAATACGACACGAAGGCCGACGAGCAGGAACTGCTGTGGTCAGCGGAGGGCGAGCATGAAGCGCGCGGCTATCGGGTGGAGGCTCGCGGGTGTGACAGCACATGCGAGGCGACGAAGTTCCTGCTGGGCGAGTCTGAGATAGAGGTGCACGAGGCTAACGCCGAGCTTCGACACGGAACGCGGGTACTCGGGCCGTACGCGCGGCGGGAGCCCGGAGCAAAGCAGCGGTACTGGCTGTGCTGGTTGCTGCTGTGGTTCGGCGATACGGCCGGCGTGTGGGCGGCAGCGGTTGTCAACGGCGAGATCGTCTATATCGCGTTCGGTCAGGCGTTTGCGGCAGGGCTAGCGGCGGTGTGCGCTGGGCTGGTCGGCTCGGAGTTGAAGGACATCCGGATGGCCCGTGCTCGTCGTCGTGATCCGGAGTCGCTATCCGAAGACGAGTTGCGTTACCGGCAGCTGTTCACCGGCACTGATGAGGGCCTGGGGATCGTCAAGCTGGTCATGCTGTTGTCGCTTCTCGTGGTTGCGCTGTTGGCAGTGGGGATCTTCGCACTGCGCAGTGGTATCGAAGGCAGCTTGGCGGGACTGACGTTCGGGCTGTTCGCGGCTGCAACCGCGATCGCATCGGGGCTGCTGTGCTATTGGGCCGCCGATGAGGTCGCGGATCTGGTGGGCGCGATGGCCAAGCGGGCACGCCAAGCCGAGAAACGGCACCTGACGCTCGCTGCTGCATCCCCACCGAAGATGCGAGCGGAGGCCGAGGAGGCCGCGCGCTCGATCCTGGCCGAGCACCAGCTGCGTGGCCAGGCTGCCGCAAAGCGGGTGGAGTCGCTGGGCTGGCGGGTGCTGAGACGCAATCCGCAGGTTGTCGGGCACGGGTATCCGGCTGGCGAACCCGGTGGGGTTATTGGGAGGCGGGCACGCCGGGGTGGTGTGGGGTGACCCGCCGCAGTGTATTACTGCCGAGCACTCTGCTGTGCGGTCAGTTGCTCGGCGCGGTGGGCGCGACGTCGGGTGTACGGAGTCACTCGTCCGACGTCGGCTACCGGTTGGGGGATCCAGGGTGGCCGGCGGAGGTGCCGACGCTGCTGATCACGATCTTCGACAACTCCGGCTCCGTGACCAGTCTGGGCGGAACGGATCCGCTCTCCAACCGGTTTGCCGAGGTGGCCTATGCCTTCTCAGTGGTTGCTCAGCGAGGGTCGCCTCATGAGCTGGGCGCGGTGCTGCACTTCGACACTCCCTCCAGCGGCGATGTCGGACCCGAACCGCTCACCCGGCGAGGGCTCAAGCGGCTACGGAGAGGACTGCGTGTGCCAAAGGGCGCCGGGTCGAGCGAGCTGTCTGCGAGTCTGCAGTGTGCAGTCGAGATCGCCGGTGCTCATCCCAAGTGCAAGCTGACGCTGGTGGTGCTCAGCGATTTCCTGTTATTTGATCCTGAACCAAGTCAGGTGCTCGCCGAGCTGGCGGCATTCCCCGGTGACGTACACGCGGTGGTGCTCGGCGGATACCTAGCGCCGGGCGTGCTCGACGACGGCGTCACAGTGACGTATGTAAGGCGGGAGGACCCGCCAGGCGCGGTCGCGAGGGCCCTCTTTGCCAGCTTGGTCACGCACCGACCCGGAAGCGCTCCAAGCCGCGCTGGAACGTGATAACGCCTTCCTGTCGTGGATTCCACAACTGGCATCTCTGGAACTTCACGGCCTTATGAAATGGAATCAGACAACAGAGGTAACTGACCGTCGGCTCGCTCGAAGGTTCGGGCGAATGTTCGAGCGAGCCGGTGGTTTTCATTCAAACCAGTTAGCCCCATAACTAGGGGCGGCCTCCCGGCTGACGGTCTCCACCCCAGCGACAGAACCCTTGTTTGTCGATGTCAGGAGAGCTGTGTCTGCATACCGGGAAACGGAAAGGAGGAGATAAAGCGTGACGCATGACGCAGATGTGGCCCGCTTCGGGACCACGACGAAATTCCGTACCATCTTGGCAGATCCGCCGTGGGACGTTCAGCAGAAAGGTTCGAGAGGCGCAGAGCGGCACTACCCGCTCATGTCGCTGGAGCGGATCAAGGCGATGCCGGTCGGGGAGTTGGCGGCCGAGAACGCGCATTTGTGGCTGTGGGTGACGAATGCGGCCCTGCGCGAAGGATATGACGTGGCTGCAGCGTGGGATTTTGAGGTTCGTTCTCCCTTAACATGGGTCAAATTGCGGCTGGGAATGGGGACTTATCTGCGTAATGCCACGGAGCATCTGTTGTTTGCCACCCGCGGCAAGTCGCCGGTGAACTTCCACTCCCAGCCCACGTGGATCAACGCGCCCGTTCAAGATCATTCCCACAAGCCCGAGGAGCAGTACGCGGTCATTGAGCGAATCTCCAGCGGGCCCTACCTGGAGCTGTTCGCTCGTCGCCGACCGCCCTCACGCGCGGACTGGTGTGTGTGGGGCAACGAGATCGATTCAGATATCCGGATTCCTGACTACCCGGTGCCCAGCGATAGGCATGGAAGGGACGAGAGTAATGGATAAGGACAAGTCCCCGCTGCGGCGTCCGGCCGACTGGGCGTTTCGGGTCAGCATGCTGATACTCGGCGCAGTTATCGCGCTCAACCTGGCAATCGCATTGCTACGCCCCATCTTGCCCTGGCTCATCGGCACCGCCGCTCTGGCAGCAGTCGCTTGGATCGCAGTCGCCGTCGTGCGGTGGAGGCGATCCAGATGGTGAGTTGCCTTCAACAGGGGTCGTGCATTTGTGAAATTAACAACGAGCGTTGACGTGCTGACTGGAATCAGCAATAAGTGGGGCTAAGTAAGCCGCTGCTTGTAGGCAGCACTCAAACACAGGTGAGAGACGAAAGGAGGTGGCCTCGTGGCTTCAAGACGACAGAAGAAGAAAGACCATCATCGACGGGATGAGGAGCGCCGGTTCACGGTACGCGGTGTCCGGCGGGAGCCGCCGGATATCAGGAAATTCAGCAAGGCACTAATCAGCCTGGCGATGGCTGAGGCAGAACGGCAGGCCCAGGCCGAACATGCCGCCGGACACGACACCAAATCCAAGCCTGCCGCCGACGAGCGTGCGACGCCCGGGGGTGTGGCCGATGGCTAGACGCGACGATCTCGTGTTCTCCGGGTTGCACCTTCCCCGCCCGCTCGACGTGGCGACGGCCGTGCGGTTCTTAGCGCGGCTGGCGTCCGACAGAAGTGCGCCGCGGGTGGTGCTGGAAGCCCGAGCGGACGAGGAAGGCACCCGGCATCTGCTCGGCTGCCGGGCCACCGACGTGCACCCGCTCCGGCACATGCTCACTGACCTGATTCCCGGCAGCGTGCTCACCACGGCGAAGCAGGGCCAGGCCGAGCCGCGTGCTGCAGCCGAGGTGGCCGGACGGCTCCGAATTCACCCGCCCGGGCTCCCGCTGCGCAGCGACACTGCTGAGGCCACGACGAGGGCGCTGCTCTCGGCACTGGCCACGCCCGTGAAGTCCGGCGAACGCCTGCTGTTGCAGGTGGTGCTCGGCCCTCGCCGCGCACCGCGCGTCGTTGCGGCGAACACGCCCGACCCGGGCACCAGCCTGGTGCAACTGCTGCTGCGAGGAGACCGTCCGGCCAGTGCCGAGACCCGGAACCGGATGAAAGAGCGGCTGGCGCAGGGTGGGTTCGCGACCACCATCCGACTTGGCGCGGCCGGCCCCGATCCCGATCGGCGTCGCCGCTTCATGGTGGGCTTGCTTGGCGCGCTGGCTACAACCCAGGGCCCGGGGGTGCACCTTGACCTGATCCGCGAGCATCCCCGGGCGCTGAATGAGGCACGGTTGCCGTGGCGCTGGCCGCTTCATCTCGCGGTCAGTGAGCTCGTGGGGTTGTTGGCCTTTCCACTCGGGGACGGCGACCTACCCGGGCTCCCTCCGGTACATCCCAAGCGGTTGCGGGCGGCATCGTCGGTGCATACCGGGCCTCGAGTGTTTGCCCAGAGCGCCGCGCCCGGCGATGACCGGCTGCTTGGCATTGCGCCCACCGATCAAACGCTCCACGCCGCAGCCTACGGGCCCTCAGGTGCAGGAAAGACGAATGTGATTTTGCATTTGATCGTGGCCGATATCGAGGCCGGACTTCCGGTCGCGGTACTGGACCCAAAACGCCAGCTCGCTGATGATATCGTTGCTCGGATCCCCGACCACCGGATAAACGACGTCATCGAGTTGAACGCGAGCGATGATGTGCCGGTCGGCTTCAACCCGCTCGATGTCACCGGCCGCGACCCGGACGTGGTGGTCGACGGGATCCTGGCGGTCCTCGAGGCCGTCTTCCACGACGGCTGGGGTCCTCGGACGGCAGATATCTTCTCAGCGTGCCTGCGAACTCTGGCGCGTGCTAGTACGCCGAAAAATCCGGCCACCCTGCTCGACATCCCCCGGCTTCTGACCGACCCGACATTCCGACGCCAGCAAGTCGGCCGGGTGCATAACGATATGGCTCTGGCGGGATTCTGGTCCTGGTTCGACAGCCAGTCCCCGGCCGCCCAGGCAGCGGCGATCGCAAGCCCACTGAACAAGCTCCGCCAGCTGTTACTGCGACCGGCATTGATCAACATGCTTGGTCAGCGCGAGGGTAGGTTCCGGCTGCGCGACATCTTCCGCGAGAATAAGATTGTCCTCGTTCCGCTGAATGAGGCGCTTATCGGCCCAGGCACCGCGTCACTCTTGGGCAGCCTGGTTATCGCGGATCTGTGGCAGGCCACCCAGGAGCGCGCGAATGAACCTGGGGCGAACAAGCGCCCAGGAGTCGTCTATGTCGACGAGGCAGCCCGCTTTCTGAACCTGCCCGTATCACTGGCCGATGCACTCGCGGTGTCCCGGTCGCTGTCGGTGGGCTGGTTCCTGGCAGCCCAGTTCCGCAGCCAATTCCCGCCTGCACTGCGAGCCGCAGTGGATATGAACGCGCGCAGCAAGATCCAGTTCGCCACCGAGTATGAGGACGCTCGCGATACTGCAAAACTGACCCGCGAGCTGAGTGCCGAGGACTTTCTGGCCCTGCCGCGTTTCCACGCTTACGCCAACCTCGTGGTCCAAGGACACCCCTCCGGCTGGGCACTAGTCAAGACCCTGCCACCACCACCGGTGACCGCCGACCCAGACACAGTCCGGGCCAGAGCGCGGGCCAACTACGCACCAGCAAGCCCGGCCAGTGCCGAGAACACCACCGGTCCCGAGGCTCACGACTCACCAATCGAAGCGCAGCAGAGCAGCGCCCAACTGGCGGTGGCACCCGAGCAGGTCGGGCGCAAGCGGAGGCAGCGATGAGCGGCGGCCCGACAGACAGTGGAATGACGACGATAGGGCTTCAGGATCCGACCGAGTCTGTGTTCATCCGTGTGCTCGCCCGTGTCTCCACGATCCTTACTCCCAGCCTTTTCCGCAGCTTATTCGGCTATCAGCCTCCGCCGTGGGATGGGACTGACCCCCTACTCGGGGGTCATCGGGACGCGTCCGACGCGTCCCGCACCATGGTTGGCGGCAGCAGAGGGGGCCGATTGTGAGCCCGGCCGACACCGCCAGCCTCCTGCTGCGGCTCTCCGATCGGGACGTGGCGATCTTGGAATCCCTGCGTGCCTACCGGCTCTTGAAGACCGAACAGGTGCGCCGCTTGCACTTCGCTTACGGCCATGCCACCACCGCAGCCGCTGCCGGCGCCACCATGCGAGTTCTCGATCGTCTGGAGACGCGCAACTTGGTGAAGCGGTTGGCCCGAAGGATCGGAGGAGTACGAGCTGGCTCCTCTGCCATCACCTGGCAACTCGGCTCTACCGGCGAGCGGTTGCTGCGCACCATGCACGGCCAGAACCACCGGCGTCGCTACATCGAGCCCTCCCCGGTATTCGTCGCCCATACCCTGGCGGTGGCCGAGTTCGCGATCACGATCCAAGAGCTGCAGGACCAAGGCGCGATCGAGCTGGTCAGCTTGGAGACCGAGCCCACCTGCTGGCGATCGTTCGTCGGTCCGCATGGCGCGCTGGAATGGCTCAAACCCGATCTCTTCGTCATTACTGCCAGCGGCGAGTACGAGGACCACTGGTTCCTCGAGGCAGATCTGGCGACCGAGCACCCGCCAGTCGTCGTCCGCAAGGCCAAGGTCTACCAGCGCTACGCCGCCACCGGCGCCCACCAGGCCCGCCACGGCCTCTTCCCGGCCGTGGCCTGGGTTGTGCCGGACACGGCGCGACAGGGGCCCCTTCAGGCCGCCTTGGCCGCCGACAAGGCCATCCAGCCGGGGCTGTTCCGGGTCGTCACCACTGGCGAGTTCCGTGGGCTCATCACCGGCGGCGATCCCGAGCCGCTCCCGGAGGCAGAAACACATATCCAGGATCAAACCAACTCATCACGGAAGGAGGAGCCCACCTATGGAACATCAGCCAATTAGCGGTCCATACGAGCAACACGATCAGGACAAGATCCAAGAACAACTGGCACACGGCCCCCAGCCGGACGAGCATGTGCGCGTCGAGGAGCACTTCGCGGTAGAGATGTCAGATGCGCACACAGAGCCCACTTTGTCGACCGAGGTAGAGGCCCAGCCGGGCAATCCACAGATCGAGCACGGTATCCGCGAGCACGGGGATGCCTTCCGCGCCTACCTTGAACTTCCCGACGTCGATCTGAACCGGGCCGACCTGCTCCACACGTTTCATGAGTTCTACATCGGCACGTTCGTCTCAATGGAGGTGCTGCTCGACGAGCTGACAGAGATCCGCGACTGTATGGCTGCTATGAACAACGTCGCTGCAAGCTGGGGGTTTGACGAGATGGCCAGCCTTGACTCAACCAAAGTCGAAAGAGTCGCGCGCGAAACCTGGGACATTGTGGAGATCAGTGGGAAGCTCTATGTATTTGATAAGTAGGCCAGAGCTGGGATGGGCGAGCGTCGAGATCGCCCGGCATTCTCCGAGGGTGGCGCCAAAAAATGTTGCAGAATTGTCCACAAGTGCTGTTTTTAGTCAGCGGGTGGAGGTAAAATGAGCTGCACACAAGGAGAAATACAGGAACGTGGAACACAAAACGGCACAACAATTTGGGGTGTACATCAGGCGCCTGCGCACGGAGCAGAAGCTCAGTATCCGAGAGCTCGCCAACAAAGCAGGCATCGACAGCGGAGGGCTGACCCGTCTGGAACACGACAAAGTCTCTCCGCAGCCGAACACACTCAAGGCCCTCGCCATTGCGTTGCAGGTGCCGCTGGCAGACCTGTTCGCGATGGCAGGCTACGTCACTCCCTACGACTTACCCAGCATTGCTCCTTACCTGCGTGTCCGGTACAGCAGCTTACCGGAAGAAGCACTCTCATCAGCCAACGACTATCTACAGAAGCTCATCGACGAGCACGGGATGGACCCCCACGGACCGGTCGAGCGCGAAGACGAAATCAACGAGCAACACTAACGAGCCAGGTGGGGAAAGGAGGAACGCCATGACCGTGACAACCAACGACGCCAATGCCACTTCTCACCTCCCCCTGCTGACCGCTCTCCGTGCCCTCGCTGCTGAACCCAACTCCACCGCCACCATGTGGCACATTGCCGACCGTCAGGCCCAGCTAGTACGGGAACATCTGCTCCCAGTCGCGCCGGAGCAGGTGGCGGGCAGCCTTATGACCCTCATCCCTACCCTTCACATCACCTACGTTAACGACCTGCCAGCGTCCGGCATTTCTTTCTGGGCGCGTGGTCAGTGGCACATCCACCTCCGGACGGGCCACCGGATTGAACTCCAGCTGTTTACCATCATGCATGAGGTAAAACACATCATTGACCACCCGGTGCGTCGAAAATCGAACCGCCGCAGCGGTATCAACTGGGAGAGCTTGGCTAACCACTTCGCCGCTAAGGTGCTGGTTATTGAATCGGTATGTCTGACAAAGGCCGAAGGAGGAAGCTAAATGACCGGAAGCGCCAATTCGATGAAGACAGGTATCTCGTACCTGCGTGTATCCACCAAGGAACAGGCCGAAAAAGGCGGCCAAGTCGAGGGCTACTCCATCCCTGCCCAGCGCGAGGCGGTGTGCCGTAAGGCCGAAAGCATCGGGGCAGTCATCGTGGACGAGTTCGTCGATGCCGGAGAATCCGCCAAATCTGCGCACCGTCCCGACCTGCAGCGGATGCTCCGCTATCTGGCAGAGAACCGGGTTGACTACGTCATTGTCCACAAGGTTGACCGCCTCGCTCGCAACCGTGTTGATGATGTCGAGATCAGCCTGGCCATCAAGAAGGCTGGGGCCACGTTGGTGTCAGCGACCGAGAACATTGACGAAACTCCCTCCGGGATGCTGCTGCACGGCATCATGTCCTCGATCGCGGAGTTCTACTCCCGCAACCTGGCCACCGAGGTCCACAAGGGCATGAGCCAGAAAGCCCGCACCGGCGGCACGCCAGGCAAGGCTCCACTGGGCTACCTGAACGTCGCCCGCCGCACGTCCGAAGGCCGCGAGGAACGCACGGTCGAGATCGACCCCGATCGGGCTGAGCTGATCACCTGGGCATTCCTAGTCTTCGCCACCGGCGAGTGGACGCTGCGCTCGCTCGCCGATGAGCTGGAAACCAGGGGGCTCACGACCCGGCGTACTCCGAAGCTCCCATCACGCCCGGTGAAACCGAACGTGCTGCATGCCATTCTGACCAACCCGTACTACAAAGGCGAGGTCGTGTACCGGGGCGTGATCCACCAGGGCATCCACCAGCCACTGATCGATCCGGTCACCTGGCAGAAGGTTCAGGATGTGCTTGCATCGCACCTCGTTGGCGAGCGGCAACGCGACCACCTGCACTACCTCAAATCCAGCGTGTTCTGTGGTAACTGCGGCAGCCGGTTGATCATCACCAACGCCAAGAACCGCTACGGCGTGGTGTACCCCTACTTCGTGTGCCTCGGCCGACACATGAAGACCACTGCCTGCACCCGCAAGGCCCTGCTGATCGCCAAGATCGAGAAGATGGTCGAAGATCACTGGGCCACCGTCCGGCTCGACCCCAGTTTGCGCGACGCCGTCGAGGACGGCTTGCGCGCCGAGCTGGCCACCCGCCGCCAGGATGCCGAGCGCGAACACAAGCACCTCACCAGCGAGAAGGCCAAGCTCACCAGCCAGCGGCAGAAGCTGGTAGAGGCTATCTACAGCGGTGCCATGCCGCTTGACCTGATCGCCACCGAGCAGCAGCGCATCAGCAGCCAGCTGGCTGGCATCGAGGAACGGCTCAGCGCCGGCAGGGCGACGTTCGACGAGATCGAAGCCAATCTCGCTACGGCGCTGGACCTGGCTCGCGACTGCCACGCCGCCTACCTGGCCGCTGACTCTCAGGTACGCAGGCTGTTCAACCAGGCGTTCTTCACCCACCTCTACATCGATGACGTTGGCCTGCGCAGCGAGTACGCCGAACCGTTCGACACGCTCCTCGATCAAGATGTCCTTGATGCTGGTCGAGCCATCCAAGCCGACCGCGAGACCGGCCAGGTCACGATGGCCGACATCCTCGGACGGCCAGCGACCAGCACCAACGACAAGACCCCCAGGGCACTGCGTGCCGCTGGGGGTCTGTCCGTTCGTGCTTCCGCACCTGTTCGCTGTGCCGAAGGTTCAAGTACGTCTACTTTGGTGCCCCCGGCAGGACTCGAACCTGCGGCCTAGCGATTAGAAGTCGCTTGCTCTATCCGGCTGAGCTACGGGGGCCGGGCGCGAGGTGCGCCATGAGCAGAGTAGCGAGCGGGCGTGGGTGTCGGTGACTTGTCCCGGGCAGCGACTTACCTTGCGGGCAGCCGACTCAGCGTGGCGTGGGTGAGCGCTTCGAGGTCTCCTCGCGCCGCAACGTCGCTGATGTCGCGGCGGGACAGCAGCACCCAGCAGGGTGCGATCCGGGCGTACCGCGAACGCCGCAGAGCAGGACTGGTAACCGTCGTCGACGCCGCAGACCAGCCAGGTCGGGCAGCCGGGGTGAGCGCAGGGTGTCCACCCCGTCCAGCCGGCGCTGCGGCAGGCAGCGTGTCCGCTGCCGGGTGCGCGACCGCTTGGACGATGTGTCCCCGTGCATCGAGGGATCCTCGCAGTGACCGCTTACGCTGGTCCGCGTGAGCACCGAAGCCTCCGCACGCACCGATGCGCCACCTGGTGGCGGGGTTGGCGTGCTGGTCGCGCTCGGGGTGCTGCTGAGCATGGCGGTGGGTGCCGGACTGGTCGTCGCACTGGGCGGTGACGGCCTCGCCGCGCTGGGCTTGCCCGATCCCGGGCTGCTCACCCGTGCTGGGCTGCCCGCGGTCCGGGTGCTGTCCGAATGCGCCGCGGTGGTCACGGTCGGCTCACTGCTGTTGGCCGCGTTTCTGGTGCCACCGCAAGCGTCCGGCTATCTCGATACCGGAGGCTACGCGGCGCTGCGCACGGCCCGGGTCGCCGCGCTGGTCTGGGCACTGACCGCAGCGTTGATGGTGCCGCTGACCGCGGCGGTCGCGATCGGCCGCCCGGTGACGGATCTGCTGGACCCCCGGCTGCTGACGGCATTGTCGGAGCTGCCCCAGACCGGGGCCTGGGCGCTCACCGCGGGGATCGCCCTGGTGCTGGCCGGGTGCTGCTCGGCGGTACTGTCCTGGGGCTCGACGGTGTGGCTGTTCGCGCTGGCCGTGGTCGGGCTGATGCCGGTCGCGCTGACCGGGCACTCCTCAGCGGGCGGTGCCCACGACGTCGCCACCAACAGCCTGCTCTACCACCTGGTGGCCGCCGCGTTGTGGGTCGGCGGGCTGATCGCGTTGCTGGCGCACCTGGCCCGGCGCGGTGAGCACGCTGGACTGGCCGCTCAGCGGTTCTCCACGCTGGCGCTGGTCTGCTGGATCGTGATGGCCGCCTCCGGTGTGATCAACGCGCTGGTGCGGGTCACCCCAGATCAACTACTGACCACCTACGGGCTGCTGGTGCTGGGCAAGGTGGCCGCGCTGGTGGTGCTGGGCGTCTTCGGCTGGCAGCACCGCCGTAGCGCGGTGGCAGCGGTGGCGATGCGGGGGGATCGCTCGGCGATGCTGCGCCTCGGCGGCGTCGAGGTACTGGTCATGCTCGCGACGATCGGCCTGGCGGCGGCGCTGGCCCGGACCGCTCCGCCCGGTGGGGTCGCCGCTGCGCCCAGCCGCACCGAGATCCTGCTGGGCTACGACCTGGCGGGGCCACCGACCCTGGCCCGGTTGGCCCTGGATTGGCGGCTGGATCTGGTGTTCGGGGTCGCCGCGCTGGTTCTCGCGGGCGGCTACCTCGCCGGAGTACGACGGTTGGTGCTGCGCGGCGACGCCTGGCCAGTGGGTCGCACGGTGGCCTGGCTGGGTGGCTGCGCGATCATCCTGATCGCCACGTCATCGGGCATCGGCCGCTATTCGATGGCGATGTTCAGCGTGCACATGGGCGTGCACATGCTGCTGTCCATGCTCGCCCCGATCCTGCTCGTGCTCGGCGGGCCGGTGACGCTGGCGCTGCGGGCGCTGCCCCCGGCGGGGGCGGGCAACCCGCCGGGACCGCGGGAGTGGCTGCAGTCGTTCACCCACTCGTGGGTGGTGCGGATGTCCACTCACCCGTTGATGGTCCTGGGCATGTTCGTCGCATCGTTCTACGTCGTGTACTTCACCGGGCTGTTCGACGCGGCGGCTCCCTCGCACTGGGCGCATCTGGTGATGAACGCGCACTTCATCCTGATGGGCTACGTGTACTACTGGCTCATCGTCGGTATCGACCCGGCTCCCCGCCGGATACCCCACCTGGGCAAACTGGGCCTGCTCGTGGTTGCGATGCCGTTCCACGCGTTCTTCGGGATCTCGCTGATGGGCTCCGCCACGGTGCTCGGTGGGGACTTCTACCGAGCGCTGGCCCTGCCGTTCGTCCCGGATCTGCTCGCCGATCAGCGGACGGCCGGTGCGATGGCGTGGGCCGCGGGGGAGATCCCTTTGGTGGTGGTGCTGATCGCGCTGCTGGTGCAGTGGGCCCGCAGCGACGACCGGGAGGCCCGCCGGTTCGATCGCAGGGCTGACGCGGACGGTGAGGCTGAGCTGGCCGCCTACAACGCCATGCTGGCCCAGCTGGCCGAGCGCCGCCCAGCCCGCGATTAGCTCGGGACTCCACCCTGAGCTGGCAATGCATCATGATGCCGCCGTGCGATGCTATGGTGTCACCATGCGGACGACCGTGAACATCGAGGACAGTCTGCTGGTCCGGGCGAAGGATGCCGCTGCCCGCAGCCGTCGCTCGCTCGGCGACGTCGTCAACGACGCACTACGGCTGCTGCTGGCCGAGCGTGCCCCCGAGGCTCGTGGCCGCGTGCGACTGCCTACCTTCGGCGGGAGCGGGCTGCAACCAGGCGTCGACCTCGAGGACAAGGACGCGCTGGCCGCGCTGCTCGATAAGGGTGAGGCCGACGCTCGTGCTGCTGGCTGACGTCAACGTCTTCATCTATGCGCATCGGCCGGAAAGCCCGCGCAGCGCGGAGACCGGCGAATGGCTGACCGACGTCCTGGACGGCGACGAGCTGTTCGGGGTGAGTGAGCTGGTTCTCTCCAGCTTTCTGAGAATCGTGACGAATCACCGGGTGTACCGCGAGCCGACCCCTCCGGCGCTCGCTCTGGAGTTCTGCGACGCAGTGCTGGCGGCGCCCGCCGCGATCCCAGTTCGTGCGGGGACGCGGCATTGGTCGATCTTCTCGGCACTATGCCGCCAGGTCGGGGCGCGCGGCAACGTCGTACCCGACGCCTTCCACGCTGCACTCGCTATCGAGAACGGGGCTACCTGGGTCACCACAGACCGTGGTTTCGCCCGGTTCCCGGGGTTGCGGTGGCGGCCACTGCTCGACGGGTGAGCGGGTAGCACGTCTCCCTGACAATCGCGTGTTCCGATCGCTGTGTACCGCCGCGGTTGTGCACATCGAGCCCCGCTATCCCCATGTCGATCATGAGCGGCTACCGGGGTCGCGGCCGACCGCGCAGCCTGAGCAGTACCGGCCGAGGGGGCCGGCTCCCCGCCGCAGAGAGGTGGGGACGGCTGCGCAGGAGGGTGTGTGCGATGAGAGAGACACCGGTGACCGTGGTGGGAACGCTGGTCGGTGACACGCGGCTGCGCCGGGTGGGTCCGGACGGCAGGCTCGTGCTCAACTTCCGGATCGCCAGCAACGAGCGTCGGTACGACAAGATATCCGAATCGTGGGTGAACGGGGACAGCCTGTACCTGTCGGTGAGCTGCTGGCGCACTCTCGCCGAGAACGCCGCCTCTCTGGTGAAGGGCGACCCGGTGATCGTCAGTGGCAGGCTGCGCACCCGGGAGTGGACCACCGAGGAGGGCGTGCGCCGGTCGGTCGTTGAGATGGAGGCCAGCGCGGTCGGTCCGGACCTGGCCCGCTGCACGGCAACTGTGCGCAAGTTGCGCCGAATTGAAGAGCCGGTGACGGGGGACGAGACCGCCGAGGCAGTGGGCGAGTACCGCCTGTCGGACGAGTTCGACCTGCCGGATGGGGAGGGTCTGGCGGATGGGGAGGGCCTGGCGGACGGGGAGGGCCCGGCGATTGGGGAGCGTCGGGCGGACGGGAAGGGCCCGGCGGACAGGGAGAGTCTGTCCGAGCTGGCCGACGCTGCCCGCCCACTGGTGCCCGTTTCGGTCTGAGCGGTGCGCTGGGGTCGGGCGGTGGCTGGCCGCTCCAGCACCCGGCCAAGCTGCCTGGCCCCAGCGGGCGCATCTACCATCGCGGCCGTGGCTGAGTTCATCTACACCATGAAGAAGGTGCGCAAGGCGCACGGTGACAAGGTCATCCTCGACGACGTCACCATCGCGTTCTATCCCGGCGCGAAGATCGGCGTGGTCGGACCCAACGGCGCGGGCAAGTCCAGCGTGCTGAAGATCATGGCGGGTCTCGACCAGCCCAACAACGGAGAGGCGCTCCTCGCGCCGGGCACGACGGTGGGCATCCTGCAGCAGGAGCCCTCGCTCAACGAGGAGAAGACTGTCCTGGGCAATGTGCAGGAGGGTGTAGGGAAGATCAAGACCAAGCTCGACCGGTTCAACGAGATCGCCGAGACGATGGCCACCGACTACTCCGACGAGCTCATGGAGGAGATGGGACGGCTACAGGAGGAACTCGATCATGCAGATGCCTGGGATCTCGACTCCCAGCTCGAACAGGCGATGGATGCCCTGCGCTGCCCGCCTCCCGACGAGGCGGTGACGCACCTGTCCGGCGGTGAACGGCGCCGGGTCGCGCTGTGCAGGCTGCTGCTGTCCAAGCCCGCCCTGCTGCTGCTCGACGAGCCGACCAACCACCTGGACGCGGAGAGCGTGCTGTGGTTGGAGCAGTTCCTGGCGAGCTACCCGGGTGCCGTGCTGGCGGTCACGCACGACCGGTACTTCCTGGATAACGTCGCGCAGTGGATCCTCGAGCTTGATCGCGGCCGGGCTTACCCCTACGAGGGCAACTACTCCACCTACCTGGAGAAGAAGGCTGACCGCCTCGCTGTGCAGGGGAGGAAGGACCAGAAGCTGCAGAAACGCTTGCGTGACGAGCTGGCCTGGGTGCGGTCGGGGGCCAAGGCTCGGCAAGCCAAGTCGCGGGCCAGGCTGCAGCGTTATGAAGAGATGGCCGCCGAGGCCGAGCGCGGCCGCAAGCTGGACTTCGAGGAGATCCAGGTCCCGGCGGGGCCACGGCTGGGGAACCTGGTCGTCGAGGTGTCGCACCTGGACAAGGGCTTCGATGGCCGCGTGCTGATCAAGGATCTGTCCTTCACGTTGCCCCGCAACGGGATCGTGGGAGTTATCGGCCCCAACGGGGTGGGAAAGACCACCCTGTTCAAGGCCATCGTCGGTCTGGCGGAGCCGGACTCCGGTACGGTCCGGGTTGGTGAGACGGTCAGGTTGTCCTACGTCGACCAGGAGCGTGCCGGGATCGATCCGGGCAAGACGGTCTTCGAGGTGGTGTCCGATGGTCTGGACCACATCCAGGTCGGGAACGCTGAGATGCCGTCCCGTGCCTACGTCAGTGCCTTCGGGTTCAAAGGTCCTGACCAGCAGAAACCGGCCGGGGTGCTGTCCGGGGGGGAACGCAATCGGCTGAACCTCGCGCTGACCCTCAAGCAAGGTGGCAACCTGATCCTGCTCGACGAGCCCACCAACGACCTCGACGTAGAGACGTTGAGCTCGTTGGAGAACGCCCTGGAGCAGTTCCCCGGGTGCGCGGTGGTGATCTCCCACGATCGCTGGTTCCTGGACCGGGTGGTGACCCACATTCTTGCTTGGGAGGGCACGGAGGAGAATCCTGCCTCCTGGTTCTGGTTCGAGGGCAACTTCGAGGCATACGAGCAGAACAAGATCGAACGACTCGGAACGGAGGCAGCACGACCACATCGGGTGACGTACCGCAGACTGACCCGCGACTGACCCCAGCAGCGGGCAGTCGGTGGCCGGGCGACCCGACGGGCGGCTGGGAGGTGAACGCCACGGCGCGCGAGGAGGCATGGGACAGCACGCTCACCAGCGGCGGTGAGGCTGTATCGCTGGTGGAATCGGCTATGCTGCTGCGCTGGCGTGCGCCCGAATTGGCTCTGGTACTCGCTGATCGCGCGGTACGTGCGGCCGGGGAGCACCGGCCGACGGTGCTGCGCGCGGAGCACCTTGCGGTGGTCGCCCTCAACCGCCTCGGGCGCCATGGGGAAGCGGCCCAGCGGCTGCTGCCCGCGCTCCGGGACGCCGACGTCCCTGCGGAACTGCGCCATGAGTTGCAGATTGAGCTGGCGCACTGCGCTGCCGACCTCGGCGAACCCGCCACCGCGCTCGCGGCGTTGCGCCCGGTGCTGGTCGCTGGCGAGGACATCGCTCCGGTGCTGCGCGGCACGGCGCTCGTCGCGGCCGTCGAGTCGCTGGGTGCGCTCGGCCGAGCCGATGACGTGTCGGCCGCCCTCGACGAGGCCGACGAGCTCTTCCGCGAGGACGCACACCTCGATCGCGACACCGCGCTGCTGCTCCGGGCGACCGCTAAGGCGGTCAGCGCGGTGCGCCACCGGCGCAGCGGCGCGGCCATGGAGTGCGAGGCGCAGGCCAGGGCCGGCCGGGAACTGCTGGCCGGGTTGGCCGATCCGGAACATGACAGCGGCCAGGTCAGCGGGCGGCTGATGCTGGAGATAGCGCTCGCCCTGCTGGATCGCGGCGAGGGCGACGCCGCCGAGCGGGAGGCGCGGCCCATGCTGCGCCGTCCGGTGCGCGCTGCGGCTGCTGGTGCCGTCGGCTGGCTGCGGCTGGCGATCGCCACCCGGGTGCACCTCGCCGAAGGTCGCCATGAGCCTGCCCTGGCGCTGCTCGCCGATGCGGTAGAGGTAACCCAGCGGCATGGCGTTGATGCGGTGCTCGCCGAATGCCTCGAGGGCCTGTCCTACGTGCACGAGGTACGGGGCGAGTTCGCCGACGCCCTGCATTGCCTGCGGTCCGCGCGGGCCGCCGAAGACCGCCACCGCCGCACCGCGGAGGCAGCACGGTCCGCGCTGGTCGAGCACTGCGGGGTCGCCCGCCGCGAGTTGGCTGGGCTGGTTGATCAGATCGCCGCGTTGCTGCCCGCTACCGGAGGGCTTCGTGCTGGTCCTGACCCGGACACCGGCCTGTTGGATGCCGAGGAGTACGCCTGCCGGGTGGAGGCGGCGCTGCCCGGATCCGCTCCACTTAGTCAGGTGCTCATCGCGGTCGGTTCGGCAGCCGACGAGCCCCCCGATCGGGGGCTGCTGGTCGAGGTGAGTGAACGGCTGCGGGCCGCGGTCCCGGAAGGGTCCGCACTGGGCCAGATCACGGGTGACCGCATCGCGGTGCTACTGCCTGCGACGCGGGGGACTGATGCGCGGGCTTGGGCGGACCGGTTCCGCGCCGGGTTGGCCGCAGAGCTGGGTGCCGACCTCACCGTCGGTGTCGCGCAGCGCAGGGCGGGTCACGGGGTCGATCAGTTCCTCGCCGACACCGTCCTGGCACTGCGCACCGTCGCGAAGGGGCGGCAACCGGCGGCCCAGGGCGGTGCAGTGGAGCCCGGGCCCCCGATACCTGCCAAGAACAGGTCAACTGGTGAGGTCGCCAGCCAGGAGGAGGCGAGCCCGGAGATGGCCAGCCCGCAGGTGGCCCACCCGGAGGAGGCCCACCCGGAGATGGCCCACCCGGAGATGGCCCACCCGGAGATGGCCCACCCGGAGGAGGCCCACCCGGAGGAGGCCCACCCGGAGGAGGCCCACCCGGAGGAGGCCCACCCGGAGGAGGCCCACCCGGAGGATGACCGATGCGAGGAGTTTCACCCGGACGAGCCGGTGGCGCAGCCATCGCCCGAACTGCCCGCTGAGGAGGAACCGCCAACCAGGCCCGAGGACCCGTCGTCACCCG
Organism: Pseudonocardiaceae bacterium; assembly: GCA_050699435.1. Taxonomy (GTDB): domain Bacteria; phylum Actinomycetota; class Actinomycetes; order Mycobacteriales; family Pseudonocardiaceae. Next base: position 68,646 of record JBOHGM010000006.1, on the reverse strand, counting down.
GTGCGCGGCGCCGCCGTGGCACCAACGGCACTCCGGTACTGGTGAGCGATCTGCTTCCGCGCTCGGTGCTGTCCTCAGGCCGGTCCGGTCGTCGTCGTGCCGAGGATCGAGCGGAGGAGCCGCCAGCGGCCGAGGCGGCCCAGGTTGGGGACGGCGAGACCGATGCCACCGGCCGCAGCGTCGATCCTGCGCACCCGAAGTCCGGTGCAGCGCTGAGTCTGGCCCCGGTCGACCCGGTTCTTGGGCCGCCGCCGGCCCCGACACTGCGGGCGCTCGACTGGGGATCCAACGGTTCGCGCAGCAAAGAGGAATCCGCCCAGGCGGGCATGGGCGATCTGCTCGCCGAGGCGCTTGCGGCGTTCCAGGAGGGCCGTCGCCTGGGCCCTCCCTCCGATGCACTGACCGACCCCGAGCTGCGGCTACCGGAGCTCACCGCTGAGCCACTGTGGCGACCGCCCGGGACTGGCCGCCAGTCTGCCGCGGGAGACTAGGACGGTGGCTCGGGTAATCGGCGAGACCGGGGCGGATCCCGGCCTCGAGGAGCTGATCGGGCGGTACTACCGGCACGCCCCGGCGGAGGATCTTGGCACCGCCGACGCTGCCGAGTTGGCCGCGGTGGTTCGGTCGCACCGCGCGTTGGCCGCCGACCGGGTGCCTGGCCGGGCGGTGATTCGGCTGCGTAACCCGACCCGTGCCGAGGACGGCTGGAGTTTGCCGGGCACCGTGGTGCAGATCGTCACCGACGACATGCCCTACCTGGTGGACTCGGTGGTCTCCCAGCTGGCTCGCCTCGGTGTCTCGGTGCGGCGCCTGCTGCACCCGATCGTGGTGGTCCGCCGCGATCTGACCGGAACCCTGCAGGAGGTTCTCGCCACCTCCGATCCGGGTGAGGCACCCGCCGAGGCGCTGGCCGAGTCCTGGATGTACCTGGAGATCGACCGCATCTCCGACCCCGAGCGGGCCCGCGAGGTGCAACAGCGCCTGCTCACCGTGCTCACCGACGTGCGTGAGGTCGTCGAGGACACCGAGCGGATGACCGGCACTGCCTACTGCCTGGCCGACGAACTGGACGCCGCGCCGCCACCGCTGCCCCACGCGGAGGTGGCCGAGGGCGCCGCGCTCGTTCGCTGGCTCGCCGACGGGCATTTCACCTTCCTTGGCTATCGGCACTACGAGCTGGTTCGGGAGGGGCCCGAAGGGAGCCCGCATGCGTTGCGCGCGGTGCTCGCTTCGGGGCTCGGCGTGCTGCGCAAGGACAGCCTCGCCGCCCGCAGTTTCAGCCCCGGGCCCGAGCTGACCGGCGCGCTGTCGCGGGATCTGCTGGTACTCACCCAAGCCAGCGCGCCCGCCACGGTGTACCGCCCGCTGTACCCGTACTACGTGGGGGTCAAGACGTTCGACGAGGGTGGTGAGGTCACCGGCGAGCACCGGTTCCTGGGGATGCTCACCACGTCCGGGCTGCACGAGGATGTGCTGGACATCCCGGTGATCCGCCAGCGCGCGCTCGGCGTGATCCGTCGTGCCGGTGTCCCGCTGGAATCCTACTCGGGGCAGCGGATGCTCGAGGTGATCCAGAGCTACCCGCGGGCCGAGCTGTTCTCCACAGACCCGGCCTCGCTATACCAGACGGTCACCGGCGTGCTGTCCGTGGCCCAGCGCCGCGCGTTGCGGCTGTTCTGCCGGCGCGATCCCTACGGCCGGTTCTTCTCCTGCCTGGTCTACTTGCCGCGGGACCGCTACACCACCACCGCCCGGCTGGCCATGCAGGACGTGCTGATGCGCAGGCTGCACGGCACCGGCCTGGAGTACAGCGCCCGAGTCGGCGAGGCCATCCACGCCCGGGTGCACTTCACCGTGCACGCTGACCCCGGCGATCCCACGGTCCCCACGGCGCCGGACGTCGCGGCGATCACCGAAGCGCTCGAGGATGCCATCCGCACCTGGGACGACCGGCTACTCGACGCCGTGCATGCCGGCGCCGGGGCCGGCGAAGCTATCAATACCGACCTCGTCCAGCGGTACCTCGCGGCCTTCCCGGAGGCATACAAGGAGGACTTCGACGCAGCCACCGCCCTGGTCGACATCGGCCGGCTGGAGGCACTTGCCGCGCCGGACGGTCTGGATTTGTGCTTCTACCGCCCCCAGTCCGATGAGACCGAGGGTGCCGAGCCGGGAGAGTGGCGGTTCACGCTCTACCTGGCCGGGCAGCGGATCACGCTGTCCCAGGTGCTGCCGGTACTGCAGGCGATGGACGTCGAGGTCGTCGATGAGCGTCCCTACCAGGTGATCCGCAGCGACTGGGTGCAGTGCTGGATTTACGACTTCGGCCTGCGGCTGGACGCCACCCTGTTGGAACACCCGGGGCTGGAACACCCGGGGCTGGAACACCGGGCCAGGCAGGAGGTTGAGGAGGTCCAGCGCAGATTCCAGGACGCGTTCGTGGCGGCCTGGCGTGGTGCCTGCGAAGTGGACCGGTTCAACGCCCTGGTGCCCCGCGCCGGGCTGGACTGGCGGCAGGCGGCCGTGCTGCGCGCCTACGTGCGGTACCTGAGGCAGGCAGGCACCCCCTACAGCCTGGACTACGTCGAGGACGTGCTGCTCGCGCACAGCGGTATCGCCGCCGCCCTGGTGGCATTGTTCGAGGCCCGTTTCGACCCCAGCCTGGAGCCCACCACCCGCATCGCCCGCCACGATGAGGTGGCCAGCAAGGTCACCAGCATGATCGACGAGGTGACCGGACTGGACGCCGACCGCATCCTGCGCAGCCTGCTCACTCTGATCCGGGCCACCCTGCGCACCAACTACTACGTGCGCGACAGCCGCGACGGCGCACGGCCGTACCTGGCCCTCAAGCTCGACCCGAGAGCAGTGCCGGAGTTGCCCGCGCCGCGGCCCGTGTACGAGATCTTCGTCTGCTCCCCTCGGGTGGAGGGCGTGCACCTGCGCTTCGGCCCGGTCGCCCGCGGTGGGCTGCGCTGGTCGGACCGCAGGGAGGACTTCCGGACCGAGGTGCTCGGGCTGGTCAAGGCACAAGCGGTGAAGAACGCCGTGATCGTGCCGGCCGGGGCCAAGGGCGGGTTCGTGGTCAAACGCCCTCCCGCGCCCACGGGCGACCCCGTAGCGGACCGGGAAGCGACCCAGGCCGAGGGTGTCGCCTGCTATCGGATGTTCGTCTCCGGACTGCTCGACCTCACCGACAACCTGGTCACTGGCGCGAGCCAGCATCCCGATCAGGTGGTGTGCCACGACGGCGACGACAGCTACCTGGTGGTCGCCGCCGACAAGGGGACCGCGACGTTCTCCGACATCGCCAACGAGATCGCCGCCTCCTACGGGTTCTGGCTCGGCGACGCGTTCGCCTCCGGTGGCTCGGCCGGCTACGACCACAAGGCGATGGGGATCACTGCCCGGGGGACCTGGGAGAGTGTCAAGCGGCACTTCCGTGAGCTGGGCATCGACACCCAGACCGAGGACTTCACCGTGGTCGGGATCGGGGACATGTCCGGCGACGTGTTCGGCAACGGGATGCTGTGCTCCGAGCACATCCGGCTGCTCGCGGCGTTCGACCACCGGCACGTCTTCGTCGATCCCGACCCGGATCCGGCCGGCTCCTACGCCGAGCGGCGGCGGCTGTTCACGCTGCCCCGTTCGTCCTGGGATGACTACGACCGCTCGCTGATCAGCAGCGGTGGCGGGGTGTGGTCCCGGACCGCCAAGCGGATCCCGGTCGGCGCGCCGATGCGCCGGGCATTGGGCATCGACGAAATTGTCACCGAGCTGTCCCCACCGGAGCTCATTCGCGCGATCCTGCTCTCCCCGGCGCAACTGCTGTTCAACGGCGGGATCGGCACCTACGTCAAGGCGTCCACCGAGAGCCACGCCGACGTCGGCGACAAGGCAACCGACCCGGTCCGGGTGGACGGCGCCGACCTGCGGGTTCAGGTGATCGCGGAGGGCGGCAACCTGGGCCTTACCCAGCGCGGCCGGGTCGAGTTCGCCCGGGCCGGCGGCTTGGTCAACACCGACGCGATCGACAACTCCGCCGGGGTGGACTGTTCCGACCACGAGGTCAACATCAAGATCCTGCTCGAAGGACTCGTCGGCAGTGACGCTGGTGCCGAGCTGAATCCGGCGGACCGCGGGGCCTTGCTGGCCGAGATGACCGATGAGGTCGCCGCGCTGGTGCTCGCGGACAACGCCGCCCAGAACACCGTGCTCGGAGTCAGCCGGGCGCACGCCGCACCGATGGTGTCGGTGCATGGCCGGCTGGTGCAGCTCCTGGAGCAGGAGCGGGGGCTGGACCGAAGGCTCGAGGCATTGCCGACCCGCGCGCAGTTCGCCGCGCTGGAAGCCGCCGGGAACGGACTCACCTCGCCGGAGCTGTCCACCGTGCTGGCCCACGTCAAGCTCGCGCTGACCGACGAGGTGCTGGCCAGCGACTTGCCCGATGCGGAGGTGTTCCGCGCGCGGTTGCCGGAGTACTTCCCCGGTCCGCTTCGCGAGCGGTTCCCCGACGCCATCCGAGCGCACCCGTTGCGTCGGGAGATCACCACCACGCTGCTGGTCAACGAGGTGGTCGACAGTGGCGGGATGACCTATGCCTACCGGCTGGCTGAGGACCTGTCCGCGTCGGCCACCGACGCGGTCCGGGCCTACGCGGTGGTCACCGAGGTGTTCGACCTCCCCGCCACCTGGCGGGCGATCGCCGAGCTGGGCACCGCCGTGCCAGTGTCGGTGGCCGACACCATGATGCTGGAGCTGCGCAGGCTGCTGGACCGGGCCAGCCGGTGGCTGCTGCTCAATCGGCCGCAGCCGCTGGCGGTGGGTGCCGAGATCACCCGGTTCGGCCCGATCGTGCAGTCGCTGGCGCCGCGGGTGCCGGACTGGCTGCACGGCCGGGAGGCGCACAACGTCGCCGCCGCCACCGTTGAACTCGCCAGGCAGGGCGTGCCCGAGACGCTGGCGCGCCGGGTTGGTGCGGCGCTGCACACCTTCGGCCTGCTCGACGTGGTCGAAGTGACCGAACTGGGCGAGCGCGATGGGACCGGCACGATCAAACTGGCCGGGCAGCACGCCGAACGCGTCGCCGAGCTGTACTACGCGGTGTCGGCACACCTGGACATCGACCGCATGCTGGGCTCGGTGAGTGAGCTGGCCCGGGGTGACCGGTGGCATGCACTGGCCCGGCTGGCCTTGCGGGATGATCTCTATGCCTCGCTGCGCGAGATCACCCGGGATGTGCTGCGCAGCGTCGACGGCTGGGTCGATCCCGCAGCGACGATCGCGCGGTGGGAACAGGAGAACGCCTCACGGCTTTCTCGGGCCAGGGCCACTCTCGAGGAGCTTTCCGACGTCGGGAGCCTGGACTTGCCGACCCTGTCGGTGGCTACCCGGCAGATCCGGAGCATGGCGCGTTGACCCGGCTCGAGGCTACCGCCCGTCACTTTCCTGGCTGCGAGCGCACGTGGCGGCGCGCTGCAGGAGAAGTGTGCGCTCGGGTCCGTTTCCGGTGAGCGATGCCGCGCGCTCGAACTCCTCCCGTGCTTCGGCGCCGCGGCCCAGCTTGGCCAGCAGGTCGCCGCGCACGCTCGGCAGCAGGTGGTAGCCCTTGAGCGACGGCTCCGAGGTCAGCTCATCGACGAGCTCGAGGCCGTTAGCCGGACCGAACGCCATCGCCAGGGCGACCGCACGATTGAGCTCCACGACGGGGGACGGCGCGATTCCCGCAAGTGCCTCGTAGAGCGCTGCGATACGCACCCAGTCCGTCTCCTCCGGAATCCGCGCACGGGCGTGACAGGCGGCGATCGCGGCCTGCAACGCGTAAGGGCCGGGTGCGCCGCCGAGCGCCTTGGCGCGCTCGAGCGCCGCGAGACCACGACGGATGAGGAGCTGGTCCCAGCGCGCGCGGTCTTGATCGAGGAGCAGAACGGGGTCCCCGGACGGGCCGACCCGGGCGCGTGAGCGCGACGCCTGGATCTCCATCAGCCCGACGAGGCCGTGGACTTCCGGCTCGGCCGGGACAAGTTCGGCCAGGATACGGCCCAGCCGCAGCGCCTCCTCGCACAGTGCAGGTCGCATCCAGTCGGTACCGGCGGTCGCCAAGTAGCCCTCGTTGAACACCAGGTAGAGGACCTCGAGCACGGACGACAGCCGGGCGACGCGCTCGGCTCCCTGGGGTACCTCGAACGGCACGCGTGCGTCAGCGAGAGTCCGCTTGGCCCGGACGATTCGCTGGGCGATCGTCGGCTCCGAGACCAGGAACGCACGCGCGATCTCCTTGGTGGTCAGCCCACCAAGCAAGCGGAGGGTGAGCGCGACCCGCGCTTCGGTGGACAGCACCGGGTGGCAGGCCGTGAACACCAGGCGCAGCAGGTCGTCGCCGATGTCGTCGCCCATCTCGGTGCTGAGGGCCGCCCCGCTGCCCGGCGCGGTCCCCGCTGGCTCGGCCGTCAGCTCGTGACCGAGCTCAGTGAGCTTGCGCTGGAGCCGCTGCTGCCTGCGCACGAGATCGATCGCGCGATGTTTCCCGGTGGCCATGAGCCAGGCGCCCGGGTTGTCCGGGACGCCCGACTCCGGCCACTGCTCGAGCGCGGCCACCAGCGCGTCCTGCGCGAGCTCCTCGGCAAGCCCGACGTCGCGCACGATCCGCGCGAGACCGGCGATGAGCCGCGCCGATTCGATCCGCCAGACCGCGTCGATCGCGCGATGTGTCGTGGACGCCGTCACGGCGTCCCATCAGAGCACCGTCCTCGGTGCTGCGGCAAGACCCAGGCGGGCAGCTACGACTTCTCGGCCGCCTGCGCGCGCAGGCGCTGCTCCTGCTCCCGCAGGCGCTGCTCCTGCTCCCGCAGCTCGGGGGTGAGCGCATCACCGAAGTCGTCCGCCTCGAACACCTGGCGAATCTCGATCTCACTTTCCTCGCCCATGGGGTTGGGGCAGCGCTTGACCCATTCGATCGCCTCGTCCTTCGACGTCACCTGGATCAGCCAGAAGCCGGCGATCAGCTCCTTCGTCTCGGTGAACGGCCCGTCGATCACGGTCCGCTTGTCTCCGGAGAACCTCACCCGCGCCCCCTTCGAGCTCGGGTGCAGCCCCTCGCCCGCGAGCAGCACCCCGGCCTTGACCAGCTCCTCGTTGTACTTCCCCATCTCGGTGAGCAGCTCCTCGCTGGGCAGCACTCCCGCCTCGCTGTTCTGGTCGGCCTTGACCAGGATCATGAATCGCATCGTGGTGTCCCCTTCCGGGTCTCTGGGTCCTCCATCTGGCGGCCGGACGGTTTCGACCGGCTCTACTGATGCGTCGAACGAGGGGCAGCGACATCGACATGTCGGACCAAACTTTCTGGGCTGGGATGCCCCCATGGTTGGCGGCCTCGGAGCGCGCTCAGACGGTCAGAAGTCGCCCATCCCGCCGAGATCGCCCATCCCGGGGTCGTCCATCTCGCCGCCCGGATCGGCGCCCGGATCGCCGCCAGGTTCGGCGCCAGGTTCGGCGCCGGCCGTGTCCTCGCCGCCGGCCATCGCGTCGCCCCCTAGCTCGTCGCTGAGGAAAGCGTCGGCGATCGCGGTGCCGATGAACGCCCCGGCCACGCCTGCGAGCAGGCTGCCAGCGATCACCCCGCCCATCCCCATCCCGCCGCGGTCCCCGCCGAGGGTGCGTTCCATGGTGCCGGGTTGGCGCATTTCGGCGCGGGTGGCCATCCGGGCAAGGGATTGCGGATCGTCTGAGGTGGCGCGCTCGGATGCGGGCACGGCGTTGCCGAGATCGTCGAGCACCTGGCGGCGCTGCTCGGGGGTCAGCGTCGCGAATGCCTCGGCGTGGGCCTGTTCCACGGTCTCCGGCGGGGCGGTGCGCAGCATGTAGCGGTAACGCTCCACGGCCACCTCGTCGGGATCCCGCCCCGAGTCGCGGTCCTGCGACCTGGGCCCTGGATCATGACCGGGGCTACCACTGCCGTGGGAGCCGTTGCCGGTCAGGGATCCGATCCGTTCGCGAAGCTTGTCGAGTAGACCCATCGAAGAAGTGCCTTCCTGGTTGGTCTGGTCTGGTCGGGTGGGTGGGTGCAAGGTAGTGGTCACGCCGGCCGCTGACATCGGCCAACTGCCGCCGAGACCCTATAGCTCTGGCGGTCGTCTACAGCAACCAGACTCTGATCACCAAGGTCCTGCAGGGTGCCGTTGTCCCGGCGCTACGGCGCGCAGGGCGTCGAGCGGACCGGCAGGCCAGCCAAGTGCCCACCGACCGACTCCCCCCAAGCAGCAGGGTGAGGTGCCCGGTCGGTGTCGAGGATGGCCTGGCGTTCCCGGCGGGCGTGGGGGGGCGGGCGTGCAGGTCGGAGCCGATAGAGTCAGGAGTATGGCCAGCCCGCAAGCAGCCCTCGCCGATCTCGAAGCCCGCTGGGGCGAGTGGTGGGAACGTGACGGCACCTTTCGCTTCGACCGCTCCCGCGTCCGCGCCGAGATCTACTCGATTGATACACCGCCCCCGACCGTCTCGGGCTCGCTGCACGTCGGTCACGTCTTCAGCTACACGCACACGGACACGATCGCGCGCTTCCAGCGGATGCGTGGCCGCGAGGTGTTCTACCCGATGGGCTGGGACGACAACGGATTGCCGACCGAGCGGCGGGTGGAGAACTACTTTGGCGTGCGCTGCGACCCGTACGTCGCCTATCAGGAGGACTTCATCCCGCCGGCCAAAGCCCCGTCGAAGCGGCAGGACTTCGTCGCGATCAGCCGCCGTAACTTCATCGAGCTGTGCGAGCGTCTGACCGAGACCGACGAGAAGGCATTCGAGGAGCTGTGGCGCCTGCTGGGCCTCTCGGTGGATTGGTCCCTGACGTACTCCACCGTGTCTCGGTGCGCGCAACGGGTGAGCCAGCGGGCGTTCCTGCGCAACCTGGCTCGCGGTGAGGCGTACTCGTCCGAGGCGCCCTGCCTGTGGGACACCACATTCCAGACGGCGGTGGCCCAGGCCGAGTTGGAGGACCGGGACCGGCCGGGGGCCTACCACGACCTGCGGTTCCACGGCACGGCTGGGCGGGGTGACGTCGTCATCTCCACGACGCGGCCGGAGCTGGTGGTGTCGTGCGTCGCGTTGGTCGCGCATCCGGATGACGATCGGTACCAGCCCTTGTTCGGATCGACTGTCAGCACGCCGGTCTTCGGCGTCGAGGTGCCGGTCCTGGCGCACCGCCGGGCGGAGCCGGACAAGGGCACCGGCATCGCCATGATCTGCACCTTCGGCGACCTCGCGGACGTGATGTGGTGGCGCGAGCTGGAGCTGGATACCCGCGCCATCATTGAGAAGACCGGTCGGCTCGCGGCAAAGACGCCGTCATGGTTGACGAGCGAGTCGGCCCGAACCGCGTATGCGCGCCTGGCCGGCAAGTCCAGCTTCGGTGCGCAGCGGGAGATGGTCGATTTGCTGCGCGAGTCCGATGATCTGCTGGACGGACCAAGGCCGATCACCCACTCTGTCAAATTCTACGAGAAGGGCGACCGGCCGCTTGAGATTGTCACGACCCGGCAGTGGTATATCCGAAACGGCGGCCGCTCGCCGGAACTGCGGGCCGAGCTGATTGCCCAGGGCAAGAACCTGAAATGGCACCCAGACTATATGCGCCACCGCTACGAGAACTGGGTGGATGGGCTCAATGGTGACTGGCTGGTTTCCCGCCAGCGGTTCTTCGGCGTGCCGATCCCGCTGTGGTACCGGCTCGATTACGAGGGCCGTCCGGACTACGAGCACCCGATCGTCCCGGCCGACGCCGCGCTGCCCGTCGACCCGCAGTCTCATGTTGCGCCGGGCTACACCGCGCAGCAACGCGACCAGCCGGGCGGGTTCACCGGCGACCCCGATGTGATGGACACCTGGGCGACGTCGTCGCTGACACCCCAGATCGCCTGCGGCTGGGGTGAGGACGCCGACCTGTTCGCCCGGACCTTCCCGATGGACCTGCGCCCGCAGGCCCACGACATCATCCGCACGTGGCTGTTCGCGACGGTGCTCCGCAGCCACTACGAGCACGGCGGCCTGCCGTGGCAGCACGCCGCGATCTCCGGTTGGATCCTGGATCCGGACCGCAAGAAGATGTCGAAGTCCCGCGGCAACGTCGTGGTGCCGACGGATCTGCTGCAGCAGTACGGCGCCGACGCGGTCCGCTACTGGGCAGCGAGCGCCCGCCCCGGTATTGACGCGGCCTTCGACCCCGGTCAGATGAAGATTGGCCGGCGGCTCGCCGTCAAGGTGCTCAACGCATCCAAGTTCGCCCTCGGGCTCAGCCCGGGACCTGCCAATACGGAGGTGACCGAGGCGATCGACCGGGCGATTCTAGCCCAACTGGCCATCCTGATCGACGATGCCACCCGCGCCTTCGTGAACTACGACTATGCGCGCGCGCTGCAGGCCACGGAGGAGTTCTTCTGGCAGTTCTGCGACGACTATCTCGAGCTCGTCAAGGCCCGCGCCTACCGCGACGACCCGGATTCGGCTTCGGCGCGGACGGCGCTCCGCACCGCCGTCTCCACCCTGCTCCGGCTGTTCGCGCCGTTTCTGCCCTACGTCACGGAAGAGGCCTGGTCGTGGGGACGGACCGACGGTGGCCCGCTGCCCGGCTTCACCGCCGGGTCGGTGCACCGGGCGGCCTGGCCGGACGCCGCCGCGCTGCCCGAAGGTGATCCGTCCGTGCTGGTCATCGCGGTCGGCGTGCTGCGGCAGATCCGCAAGGCCAAATCGGACGCCAAGCGCTCTGTTCGGGCCGAGGCCATGTCGGTTACCGTAGTGGACTCCGGACCTCGCCTCGCCGCTGTGCAGGCCGTTCTCGGCGACCTGTGTAGCGCGGGCAACGTCAGGGAACTGATCACGGTAGAGCTGACCGAGGGTGCGCAGGCCACCGTCGAGGTGCAGCTACCCGAAGCGGAGTTCATCGCCCCCTGAGCCGCCTTCGCGAGGCGCCATGGGCAGCCCGGAATCGCGGCGGATCCGCGGAGCGACGCCGCCGAAGATGTCCGTCGCGGTGGTCGGGGCCGGCTGCGCCGACCGGCGAGCCCTCGACTCCCCCGGTTTGTTCACCTGGCGAGGCCGTCGGTGGACACCGCGAAGTGGGCCAGGGTGCCGGCGACCGCGTCGGTGTAGCGGTCCAGCGCAGTGGAGTCGACGTTGTCGAGCCGATCGCACGCCGTGTGGTAGCAGGGGTCGAAGACCTCGCCGGCCCGCCCGCCCCAGCGCGCGGCCTGCTCGGCGGTCTTGCGCTGAGCGTCACCGCTCCAGACGCCACCGGAGGGGATGCCGGCCTCGATGAACGGCGCATAGTCGGAGTCACCCTCGAACTTGATGGTCTCGGCGTCGACGCCGACGGCGGCCAACTGGTCGACCAGCACCCGCGCGATCGTCGCCGAACCGGTTGGGCCGGATCTCGAGCCGCGACCTTCGCCGCCCTGGACCAGGTAACCGGGGTTCGGGGAGGCCACCATGTCCAGGTTCAGGTAGAGCGCGATCCGGTCGCGGTCGTCGTCGGTGAGCGACTCGACGTAGTGCGTCGTACCGATCAAACCCTCCTCCTCCGAGCCCCACCAGGCGAACCGCACCGCGTTGCCGACCGGGGGCGAGCCGCCCAGTTGCACCGCGATCTCCAGCAGCGCCGCCACCCCGGAGCCGTTGTCGTTGATCCCGGGTCCCGCCCGCACCGAGTCCAGGTGCGCGCCGGCCATCACCACCCGCTCCGAACTCCCCGTTCGGTTCTGCGCGATGACGTTCCGGACCTTGATGTCGTCCACGACGAACGTGGGCGTGCTCACCTCGTAGCCCGCGTTGCGCAGGATCCCGGCCACATAGGCCACGCTCGCGTCGTACCCGGGGCCTGGGGAGGCCCGGTTGCCGCCGTTCTGGTCAGCGATCCGCTGCAGCACCTCGAGGTGTGCGAAGGCGCCCGCACCAGTCACGTTGGCGACCAGCCGTTGCTGCAGCGAGTTGTGGGGCGGCGGGCCGGACGGTGCCGGACCGGGCGAGGTGCATCCGACCAGCACGAGGGCGCCGACGATCGCGGCGGCGATGCACCATGCGGACCGCATACGATCTCCGGTTGACGTCACCCGGCCGGTCGTGATCGATTCCGGTGATCGGCGGAACCGCCCGGCACGGTCGTGGTCCTGTCGTCAGTATTCGCCAAGGTGTCCGGTGCCGCTCGTGCACCGGGTGGGTACGCGAGGGCACCGGACGACGGGTCAGCCCGGTGGGAGCAGGGCCTGCATTTCCTGGATCTCGGCTTGCTGGGCATCGATGATCTGCTGGGCGAGCTGCCTGGCCTCGGGGTTCTGGCCATCGGCGAGCTCGGTACGGGCCATCGCGATGGCGCCCTCGTGGTGACGGAGCATCATCTGCAGGAACAGCCGGTCGAACTCGGCGCCGGTGGCCTGGTCAAGTTGCTGCATCTGCTGCGGGTCCATCATCCCCGGCATCTGTCCCATGGCACCGGGATCCATGCCACCGTGGCCCCGGTCGTCCTGCCCGGTGCGGGGAATCTCGGCGTTCCAGGCCCGCAGCCAGGTCGTCATGGTCTCGATCTCTGGGCCCTGCGCCTGCGCTATCCGGCCGGCGAGGTCCTTGACCTGCGGTCGCTGGGCCCGCTCCGGGGCAAGCTGCGCCATCTCGATCGCCTGCGCATGGTGCGGGATCATCGCCTGGGCGAAGGTGATGTCGGCCTGGTCGTGGTCCGCGGCATGCTGCTCCGAACCTGGTGGCTGGGTGCCGCCCGGGGGTGAACCGGCGGTGTTGTCCCCGCCACAACCGGTGAGAATCAGCGCCGCGACGGTCGCGGCGAGCGTTGCGGTGAGTGCGCGTGTGCGCATGATCTTCCTCCCTGCACAGCGCCCCGAAGGGCACCGGTGAACTCGACTGTGACGTGGCACGACGTGGCGGCAGCCAGGGGCTCGCACACTACGTGGGTCTGTCGCAGCCGGAGCACGCACAGGGTGGCCAGACGGCGGGGAACCGGGACGGGCGGCCGCAGGTGCGATCCCTCGACGAGCAGTTCGCTCTGCACAGCGTGGGCGAGCGCCTCAGTCCGAGGAGACCCTCGCCGGCATGGCCGCGTTGGGAGCGACGAGCTTGAACTGGGCGCCGGTCGGATCTGCGGCTGCCGCGAGGCGGCCGTAGGGGGTGTCCTGGCAGCCATCAGAATCGAGCGTCTTCGGGGTCGATCGTGTCGTCCTGTCCGGTGGCCCTGGCGAGGTCCCATCCGTGGAGCACCAGGTCGTCGCTGACGACCTCGTCGATCTGCTGCTCGCCACCACGTCTCGGGCGTTCCACGCCTCGCACGGGGACTGGTTGGACCACTGGTCGGGTCGCACGGTGGCGACCTTGCGTTCGAAGACGTCGGCGTGCCTGCGGTAACGATCGGCGATCGCGGTCATGACCCGGTTCCTTGATCTTCGTCACCCACGACCTGAGCACCCAGAGTGGCCGGCCGGGTGGTGGTCATGGTTGCGGGCTGGTGGAACCGCCCGTGCAAGGATCGGGGCATGTACTCGTTGCTGCTGTACGACTACGTGGACGACATTATCGAACGCCGTGCACCCTTCCGAGAAGCGCATTTGGCGCTGATTAGGGAGGCCCACGAACGAGGCGTCATGCTGATGGCCGGTGCCCTGGCCGATCCCGTCGATGGTGCCGTGTTCGTGTTCGCGACCGACGATGGCGCGGTCGTGGAGGACTTCGTCACGAGAGATCCCTACGTGCAGGAGGGATTGGTGACGTCCTGGCGGATCAGATCCTGGAATGTCGTCAAGACCCCCTCGATCAATTCGCGTTTTTGACCGCGGAGATCTCCAACTCCAGCGTGATCTTGTCGCTGACCAGGACGCCGCCGGTCTCGAGCGGGGCGTTCCAGGTGACGCCGTAGTCCTTGCGGTTGATCGTCACCGAGCCGTCGAAGCCGATGCGCTGGTTGCCGAACGGGTCGGTCGCCGCGTCCTGGTAGGTGAGGGGATCGTCACGGGGTTGGTGACGCCCTTGATCGTGAGGTCGCCGGTCAGCTCGAAGCTGGTGTCGGCGGTCTGGCGGACGGCGGTGGAGACGAAGGTGATCTCGGGGTAGGACGCTGTCGCCAGGAAGTCGTTGTTGCGCAGGTGCTCGTCGCGCTGGGCGTTGCGGGTGTCGATGCTCGCCGCGTTGATCGTCACCTGGGCGGTCGAGTGGGCCGGGTTGGCACCGTCGAGCATAGCGGTGCCCTCGAACTCGTTGAAGGCACCGCGGACCTTCGTCACCATCGCGTGCCTCTCCCTCGCCGACTACGAGGTCCTCGTGCACCTCAGCGAGGCACCGGAGGCACGCCTGCGGCCGTTCGAGCTCCAGCGGGGTGTGCAGTGGGAACAGAGCCGTCTGTCGCATCATCTGACCCGGATGCAGCACCGTGGCCTCATCCGCCGCGAGGGGTGCACCGACGATGGCCGCGGAGCCTTCATCGTGCTCACCGACCACGGCCGACGTGCCATCGAAGCCGCCGCGCCCGGGCACGTCGACGCCGTTCGGCGGCTGTTCCTCGACGGACTCACCCCCGAGCAGATCACCCTGCTCGGGCAGTTGTCCACCCAGGTGCTCGCCCGGCTCGACCCCTCCACCGAGGACGCCACATGACGAGGTCGAGGGGGGCGAGCCACCGCGATAACGCGGCCTTGTTACTGGCGAGCCGGCTCGGCCGGATCGTCAAGGATGACCTACTCGCCCAGCCGCTTATGCTGGATAGTCGCCACTCGTCAACGTGCGCAGGTCGGCAGTCTCGGGCGCACCGTCGGAAGGTGGGACACATGAGTTTTGGGGTCGAGGGCTACGCGCTGGGCGAGGGCGAGGGGATCTGGTTCCTCAACGGCCTATTGACCGTCAAGGCTGGCGGCCAGGACACCCAGGATGCCTTCACGTTGATCGAGTGTGAGCTGATGGCGGGCTTCGGTCCGCCGCCGCACATTCATCACAACGAGGAGGAGGGCTTCTACGTCCTCTCCGGTGTGGTCGCGGTGACCTGCGGCGAGCGAAGCTGGACTGCCACGCCTGGCACTTTCGCATTGCTACCCCGGGGGATTCCGCACTCCTTCCGGGTATCGGAGGCGGGCCCGGCCAAGCTGTTGCAGATCACCTCGCCGGCCCAGTTCGAGCGCTTCGCGGCCGAGATGGGTGAACCCGCACGGACCATGACCATACCTGAGCCCACCGGGTCGACGTCGAGAAACTCCTCTGCATTGCACCCAAGTACGGCATCGAGCTGCT
>JBOHGM010000006.1:0-53285 GCA_050699435.1 Pseudonocardiaceae bacterium | reverse complement strand
AGTACGGCATCGAGCTGCTCCCGCATCCTGCCTGACGCGATCGTTCAGTTAAGCGCCGACCAGTTCGGAGAACCGTCGAGCGGTTATCGGGACAGGGAGGGTGCGGGTGTCGCCCGACCGATGAGTTCTCGCTGCGGCTCCGGTCTACCCAGGTGATCTCATCAAGGAGCAGAGGAAGGGCACTATGACTGCGAACGACACTTTGGCGGCGCCCGGGACCGCCCGCGGGCGCGCCACGAACCTCACCCTGTGGGTGGTGCAGGTCGGGTTGGCGGCGTTCTTCGTGCTCGCCGCGGCCGGCCCCAAGCTCGCCGGTCAGCAGTACGCGGTGGAGATGTTCACCCAGATCGGCGCCGGCCAGTGGTTGCGGTACCTGATCGGCGCGCTCGAGCTCGCCGGCGCGATCGGCCTGCTGATCCCCCGGTTGGCCGGTCTGGCCGCGCTCGGCCTCGTCGGCGTCATGGTCGGTGCGGTACTCACCCAGGTGTTCGTTCTTGATTCTGCCGTCATGGCGCTCACCCCGGCGTTCCTGGTCGTCGTGTCCGGCCTGATCGCCTGGGGCCGCTGGCCGCAGACGAAGGCTCGGGCCGGCTGATCCGGAGGCAACCGCTAACGTGCGGCGAGCGCCGAGCCAGGGCTCGCGGGGTGGGGCTCGTTCGTGCGCCGTCGTCACGCACATCGGATCGGGCAGCGTGACGTCATCCCCACACTGCCTTCGAGGAGCCTCATGGCCGAACCGGACGCCACCATGACTCAGATCGGGAACGGCCTGGAACTGAGCCAGCGTGGCGAACGAGAAGCCGCGCGCCGCGTGTTCGTACAGGTCTGGAGCGACATCGGCGGTGAGTGCGGCGACCCCTTTCACCGCTGCGCGCTCGCCCACGCGATGGCCGACGTTCAAGACGACGTGCGCGACGAGCTGGTCTGGGATCTTCGTGCACTGGAGGCAGCGGACCTGATCACCGACGAGCGGGCGGCACAGGCCGGCGTGATGAGCCCCGTGCGCAGCTTCTACCCATCACTGCACCTCAACCTCGGCGAGTGCTACCGCAAGCTCGGCGATCTCGCCCGCGCCCGCGAGCACCTCCAGTACGGTCAAGCTGCCGTCGGGGCGCTCGCCGACGATGGATACGGACAAATGATCAAGGGTGGTCTCGACCGGCTGGCGGAACGACTGTCGCCCGGCATCGCGGCTACCGCACCGGTCGTAGCTGGATAGGCACCCGAACTCCGGACCTGCCGGGGCAAACTACCGGTCGAGCGGCAGCCGGAGGCTATACCCCAGCGACGGTGATCGGTGATGTTCACCCTCGCCATGCGCACAGCATACACACCGCTGGGGCTAACACCGGCAGTCCCCCGCACCCGGACGTCAGGAGCTGGGGACGGAGATGTGCACCTTCACCTCAGGCTTGACCTTGAGCGCACCCATCATGGCCGAGAACGGCTTGATATTGAAATTTCGCTGGTCGATGGTGACCTCGGCGGTCCAGCGTTCGCCGTCATCACGCGCCTCGACTGAGATCGGGTTGGTCACACCGTGCAGCGTCAGATCCCCATCGATCTTGGCACGGTCACCGTCGCGCACCACTGAGGTGGAGCGGAACCTGATCGTCGAGTACTTGCGGGTCTCCAGCGCTTTCTGGGAGTTGCTCTCGATGTCCTTACGATCAGACGCGGAGGGACCCTCGCTCACTACCTGCAGCGATTCCGCGTCGAACTCCGCCGAGATCGAGTCGTCGTCCCCCACCGCAAGGGACAAACTCGTCACGCGCAGGTCTACGTCATGACCCATGGACGCAGCCATACCCTCACGAAAGACCGATATCCGGCAGTCAACCGCTTCAGCGTCAAATGATGGCACGCCCGGAGACTAGCCGGATATGCTCTGAAGATCACACTCATTCACCCGAACCGGGCGTTCGACCGCCGCATGTCACCAAGCGTAGTCTTCCGTCTGCCAGTTGAGCCTCGGTCACAGCACGACGATGCGCTCGGGACGCGCGGCCGGACCGAACGGAAGATTGTTGTAGCGTAACCGCCAGTCGCCACGCCCGACCCCGGGGGGGAGTTGATCATGGAACCGACGGCTGGCCCGTCCTTTCAGGTGAACCCGGACAACGTGCTGCAGGCGCACAAGATCATGCAAGACGCCGCCAACCGGCTCACGGACGGGATCGCACCACTACGCGCCACTCTCCGGCTTGACGAGATGGGTGGAGACCCGGTGTCGAGAGAGGCGGCGGCCGCGTTCACCCATCGGATGAGCGCAGGCGAGAGTTCCTACCTGGCAATCGCCCTCCAGTTCCGTGACGAGCTGCAGCGCGGAGCCAACGCTCTCCGGCAGTCGGCCCTGGAGTACGGCTGGACCGACGAGGACATCGCTCGCGGGTTCCCACCCGGAGGTGCGAATGTCTGACCGACGGCTCGGCGGGCTCATGCTCGCCGCCGCCTTGACCGTGCTGCTGCCAGCTTGCGCTACCCGGACGGTGACGCCAGGAGAGCCGGAACCACCGCCGACGACCACAGCTGCGCTGCAACTGCCGCCACGACCGGCGGAGGTCCCCATAGATGACCTCGATCCGTGTCTGGTCTTCACTCCGCAGCAAAGGCAGGATTTGGGCATCGATCAGGAGCCCAGGCCCAGTCCACCAAGCTCCCGCAGCGAGGTGGCCTGTACCTACGCACACAGCTCCTCGGAACCGTTCTTCAGTTACTACGTCGCACCGGTGCCGCAGGAGGGTGCAGACGCGTGGCTTACCGGGCGACGGAACGTGGCGGGTGTTGCAATCCGCGAGGTGGCCGGATTCGGAGCCGTCCAAACGCTGCTGGGTGGTTCGGACGACGATTGTTCGTTGACGATCGATGTCGCAGCAGGGCAGAGCCTCGACGTGATGTTCCTCGGGGACAGTGCGGGCTCCTTCACTGTGGACGAGATGTGTGAGCGGGCGCGGCTGGGCGCAGCGGCCGCGATGGAAACTTTGCTGGCGCGCTGAGCGAGAGGGGACGTCATGACCGAGGGACCGACCATCACCACGCACCGTTTCGATGGTCAGAGCCTGCAGACGATGTACAGCTGGATGCACGAGCAGGGCAACGGGCCGGGGACCGCGGAGACGGCACGGGCTGCGCTGAGGGATCTGGGCACGCTGCTCGCCGACGTGGAAAACCACCTGCGAACCGCCCTGAGCGAGATCGGGATCGAGTGGGAGGGCGCGGCAGCGGCAGCGGCCGGGCAAGCGATCCAGCAGTCCGCGAACTGGGTGTCGGATGCGGGTGGGCTCTCCATGAGGTCGTGTCGACCGGCCGCCGACCAGGGCGAGGCATTCACAACCGCCCGGTCGCAGATCCAGCAACCGCACAGCGCCGAGTACGGCTTCGGTGACGCTATGGCCGACGGATTCAACGTTGCCGCCGGAGTCAGCACCGGCGGCTTGAATCCCTTCGAGATCCAGACTGACGTCGACCACGCCGCGAAGCAGAACGCCGCCCACAAGGCGGCTGCGGTCCAGGCCATGAACCACTGGAACACGGTGGCACAGACCAATCTCGCCGCCATGGCACCGGTGGAAGCACCGCGGCCGATCGCGGTGGAGGCCGCATTGGCCAGCGGGGCCCAGCAACCGGCAGTCGGTTATGGCGGCACGGCATCCACCGGTTCGGCAGGCGGGGCGGCCTACCCAGGAGCACCGAGCACGGTAGCGCCGCAGCAGATTGCGTCGACGACGACGCTGACCGGGGCGGGGGTCGGTGGCGGGACGGCTCCCCCTGGCGGGTCAGGTGGCTCGGCGGGGCCGGGTGGCTCGGCAGGACCGTTTCTGCCGGGCACCCCGACTCCGGGCCAGGGCGGCGGAGCCAGCGGGCAGTCCCCGAGACCGGCGGCCACCGCGCCGGGTATCGGAGGTGTCGGCGCAGGCGGTGTCGGGGGCGTCGGGGGCTCTGACCCGGCCCGAACCCGCTTCGGTGCCGTAGGCGCGGGCGCTGGTCGTGGAGTCGGCGGCGTGAGCCAGGGCGGTCTCGGCCAGGGCGTCGCAAGTGGCGACGCCGAGGGCCCGGCGAGGGCCGGCGCGGCGGGCTCGGCCGCTGCGGGCGCCGGTCGGCGCGGCGGAGCACCAGGATCGTTCCTGCACCCGGCAACAGCCGGGGCGCGCGGGCCCGGAACCGATGACGAAGAGCACCAGAACAAGTACTGGCAGCAGGACTCAGAGATCTTCGAAGACAACCGCCTCGTCGCGCCGCCGGTCATCGGCGAGGATCCGCCACGATGAGCGCTCCTGCTCAGCCCGGGTACCTGCTGAGCCACACCGAATTCGATGTCTGCCGGGAGGTTCTCGGTATCGAGGAGTTCCCGGTCGTCCTGCACCTGCCCAGCCCCGGGAACACCCACGAGGAGCGCCACCAGATCATCCGATCCGGTCTCGACGCGCTGCGCAGCCACGGTCTCGCAGACGACCGCGGGCTGCATCCCGGGCTGGCCGATCTGCTGCAGGTGATCGCCCGGCCCGCCGCGATGGTCGATGCGCGGATCTGGTACCCCACCTGGCGCTGCTTCGCCCTGGGTGCCCTGCGCGGCGCGACAGCCGCCGTCGCGGTGATCAACGCGGCTGGTGTGCGGATCGGCGAGACCAGCGAGTACCGCCTCACCGCCGACGTCGCCGCGGTAGCCGGCCGGGCGGGCGCCGGGTCCGGCGAGTCCGTCTCGATACCCACCGAGACGCTGATGGCTGTTGGCGCGAAGGCGGGCTCGGCTCCGCACCACCTGGTGGATGGGCTGGTCCAGGCCGGCGTCGATGCTCGCGACGCCCACGCGGTCGCCCGGATGTGCGAGGGCATAGCGGGCCGCGGCCAGTTCGGTGCCGAGGCGGTCGGGCCGCAGGGTGGGGCCCGCCACCGTGCTCGACGCGTGGTCGCCTACCACGACACCCCGCAAGGGCGGTACCTGCAGCTCCACCGGGCCGGTTACGGCGGTGGGCCGGACTGGTCCACCATCACTCCCTGCTCCCCCACCCAGCTCAGCGCCCAGATCCAGGAGCTCCTCGACGAGGTCAGGGCAGCCCACCGGTCGCGTTGAGCAGGCCGCTGCTGCGGCCAATATGCTCCTGCCGCTGCACCCGCAACGTACCGGAGGGAATTGTGTCTACCCTGTTCAGCCGCATCATCCAGGGTGAGCTGCCCGGGCGCTTCGTCTGGAGCGATAAGCGCTGCGTCGCCTTTCTCACCATCGCGCCGCTGCGGCCGGGGCACGCGCTGGTCGTCCCCCGGGACGAGGTCGATGAGTGGACCGACACCGACGACGACCTGCTCACCGAGCTCATGCTGGTGGCCAAGCGGGTCGGTGCGGCGCAGCGGACCGCCTTCGACGCGCCGCGCGCGGGGCTGATAGTCGCCGGGTTCGAGGTGCCGCACGCACACCTGCACGTGTTCCCCTCCTGGGGTATCGACGATTTCGACTTCGATAACGTCGACCACGATCCCGACCCCGCCGAACTCGATGCCAACGCCGCCGCCCTGCGCACAGCGCTCCGAGAGGCCGGGCACGGCGAACAGGTACCCGACTGACCCGGCGGGGTGGGTGGTCAACTCGCCATGACGGTGAACTCGGCGGTCCGCACCTCGCCGCGGTGCTTGAACTCCAGGAACACCCGGTAGTAGCCGGGGGTGGGAACCCTGGATTCGAACGTGATCGTGGGCCCTGAACGGGTACCGGTGAGCGGATAGACGTGCAGATACGCGAGGTCGCCCTCGCGCAACATCACCAGGTGCCCGGTAGCCCCGAGGTAGGGCTCGAGGTCGGTGACCGGCTTCCCCTCCCGCAGCACGGTCATATAGAGCCGGGACACCCCGCCGGCGAGCACAGTTCCGTCGAGCATCACGGTGTACTCATCGACTTCGGCGAGCTCCGATGGCTGTGATATTGCTCGGGACTCGACCAGGCCCGGCACCTCGAGGTCCACGCCGAGGGTCACCGGTGCTGCGGCGCTGCGGGGCCGGAAGGTGGCGAAGGCACGGTAGCTGCCCGGTTCGTCGATCCGCAGTCGCACGGTCCAGGTGCCGTCCGGGTCCATGGTGCCGCGCAGGTGCTGGTACTCGGTCATGTCCCGGCGGACCACGATGAGGCGCATCCGCCGGTCCCGGTCGATCGCGAAGTCGGTGACCGGGGTGCGGTCGACGGTGAAGATGGTGAACCGGAACTCGGCGGTCTCCCCGGCTGGGAACCTGGTCACCACGGGCCACAGGACGTAACCCTGATCGGAGATGGACAACCCCCCGAGCTTGTCATCGTCCTCGGGCGGGTGCTCATCGCCGCCATCAGATCCGTTCTCGTCGGATCCGTACCCGCCACCGGGGATCCCCGGCACCCTCCCACCGACGACCTCGCCGAGACTGACCGCGACACCGAAGAGCACGATCAAGCCGACGAAGAACGCCAGCAGCGTCACGGGCGTACGCATGGGCTCAGTCCACCACCTCTTAGGAAGCCGCAGGTCTCACGCGGGCAATAGCACCACCCACACCGGACCGGGCGCGAAGGTCAACGGCGCACCGTCCGGCAAGGTGAACGTGGTGCCCGCCGCCGGCGTCGGCCGGGACCAGCGCCCCGTGAATGCCTGGCCGTCGCGCAGCACGACCGCCTCGCCGTCACCCACGGTCTCGGCGAACGGGGACGGCGTGCCTGCCGCGTCGCGGATGTCCGTCTCGTGTACCGCGACCCGCTGCAGCACGACGGTCGCCGCGCCCGGCCGCTCTCCCGCCGCGGTGGTGAGCGGCGCTCCGTCCATGGCGACCACCCACCTGGCCTCCTCGGGTATCCACTGCACCCCGATCTGTGTCGCCTGGTACGAGACATCGGTACTGGGTGTCGGGCGGCCGCCGGGAGGGGGCGGGCCGAAGCGGAACCCGATGTCGCGGGCCGGCGCGCCGCCTTCGCGTAGCTGGTGCGGATCGGCGAACAGGTTGTGCGGCACGAACCTGGTGAAGTCTCGGTGGTAGGCGCCGGGCCGCACCGGGGCCGAGACGTCGAGCACGGGTGCCTGCTCGATCAACGGCCGCAGTGCCGCCGCCTCCCCGGAGAACGCCAGTGCAGGACGGCCGAAGCCGGCCAGCAGTCGCAGATCGCTCTGCCGCACGCTTCGCACCGGCCCCACCACCGGCGGGAGCTGGGACTGGTAGACGGCGAGCAGCCGGCTCAGGCCGCCTTCGACCGGCTCCACGTAGACCACGTCCGCCTGCGCCAACCCACTCTGCGGACGTGCCACCGACGCGTTGTCGATCTTGACGCAGAGCACCGGAGCGTTGACGTCGGTGGCCAGCCCGGTGAACGACGAGACGGGCGGCGGCGCGGGCGGATCCGGCGGCGTAGGCGGTGCCGGGGCGGTAGCCGGGGCACCCTGCTGGACCGGCACCAACGCAGACGAATCGCCGCACGACAACACCAGCACGGGAAAGAGCACCACGAGCAGCACGGTGAGTGCGCCAGACTGGTTTCCGCATCCCCGCCGACCCATCCACCACCTCCGGTGTCGTCCTGATCGTGCACGGACCCCTGTGTGGCCCCCGTTGGCCCACGCCGCGCAACAGTGGGTGACATTTTACCCACCAAACCGTGATCGGCCGGAACGAAGATTCTGTAGACCGTTCATCGATGACTCCACACCGCTGGGCGGCTACTCGGTGTGGGTAGGGTCGCAGTCCTTGCCTCCCCTCGGACCGCTGGATAGCGTCCGCGAGTCCTTAGGGCGGCTCCCCAGGGTCCCACGGCCCGCGCCATCTCTCCCGGACTCTCCGAACGGAAGGGCAGGTCTTGGCTCGTCACCGCTCCCCCAGCGGCCAACGACGCAGCAAAAGCATCGACGCTGCCACCGCGCAGACGACCAGGCAGACGACCAGCCGGAGCGGAGGCGCTCACCGGATCCCCAGCCCCGGTCCGGCGGTCCGTGGCCGCATGGTGGCGGCAGCGGTCGCGGTCGGTGCCGTTGCTGCGGCCAGCCAGGGTCTGCAGCAGCCGGTGCGCGCACAAGACAGCACCCCGCTGGCACTCGGGACCGACACCGCCGCCTACACCGGCCTGGGCGGCAATGGCCCGGCACCCGAGGTCCTGCCGCTACCCGAGGTGCTGCCGGTTCCGCACGACACCCTCGCCCAGGACGTGACGAGCCTGGCGAAGGGCCAGCGCATCGCCGAGGAGCGCGCTATCGAGGTGGCTGCTGCTGAGCGGGCGGCAGCGCAGGCCGCTGCCGAGGCCGCCGCCGCTGCGGTGCAGGCTGCGGCACAGCACGCCGCCGAGGAAAGCCTGTCCCAGCTCCCCGTGGGTTTCGGGGATGTGGTGATGCCTGCGCTGGGCCGCCTTACCTCCGGCTTCGGCGCCCGCTGGGGCACCAGCCACTACGGCATCGACATCGCCAACTCGATCGGTACACCGATCTACGCCACCACCGACGGGGTGGTCGTCGAGTCCGGCGCGGCCAGCGGCTTCGGGAAGTGGGTCCGGCTGCAGCACAGCGACGGCACCGTCTCGGTCTATGGCCATATCAACGAATCGCTGGTCTCGGAGGGCCAGAGCGTCGCCGCTGGCGAGCAGATCGCGACGATGGGCAACCGGGGCCAGTCCACCGGCCCACACCTGCACTTCGAAGTCTGGCTGAACGGAGACGAGAAGATCAATCCGCTGAGCTGGCTGCGTCGCAACGGCGTTGCCGTCTGACGACGCCTCGACGATCGGCTCACCCCTCCCGCTGAGCCGACGACCCGGTGGCCGACACGTCCTCCCACCGTGTCGGCCACCCCCGTCACCGTGCCTCACCACTGCGTCAGCGGTTGCGGCCTGCACAGCCCACCGAATTGCGCAGCGGGCGCTGGTTGTCCACATACCGGTCTCCCGAAGACCATCGGTCAGCATGACGTTCACAGTGGACATTCCAATCCTCGATCATCGGTCGGGCACGCGTCGCAGCCTTGTTTGCAATCTAGTCTCCATGTACCGTAAGTATACGACTTGATCCAAGGAGGACGGCGATGGTGTTACGCAGGGTGGCTACGGACGAGCTGTGCAAGGACGGGTACACCTGCCATGGGGTGTGGGTGGATGACTGTCCTGACATGGAGGACGTGGTGATCGTTGGTGAGGATCTTGACCCGTCGCCGGTACCACTGGGCGCTGGTGAGCGGGCTGTCCGCATCAGACGCCAGATCGTGCACAGCGCGAACCTGTAGGGAAGTGCGATGGAGATCGCTGACCTCGCGCGGATCGTCGACGGGGCACGGCTGTCCGTGTTTCGCCTGGAGACGCTGCCGCAGTACCTGGTCCCGCAGGAGGCTGAGGAGTTCGCTGCGTGGCGGTCCGGGCGCCCCGTTGTGCTCTCCACCCCCGAGACCAGCCCGTGGCTGGCCCAGGTGGCTGCCAAGGTGACCAGTGGGGTTCGGTGGTCTCGGGTCCATGTCCTCGATCACCCGCTGAGCGACTACTGCCGGTATGAGATCTGGGGTTACGCGGCCAACCAAGCCGCCGGCGAACAGATCTACCTCGCGGACCGAGGTGCGCATCCGGACCTGGAATCGCTGCGCGAGGACTTCTGGCTTGTCGACGACGCAACGGCAGTTCGGATGATCTACGATTCGCAGGGGCAGTTTGAACGGCCCGAGCTGGTCGAGGACCAGCAGCCTTACATCGTGATGCGAGACACCGTGTGTCGTCACGCCGAACCACTCGATGAGTACGTGGCCCGGCGAGGCATTGAGCTCACCACACGATCCGGATGACGGAAACAGGCCAGGACCGACGCCGCGCGGCTGCGGTGCTGCGAGAGTTGCGCGCCGATGCCGCTCTCTCGACCACACAACTGGCCGGGCGGCTCGGCTGGTCGCAGTCCAAGGTGAGCAAGACAGAGCTGGGGCGGACCACACCGTCTCCAGAGGATGTGGACGCCTGGGCTCGGGCTACGGGTGCCTCGTCCGCCACTCGCGAGGAACTACGGGACCTCGCGGAGCGTGCGGCGACCCGGTTAACGGCGTGGCGGCGCGAGCTGGCACCCGGCCGACGCCGGATGCAGCAGGACATTCAGCGGTTCGAGGCGGCGGCGTCGGTGGTGCGGGTGTTCTCGCCTGACGTGGTAGTCGGGCTGGCGCAGACACCGGCCTACGCCGCAGCGATGTTCCGTCTCGGCCGCGACGCCGACCTTATAGAGGACGTCGAGAAAGTCGTTTCCGCCCGCCTGGCGCGCCAGGCCGTGCTCGATGACGAGGGTAAGAAGTTCCTGTTCGTGATGGGAGAGACCGCGTTGTGGCGGCGCCTGATCTCCCCGGAACAGATGAGCACCCAGATCCAGCAGCTACGCCACCTCACGACCCGACCCAATGTCGACCTGGCCATTATTCGTTTCGGGGGCCAGGAGCACACGCACCAATACCACGGTTTCGCGGTGCTCGGCGATCCGGATGCCGACGACGAGGCACTCGTGCTCGCCGAAACCGTGACCCGTGGCCTGACCATCCGCGGCACCGACGAGGTCCGCCAGTACATCGAGCACTTCACCGCCCTGCGTGCGGGCGCGGTGGACGGCGGCGAGCTGGATCGGTTCCTTCAGGAGGTGTCCGCACGGTGGGCCAGGAGTTAACCCATGAACAGATCTAGTCTCCTGCTAGCCACTGTTGCCGACTTGCTCGGTGCGAAGGGAGCACAGAGGACGATGGGTAGGTGTACAGCGAAAGTTAATCCGATCGTACTGTGCTCTCATTCCGTGGCCCGGGGAGGGGAGGAATTCGGGCTGATTCCACGCCGTCCGACCTGGGCTCCCATTGCCGTGTGGGCGGCCCGTATCACCTACGCGAGACCACCGATGAAGGAGTAACCACGTGATGACACCCCAGATAACGAGGGTCGATTCCGCCCACGAGACCGCTCAGGCTGATGCACTGCGTGCGGAGTTGGTCGACAAGCTCATCGCGCAGCGCGCCGAACTGAATGCGGTCCTGTCGAGTGAGGTCGAGGCCGCGCTGGGCACCGTGCCGCGGCACCTCTTCGCGCCAGGGGTGTCGCTGGAGAAGGCTTACGCTAACGACACCGTGATCACCAAGCGGGACGAGCACGGCAGCTCCCTCAGTTCGGTCTCTGCGCCCTGGCTGCAGGCCATGATGCTGGAGCAGGCACAGATTCGTCCGGGCATGCGGATTCTGGAGATCGGATCGGGCGGCTACAACGCGGCACTGATCGCGGAGCTGGTCGGCGAGGAAGGTGAAGTTACCACGGTCGACATTGACCCGGAGGTGGTGGACCGTGCCCGGCGTTGCCTCGGCACAGCGGGCTACCACCGGGTCACCGTGGTATTGGCGGACGCCGAGGGTGGTGTGCCGGGCCATGCACCCTACGACCGGATCATCGTCACTGTCGGAGCGTGGGATATTCCCCCGGCCTGGGTGGACCAACTCGCCGAGGGCGGGCGGCTCGTCGTCCCCCTGCGCATACGCGGCCTGACCCGCTCGGTCGTGTTTGAGCGCGAAGATGCTCACCTGGTGAGCCGGGCCTACGAGCTGTGCGGCTTTGTGCCGATGCAGGGTGCCGGAGAGTGTCGGGAACAGCTGGTCCTCCTCGATGGGGAAACGGTCGGCCTCCGGTTGGATGACGAGCAGCAGGTATACGCCGGTCTGCTGCGCGCGGCGTTGTCCCAGTCCAGAATGCAGGCATGGTCGGGGGTGACGGCCGGTCGTGGTGACCGTTTCGATGGCCTTCATCTATGGCTGGCCCTGGTTCTGCCGGGTTTCGGGCTCCTCAAAGTGCAGCAGGAGGCCGTCGATCGCGGTATCGTCGCCCACTCCTGGCCCTTGGGTATCCCGACGGCCGTTGACGGGGGAAACCTCGCCTACCTCGCTCTGCGCCCGGTCAACCCGGAAAGGCAGCGATCCGAGTTCGGCGTATACGCCCACGGACCAGACGCAGGGGAGCTTGCTGACCGGATGGTCCGGCATATCCAGTCCTGGGACGGCACCAGCCTGAGCGCGCGGATTGAGGCGCACCCGGCGGGCACCCCGGATGACCAGCTCCCCGAGAGTGCTCTTGTCCTCGACAAGAAGCACACCCGGGTCACTATCTCCTGGCCCTTGACGGCAGCGTCCTGACCGAGGCCAGAACACTCAGACCACTACCATCAATGAGGAGGATCCATATGACAATCCAGAGGGACGCGGTAGTAGGGAGCACGACGGCAATGGACTCGGAGTTCGATCTCGATATAAGCATTGTCGAGTCCAGCCCAGTGGTCGCCGAACTGCTGCAGGACACCAGCGACAATTGTGGCCAAACCTGTGAAAGCGCCTGTAGCGACAGCTGTCCGTAGGTTGCCCTGATCTCGACAACGTGTCGGCCCGGCACCGGGGGCTGCTCCGCCAACCCCGGCACCGGGCCCACCTTCCCGGTTCTGGGGGGTGTTTTGTTTGTATCGATTAGTTGAGGCGGCTGTGGTGCGGGTGGCCGCGCATCCGTCCGGGTTGGACGTTGCGCCCTGGCCGGACCTGACCGGCACCACGGTCGGGCATGTGACGCGGTGGCGCCGCTGGTTGGGACAGGTGTGGGCGCAGGACGCGATCGCGGAGGCCATCGAGGTATCCAGCCCGGTGCTGGCTCGCCGGGTCCGTGAGGTGTGCGCCGGGCATGAGCAGCGGGCGCGTCAGGTGCGGCGGGCGGTGGTGTCGGTCGTGCGGTACGTGCTGCGGATGACGAGCCGGGCGACACCGTTCGGCTTGTTCGCCGGGGTAGCGCCGGTGCGTTTCGGTGCCGAGCTGGCGGTGCGCTACGGCGAGGGTCACCACGCGGTGGCGCAAGTTGACGCGCAGTGGCTGGCGGAGGTGATCACACGCCTGGAGGGGTGCCCGGAGCTGCGGCCTCGGCTGCCGGTCGTGGCGAACAATCTGGCGTTCGTCCGTGATGGGAGGCTGGTGGTGGTCTGCCAGCAGCAGTCTCCCAGCACGCTGTCGGGCCGGGCGGGGCCGGCGCAGGTGTCGGTGCGACACACTAGGGCAGTCGAGAGCGCCATGCACGCCGCTCGGTCCCCGATCCGGTTCGGTGACCTGGCGGAGAAGCTGGGGGTCGAGTTCCCCGGGACGGCGGAGTCGGTGATCGTGGGAATGCTGGCCAAGTTGGTGGCTCAGCGGATTCTGGTCACCAGCCTGCGCCCGCCGATGACGGCGACCGATCCACTGGCCCATGTCGTCGGGGAATTGACCGCGGTGGGCGCCGACGCCGTGCCCCAGGTAGCGCCACTGCTCCAGGAGCTACACGCGATCCACACTGAACTGTCCCGGCATAACCGGTTGTCGTCGCCCGCCAGCGGACGTGAGCTGAGAACCTCCGCCTCCCGGAGGGTGGCGGCGATCTCCACGCCCGAGCGACCGTTCGTGATTGACCTGCGGGTCGACTGCGCGCTGGTGCTGCCGCAGGCGGTGGCGCGGGAGGCCGAAGCTGCGGCAGCGGTTCTGACGCACCTGACGCCGCACCCGTCCGGCTATCCCAGGTGGAAGGACTTCCATTTGCGGTTTCTCGAAAGGTATGGGATCGGCGCCGTTGTCCCCGTCCTGGAGATCCTGAACGCCGACGCCGGGCTGGGGTTCCCCGCAGGATACCGGGACTCGCGTCTGGAGCTGCCGGTGCCGGGTCTGTCCGAGCGGGATACGCAGCTGTTGGCTCTGGCGCAGAACGCCGCGATGAGCCAGAGCATCGAGGTCGTTCTCGATGAGGCCGCCATTGCGGATCTGATGGTGCAGGATTTCGACAAAGTGCAGACGCAGCCGCACACCGAACTGAGCTTCCTCGTTCACGCACCGACACGCAGTGCCCTCGACCGGGGAGAGTTCACCCTCGCCGTCGTGGGGGTGTCCCGCGCAGCCGGGACCATGACAGGACGGTTTCTCGACCTTCTCGACCCCGGGGACCGGGACCGCATGGCCGACGCGTATGCGCGGCTGCCCTCGGTGCACGAGGACGCGTTGCCGGTGCAGGTGTCGTGTCCGCCGCTGTACCCGCGGACCGAGAACGTCACCCGCGCCCCCGCCATCCTGCCCCATGTGGTGTCCGTGGCCGAGCACCACACCGGCGGCGGTGTGATACCACTGGACGATCTCGCCGTGAGCGGTGATGCCCAGCGGCTGTACCTGTGGTCACTGTCGCGGGCTCGGCCGGTGGAACCGACGGTGTTCAGCGCCGTGGAGTTCACCAACGCGGCCCATCCGTTGCTGCGGTTTCTCTGCGAGATCAGCAAGGCGCGGGCCGCCGCGTGCGGCCCGTTCTCCTGGGGAGCCGCGAGCCGGTTGCCTTTTCTGCCCAGGGTCCGGTACCGGCGCACGATCCTATCCCCGGCCCGCTGGATACTGGCCGCCACTGACCTCCCGGAAAGCGCTGCGCCGTGGCCGGAATGGGTGGCGAGCCTGGCGGCCTGGCGGCACCGGGTCCGTGTCCCTGACACGGTCTATCTCGGTGCTGACGATCGTCGCCTCCGCCTGGACCTGGACGAGCCGACGCACCTGCACTTGGTGCGGTCCGAGGTGGACCGCGCCGGGCACGCCACCGTGCGCGAGGCCCCGGAGACCAGCGCGTTCGGGTGGCTCGACGGGCGTGCCCACGAGATCGTCGTCCCCCTGGCCTCCACCAGCAAGCCCGGGTGGCAGCCGATCCCTCGGCGGGCCACCCCGATCCACGCGATCAGCCCCGACCATGGGCACCTGCCTGGCAACAGCGAGTGGCTGTTCGTCAAGCTCTACGGGCACCCGGACCGGCACACCGCCATCCTCACCACTCACCTTCCCAGCCTGCTGTCCGCCTGGGAGGAACCGCGGCAGTGGTGGTTCCTGCCCTACCGCGATCCCGAGCATCACCTGCGTCTGCGGTTCCGGCTGCCCGACGTCGACGCTTTCGGCCCGGCCGTCCGCCGTGTCGGTGCCTGGGCCGCTGATCTGCGGCGCCTCGGTCTGATCGGAAACGTGCAGGTGGACACCTACTACCCGGAGACCGGCCGCTTCGGCAGCGGCATCGCGATGACCGCCGCCGAGTCGGTGTTCGCCGCCGACTCGGCGACCGCGATCGCGCAACGGACACACCTCGCCCGGCCCGAGACCGCCCACCAACTCGCCGTCACCGCGGCCAGCCTGGTCGACCTGACCGTGTCATTCCTCGGAGATGTCGGCGGCGGGATGCGTTGGTTGATCGACCACGTCATCAAGGACCGGAGCCCGGCGCCCGCCCGCGAGGTTCATGACCAAGCGATACGGCTGGCGAACCCGCGCGATCAGCGGGCCGCGATCCGCGCTCTACCGGACGGCGAGCACATCGCGAGTGCGTGGGCGCGGCGACGTACCGCACTTGCCGCCTACCACGAGACGATCACCGCTACCGGCGGGATCGACCCGGACTCGGTGCTACCCGCTCTGCTGCACCTGCACAGCGTCCGGATGGCCAGCATCGCCCCGGACACCGAACGGGCCTGCCACCGCCTGGTCCGCGCCGCCGCCCTGAGCTGGACCGCCCAGGACCGCAGGGAGAAGCCGTGAGCGCGGCAATCCGCTCCGTGCGCACCGCGGCCGCTGCCGCGGAGGCGCTCGCCCAGCACCTGGCGGTGCCCGAGCCGCCGCACGGCGCTCTGTTGTGTGCTCGGCCGGGCGTCAGCCGCTGAGCTGGGAGTCTTCAGTACGGTTCCCGTGCCGCTACCGTGGGACAGGGCCCCTGGCAAGCGATTGAGCAGGGAGGGTGCGCTATGGCCGACGGTCGCGAGCTGGCCCAGCTGGACACCGCGGAACTGCTGGCCATGGCCCGCGCCGTGCGGGACGCCAGATACGGGACCCGGGTGACCTACTCCCCCAAGGTGTTCCTGCCGCTGACCATGCTCTGCCGAGACCGATGCGGATACTGCACCTTCGCGCACGCTCCGCGGCAGCTACCGTCGGCCTACCTGGAGCTCGACGAGGTCCTGGCAGTCGCGCGCCGGGGTGCCGAGCACGGGTGCCACGAGGCGCTGTTCACCCTGGGCGAGTGCCCTGAGCAGCGCTACCCGGTGGCCGCGCGCTGGCTGGCCGATCGTGGCTACGACTCCACCGTGGACTACCTCGTGCGGGCCTGCGGCCAGGTGCTCGAGCAGACCGGGCTGCTTCCCCACGCCAACGCCGGTGCGCTGCACCGCGACGAGCTCGCCGCGCTGCGTGCGGTGACCGCCAGCCAGGGCATGATGATCGAGTCGTTGCGGCCGGATCTGGCCGCGCACCGCGGCGCCCCGGACAAGGCCCCGGACCGGCGGCTGGCCACCCTGCACGCCGCCGGTGAGCTGGCCATCCCGTTCACCACCGGGATCCTGGTGGGCATCGGCGAGACCGAGGCCGACCGCGTCACCGCACTCGAGGCGATCGCCGAGGCGCACCGCAGGTACGGGCACGTGCAGGAAGTGATCGTGCAGAACTTCCGGCCCAAGCCAGGCACCGCGATGCGAGATGCCCGGCCCTGCCCGCCGCGGGTACACCTGCGGGCCATCGCACTGGCCCGGCTGCTGCTGCCCCCCGAGGTGCACCTGCAGGCCCCACCCAATCTCACCGACGATCCGGTGGGGGTGCTCGCCGCGGGCATCGACGACTGGGGTGGGATCTCCCCGGTCACCGCGGATCATGTCAACCCCGAGCGGCCCTGGCCGGGCCTCGACGCGCTGGCCGCCGCGACCCAGGCCGGCGGTCACACCCTGGCGCCGCGGCTGGCCGTGTACCCGGAGTACGCCCTCGACCCGCAGCGCTGGCTGCACGAGGCGGTGCGATTCGGTGTGCTGGACCGCTCCGACGCCGAGGGACTCGGCCGCGACGACCCGGGCGCGGCGTTACCGGAACGGGCACCGGAGGCTACCAACGTCTCCGACGGTGCCGAGGTACTGCTCACCGGCAGGCGCTCCACCGCGTGGTACTCCGGGACGGCGCGCACCCCGCCCGCGCTGCTGCCGGGCCGGGCCTGGGCGAGCGGGGCGGTGCGCGAGGTGCTCGACGGAGTTCGCGCCGGGCAGCGGCCCGGGCTCGACGAGCTGGTGACGCTGCTGTGCGCGCGTGGGCCCGAGGTGTGCGCGGTCGCCGCGCACGCCGACGAACTGCGCGCGGCCGTCGTCGGCGACACCGTCACCTACGTGGTCAATCGAAACATCAACTACACCAATGTGTGCACGTTCCGGTGCCGCTTCTGCGGGTTCTCCAAGGGAAAGCTTTCGCTGAACCTGCGCGGCGCCCCCTACCTGCTGGAGCTGCCCGAGATCGTGGCGCGGGTGCTGGAAGCGCAGCGCCTCGGCGCCACCGAGGTGTGCCTACAGGGCGGGATCCATCCCAGCTTCGACGGCGAGTACTACCTCACGGTGTGCCGGGCCATCCAGGAAGCCGCGCCGACGATGCACATCCACGCCTTCACCGCACTGGAGGTGACCGAAGGGGCCAAACGGCTCGGCGAGCCACTGGCCGGCTACCTCACCCGGCTGCGCGCGGCGGGACTCAAGACATTGCCCGGTACCGCTGCGGAGATCCTCGACGACGAGGTCCGGGCCGTGCTGTGCCCCGACAAGATCACGACCGACGAGTGGCTGGAGGCGCACCGGGTGGCGCACTCGGTGGGCCTGCGCTCCAACATCACGATGATGTTCGGAGCCATCGAGCAGCCCGTGCACTGGGCCCGGCACCTGCTGCGGGCCCGCGACCTGCAGGCCCAGACCGGTGGGTTCACCGAGTTCGTCGGGTTGCCCTTCGTGCACATGGCCACCCCGATGTACCTCAAACGAGCGGCGCGGCGGGGGCCGACCTGGCGGGAGGTGCTCCTCGTGCACGCGGTGGCCCGGATCGCGTTGCACGGCCTGATCGACCACGTGCAAGCCTCCTGGGTCAAGCTCGGCGGCGCCGGGGTACGCCAGCTGCTGCAGGCCGGGGTGGACGATCTCGGCGGGACACTGATGGACGAGAACATCAGCCGGGCGGCCGGGGCCAGCCATGGGCAGCGTCTGGACGAGGCCGGGTTCCGGGCGATCGTCGAGCCGCTCGGGCGGCCGCTGGCGCAGCGCACCACGCTCTATGAACCGGTGGGAGCGGCGCAGGGGGCGGGAAGGTGACGCGCGGTCGGGTGCTCAGGACAGCCGGTCAGCCAGGCCGCTGACGAGTTCGGCGGCCCCCTCGGCCCGGCTCCGGTCGATGACCAGGCCCGGCGCGACGTCGAGGAGGACGAGCAGCACCGCCGGGGTGCGGGCGACCAGAGACCACCCGTCCCCGTGCACGATGACGATGCTGCCTCCGCAGTCGAGATCGAGACGGCGCGCGGCGCCCGGGCTGAGCCCCACGCCGAGCTTGTCCCTCGCCTGGCTCTCGGCGCGACGCAGCGCCACTCGCCATACCGTCGACAGCTGCACCAGCTGGTCGCATATCGACAAGTCGGTGACCAGCGCCGTGCCCACCGCGGCCACGGCGCGCTCGACCACGTTGGTCGTCCGCAGCGCCGAAGCCAGCGCACCAGCGAGTTGCGGCCGTGGCACCTCCCTCCCCGCCGCGACCCGAGGACCGAACATGTCGGGGGTGCGGTGACTCATTGCTTGTCCCCATCCCGTCCGCCCGGCCGATCCGGTGCGCTCACCGATCACTACCGAGGTTAGGGGAGCCGGGTGACGGGCAGCACCCCTCGGATGGGTGCCTACCTGCTCACCAACGGCAGTCGGAACGGGGGCGCAGCCACCTCCGGACGACACCGCAGGGACCGTCCGGCAAGGTGGAGGGGTGCAGTCCTCTGAGCAACTGCGGTTGCGACCGCCCCGGCACCGGGTGAGCCCCCGCGCGATCACGTGGTGGAGCACCCAGGCCGCGCTGCTCGTCGCAGTCCTCCTGATCATCCCGATCATCGGCTCCATCGGCTTGCCCGCTGCGCGGCCATGGCTTGGGAGTGTCACCGTTGCCGTGGCCATCCTGGGCCTCGCCTACGTGCTGGTGATGCCGCGGTGGCGGTTTCGGGTGCACCGATGGGAAACCACCGAGGACGCCGTCTACACCTCGTCGGGCTGGATCAGCCAGGAGTGGCGGGTCGCCCCGATGTCCCGGATCCAGACCGTCGACACCGAACGGGGACCGCTGCAGCAGCTGTTCGGGCTGTCCACCGTCACGGTCACGACCGCGTCGGCGGCCGGGGCCCTGCGGCTGGAGGGCCTGGACCACGCGCTGGCCGTCGATCTGGTCGAGCAGCTCACCAAGACCACCCAGGCCACCCCCGGGGACGCCACGTGACGGAGACCGAACACCGGACCGAGCCGCCCGGCGCGGGCTGGCAGCGCCTCGACCCCCGGATGCTGGCCGTCACCCCGCTGCGGCAGCTCTTCGGGTTCCTGCCGGTCATCGTCGTGGTCCTGGTGGTCGGCGGACAGGATGTGGATGGGCGGTTCTACGCGCTGCTGGCCGGTGTGCTGGCTGTCGTGGTAGCGGGGATGCTGCGCTGGCTGAACACCCGTTACCGGATCACCAACGAGCGCGTGGAGCTGCGCTCCGGCCTGCTGTTCCGCAGTGCCCGATCGGCCCCGAGGGAGCGGATCCGCAGCGTCGACCTCACCGCCGGGCCGGTACACCAGGTGTTCCGGCTGTCGGTGGTCACGATCGGGACCGGGGAGCATGCCGAGGGCATCGAGTCACGCCAGCTGACCCTGGACGCGGTGTCCGCCGCAGAGGCCGACCGGTTACGCCAGCTCCTCCTGCACCGCCTCGATGCGGGCGACCACGAGGGTGTCAGTACCTCGCCCGGCACAGCCAGCCCGGACGGGGCAGCGACACCAGACGGCGCAGCGATCCCGGAGGGAGCAGGGGTTCCCGGCGGTGCCGGGCTCCCAGCCCGCTCGGCCGGGACCGAGCTGGCGGTGCTGGACTGGTCCTGGCTGCGCTTTGCCCCGCTGACAGTGTCCAGCCTGGCCGCCGTGGGCGGGGTCGCCGGGGCCTTCGCACAGCTCGTCGGCGAACTCGGCGTCGAGCCTTCCCAGGTGACGGAGATCGGCGGTGTCGGTGCCCAGCTGAGCACTGCCCCGCTCTGGCTGGGAATCACCGTCTTCGCCTTCGCGATGCTGGTGGTCGCGGTGCTGGGGGCAGTACTGATCTTCGTCGAGGGCTGGTGGAGGTTCCGGCTGGTCCGCGAGCCCGGTGGCACGCTACGGATCCGCCGGGGACTGCTCACTACCCGCTCGGTCTCGCTGGAGGAGCGCAGGCTGCGCGGCGTCGAGGTGGCCGAGCCGTTGCTGATGCGCCTCGGGCGCGGCGCGCGCCTGGCCGCGGTGGCCACCGGATTGGGCGGTGGCCCCAGCCAGGGCCGGAGCGCCCTGCTGCCACCCGCCCCGCTGGACGAGGCACACCGGGTGGCAGGCCTCGTGCTGGCCGAGGACCCGACTCCCACGCGTGCGCCGCTGCGCAGGCACCCAGTCGCGGCGCTACGCAGGCGGCTGGTCCGCGCAGTGCTGCCGGTGCTGCTGGGCGCCACGGTGCTGGGCTTGATTCCGGGGCTGGGCTTGATTCCGGGGCTGGGCTTGATTCCGGGGCTGGGCCTGACTCCGGGGCCGGGCCTGACGGTGCCGTCCTGGATGTGGTGGGCGGCGCTCGGCCTGCTATCGGTCACGGTGCTGCTGGCGTTGGACGCCTTCCGCAACCTGGGGCACACCCTCACCGAGCACTACCTCGTCACTCGGCATGGCGCTGGCGTACGGCGCACGGTGGCGCTCACTCGTACCGGGGTGATCGGCTGGACGGTCTCGCAGTCGCTGTTCCAGCGCCCCGCCGGGCTCATCACCCTGACCGCCACCACGGCAGCGGGCAGCGGTGCCTACCACGTGATCGACGTCGGCACCGCTGAAGGGCTGACCGTGGCCGAGCAGGCCGTGCCGGGGTTGCTCCGGCCGTTCCTGCACCTTGACCAGGTGGAGCGCGCGTCGTCGCAGGTCACGCATTAGGCTCAGGCACGTGAACGGCCGTCTGGTGTGGATCGACTGTGAGATGACGGGGCTGGACATCGGCAAGGACACGCTCATCGAGATAGCCGCGCTGGTCACCGATGGCGACTTGCGGGTGCTCGGCGACGGCGTCGACGTGGTCATCCACGCCGACGACGCCGCGCTGGACTCGATGCCGGACGTGGTGCGCGAGATGCACGCGAAGTCCGGCCTGACCGAGGCGGCGCGGCGGTCCACCACCAGCCTCACCGAAGCCGAGGAGCACGTGCTGGCCTACATTCGCACGTGGGTCCCCGAGCCCCAGTCAGCGCCGCTGGCGGGCAACTCGATCGCCACGGACCGGGCCTTCATCGCCCGCGACATGGCGGGGCTCGATCGGCATCTGCACTACCGCATGGTCGACGTGTCGTCGCTCAAGGAGCTGTGCAGGCGCTGGTACCCGAGGGTCTACTACGCCCAGCCAACCAAGGGTCTGGCGCACCGGGCGCTGGCCGACATCACCGAGTCGATCCGCGAACTCGCCTACTACCGGCGCACCCTGTTCGTGCCCGATCCAGGCCCGAGCACCGAGGAGGCGCAGGCGGCGGCCAAGAGCATCCTCGAGCAGATGTCCGGAGAGTGACCGGGGCGCAATCGGGTACCGGCGCCCGCTACCATGGTCCACGGTGCTGGCGAGTGGTCAGCGCATGGTGGGTGTAGCTCAGCCGGTAGAGCACCTGGTTGTGGTCCAGGATGTCGCGGGTTCGAATCCCGTCACTCACCCCCTGAAGTCTGCGCCCCTCGGCATTAGGGTGACGCGCATGAAGCGCGTCGACGTCCACTACGAGCTCACCGGACCCGCCGACGCACCGGTGTTGGTCCTGGCCGGACCGCTGGGCAGCACGCTGGAGATATGGAACCCGCAGGTCGAGGCGCTCTCCGAGCGGTTTCGGGTGCTGCGTTACGACCATCGCGGGCACGGCGGATCGCCGGTCCCGAGCGGGCCTTACTCGATGGAGGACCTGACGGTCGATGTGGTGACGCTGTTGGACCGGCTGGACATCGAGCAGGTGGCGTTCTGCGGGCTGTCGCTGGGTGGCATGGTCGGTATCTGGCTTGCCGCGCACGCCAGGGAGCGGGTGTCTTCGCTGGTGTTGTGCAGCACGACCGCCCAATTCGAAGATCCCCAACCGTTCCACGAGCGGAGCGCTGTGGTGCGTTGGGCGGGCACGGCCTCAGTGGCGTCGGACGTGGTCGCTCGCTGGTTCACCCCGGCGTGGGCAGCCGAGCACCAGGAGGAGGTGGACCGGGTGCAGCAGATGATCGTCGAGACCTCCGACGAGGGCTACGCGTCCTGCTGCACCGCCATCGCCGCCCTGCAGGGTCGCAGGCTGCTCGGACGGATCCTTACGCCGACACTGGTGATCGCCGGTTCCCGGGATCCGGCGATACCGGCGAACCCGCATGCCGAGACGCTCGCCACCGGCATCGCGGGAGCGAAGCTGGCGGTTCTCGACGCCGCGCACCTGGTCGCCGTCGAGCAGGCCGACAAGGTCAACGACCTGATCGCGAGGCATGCCGCTGCACGATGACAGGACTACCCGGCACCGCCGGTGAGCCATTCCGACCACGGTATCTGCCAGTCACCGAAGCCGTCCCAGGACCGGAGATCGGGGCCACCGGTGTTGGTGTTGATGACGACGTCACCCTTCTTCACCGTGTCGTAGAACCACTTGGCGTTCTCCGGCGACAGGTTGATGCACCCGTGGCTGACGTTGCGGTGACCCTGGTCGCCGACCGACCAGGGCGCGGAGTGCACGAACTCGCCGCCGTTGGAGATGCGGGTGGCCCACTTGACCTCGGTGATATAGCCACCTGCGGTGAGCTCGAGACCGAAGGTGCTGGAGTCCATCACCTTGGTCGCATGCTGCTCGGTGACCACGTGCACGCCGTTGTTGCTGGGGAACTCAGCGTCTCCCATCGAGATCGGCATGGTGCGCACCAGCTGGCCGTTGATCTCGACGGTCATCTGGTGCGTCGCGCCGTCGGCCTTGGCGATGACGGCGTCCCCGATCGTGAAGGTGGCGGTCCGGTCTTCCTGACCGTAGATGCCGTTGCCGAGGTCCTTTCCGTAGATCTTGATATCCGTGGTGACCGTGGTGCCGGGCGCCCAGAACTCCTGGGGTCGCCAGTGCACCTCATTGTCGGCGTACCAGTAGAAGGCTCCCTCGACCTGCGGGTTCGTGGTCACGGTGATGGAGTCCTCAGCGACCTGCTTGTTCGCGATCGGCTCGTCGAAGTAAATGGCGAGTGGCTGCCCGACGCCGACCGTCTGCCCGTCCACCGGGTTCATCGACGGGTACGTGAGCGTGCTTGGCGCAAGAGTGCTGAAGGTGGAGGTCTTGGTCACCGCCAGGTTGTTAGGGCCGATGGCGGTGGCGTTGATCGTGTAGGTCTCGTCGTAGCCGAGGGGCACGGTGGTCTGCCACCCCGCGCCATCCGGTGCAGATTCACCGGGGATCACCTCTCCCGCGGAATTGGTCATCGTGACCTGTGCGAGCGTGCCTTCTGCGGCGGTGGCGGTGATGGGTGCCAACGGCGAGATGTTGACCGAGTGATTCGCCGGGTCGGTGGTGATCCTGGCGGCCGGGGGTGCCGGCGTGGTCCTCTCGGCGGGAGTTTGACCGGCGCCACCCACGCTGCATCCCGCCAGCAGCGCGCCGAGCACACCACTCACGAGCAGCACAGCCACCACCGCGGTGCGCCTTGCCTGCACCCAACGCGCCTGCACCCAACGCGCCTGCACCCAACGCGCCTGCACCCAACTGGCGGGTACCCAGCCGGTGTCGCGACATCCGTCTGCGGTACGTAGCAGCCTTGCCCGCGCCATCCGATTCCCCTGATCTACCGCCTCTACCGCCCGAACGATCCGTGCACCAGTGTGCCCGACCGGGCCGACAGTGCGGCTCCTATCCGGCCGATGAGTCGTACCTGTTACCGACGTGCGGTGGGGGTACCCGGTTGCTCCGACCTGATTCGATCTGCCGACACCCTGCGTGCTAGCGTCGTTCCCGTCGCGCCGGTCGGGTGTCGGCACCAGCGCCGCTAGCTCAACTGGCAGAGCAGCTGACTCTTAATCAGCGGGTTCGGGGTTCGAGTCCCTGGCGGCGCACCAATCATCGCAGGTCAGAGCTTGTTTCTGACTTCTGCTACCCCTGAAAGATCAAACTTTACCAAAGCTCAACGGAAACCCTGTCAGGGAGGGGTCTCCGATGGCCCGTCCACCTCTCGCGCGCGGGCATCACGGAGCGATCAAAATCAGCCGCGACGGCAGCCAGTGGGTGGTCCAATGCCGGGTCTGCGACCGCGACGGGTGAGGCCGGGGCGCCGACCCAGGCTCAGGCTGTCGATCTCAGTCTGCTGGTCTAGCCATGGTTCTACGGGTGGGGCGGAGATATCATCGGCGTATGCGTAGTGATCCCCCCCGTTGCTGCCGATCCTGCGCTCCCGCACCCCTTGGTGGACGCCCTCGCCGAGGTCATGCTGCGCGCCTTCGGCCCGCTGCAGATCATCGCCGAGGAGTTGGCAGCGCGAAGGTGGACCGTGGCCCGCTCTACGCCGCCGCCGATCGGGCCCAGCAGCGGCTCGGTCGTCCGGTCAACCCCACGGTCATCACCTCCGACCGATGGGCGCACCGAGGCACCGGGCAGGACCGGTTCGTCGACGAGATAGCCTCCCGGCCCATCGTGCCGGTGCCACTGGCGAGCAGGGGTGAAAGCTGAGATGAGCCGCTGGTCCCAGGGCGCCCAGGAAGTCGAGCAGCTCCTGGCCCGACGCCACCTCGAAAAGGTCCGAGGTCACTCGGGTGTGGGATAGCTCAGACCCGATTCCGCGAGTAACAGCATGAAGTGATCTTCGGTTCTGGTTTGTGATCTTCTGGGGGTTTGTTTGGGAGTGGTGGGCTGGGTGAGGGCCCGAGTGTCGCCTCGGGTGGCGGGTTCCGGGGTGGTGCAGGGTGCGGCGGCGCCGGGTGCGGGGGTCGGTGCTGATCTGCTCGGGGGCCAGCGCTACCCGGCGGATAAGCAGCCGGGTCGTGGTCGGCCACCAGGGGTGGGCAGTAGGTGGCCACGGCGACCTGGGCGCCGGACATGCAGGTCGCGTCGGTCCAGTCGGACTCGCCCAGGCCGGCCAGGGCCTTCCAGAGGGGGGCGATGCGTGTGGCGCCGATCGCGAACCCGACCCCCTCCCGGTACGCGGCCACCGCCAGGTCCACCGCGAAATACCCGCCATCCGCGCGAAGCTTTCGCCAGCGCCGGGGCGAGCGCACCGAGCTACTCCGACCGCATTCCCGGTTCAACGGCCTCACACACACAGGACGCACGGTCACCACGACTGTCCGAGCCCGTGCCACGATCGGTGGCGGACCTCGTGTCGATGCGGGCAAGGACCCGAGCGGGACGGCGAGGTCGGCGGTGTGATCGCACACAAGCGCACTCTCATGCCGCGTCGGGCGAGCGCCGTTGGCACACGGGAGCGCGGGGAACAGCTGCCACTTCTGTGGAACCACGGATCTCCGAGCTGATCATGGTCGAGCATCGGCGCCCACAGGCGATGGCCTCACAGAAGTGATCTTGCATGTCCAGTCGCGGCTACAGATCGATCAGGCATTGGTCACATCGACCAATCGATCAGGGTTACCCCGCCCCTTCGGGCACGAGATGTGCCCCAAAGGTCGTGCCACCGCCCTCCCCTCTGCACCTGCAAGCGGGCAGAGTTGAAGATGAGTCAGAACGACGGAGGTCCGACATGCGGGGAGACGACTTCGACCGGAATCCGTAGCTGTCACACGAGCAGCCCAAGCCTCGAATCCACCACGTGGCGTCGTTAACGGCGCAAACGTAGCACTGAGCTCCGGATCACCGTGTCACTGAATGCCGCTGTGATCATGTTGTACGTACCAGCGGAACGCTGGCAACTCCTAGGCCAAGGCGTACATGAGGACACCTGACCTCACTCGGCGCCGGGACGACGAGCCGGGGATGCAGAGATGACCCGCCTAAGAGCCACCCCGCACCGCGATGACAGGTCTCGCCGTCAGTCGGACGCAGAGGACGCGTCGCGCTCCCGCCGGTCTCCGTCGACGACGGCGGTCGTCGAAGCTGCGCGCGCCGGGGAATTGGTAACAGACACGCTGGTCGTGTCGGCGCTTTCCGACGTTCAGCGTGAGGCTGGCAACACGGCCACCAGGCGGCTTGTGGACGAGCTGGCGACGGCACGCGCCCACAACGCTGTGGTACAGCGAGCACCGCTCACGGATGTTGAAAAAGCCGAGAACCTGAAGTCCAGCCGTTACTCCGGCGATGCCACACTTGAAGCTGCCTACGACAACAGCCCACCACTCATGGCAGGGGGTGGCCGGAGGGAGGCTGTGGCCAAGCTCCAGCAGGGCTTGGTCGACGACGGCTTCGCCATGCCCATCTCGTTCAAATCCGGCGGCCCTGACGGGATCTTCGGTAAGGAAACCAAGTCGACCGTCAAGGCTTTCCAAGCCAAGCACGGCCTCACAGAGGACGGCATCGTGGGTCGCCAGACGCTCGGCAAGCTCGACGAGCTCGCTGGCGGCGAGGGACCCAAACCCGACAAGCCGATCGCCCCTCCACTTGGACCAGAGGAAGAGACTCGCACGTGGACTCCTGACCAGTACATCGAGATGTGGGAGCGTAAGCACGGCCGAAAGATCACGGAAGCTGAGCGGGCGATGCTGGCCCGTGGCTGCATCGGCATCACCGAGCTGAACCTGCAGCAGGGTAAGCTTGGACCACCCTTGCACCTGTCCTTCTCGACGTTCGAGAAGGCCAAAGAGGTGCGGGATGCGCTCAACCGAATCCTTCAGTCCAAGCCCACGGTCGACAGCCTCCCCACGGAGGTACTGGGGGACCCGACACTCGCGGATCTGAACAATGTCCTCGAGTCGTTCCCGGTTGATCCTGATCCAACGCAGTGGACTGCCGTAATCTTCTCGAAACGCTTCTACTCCAACCAGGATCCGGATTGGGAGAAGCGCAAGACCCCCGATGATAAGGCCTTCCTGCCGGACGAGAAGACCGGCCAAGTCGACATGAGCGGCTACCGTTACGAAGCCCGGCCGAACCCCGACGAGGGCGTCGGGGCGACGTACACTAACTTCGACTATGGCTGGTACGATGAGGAGACGGATTCATGGTGGCATGCCAATCATGCAGAGCCGGACATGGAAGTATACCAGAGCACGCTTGAGTACTACTCACGCCCACTCGTGGACTTCGACCGGCAAGTTTTCACGGTCGCGTTCGCGAAGAAGCCCGGCTAGCCGATGGCAGGTCCGATGTGCGCCCGTCGCGCGACCGTCGCGCTCCTGGCCGCTGCGATCCTGGCGGGCGGATGCGCAGCGCAGTCGGAGGTTGTCGGCGATGAGGAGGCCGCGGTGAATCTGGTAGATCAAATAGGACAGCAAGTGACTGGACGAGGCAGGGCGCTCGACGCCCACGCCGGAGCCGTGCTCGTCCGCGAGGGCGATCGCGACCTCTACATCGATGGGCTGCGGCGCTGGCCTGCAGAGCTTTACGGCAGGACTGTGGAGGTGATCGGGACACTGCGCGTGAAGCAACTCGGCCCTGAGCCGACTGTTGGCCCCGAAGGTGTGCCGAGCCACGGCATGAGGGGTACCCGGTTCGTACTCGAGGATGCGACGTGGCGCGCGGTGGAATAGTTAGCGGTGGCTCACGACTGGTCCAGCCCGATGATCCGATCGTAGGCGCCCAGCGTGACCGCTCAAACCCAAGCCAATCCACCCCGTCCTGTATCAACTCCCGACGAAAGCGCCGGCGTAGTCGCGGGCGAACTGGTTGATGTCCCGCGGTTGGTGCCCGGTGACCTCGGCGACGGTGGAGTGAACGGTTTCGGCCTCGCCACGCGCATAGTGGGCGTAGTCCTCGAGCAGTCCGTCAATCTGCCATGCCGGGAGCACCTCCCGCAGGCTCTCGGCGAACACCTCCGGCGGGGCGTCAGCAAACGTCACCTCACGTCCGACGGCTCCGCTGACCGCGGCGGCAATCTCGCGGTGGGTGATCGCTGCCGGGGCGGTGATGGTGTACGTCCGGCCCTGGTGCCCTGGTTCGGTCAGCACAGCCGCAGCCGACCGCGGCGATGTCCCGGACATCAACCGCACTCACCCGAGCGTCCCCGATCGGCGCGAAGAAGCGGCCCTCGGTCGCGATCGACCGGCTGAAGGCGAGCAGGCCCTGGAAGTACAGGTTCGGGCGGAGGAACGTGAAGCCGACCCCGAGCTCGCGGATCCGGCGCTCTACGGAAGCGTGCCAGCG
Source organism: Pseudonocardiaceae bacterium (assembly GCA_050699435.1). Classification (GTDB taxonomy): domain Bacteria; phylum Actinomycetota; class Actinomycetes; order Mycobacteriales; family Pseudonocardiaceae. Next base: position 25,000 of record JBOHGM010000006.1, on the reverse strand, counting down.
CAGAAAGCGCACCGGTGAGGCCTCGTCCGCGGCGAACTGCGACAGCTTCACCAGTTGCTCCACGCCGGCCTTCGCGGCGATCTCGGCGAACCGAGTCTGCTGGGCTTCGGCCGTCTCTGACGAAGGTGTGACCAGATACGCCCGGCTGATCCCGCGCACGGAGGCTGTGACCGATTCGGAGTCATCGAAGTCGGCGACGATTACCGACTCAGGGATCGCATCGACGCGGGTCACGTCGACCTCTCGCCGAACCTTGGTCTCCAGTGGTGAGTGCACCAGTGCACCACCCGGCTTGACCTGGGACCCTCGCGAGGGCTCACATCGGGCCTGATCAGGGGCAGGTGGGTACCTGCCCGATTCGCGGACGAGCGTATGAGCCCTCGCCCCAGGTCAAGCCGGGTGGTGCACTGGTGCCCTGACGTCAAGCTGACATATGATCACCTGGCTGCTGGCTCTCGGCGACGTCGTGACTCAGTGAGAGGAAGGCGTACCTGGAACCGGGTGTCACCCGGTTCTGAGATCACCCGCATGCTGCCGCCGTGCCGGTTGACCACGATGCGCCAGGATACGTCTAGCCCGAGGCCGGTGCCTTCCCCGACTGGTTTGGTGGTGAAGAAGGGTTCGAAGATCTGCTGGTGCATGTCGTCAGGAACGCCGGGGCCGGTATCGCCGATCTCGACGAGCAGTTGCTCCCCGTCGCGCGCTGTGTGCAGGGTGAGGGTTCCTGAGCGGTGCATGGCGTCGACGGCGTTGTCGATGAGATTGGTCCACACCTGGTTCAGCTCGGCGGCGTAGGCGGGTACCTTCGGCAGGCTGAAGTCGTAGTTCTTCACGACCCTGACCTGGTCCCCGATCTTTCGGCTCAGCATGATGAGAGTCGAGTTGAGGCCATCATGAACGTCGATGGACTGGTGCGACGAGCGGTCCATCTGGGAGTACTGCTTGGCGGCGCCGACCAACGCGGAGATGCGGCCGGTGGCGTTCTCGATTTCGCCCAGCAGTGTCTCGGTCTCGACCGTGTAAGCCAGCCACCGGATCGCACCGTCGAGGTAGCTGGCGTCCAGCGCGTCTGCGACGCGCTGCAGATCGTCGATGCCGACACCGCCGGTGACCAGCGTCGGCGCGATCTCCCACCCGGAGGTGGCGCCGTTGTCTTCGAGCCAGTCGGTCAGCTCATCCTCGCGGTCGCTGGTTTGCAGCGGGGACATGTCAAGCACGCTCGGCATCCGCTTGACGATCTCTTCCTGGATGGCCGTGAGGTGCTTGAGTTCGTCGGCTCCCAGCTCGGACCCGGCGAGCACAGCGAGTTTGTGTCGCATCCCGGCGACCCGTTCCCGCAGCGCCACGGTCGCCCGGCCGGCAGCCGCCGCCGGGTTGTTCAGTTCGTGCGTCAAGCCTGCAGTCAGTTTGCCCAGTGCAACGAGCCGTTCACGCTGTCCGATGAGCTCATCGGCGTTGCGGAGTCCAACGAACATCCCCTGCAGCAGATGCGTAGCCATGGGGTACCACTGGCGGAACACCACGGCGAAGTCAACAGCCGGCAACGCCAGCACAGCGCTCTCCGCGGTGGTGCGCACGGAGATCGTGTAGACCTGTGGGACCTGATCGCCGAGGTAGAACTGGGTGGCTCCGGCGTACACGCCGGGCTGATCGCTGCGGGTGATCTCGACATCATCGCCTCGGACCAGCCGGGACAGCGTGATTCCGCCGGACAGCAGGATGTAGAACCACTCCGCGGGCTCTCCCTCGGTGGCGATCTCCGCGCCTGCGCCGTAACACTCGACATGGCCGTGCTCAGCCACCCATTCCAGCTGGTCGTCTTGGAGATCCTCGAACAGGAACAGCGTGCGCAACGTGGCAGGGCTGACGCGATCGGGTGTGGTCATCGGCCCTCCAGGTAACGATGCACCAGGGTGACGGCCATCGCACCCTCCCCCACCGCGGAGGCGACCCGCTTCACCGACTCCGCCCGAGCGTCTCCGGCCACCAGCACCCCGGGCAGGCTGGACTCCAGGTAATAAGGGTCGCGATCGACTGGCCACCCTGGAGGGCGGCGTCCGTCGATGAGCAGATCAGGACCGGTCAGCACGAAGCCCCGGGGATCTCGACGCACGGCCTCGCCGAGCCACTCAGTGCGAGGTGCGGCACCGATGAAGATGAACAGCGATGCGGCAGGCACCATTTCTCCTTGGCCACTGCTGCGGTCGCACAGCATCAGCTGCTCCAGGTGTTCAGTCCCATGCGCCGCGCCCACCACGGTGCCGGTACGAACCCCGATGTTGTCGATCCCGTCGAGCTGCTTGACCAGATAGTGCGACATCGAGTCGTGCAGTGACGCGCCGCGCACCAGCACCGTGACCGTGCGGGCGTAGCGCGAGAAGAAGACCGCGGCCTGCCCGGCCGAGTTCGCGCCTCCGACGATGTAGACGTCTTCGCCTTCACACGAAGGTCCTTGGGTCATCGCAGATCCGTAGTACACGCCGCGTCCGGTGAGCTCGGCGATACCCGGCGCCTCCAGGGTCCGGTACGACACCCCGGTCGCGAGGATGATCGCGTGCGCCGCGAGTTCGGTGCCGTCACCGAAGCGCACGACCCGAGCCGAGCCTCGGGCTTGGAGCCCAGTGACCTCGCGGGCCGACAGCACCTCCGCGCCGAACTTCTGTGCCTGCCGGCGGGCGCGGTCGATGAGCTGGGCACCGGACACGCCGTCGGGGAAGCCGAGGTAGTTCTCAATCCGTGAACTCTGTCCAGCTTGCCCACCGGTGGCCGCCCGTTCGACCAGCACGGTGCGCAGGCCCTCCGAAGCGCCGTAGACCGCCGCGCCGAGCCCGGCGGGACCGGCTCCCACGACGATCAGATCGTAGAAATCGGTGGTGGGTTCGGTCGACAATCCGACCGCGACAGCGACCTCGGCATCTGATGGGTTCCGCAGCACTGCACCGTCCGGAGTGATCAGCACCGGGACGTCCTCCGCGGCCGCACCGGCAGCATCCAGCAGCCGCCGCCCTTCCGGTTCGTCGACGCTGTACCACCGGTAAGGAACGGAGTTGCGGGCGAGGAAATCCCGCGCCCGGTAGGACTCCTTGGACCAGCGATGCCCGACCAGCTTCGTCTCCTCCACCGGTTGGTCGCCGAGCGCACGCCACGTCTCGATGAGCGCGTCGACGACCGGATACAGCTTCTCCTCCGGCGGTTCCCAGGGCTTGAGCAGATAGTGGTCCACGTCCACCACGTTGATCGCCTGTATCGCGGCGTCGGTGTCGGCGTAAGCGGTGAGCAACGCCCGGCGCGCCAGCGGGAAGAGGTCCATGGCCTCTTCGAGGAACTCGATGCCGTTCATCTGTGGCATCCGGTAATCGGCGAGCATCGCCGCGACCGGCTGGCCGCGCAGCTTCAGCTCCCGCAGCGCCTCCAGCGCCTGGGCCGCCGAGTCGGCCCGCACCACCCGGTAGTTCTCGCCGTAGCGGCGGCGCAGGTCACGAGCCACTGCGCGGGACACGCCGGGGTCGTCGTCGACCGTGAGCAGCACCGGCTTGATCTTCTCCAAGATCGGTCTGGTGTGATCGACCACCGACCCTCCTGTCAGATCTTCGCCCCAACGCCTTTCCTGACCACCCAATACCGCCGTCCGCTCACAGCGGAACGAGCCGGGCCGTAACGGCAACGCTAGCCGTGCTGACCCGTCGGCGCTGCGGACTCCTGGCCGGGCCGAGACGTGGCGGTCGGGCGTCTGGTCACCGGGCAGCAGTGCTGCGTGACGGCTCGCATGGCCATTACCCGGGGCGATTCAGATCGCGGTCATCACACGATCACCAGGTCCACGAAGCACCAGCGCCAGTCCTCACCCGGCTCGAACGAGCGAATCAACGGGTGACCCTCCGCGCGGAAGTGGGCGCTGGCGTGCCGGTTCGGGGAGGAATCGCAACAGCCGACGTGTCCGCAGGACAAGCACTCTCGCAGGTGGACCCACCGACCTCCCGTCCGCAGGCAGTCGGTGCAGCCCTCTGTCGTGCTGGGCTGTACGTCTCGAACCTGGTCGAGGTGCCGACAGGAAGCCATCGCGTCACTCCTTCCTGACCGGCGTCTACCACCGCTGCGACAAGTACAACGTTGAGCCCGTCGGATCGTAATCAGCGCTGCTGCCTCAGGTTCATTGAAGGTCGACGGTCGGCGTCGCTCCGCCTACCGCCGCGAACAGTGCTGCGAGCATGTCACGACGCGGCGCGCCAGGCCGTCGAGCGCCCGGCCGGTCGGCAGTGCCCCGCCTCGCGATTCGCTGACGTCCCCCAGTCAGCGGTCACCCGGGCACCATTCGGCCGATCCCCCGCCCGATCATCCGAAGCTGACCCGCTCCAGCCAGAAGTCGAGCAGCTGCACATCGCCGAGGACCTCGATGCCCTCGCTGCGGGCGGGCCGCCGCCGGTAGACGACCAGCAGCAGACCGGTCAGCGGGCCGCGCACGGCGACGGCGGCCTTCTCATGCGCGCGGCGCCAAACGATGGCGTCGCCGGTGAGGTCGATTAGCCACTCCGCTGCCGCCTCCGGCGCGGTGTCGGTGGCGTGGACGTGGAGGGCGCGGCCGGGGCCGAGCAGCTCACGCTTCTCGGGGTGGACCTCGAAGATATGCGGCAGCGAGCCGAGCTCCATCCACTCATCGAGGGCGTCGAGGGCGACCTCCTCGTCGACGGTGAACTCCACGCCGAGGGCCAAGGTCGCGTCGGCCCGATGGATGACCGTCTCGTGCGCGAAGCGGCGGGCCCAGAACACCGGGGTCGTCTCCCCGTCCGGGACCGGGGTCCACACCTCTGCGTCGGGCCCAGCGGCGCGCAGCGTGTCCGTCAGTTGCGCGGCGCCCTCGGCAAGCCAGGCGTCGAGCACAGCGGGGTCCTCGTCGGCGTAACCGGAGACGTCGCGGACCTGTTCGTCGGGGAGGGGCTGCGTCGCCCGGGTCCGGACGATCGTCTCGACCCAGCGGTGGCCGCCGCCGAGATGCCGCAGCAGCTGGCCGAGATTCCAGTCGGGGCAGGAGGGCACGGAGACCGTCAGGTCCGCACCCGCGATGCGCGACCTCAACAAGTCGGTCTGCGCGACGATTTCGGCACAGTAGCGGTCGTAGCTCAAGAGGGGCATGACGCCACGGTAGATCGCACCACCGACAGGGCGGGCGCTAGGAGTGCACTAAAGCTCTTGCTCGGGCCGACTCCCCAACCTGTGAACAACAGCCGTCATGACTCATGAACAAAGCGACCCCGCCCTCTGACGGATGGCGCGACTTCGGACTCACTCATCTAGTGTATCTAGTGTAACAAGATATATGGCTAGACGACGAAGGCGTCTTCAACCAGGACGTCAATGGCACAGCCAGCTACATCGCGCTGCGGTACGGTTTCAACTGGCAGTATTACCATGGCACCGTTCTGTTCCTGGGCGGACCTGACGCCGAGGGCGACTGCACCTCTCTGAACCCGGACACCGCCAGTGCGCTGAAGGGCATGGTCATCGAGTTCATCTCGGCCTGGTGGTCCACCGGGATCACTTTCCGGAAGCTCGGGAGTAGTCTGCTCACTCCGAAGCGTGACGAGGGGGTACCACCATGAACTCGCCAGTACAGCCAGATCCCACCTGGTGGGACGAGCCCGACATGCACCGCGCGCTGGCTGGCCGCGACATCAGCACCGTGTACCGGCTGCTCTGCGACGACGGACTCACGCAGGCCCAGATCAGCAAGTTGACCGGGCAGAGCCAGTCCGAGGTCTCGGAGATCCTCAACGGCCGCCGGGTGCTGTCGTACGCCGTGCTGGAGCGCATCGCAGACGGCCTGGGGATCCCTCGCGGGCACATGGGGCTGGCCTACGCCGATGCGGACGGCAATCTTGACACCTACCCTGAGGGTGATCGAGTTCGTGACACGGACGAGGACGACCAGGAAGTAGATGACGAAATGATCTCCAGACGTATCCTGGGGTTAGTCTCAGCAGCACTGCTCGGCGCAAGTGTCCTGGGAGAAGAGGGCGGGATCCGCCTGCTGGGTGGTAGTCCGACTGGCACACTCACCACTCTCAGCACGAATGACGCCGTTTGGATCAGAGCTGCAACGAAACGCTTTCAGGAACTCGATCACGAATTTGGTGGTGCGGCAGTATATGGGGCAGCACTTGGCCTGGCAGAACAAGTCATCGGAGCATTACGCGCCACTCAGGAGCCAAGCAGAGATCTGAAGGTAGCTGCTAGTCGCCTCTGTAGCGAAGCGGGCTGGTCAGCATATGACGCTGGGCGCAAGCGCGTCTTCTGGCAATGCCAGGCAACAGCCCTGGGGCTAGCCAAGGATGCGGGGCACACTAAGAGGGTGCTAGCTCTTGTCGAAGGATCGGGCCGTGCTGAGATCCTGTCCGGCAACCACCAAGCCGCGGCTAAGCTGTTCGAGTTGATGAGTATCCGCAAGAAAAAGTTCGACGCCTTAGATTGGGGTTTGCTCGGGGATGCCTACGCGCCGAATAGTCCGGAGGCCGCCAAGGGTGCGCTCAGGCATTTGAAAGACTCTGAGGGTTCGACCGCAACAGATGCAATCAGTATGTACGGGCATGTCAGTATGGGGCTAGGCGACTACCCAGCGGCCATCTCTGCTTTTGACAAGGTGCTGCCGCAGCGCAAGGGAAGATTAGTCGTGCAGGAGACCAGCTCCTTGGCTATGGCGTACCTCAAATCAGGTGAAACTGTCCAAGGCGTGCGACACGCTCAGTCTGCGTTCACCATGTTCGAGAACGTGCGCTCCGTCCAGACTACGACGCGCCTGCGCAGATTGGCTCAAGTCCTTGCGTCGCAGAAGGACAGCACCGCCCAGGATCTTGCCCGACAGATCGGAGGAAGAATTAATTGAGGCAACACAGATTATTTACTCGCTCTCGAAAGAAGGCGACAGTTAGGCCGCTCAAAGTCACTACGAGAACTAGTGTATCTAGATACACTAGTGCACTGGGTAGTTTGGCGTGCCGCTGGTGCTGCCGCTCGTCTATCTGCTCTATCTGCCCCGCGCCGACTTCTCCAACACGCTCGAATGGGTCGCCGGGGGCGTGCTGCTCGCCGGAGTGCTGGCTCAGGCCGGGGTTTCTTCCTCCACCTTGGCGTCGGCGAGGAGGGCAAGCCCTCGGTCGGCACGAAGCTCACACGAGGTGGAGCGGTGCTCATCCCAGCGGCCCTCGTGACCCTGGCCGTATGGCCACCGTCCACGACAGGAAGGCCACGATAAACGCGAGGGCGTGCAGGGTGCCGTGCCAGCTGAGCACGTCAGGCTGGCCGGCCGGCGCGCCCGGCGGGAAGCCGAACGCCGAATCGGCCACGAGCACCTCGCCAGCGATCATCCCGACGCCCATCGCGCCGATCAGCAGCGCCCCCCAGGTGCCACCCCGAGCCTCCCGTAGTGCGCGCCGGATGCCGATGGCCGCCGCGACGAACAGCAGGCCGCAGACCACGAAGTTGGCGATCTGGATCCAGCCGAGGTCGCCGAGGCTCAGGGCGCTGAACGGGTGGCGGGTGAGGTCGAACCCATCGCGAGTGAGCGCCTGGGCAAAACCAACCACCAGGTACAAGGGGTCGGCGAGCACCCCGCACACCATGCCTTGACCTGCGCGCACTATCTTCAGTCCGTCGTCCGGGTGGCCCATTAGGCGTCCCTTCCCCGTTCCGTTGGCACCAATCGTGCCGCAGTCGATGACCGCTACGACCAGCTGGTGGCGGCTGGGGTGATCCGGCGGGCCAAACGCCCATTCGACATCACTCACCTGCCCGAACCCGCAGCCAACGCGACGGACGCTCAACCGACGTCTGGCTCGCTGACCTCCGCGGCGAGCACTGAATGCCGACCAGGGTCTACATCGACTCCATCGGACTGTCCATTAACGCCGGTCATCCGAGTGCCACAGATCAATGGAGACGGCTGCGCTCATTGCAAGTGCAGATGTGCTTACAGGGAGGCGACTCTGATGCAAGTGCAGATGCGCTTACAGCACAGGGAAATTCGCTGAACATTCTCTTGTTGACCGTGTGCACAGGGACCGGCAAGATGGACAAGGACACCACCGTTCCTGAAGGATGCGCTCGTCCAGGCAGTTCGCGGTGACACGCCCATCTTGTGATCAACCTGTCTGCCATCACGGTCATGGACTCGGCCGGTTTGTACGCTCTCTTCGCGACCGTCACACAACATAAACATCAGCCCACGTTGCCGGACTGTACTGTCCTGGGCGTCGTGCACGTCGGTAGCCATGAGTTTGAGGACAACAACACAATGCATGAGACGGACAATCAGATACCGCAAGGCCACACGGGTGAGCAAGGCCCGGCCATGATCCGCGAAGACCACCAGCTGCTCGCCGAACTGGCGCAGCTGAACACCGATATGGCCTCGCTAGGTATGTGTATCATGGACGGCACCGCCACCGGGGCGGAGCAGCGACACTACGCCGAGCGCCTGATTGCGGCCGGGGAACGGCTCCGGCGGCGGGCGAACGGGAGGGGGCACACGGTCATTGAAGGTGACCTCGGGGAAGTGTGTGAGCAACTGCTTGCCCTTCCCCCGCACACTGTCGAGCCCGCAGCGGTTGATAGGGAACTATGAGCAGATGTGCGGGTGCCGCTTCTGCTTCACGGGCTTGAAAAGCGGGTGAAGCAGCGCACACATAGACCTGTCATGCGGTTAGCGCGATGCAATAGTGTAGCCGACCGTGACCGCCTCGAGCCGCCCGTGGGTGAGGGACGTATGGACCGCGAAAAGATCATGCTCACCGGAGCCCAGGAGACCATGCTCGCCACGCTGTACGGCAAGGCGCTGGACAGCCGCTCGCCGAACGCCATCCTGCGCGACCACGAGGCCGACAGGGCGATACAGCGCATCGACTACGACTTCCGCAAGACGGGAATGAAGGGCACGAGCGCGGCCGGTGTCGCGCTGCGCGCCAAACAGATCGACGACTGGACCGCCGAGTACCTGGCCGACCACCCGCAGGCCACCGTGCTGCACCTCGCGTGCGGACTGGACACCCGGGTCCAGCGGCTCGACCCGCCGCCCTCGATCCGCTGGCGCGACGTCGACTACCCCGACGTCCTTGAGCTGCGCGAGCGGCTGCTGCCGGCACCCGCGGGGGATTACCGGATGATCGGTGCCTCGGTGACCGACCAGGCGTGGCTCGACGCGGTGCCCGCCGACCGCCCGACCGTGGCCGTCTTCGAGGGCCTGACGATGTACCTGCACAAGGAGGACGGCAAGCGGCTGATCCAGCGGATCACCGGGCGGTTCCCCCGCGGCCAGCTGCTCTTCGACGGCTACGGCACGCTGGGCATCCGGCTGCAGAAGCTGGTGCCCGCGGTGCGCAACGCCGGGGCCACCCTGCACTGGGGCATCGACGACCCGCGCGAGATCGAGAGCTGGCACGACGGGCTGGAGTGCCTCGACGCACTACGCAGCGTCGACATGCCGGGCCTGGACAAGCTGCCCACCGCAGGAAGGCTTGGCATGTGGGTCATGGCGCGCATCCCCGGCTTCCGCGACATCGGCCGGATCCTGCGCTACCGGTTCTAGCGTTCCTCGACTGGCTGCGTCGCCGGGTCACTCCCCACGCGTGCCGTAACGCCTACTCTCTGTGGGAGATATGGACCATGTGGGCGCGGACGCGAGGTTGACTGCGGAGCAGCGCGCTCGTGTGCTGATCGACCGCCAGTTAACTGCGGCCGGATGGCTGGTCCAGGACCGGAAGCAGCTCAATCTGTTTGCAGGTGCTGGCGTCGCTGTCCGAGAGACGATCATGGCACCGGGCCACGGCCGGGCTGATTACCTGCTCTATGTCGACAAGCGGGCCGTCGGGGTCATCGAGGCAAAGCCGGTAGGAACCCCACTGTCCGGCGTCGAGTGGCAGTCAGCCAAGTACGCGCAGGGGCTTCCACCCGAGATCCGGCGTCGGGCGTTAACGGTAGACGGACGGCTGCCGTTCGTTTTCGAAGCGTCGGGCTCCGAGACCCACTTCACCAACGGGTACGACCCCGAACCACGGTCCCGCCGGATCTTCGCGTTCCCCCAGCCCGAGACCCTCGCCCGCACCCTTCGTAACGCCGAGACTGATCCCGACGCAGCCACCTGGCGGGGCAAGGTCCGCGCCCTGCCGGAGCTGCGCACCGAAGGCTTGCGGCCGGCGCAGATCGAAGCGATCAACGGCGTCGAGCGGTCGCTCGCCGAGCAGCGTTTCGGCCGTTCGCTGATCCAGATGGCCACCGGCGCCGGCAAGACGTTCACCGCCGTGACGGAATCTTACCGGCTCCTCAAGCACGGCGGGTTCAAGCGCGTCCTGTTTCTGGTCGACCGGAACAACCTCGGTGACCAGACGCTGCGTGAGTTCCAGAACTACGCCACGCCCGACGACGGCAGGCGCTTCACCCAGCTCTACAACGTCCACAAGCTCACCAGCGCCGGGATGGTGGACTCGTCCGATGTGGTCATCTCCACCATCCAGCGCGTGTATGCCGCGTTACGCGGAGAGCAGGTACCGGACGCGGACGACCCCGGCCTCGACGGATTCATTCCAACTGCCCCGGTCGAGGTGAGATACCGCGCAGAGCTTCCGCCGGAGGCGTTCGACCTCATCAGCGTCGACGAGGCGCACCGCTCCATTTACGGCGTCTGGCGTGGCGTGCTGGAGTACTTCGACGCGCACATCGTCGGCCTCACCGCGACGCCGGTGAAGCAGACTTTCGCGTTCTTCCAGCAGAACCTTGTCGCGGAGTACACCTACCCCGAGTCGGTCGCCGACAACGTCAACGTCGACTTCGACGTGTACCGGATCAGTACGGAGATCACGGCGCAGGGGTCGAGGATCGACGCCGGCATCGTGGTGCCCAAAGTGGATCGGCGCACCCGGGTCCAGCGCTACGAGACGCTGGAGGACGACCTGACCTACACCATCGGCCAGCTCGACCGGGCCGTCACGGCACGCTCCCAGATCCGGCTGGTGCTGGAGACCTTCCGGGACCGGCTGTTCACCGAGATCTTCCCCGGCCGCTCGACCCCGCCGAAGACGTTGATCTTCGCCAAGGACGACAACCACGCGGAGGAGATCGTCACCACTGTTCGCGAGGTGTTCGGCCGGGGCAACGACTTCGCCGCCAAGATCACCTACAGTGCGCGCGATCCGAAAGGGCTGCTGCAAGCGTTCCGGACTTCGCCGAGCCTGCGGATCGCGGTGACCGTCGACATGATCGCCACGGGCACCGACGTCAAGCCGCTGGAGTGCGTGTTCTTCATGCGCGACGTCCGGTCCGGGTCGTACTTCGAGCAGATGAAGGGCCGCGGCGCCCGCACCCTCTCCGATACCGACTTCCAGGCCGTCACCCCGGACGCCGGCACGAAGAATCGGTTCGTCATCGTCGACGCGGTCGGTGTCACCGAGCATGCCTTCGTGGACGCCGCGCCCCTGGAGCGCGTCCGGTCCGTCTCGCTGAAGACACTGCTCGGCAAGGCCGCTGCCCTCACCCTCACCGAGCACGAGACGGCGACGCTGGCCTCCCGGCTGGCCAAACTCGAACTCGACCTGACCCCGGCGGAGCGTTCGGAACTCGACGGGGTGGCGGGCCGGCCGGTACGCGACATCGTCCGGGCGCTGGTCGCCGCGGTCGATCCCGACGAGCAGGCGAAGGCGATGGCCGCCGCGCCCCTGGTCGACGGGGTGGTCGATACCGCGGCGGCGGTGCAGGCCCTGCTGGACGGCGCGGTGGCACCGATCGCCGCGAACCCGCAGCTGCGCGACCGGATCCTGGAGCTGCGGACCGAGCACGACCAGGTGATCGACGAGGTCAGCGCGGACCAGCTCCTCGACGCCCACGGCGTGGTGGACACCGGCCGGGCGCGGTCGGTGGTCGAGTCCTGGCGGCAGTACCTGGAGGAGCACCGCGACGAGATCACCGCGCTGCAGGTGCTTTACTCCCGACCCGGGGCCGCCCGGATCTCGTTCGCCGAGCTGCGCGAGCTGGTCGAGCGGATCAAGCGCCCGCCACACAACTGGACGATGGATCTGATCTGGAAGGCTTACGAAGTGCTTGAGGTCGACCGTGTCACGCACGCTGACCGGCACACGGTCACCGACCTCGTCTCCCTGATCCGCTTCACCCTCGGCGAGGACGAGCAGCTGGTGCCCTACGCCGCCAAGGTCCAGGAGCGCTACGCCACGTGGCTGGCACAGCAGAACCAGGCCGGCGCCGTGTTCACCGACCACCAGCTCTGGTGGCTGGACCGCATCACCGACGTCATCGCATCGTCGGCGGGGATCACCGCCGACGACCTCGACAACGCCCCCTTCACCGAGCGCGGCGGCGTCGACGGTGCCCTCCGCGACCTCGGCGACGACGCCGCTGCATATCTCGACCAGCTCAACACGGAGCTGACGGCGTGAGCGTGCCCCGAGGTTGGACTGTCAAATCACTAGACCAGCTGGCAGAAACAGCCCTTGGCAAGATGCTTGATCGCGGAAAGAGTCGAGGGCTGGCACAAGTTCCATATTTGCGCAATGTGAATGTTCAGTGGGACAGCATCGACACCAGCAATCTCCTTACCATGGAACTCGCAGACAATGAGCGCGAACGGTTCGGTGTCCGTCCAGGTGATTTGTTAGTCTGTGAAGGTGGAGAAGTAGGCCGAGCTGCGATCTGGAACGGGAGTGAGGAGTATCTGGCTTACCAAAAAGCGTTACACCGAGTCCGGAGCCGAGGAGGCCTCGACCTCAAGTTCCTCCGCTACCTGCTGGAGCACTATCGCCACGATGGGACACTGGCGAGATATTCGACCGGATCCACGATCGCACACCTACCGCAGCAGAAACTTCAAGCCCTGCCGGTGCCCCACCCACCGCTGACTGAGCAGAAGCGCATCGTCGAGATGCTCGAAGACCACCTCTCCCGCCTCGACGCCGCGCTTGAAACCTTGAGCGCCGTGTCCGCACGACTACGTCCACTAGTGAGCGCACTTCTACAGCAAATTGTTCCGGCTGGCGAGGTGAAAGGGTGGCGCCTCACGACTATTGGTGAGGCAGGTCAGGTACAACTAGGCCGACAGCGCCACCCCGACTGGCATACAGGGCCGGAGATGAAACCATATCTGCGGGTAGCCAATATCTTTGAAGATCGAATTGATACTCGCGACGTGATGGAGATGGACTTCTCTGGCGTGTTTGAGCGCTATCGGCTGACCCCAGGGGATGTGCTGCTCAACGAGGGGCAGAGCCCTGAGTTCCTGGGGCGACCTGCGATCTATCGAGGCGAGCCCCCCGACGTGGCCTTCACCAATAGTCTCATACGCTTCAAGGCCAACAGCGACGTGCTTCCCGAATGGGCCCTGCTGGTGTTCCGGCGCCACATGCATGCGGGCCGATTTATGAAGGAATCCCGCATCACGACCAACATTGCGCATTTGTCAGCTTCGAGGTTAAAGAGTGTCGAATTTCCGGTACCGCCGCTCAAAGAACAACAGGCACTCGCGGATCTTGCCAACGACCACTTCTCGGCCATCGAGCGGATTCGGGTGGAAATTGACCGCCGCCGGAAGCAGGAACGCGTACTTCGTCGGTCTCTACTCGAGGCGGCCTTCTCGGGATACCTAACGCGCCGTTCAGTGGACTACCGCGTCATTGAGGAGCTCTCCTGTGTCTGATGCTCGGCGGTTGGTCGACAAGTTGTGGTCGTACTGCAATGTGCTGCGCGACGACGGGGTCTCGACGATCGAGTACACCGAGCAGTTGACGTACCTGCTGTTTCTCAAGATGGCACATGAACGAGAGACCCGGAAGCTCAATCCGGAGCAGATCGTCCCGCGGCACTGCTCCTGGCAGCACCTGCTCGACAAGGACGGCGACGAGCTGGAGACGACCTACCGGCACATCCTCGAAGCCCTGGCCCGCCAGCCCGGCACGCTGGGTGTGATCTTCCGCAAAGCACAGAACAGGATCCAGGACCCGGCCAAGCTCAAGCAGCTCATTGCCGATTTCATCGACAAGGAGAATTGGTCGGCGTCCGGCACCGATATCAAGGGCGATGCCTACGAGTCCCTGCTCGCCAGGGGCGCCGATGACATCAAGTCTGGTGCCGGGCAGTACTTCACGCCGCGCCCGCTGATCGAGGCGATGGTCGACTGTGTACGCCCCACCGCGTCGGACACCGTCATCGACCCGGCCGCCGGCACCGGCGGTTTCCTCCTCGCGGCCCACGACTATGCGGCGGCACAGGCCGAGGATCTCACCCCGGACGAGCGGGACCATCTCCGCGACGGGCTGGTGCACGGAGTCGAACTGGTCGACGGCGCAGCCCGGCTCGCGGCGATGAACCTCATCCTGCACGGAATCGGCAAGCCCAGCGGTCCCAGCCTCATCGAGGTCAAGGACGCGCTGCTGGCCGACCCGGGCCACCGCTACTCCGTCGTGCTGTCCAACCCGCCTTTCGGCCGCAAGTCCTCGCTCACCATGGTCGGCGCCGATGGCAGGGAGGCGCGCGAGGACCGCGAGATCGAGCGGCAGGACTTCGTCGTCACCACCTCGAACAAGCAACTCAACTTCGTGCAGCACATCGCGACGATCCTCGGTATCCACGGCCGCGCGGCGGTCGTCCTGCCCGATAACGTCCTGTTCGAAGGGGGCGCGGGCGAAAAGATCCGACGACGACTGCTCAAGGACTTCGACGTCCACACCCTGCTGCGGCTACCCACCGGCATCTTCTACGCCCAGGGCGTGAAGGCCAACGTGCTGTTCTTCGACAAACGCCCGGCCTCCGAACGGGCGTGGACAGAACGGCTGTGGGTCTACGACCTCCGCACCAACATGCACTTCACCCGCAAGCAAAGCACGCTACGACGCGAGCACCTGCAGGACTTCGTCGACTGCTACCTCCCCGATAAACCCCACTCCGAGCGAGTCGAGACGGATCGCTTCACGGCGTTCACCTATGACGAGTTGATCGCGCGCGACAAAGCCAACCTCGACATCACCTGGCTCCGCGACGAGTCACTGGAAGACCTCGACAACCTGCCCACACCCGAAGTCATCGCCCGCGAGATCGTCGAAGACCTCACCGCCGCACTCACCGAGTTCGAAGCCGTCGCCACAGCCCTGGAAGCAGCGGCACAGCCTGATGCACCAGATTAATCAACTGATCTCTGACCCGGGAAGCGCAGCGCCGACTAGTACGACGATGACCGCCAGTACGACCAAGGTCGTCACCGACTTCACGATGCAGCCGAGAATACGCATAAGGGCAGGTTGTCCTTGGGGATGGAGTCTTAGGTCTCTACGACCTCGATAATCTTGACCTGTGTCAAGGGCACACCCATCCGTGCCGCGACCATGGCGGCCGCCTGGTCGTTGTCGATGTGGTCACCACGCCGGATGTCGACCTTCAAGTCCTGGGGCCGGCTATCTGGCGGGTTCCTGCGATCGCGATACCGGATCTTCCGGGTGATGAGCCCCCTGGCCGCCTTGCTTTTAGTTCGAGACAACTCAGTTCCTCCTTCTCAGCACACCGTCGGCATCGCAGGCGGTAGCGTCAGGATGTGCCCCTGCCAGTGACCCGCGTGCGGTACACCCGGCAGCGCCGCCACCACCGTTCGAACACCGCACCCGGTGGCTCCGCGTCGACGATGCCCCGAAGGGACTCGGAACGCCAGGCGGCGAATTCGGACAGGGCGGCTGTACAGAATCGGTATCCCGACTACGCTCGGATTGTTCCCGGTTCCCGGTACATTCCCCCTAGCTACATCGCGCCCAGCGAACGGGCGCACCGAGACGTCAGGGGCTGGGAGGAAACGAGTCATGGGACGGCCGCCGCGGGAGTTGACGCCACTGGAATCCGCACTGCACTTCTTCGGCGCGGAGTTACGGCACTGGCGAACACTGCGCGAGCTGTCCCAGACCGGGCTAGGCCGGCTCACGCATGATAGCGGTGCACTGATCAGCAAGGTCGAGAAGGGTGAGCGGTTCCCCGGCCTCGACCTCGCCCAGCGCCTGGACGACGCGCTGGGCACCGGCGGGGCCTTGGAACGGCTCTGGCCACACGTCGAATACGAGCGCGCGACCCGCGCCGCACCCGCGAGCACCCCGACCGACAACCGCGAACCCATCCCGGCTGACCTCGGCCTGGTGTGGTCGGCCAACACAGCGGCTACCGTGAAGGTGGTCGGCATGCTGTGGAGGGCGGACTTGGAACGGCGCTCGGTTCTCGTCTCGGCAGCGTGGGTCGCCTCGGCGTTTGCCGGGCCGGTCGGCGAGTGGCTGCTCAACCGCCACGACGAGGTACTCCAGGAACGGCCCAGCCGAGCCGTCGGCCCTGGCGACATCGACGCCCTGTGGGCGATGTGCGAGGCGTTCACCGACGCCGACCTTCGGCTTGGCGGTGGGTACGCCCGGTCCACGCTGATGCACTACGTCAACGAGGTCGTGTTCCCGCTGCTGCACGGCAGCTACACCGACGCCATCGGCCGGGAACTGATGGCCGCGACCGCGCGACTGTGCGATATATGTGCATATATGAACTACGACACTGGACGCCAGGGGTTGGCCCAGCGCTACTACATCCAAGCTCTGCGCCTGGCCCAGGCCAGCGGGAATCGTGCCCTGGGCGCGCACATCCTGGCCGACATGTCTGCCCAGGCGCATCACCTGGGGAACGCCACTCAGGCGTTGGAGCTGGCCACCGCCGGACACCGCACTGCCCTGGATTGCGGCTCGCCGTCGACTGCGGCGAAATGTGCCGCAGGGCAGGGTCTCGCGTATGCCTTGCGGGGCGATCAGCGGGCCAGCGCCCAGGCGTGCACAATCGCGGAACGAACCTTGGACCGGGCAGTCCCCACCGGCGAGCGAATCTGGTTCATCCCCTTCACGGCCGACCAAATGATCGCACAGCGGCTCTACATGGCACGTGATCTCGGCCGTAACGGCGACGTCCAGCGGATTGCTCCCGATGCGCTGACTTTCTCTGGGGGCATGGCACGCCGCCACGTCGTGTACACGACCGCCTTCGCAGCTTCCTACCTACCCACAACCGGCAACTCCCACGCTGACATCGACCGAGCCTGCGAACTGCTCGGCCAGGCCCTCCCGTCGCTGGGCTCGCTGCACAGCACCCGCAGCCTGGAACGCTTCAACACAGTGCGCCGCGCACTGGCCACCCACGCCACCCGGCCCAGCGTCCAAGAATTCGAGGACCGCTACCGCACCACCGTCATGGCGCCCGGCACGCAAGCATGAGCATCAATGCCACCCGCGATCCCGACCGATCCCGCGATTACAGCCAATGAGCGCGATGCGCCACCCAGGTGGTGGCGGCGTTTGCTGCTCGGGCTTGGTGGGCGCGCAGGTGGGCCGTGGTACTCGGGATCATCGACGACCATGCCCGTGCCGTCACGCCTGATGTGCGCCGCTCGCTGCTCACGGTCGGTTCCGACGCTGCCGAGTTCGCCGGATGGCTGTACCGCGACTTGCACGACCCTGTTACCGCGAGCTTCTGGCATGACCGCGCCATCGAGTGGGCCCAAGAGGCCGGGGACATGCCGATGCAAGGGTATGTGCTGCTCAAGAAGTCGCAGATGGCGTATGAGGAGCGTGACGGCTTGCGCGTGCTCACCCTGGCCCAAGCCGCGCAATAGGGGCCGTGGCAGCTCCCGCCCAACGTGCGTGCCGAAGTGACGCAGCAAGAGGCGCGGGGTCTGGCCATGCTCGGTGAGCCGTTCAGCGTGGTTGAACAGAAGCTCGAAGACGCCCGACGGCTGGTCGACGCTGCGGACACCAGCGACGAGCGATACGCCCACCTCGGCACGTACTACAACGAAGGCACGCACCTGTTGCGCGCCGCGAGCTGCTACATCGAGGCGGGTAAGCCAGCCAAGGCCGCAACGCTGTACGGCGGTGTCCTGAGCGCCAGAAACTTGTCACGGCGCGACGAGGGCTACTTCCGCGCACGGCGCGCTGCTGCCTTGGCGCTCAGTGGCGAACCTGACGACGCGGCGCATGAAGGTCCGGTGGCGATGCAGCTCGTTACAGAGATGCGGTCCAGCCGCACGAGGCGTGAACTGGTGCGGGTCGTGGAGACGTTGAACCCGTGGAACAACCGGCCGGGACCACGAGCCCTGCGGGAAGCCCTCACGCCCTGACTGGTGGGGGTCACGAAGTCGCGGTGAACCAATCGCACACGGTCTGGATCACGAAGGCTTGCCACTCCTGACTCTGCGGGTTGCGGTACTCCGGGTCTTCGTGCACCGCGAAGCCGTGCTGTGCGCCTTCGATCTCAACGAGCTGGTGCTCCACCCGGAATTGGTGCACCGCTGCCCGTGACGCCTCGATTGAAACGAAGGTGTCTTCCGTGCCGTGCACGATGAGCGTCGGTGCCGTGATCTCACTAAGCACCTCGTTCGGCCTGATCCAAAAGACCTCGTTCAGGAATGCCCGGCTATGCTTCACGGTCGGTGAGTGGTCGATGTAGCCCTGCTCCTTGAGCTGCTGGGCCTTGTCGTCGTTCAGAAAGTTGCCTGACCAGTGCGGCTTCTGGTCGATGTAGCGGTCCTTGTAGTTGAGCTGGGGGTTGAGCAGCACGAGGCACGTCAGCTCGTTTGGCCGCTTCGCCGAGTAGTAGGCCACCAGGCCGCCGCCGAAGCTTGTACCGAGCAGGTTCACGGTCTGCGCGCCGGTCGCCTCGCGTACCTCGGCAAGCGCTACGCGAATATCGTTCAGGTGGGCTGCCAGCGAGGACTCGTCCGGGCGGCCGTCGCTCTCGCCGTGTCCCCGCAGGTCGTACCGGAGCGACGCCACACCGGCCTTAGCCAGTCCGGCCGCCAGCCGGGTGAAGAAGCCGCCCTCTTCGCGGGTCACGCCTCCACCGTGGATAAGCACGACGGCCTGTTCGGGCGTGCCGTCCGGCGTGACCAGTGTGCCGGACAGGCGCAAGCCGTCGAGCGTACGAACAGACGTAGCAGTGCTGCGGAGAGGCATTGTGCGCTCCTGGTCGTTGGCGTGTGGCCTTGGCCATGATCCCAGGACGGAGCTAACCGTGCCAGGGGCGAGGGATATGGGCCGTGGATTCAGTTTGTGCTCGTATCTATTTGCCAAGGATTGTGTGCATGAACGAGACTATCTTGTCGAAGGACAAGCCGATGGCCGTAAAGAGCCGACGACGGGGTCTCGACGATTGAGTACACCGAGCAGTTGACGTATCTGCTCTTTCTCAAGATGGCGCATGAGCGGGAGACCCGTAAGCTCAAGCCGAAGCAGATCGTGCCGCGGCACTGTTCCTGGCAGCACTTGCTCGACAAGGACGGCGACGAACTGGAGACGACCTATCGGCACATTCTCGAAGCCCTGGCCCGCCAGTCCGGTACGCTGGGTGTGATCTTCCGCAAGGCGCTGAACCGCATCCAGGACCCGGTCCGGTGGTCGGCACCGGCGGTTTTCTCCTCGCGGCCCACGAATACGTGGCGGACCAGGCCGAGGACCTCACCCGGATGAGCGTGACCATCTCCGCGACCGGCTGGTGCACGGGGTGGAACTGGTCGACGGCGCAGCCAGGCTCGCGGCAATGAACCTCATCCTGCACGGAATAGGCAAACCCAACGAGCCCAGCCTCATCGAGGTCAAGGACGCGCTGCTGGCCGATCCGGGCCACCGTTACTCCGTGGTGCTGTCCAATCCACCTTTCGGTCGCAAGTCCTCACTCACCATGGTCGGTGCCGACGGCAGGGAGGCCCGCGAGGACCGCGAGATCGAGCGGCAGGACTTCGTCGTCACCACCTCGAACAAGCAGCTCAACTTCGTGCAGCACATCGCGACGATCCTCGGTATCAACGGCCGGGCGGCGGTCGTCCTGTCCGATAACGTCCTGTTCGAGGGGGGCGCCGGTGAGACGATCCGTCGACGACTGCTCGAGGACTTCGATGTCCATACCCTGCTGCGGCTGCCGACCGGCATCTTCTACGCCCAGGGTGTGAAGGCCAACGTGTTGTTCTTCGACAAACGCCCGGCCTCCGAGCGGCCATGGACCGAGCGGCTGTGGGTCTACGACTTCCGCACCAACATGCATTTCACCCGCAAGCAAAACGCGCTGCGGCGCGAGCAACTGCATGACTTCGTCGACTGTTACCTCCCCGGTAAGCCTCGCTCGGAGCGAGTCGAGGCAGAGCGCTTCAAGGCGTTCACCTACGAGGAGCTACTCGCACGCGACAAGGCCAACGTCGACATCATCTGGCTCCGGGATGAGTCACTGGAAGACCTCGACAACCTGCCGGCGCCCGAAATCATCGCCCGCGAGATCGTCGAGGATCTCACCGCCGTACTCGCCGAGTTCGAGGCCGTGGCGTCAGCACTGGAAGCGGCGGCAGCACAGCCTGAGGCACCAGACCCATCAACTGATCTCTGACCGTGATGAGCGCTCGGGCCAGAGTGCCCATGACAGCTCGTCGAGCTGGTCGTCGTTGACCGGCGCACGGCTGCTGCCCCGTCTGCGGTCCGGTACCAGTGCTGGTGCCACCAACCCCTGCTTGCGGACCAGTCGCTCGCCGAGAATGCCGACGGTCAGCGCATCGACGTGGCGCCGGAGCTGCGCGGGTCGAAGACACTCGTCAACGGAGCGGCGGCCGGGTCGGAGGGGATCAGCCGCACTTCGGGGACGGAGCGGCGATGTGTCTACGCGCCGGGGAGTGTGACGCTCTGCCGGTCGGGTCCGGCCTCCCACAGCCAAGCCTCAAGGGGTGGTGCGCCGCGTTGCGCGAACCATTGGATGGCTGCCAATGCCTCGTCACCGAGGCGGCGCGGCCCGGACTGGCGTACGGCGAGCCAGCCGTCGTCGTCGGCGCCGTGGATGCTTGCCCACGACCCGGATACGGGGTCCTTGAACAGGATCAGACGCCGTTCGCTGCGTTCGCCCGGTTGGTAGGTGTTGTAGCGGCAGGACGGCATGGCCACCGCCATTGCCCAGCGCCACGCCTGGTGATGGAGTGGGTCCCAAATGTCTGCTGAGGTATGGATGAGATCGGCGGACTCGTCATCCCAAGCAAAGGCGCCCAGCGCGGCCCGGGCGGGCCGTTCGGCACGCAGGTGCATGAACCCCACACTCAACTCTGCGTCGGCATGACCGCGCGCGGTCCCGTCATCACCGACGACGAGTCGTACCAGGGGGTCGGAGGTCAAGTCGGCGAACATGGGCGCGACGATGACTCCGCCGGGCCGGGTGTGCTCGACCCAGCCATAGGGCAAGCGCCCGAGTGGAACGGCAGCGGTGGCGATCACCCTGTCCCACGGCCGGTCCGCTGGCACAGTCGTGGCACCGTCGCCGACGATCACGCGCACGTTGTGCAGGTAGCCGCCCGCGTCGAGCCGCGCGGTGGCCTCGGCCGCCACGTCGGCGTCTACTTCGACGGTGGTGACCTGCCCGTCCGGGCCGACGATCGCGGACAGCAGAGCCGCGTTGTACCCGCTACCGGTGCCGATCTCCACCACGTTGTCGCCCGGTTGCACGCCAAGGACACGCAGCATGCCGGCCACCACAGTCGCCGCCGAGGCCGAAGAGGTCGGCCGGTAGCCCTGCGCTGGCCACGTCACTGTGCCATCGTCGAATTGGGTCACGATCGGTAGCGTGGCGTCGTAGACGGCCTTTTCCCAGGCTTTCGGGTCGATTCCGCGGTCGACCGCGGTGTCGTCTCGATCTTCGCCGCCGCCGACCCAGATCCGGTCAGGGATGAATTGGGCTCGGTCAACGGCCTGGAACGCGCGCCGGTACGCAGCCGGGAGAGCCCCAGCCGCATACAGCCTGGCGACCAGAGACCGCATGCCGTCACTGATCGACGTAGTCACTCGTCCTTGCCGTCATTCCGGTCGCCCCAGTGCTTCTGGTTCTCCACTGTTGGGGTCGATCTTGTCGCCCGTCCGCTTGCCGGTATCACCGTCGCGGCCGACGTCGCGCTTGCCATCATCCTTCGGGTTCGGGTCATTCTTGTCGCGCCTACTCACGCTTGCCGACCTCCTGTCGAGTGTTTCACCCTATGGATCCGCAGGGGGTGCCAAACTCTGATCACTTGCCTGCCGTAAGCCTGTAGCCCGGTCAGCACCCGTCATACCGGCCGCTACCGCTGCGGACTCGGAGAGCGGTCTCGCGTGAGCATTGTCGGGTATGCGGCGTTAGTTTTGTTGGGCGCTGCGGGTGAAGAAGGTGGTGAGCCGCTCGTCCAGCTCACGCAGGTGTGGGGAGCCGGCGCTGAGGGGCTGAATCTGCCGGTGCAGGGTGCGCAGCCGCTGCGTGAGCATGGTCGAGCTGACGTCGGTGGCGGAGCGCAGCGCGTCCCGGCCGTATGCGGCGGCTTGTTCCAGATCACCGCCGGAAAGATGGGTGATGGCGAGGTGGGTCTGGACCAATGACCGGCCGCGGACCCGCCAGGGCTCGTCGAGGCCCTGCAACGCCGTGGTGCCCAGGGTGAGGGCCTCCTTGGTCTCGCCGATGTTGCTGAGACCAAGACCGAGGTCGGCGATGAGCGTAGTAGCGCTGCGCCAGCGCGTCGCGGCCCACGTCGGCCGCCATGAAACCGGCCAGCCGAGTGGCCTGGGCGACCCCGGACAGCAGCGCCTTACCGATCTTCTCCGAGTAACTGCCGTGCAGCAGCTGGTTGGCCTCCCGGTTCAGCAGCACCACCACCTGCTCCCGCACCCGCCCCGACCCGAACTGCTCCTTCATCTTGCTCAGCTGGGCGACCTGTTCGGTGAGCACCGCCACGTCGGCCATGCCCACCCGCTGACCCGCCGCGCGGGCGGTGCCCTGCGCCGGGGGAACGATGAGGGCGACCACCATGGGCTCGGCGAACGCTGCCACGCTGAACACCGAGCCCAGCAGCAGCTTGCGACGGCGCATGTCCCGTCCCGAGAGCTCGACGACCGTGCGGACTGTGCCCTCCAGTGTGCCGCAGCAGGTCAACCCGTCATGGGGATCCTCCCCGGCGGGCTCGCGGTCGACGAACCCGCACTCAGTGACCCCCACCTCACGCTGCAACCGCCGGGACAACACGGTGGCGACCAGGCGCGGCACCGGCCAGCGCGGCTGGGCGCCGTCCAGCATCCGCCGCACCGTGGTGGTGCTGGTGCCCAGATGCAGTCCTTCCCGGGCGGCGGAGCTGACCACCGCGCGGGCCAGCCCGGCGTTGCTCATCTCCGCTTCCTCCAGCAGCGCCTGCAACGCAGTGTTGCCGCCCGCCGCCATCCCACCCTCGCCACCCATACTCTTGCCACCCCGTATCCGTCCGATCGCTGAGTGCGGTCCATCGTGGACTGGTGCTGGGCGGCTTGGGAAGCCGTCACCGCCGAGTGAGACCCCAGTGAGACCCCGTCCCGCACATCGACGCGGAACCAAGCCTTCACCGATACGCCGAGGCGACCACGGTGAGCCTGAGTACAGCATGAACCAACGAAGAGCATCGGAGCCGTGTTTCTCCATAAGCGGGATCGGCTCGATGATGTTGCCGAGGTGCTTGCTCATCTTGCGGCCGTCCTCGGCCATGATGTGCCCGAGGCAAACCACGTTCTCATACGATGAGTGGTCGAACACCAGCGTTCCGACAGCCATGAGTGTGTAGAACCAGCCTCGTGTCTGGTCGATCCCCTCACAGATGAACTGAGCCGGGTAACCCTTTTCGAGCTGCTCGACGCTGCCCTCCACGTAGGGATAGCCGATGCTCGCGAACGGCATCGCACCGGAATCGAACCAGCATCGATTACTTCGCTGACCCGGCTGGCCTGCTCGTCACACGTGGGGCAGGCAAAGCTCACGTCGTCGATGTAGGGGCGATGGGGATCGAGACCGGACAAGTCCTTGTCCACGAACTGCCCTAGTTCCGCGCGGGAACCCACGAAGGTGACGTGCCCGTCCGGACAACGCCACACCGGCAGCGGCGTGCCCCAATACCGATTCCGCGAGAGCGCCCAGTCGACGTTGTTGGCCAACCAGTCACCGAAACGCCCGTGCTTGATGTGCTCGGGATACACAAGGCCGGTGCCGTCGTCGGTCGTCACGTAGTCGGCGGTAATCACAAAGTGGGCCTTCGGGATGTCGACCAGTTCGAAAGGACGCCGGTACTGTACGCTTTCGAGGCTGCGTCCCGGCATCGAAGCGAGCACTTGTGCTTCTTCGCCGAGCACCGTGCCGAGCAGTGGTTCAGCGACTACGAATGTGCCCCGCTGTGTGCGCGCCACCACATAAGTAACATCTGGATGCACGGCGACCGCGGTGTTGGCGACCAAGGGCCCACGGCGTGGTTTTCCACACCAGCAGGTCCACTCCGGTCAGGCCCTCTAATTCACTGATGACTAATTCACTGATGATCGGTAACCGTACGTACACCGAGGGATCGACGATCGACTCATACCCTTGGGCGACCTCGTGATCGGACAACCCAGTGCCACAACGTGGGCAGTACGGCGCGACGCGATGATCCTGGACGAGCAGGCCCTTGTCGTTGAACTCCTCGATGCCGACTTTCTCGATGTCCTGCTTGCCGGACAGGCCGAGTTCCTTTTCCACCGCGATCTCGACCGGCAGGCCGTGGCAGTCCCACCCGCCTCGCCGCGGCACGTGGAAGCCCTTCATCGTCTTGAACCGAGGGAAGATATCCTTGAAGACGCGGGCTTCGACGTGGTGTGTTCCCGGCCTGCCGTTCGCTGTGGGAGGCCCCTCGTAGAACACCCATTCCGGACCGCCGACCGTCTGCTCCACACTCCTGGCGAAGATGTCCTGCTCACGCCAGAGGGTCAAGACCTTGTGATCAACAGCGGGCAGCTCTACCCGAGCGGGTAGCGGAGTGTAGGGCGACTGGTCAGGCAACGGGGACGGCCTCCATGCCGCGCCAACGGGCAGATATGGCCTGTTCATGGAGCGTTATTCAGAAGTCCTGAGCACTGGGTGCGCCGAACCCAACAGCAGAGCTGTCGAAGGGCAGCCGAGCAGCGCTGGTGTTGGG
>JBOHGM010000005.1:44068-92288 GCA_050699435.1 Pseudonocardiaceae bacterium | reverse complement strand
TCATCGAGGGCAGCCAGGACGGCGCCCGGTGAGCGTTGCGTCCGAGCGGCAGCCTGACTCTGAGTAACCTTCCGCCAATTGGCGGCAGCCAGGACGGTGCCCGGTGAGGCTGCGGGCCTCGGTCGGGGGGCCCCCATAGCCGCACCGCTGCTGCGGCTGTAAGACCCGGCCGGTCGCCGGTTTGAGCCGGAAGCGTTCCCACTGTCGCCGCTTCCGCCCCGTTTGCTCCCGGCGGCCGGTCGGCCCTTGCCACGGCAGCGGGTGCTACAGGCGCAGTCCCAGCTCGCGCAGCCGGTGCCAGTCGGGGTGTGGGTGGTTGGGCCCACCGTAGGTGGCGGTGACGCCGTGCTGGTGTGCCCACCCGGCTACGGCCGCGCCGCGCCGCCTCGCCGGTGATGCCGGGACACTCATCCGCTCCTGTGGTGGCATCCGCCAGCCGCGCTCGGTCATGTACTGCAGATAGCCGCGCTGGTCGTGCCACACCGCGGCATCGACGTCGGCCAGCTCGGCCGGGACGTCCCGGCCGAGCGGCACCGGCACCGCGGCGAGCGCCGGCTGCGGGTGTTTACGCCGTGCTCGCGCCATCGCCGTAGCGCTGCCGGTGCATCGCCCACCGGGTCTGCGCAGCCTTGCGCGCCCGGTCGCTGGCCTGGCGCTGCACCGCGGTCGGTGCGGGCTGGTCGTCCTGGTCGGGTAGGGCGATCTGCTCCAGCAGCTTGCCCAGCAGCGCCCGGTGCGCCCGGATCTCGCCCAGCAGCGGCGAGGCCACCGGCTGACCCGCCGAGCCGGTGCTCATCACCCCGGCGGCCGCCAGCGCCTCGCGGAGGCGCTCCAGCTCGTCGAGCGTGCGCGCGGCCTGCACCAGCAGTACCTGCCCATCCGGGGGCACCTCGAACTCGGCCAGCACCTCACGCCAGAGGTTGCGCCCGGCGGTGCCGAGCCCGGCCGGTGCCCTCGGTGCGCTGCCCACCCTGACCTCACTTTCCGTGCCTGCCACGGGCGAAAACGGGCGTTCCAGCAATGCCGCACCTGGCGGAGCCCTCCCCCGCGTTCCGGCCCCCTACCGGGTGGGGTTCCACCCCCACCCTCCGTGACCGTCCGCGGTTCGGATCAAACAGTGCGGGGCATGGTCGGGTCTCCTATCGGGTGCTCACGGGGGATGGCGGTCAGGCGGTGGACCCGTCGAGGATCGCCGCTATCTCAGTGGCGACGTCTCCGCGCCCGGCACTGGCAGGTGACCCTGGGCCGGTGACGGATAGCTCGGACAGCGCGTCGTGCACCATCTGGCCGCGGTGCATCACTGCGTCACGGTGACCTTGGGTCAGTGCCAGCAGGTCCGCGTGACCGGCGGCGTTGCGGCGGTCCGGGTCGTCGGAGCGCCCGGCCGCGTCCAGCGCCGTCTCCAGCGCCGCGTTGTGCAGCGTGTCGATGGTGCGCGCGTCGGCGCCGGTGGCCTCCAGGTAGTCGCGGCCCCATTTGCTGGTGACCAGCGCGCCGATCGAGTCGTCACGTCTGGCCAGCTCCATCAGCTTGGACTCGCGCTCGGCGGGCGGCACCGCGTCCAGCAGCATCTTCGCGTCGGCCCGGGCGCTCTGCTCGTCGCGGCGGTCCACTTTCGGCAGGGCTTGGCGCACCAGCACCTGCCGGGCCGCGGTGATCGCTTGACGGGCCTTGTCCGTCGCGTCGGTGACAGTCTCCGAGAGTGCGGTGACGTGCTCGGCGGCGCGCTGCTTACGGCCCTCGGGCCAGCTGTGGCGCTCACCCAGGATGCCCGGTACCTCGCGGGTGGCGCGGGCCACCGCGTCCTCTGCGCGCCGCAGCGATACGCGCGCGGCAGCCACCAGCTCCCGCGCACCGCTGGGCATCTGGCCCAGCCCGCGGCTGGCCTTCTCGGCCGCGTAGTCCGCCTCGGCCTTGGCGACGAACTGCCGTGTGAGCTTCAGGACCTCTTGGAGGTCGCTAATCGTGGTCGTTGGCATGGGATCCGTTCCTTTCCGTTGGTCTCCATTATCAGGACCTGCGGTGCCGGTCAGGCGGCAGATCCCGTCGAGCGCACGATCAGCCAGCGCGGTCATCGCGCACAGCGTCCTGTACGGCGACGCCTCCCCGGCCGGGTCGGAGTCGGCGGCCAGCACCGCCGACCAGCGCTGCACATCACCGTGGTGCACCGCGCGCAGCAGACCGACCGCGCGGAACACGGCGGGCGCGTCAACGTCGAGCATCCTCATCCCCTCCGGCGGCGAGCACGTCCGCCCGCCTGCTCCCGCAGCCGGGCCAGCTCGGCGGGGTCGGGCCGGTCGGCCTCGGCGAGGCGGGGCAGGCCGGCGGTGGGTGAGCGGCGCGGGCGCCGGCCGGTGGGTTGGGTGCCGGTCACAGCTGATTCACGACCTGCGGTTTCTCGGTGATCGGGTGCGGTGTTTCCGCAGTTCAGACGCCGTGCCGGACCATGATCACCGGTAGTGGGCAAAACGGACAACGGTCATCTCCCGTTCTGGTGGGCGAAGTGGTGGCGACGGCAGCGCTGTGGAGCCCGTCCGCTCCGGTGAGCAGGGAGAAAAGCGCAACTCTGCGGAAACTGAACCCCCCGAGTCGCGGCAGCACTTCGGCACCGCGCCGAGTCGCCGTGCCGCAGGTCCACTCGCAGCGGCACGGGCTGCCCGGCAGCCTCGGCGCGCGCCTGCTCCACCCGCCGTTGCTCGGCTTCCCGATCCCGCACGATGCGCTCGGCACGGTCGATCGACATCGCGCCGGTCCGCACCTGCTCGGCGAGGTCCGGGGCCTGCCGCGCGATCCGCTTGGCCTGGGCGACACCGCGCCCCGACGCACCAGCCGAGCGTGCCGCCCTGTCCCGCGCGCGCGGTACACGTCCCAGACGGTCCGGCTCACCCGCTTGGGGCAGATCTGCCCCAAGCGGTCGGACCTGGCCTTTCTCGTTACGTTGCTGCTGTTGGATCGCTTCCCGCTGGCGCTGCGCTGCCTCGGCCGCGTACAGGGGTTCAGCAGCCAGCGCCACGAAGTCTCTCTGCCCGGCGCTCAGGTGGCGCCGTCGCACGTTCTCGGCGATGGCGAACCCGAGCGGGTCGTCCCCGGTGTACCGCCGGGTGCGCACCTGCGCGACGGCGAGGGTGGCGCACACCTGCGATCGCGGATGCGCTTTTCGCGGAGGGTGTCTCACTGGTGGTCCTCTCTGCGGTACCGGGGCGGGCTGGGGGTCGGCTCGAACTGCAGGGGGTTCTCGTCGGCGCACTTGCGGACGTAGGCGGCCGGGTTGGTCACGTCCTTGCCGCGCAGGAACGCGCGCACCGAGTCCGCGATGTCGTCCGGGTCGTAGGTCCGGCCGGTGGCCGCGGTGAGCCGCTCGGCGACCACGTCGACGGCCGTCGCCAGCCACGCGGGCAGTGGTCTGCCGTTGTGGCTTCGCTCGTGCTCCATGGATGCGAAGCTCATGGATGAAAGAACATGGATACCGCCGGGGGGCTGGCGGTTGAGAGGGCTCAAGCTGGCGGTTGAGACGGGTTCAGCTGGCGGTTGAGACGGTCCCTCAACCGCTGGGACGCTGGCGGTTGAAGCGTCGTCCAACCGCCGGGGGGCTGGCGGTTGAGAGGGTACCGTCAGGACGTAGACCGATGCGGCCGGGCGCCCGGAACCGAGCCGGTGGCCTCGGCTCACCCGCTGCAGCAGACCGGCCTGCCGGGCTGCGCTCAGGTGCTCGCGCACCGTCGAGACGGACAGACCGGTGGCCTCGGCGAGCTTCTTCTCACCCGCGGTGACCCGGCCGTCTCGGTCGGCGAAGGTGGCCAGCGCGACCAGGACGTGATGCCGGGTCTTCGTGATCCCCGCATCCCTGTGCAGTGCGCGCTCCCACTCGAATCGACCCACCCGTCCCGACATCGCGATCTACCCGGCCAGCGCGCGCAGGCCGGCGTGTTCCTCGGCGACGTCGCCGAGCGGCTCCAGCTCCGCCGAGTCGCGCACCAGGACCGGCGGAGTCCAGCGCGCCCCGGTGGGCGCCGGGCGCGGGTTGGTGAACCCAGCCGGTGGCTTGGCTCGCCATGCGGAGACCTTCTGGCGGAGCCAGGCACGGCGCAGCCGGCCGTCGAGCCCGGGATCGTCGAGCAACTCGGCGGAGCTGCCCTGCCGGCGCTGCTCGGGCACGGCGGCCACCGGCGGCGGCGTGCCGGTAAGGTCGGCATCGACCCCGCCTGCCCGGTGCTGGTCGTCGACGTCGCCGCGGTGCCCCTCGCCGCGGCGACGTTCTGTCTCCGCCATCTTCGGTCAGGCGGTCCGGTCGGTCTGCTCGGCGATGAGACGACTCATATAGGCTTCCAATGACGCTGCCGGAATGACACGACGCCGACCAATTTTCACGCTGGAAATCTCTTTTCGGCGCAGCAGATCAAATAATGCTGTACGTCCTATTGACAGCGCCGCCGATGCGTCATCAGTGGAATAGGCAAGCTTTGCGCCAACAGCTGTGTCTCTCACGGGGTGACCTCCGGGGGTATGCGTTCGCCGAGTTACGCATCCAGCCGTGAAGGTCTAGCAGGGGTCGCAGGCATCGGTCAAGTGCGCTGACATGTGCGCGTACGCTTGCGTACTTCTGCGAACTGCTCTAGCGTCGCCTCATGCTTGTTTCGCGAGACGGCTGGGTGTCGTTCCCAGCGCCCTCAGAGTTCCAGGGCCTGCACGTGCGGGCACGTCGCACGGATGACGGCCGGCTCGTCGTGACCGACTTGTTCGTACATGCCGAGGTGATCAGTCCGGCGATGCTGCGTCAGGTCTCCATCAGCAGGGTGGAAGCCGCATTGAACGCGCCCGCCGATGACGAGACGAGCAAGTTGCTCGCCGCAGGTTTCCAATCATGGGCCGTCGGCGGCAAGGGATCGTGGAGCGACGACGAGCTGACGGTGGCGCAACTGCGCAAGCGATCGCCGAAGACCGAGGGCGATCAGGCCAAGCGTCGAGCACGCCTGACCCGGCCGGACGGGCAAGACCCGGACAACTTCTATCGACTCGTAGCGCACGTCTACCGCGATCACGCGGCAGCGACACGAGCACCGGCGAAGGAACTTGCCGCCGAGGCGGGCGTGCCGGTCACCACGGCGCACAGGTGGATCAGGGAGGCCCGGCGGCGCGGGTTTCTGCCGCCGGCCAGGAAGGGGAAGGCCGGATGACCAGCTCGGCGAGCGGCAAGCGGCGCGGCCGCGGGGATGACGCGATCTACTTCGACCAGTCCAAGAGCAGCTACGTCGGCGCAGTGAGCCTGGGGTACACCGCGGCGGGCAACCGGCGCCGCCGCAAGGTGTACGGCCGCACGAAGGCCGAGGTGCGGGACAAGCTGAAGGAGCTGCGCACCGAGATCGAGACGGGCGTGACCTCCTCGGCCCGGTACACGGTGGCCGAAATGGTGCGGAAATGGCATGAGGTCGGCCTTAAAGACCGCGCACCGAAAACGATTGAGAAATGCCGGACTCTTATCGACAATCACATCTTGCCGCAGATTGGTGCGGCCAAGCTGCGGGACCTGACCGCGGACGACCTCGATGAGTGGCTGGAGAGCCGGGCGGCTGAGCTGGCGACCCGTACCCTCCGGGAACTGCTGTCGATCCTGCGCCGGTCGATCACTCTCGCCCAGCGGCGCGACCTGGTGGCGCGCAATGTCGCCGAGCTGGTCACCATCCCGAAGGGCACCGAGGGTCGGCCGTCCAAGGCTCTGACGATGGACCAGGCCGACGCGGTGCTCGCCGCGGCGGCACGGTCCCGGCTGCACGCCTACATCGTGGTGTCGCTGCTGACCGGCATCCGCACCGAGGAAGCACGGGCACTGACCTGGGACCGGGTGCACCTCGAACAGGTGGGCACGATGCCGCCGCACATCGAGGTGTGGCGCAGCGTCCGGGCCACCGGGGACACCAAGACCAAGAAGTCGCGGCGGACCCTCGCTCTTCCCCTGCAGGCCGTCACGGTGCTGCGGGCGCACAAGGCGCAGCAGGCCAGAGACCGGCTCGCGGCCGGCGAGCTGTGGCAGGAGACCGGCCTGGTGTACACCACCACGGTGGGCAGCGGGCTGGACGCGGCGAACGTCCGGCGCGGGTTCCGCTCGGTGGTGACCGCGGCCGGAGTCGCCGGGAGCTGGACGCCGCGGGAGCTGCGCCACAGCTTCGTGTCGCTGCTCTCAGCCAACGGGGTGCCGGTCGAGTCGATCGCCCAGCTCGTCGGCCATGCGGGCACCTCGGTGACCGAGGCCGTCTACCGCAAGGAGCTGCGCCCGGTACTCACGGACGGAGCGGAGGTGATCGGCAGCATCTTCACGCGCAACCAGTCCGCTGGCTGACTCGATAGGCTCCCTTTTAGGCTCCCAAAGATCAAAAAAGAGGCTCCCGGATGAACCGGAAACCCCCTCTGACCTGCGTGGAGCTGAGGGGAATCGAACCCCTGACCTTCTCGATGCGAACGAGACGCGCTACCAACTGCGCTACAGCCCCTGGTGCGTGCCGAGCTTAGCAGCCGGTCGCGGGGTTACTCGCCCGCCGCTCGGCGGTAGCGCGGCTCGAAGGCGGGGTCCAGTTCGTCGAACATGGGGTCGTCGTCATCGAGGTCCACGGCGATGGCGGTCGGGTGCGCAGGGGGTGGTGGCGGCGCAGGACAGCGAGCTGGCGGCTGCTCCTCGCCCGGTGCCTGGTCGTAGGGCACCTGCTGCTCCTCGGGCCGTGGTTGCTCGTAACGGGGTTGCTCGTAATGGGGTTGCTCGTAGCGCTGCTCCGGGTACTCCGGGTACCGCTCTGCCTCCTCGAACGCGACCTCTGCAGCCATCACCCTGGCCCGGGAACCGGCCATCCGCGCGGCCCGCCGTTCCCGCACCTCCTCCTCGATGCGGACCTGCCGACGCAGGTAGGCGAGGTAACCGATCAGTGCGGTGTCCAGCACGGCGTGCACCGACCAGAACAGGCTGAAGGTGAAGCCGAGCACCAGCGTGAGGATCGCTGCGACCAGCAGCCCGAACACCACCCGCTGGCGGAACACGTATCTCGCGCGGGCCGCCAGGGCAGCAGCCTCCGGGTCGTACCCACCGCGGCCGGGGCGGTACTGCCGCTCGTCGAGGTCGCGGTCCGGCTCCGCGATCCGATCGCCCGTCATGGGTGCCTCCTGGTCGTGCTCGTGCGCTGCGCGGTAGGTGGGCTGCCGGGGCAGCACGCGGGATGCCAGCGCCGAATCCGCAACGCGCGCCACCTCCCGCCGTCGCTTCGCGATCATCGGGACGAGCACGACGAGCCAGGCCACCGCCAGCGCCGCGAAGATCAGGGAGCTGGGCACTCCTCGCCCTCCCCCGGTCCGTCATCACGAGCTGTTGTCACTACCGGGGGTCACGTTAGCCACAACAGTCACAGGGGTCCCGCAGGCGCGCCGAGGAGTGATCGCGAACCCGCAGCGGCGGACCCACGGTGCCCGCAGGACGGGACCTCGGAGGCGCTAAGGGCGTGCCCGGCCTTCCTGGATCAGCCGCGCCACCAGCCCGGCTCGGACTTCCTCCCTGGTCACCGCGAGCAACCGATGGTCCCGCCAGGCACCGTCGACCTCGAGGTAGCGCACCAGCAGGCCCTCGTCGCGAAAGCCGAGCTTGGTCAGTACTCGAAGACTCGCCCCGTTCTCCGGGCGCACGGTGGCCTCGATCCGATGCAGCCCGACGGGTCCGAACGAGTGGTCCACCGCCAATGCCACGGCCCCGGTGGCGACACCGAAACCCGCCACTTCCGATGCCACCCAGTAGCCGATCCAGGCTGACCGCAGGGCACCGCGCACCACGTTGCCCACGGTGAGCTGCCCCGCGAGCCGGCCGTCCAGGATGATCGCGAAGGGCAGGGCCTGCCCACGCCGGGCGACCGCGCGCAGCCCTGCGCACTGCACCGGCCAGGCCATCGGGGTGTAGCGATCGGCCCAGCTACCCGCCGCCTCGGGCTCCCACTCGCGCAGATATGCCTCGTCCCGCAGCCGCAGCCGGCTCCACAGGGAGGCATCGCGCAGCCGCACCGGCCGCAGGGCGACCTGTCCCCCGGCCACCCGCAGTGGACCCAGCCGGGCCGGCCAGCCGGGATGCCGGCCCTCGGGACCGAAAGCGCCCACGGCGTCAGCCCCGCTGGGCGAGGAAGCTCACGGCCACCTCCTCGCCGACCGGCACCTCGGTGGCGTCGGCGTCGACGAGGATCAGGCAGTTCGCCTCGGCCAGCGAGGCCAGCAGATGCGCACCGGAGGTGCCGAGGGGCTGCACCAGGTACTCCCCACTGTCGGGGTCACGCAGCAGCTGACCGCACAGGAACCCGCGGCGCCCGGCGGTGGACGTCACCGGGGACAGCAGCCGGGCGGTGATGGTGCGCCGGTAGGGGTTGCGCTTGCCCAGGCTGAGCCGGATCAGCGGCCGTACCAGCACCTCGAACAC
This sequence comes from Pseudonocardiaceae bacterium, assembly GCA_050699435.1. Taxonomy (GTDB): domain Bacteria; phylum Actinomycetota; class Actinomycetes; order Mycobacteriales; family Pseudonocardiaceae. The sequence goes on along the minus strand of JBOHGM010000005.1, from coordinate 83,854 downwards.
CACCAGCGCGCTGATCGGGTTGGCGGACAGCAGGAAGGTGGGCACCGAGTCCGGGCCGAGCCGGCCGAAACCCTGCACCGAGCCGGGGTGCATGGCCACCCGGCCGACGTCCAGTTCGCCGAGGTCGGACAGCGCGTCGAGCACCTCGTCGGCCATCGCTCCACCGGCCGCGCCGGCAACCACCACGATCTCCGAGAGCAGCAGCCGGCCCTCCACCGCCTCGCGGAGCCGGGCCGGATCGCTGGGCACGATGCCGGCCCGGTGCACCTCGGCACCGGCGTCGCGGCCGGCCGCGGTCAGCGCATAGGAGTTGACGTCGTAGACCTGCCCGGTGCCCGGCGTGCGGCCGATGTCCACCAGTTCCTCACCCACCGACAGGATCGACAGCCGGGGCCGCGGATGCACCCGCACCCTGGCCCGCCCCACCGCGGCGAGCAGCCCCACCTGCGCCGGGCCGATCACCGCTCCCGAGCGCACCGCGACGTCGCCGGTCTGCACGTCCTCCCCGGTGCGCCGGACGAATGCCTTGGAAGGGACCGCACGCGCCACGGTGACCCGCGCGGCGTGCGCAGCCCCGTTCTCGGTGTGCCCGAGCGGAACGACCGCATCGGCGAGAGTGGGCAGCGCCGAGCCGGTGGCCACCCGGACCGCCTGGCCGGGCTGCAGTCGCAGCGGCTGCAGCGACCCCGCGACGATCTCGCCGACCACCGGCAGGGTGACCGGGACCCGCTTGACGTCCACGCTGCGCACCGCGTAACCGTCGACCGCTGCCTGGTCGAAGCCCGGCAGCGAACGCTCGGCCAGCACATCTTCGGCACTGAGCATCCCCTGTGCCTCGGAGATCGCCACCCGCACCGGTGCCGGACGCACCGCCGCCTCCAGCACCAGCCCAAGCTGCTCGTCCAGCGACCTCACGCGGTCTCCTGCTCCAGCCTGTCGCGCAGCCAGGTCCGCAGACCAGGGCCGATATCGGCATCGGCGAGCGCGAAGTCCACTGCGGCACGCAGGAACCCACCCGGGTTGCCGAGATCGTGGCGTGCCCCGCGGTGCACGACGACGTGCACCGGATGGCCATCCTCGATGAGCACCGCGACGGCGTCGGTGAGCTGCAGCTCGCCGCCCGAGCCAGGCGTGATCCGGTGCAGCGCACTGAAGACGGCCCGGTCCAGCAGGTAACGGCCGGCCGCGGCCAGGGTGGACGGCGCCTCATCGGGCGCCGGCTTCTCCACCATCCCGTGCACCCGCTTGACGTCCGGATCGTCGGTGTCGTCCACCGCGAACACCCCGTACGCGGAGATCTGCTCGCGGGGGATCTCGAAGGCGCACAGCACGCTGCCACCGTGGCGGGTCCGTACCGCGGCCATCCTGGTCAGCACCCCGGTGGGCAGTATGAAGTCATCGGGCAGCAGGACGGCGACAGCGGCATCGGAGTCGTCCAGCACCGGCTCGGCGCATCCCACCGCGTGCCCGAGCCCGAGTGGCTTGTCCTGCACCGCCACCTGGGCCCGGATCAGCTCGGGCGCCCGGCGCACCTTGGCCAGCAGCGCCTCCTTGCCCCGCCCGCGCAGTTCGGCCTCCAGCTCGGCACTGGGATCGAAATGCGCCGCTACCGAGTCCTTGCCCGGTGAGACGATGAGCACCAGCCGCTGCGCACCCGCCTCGGCGGCCTCGGCGGCGATGTACTCGATCGCGGGAGTATCGACGACCGGGAACAGTTCCTTGGGCACCGACTTCGTGGTCGGCAGGAATCGGGTACCGAGCCCGCCTGCCGGCACGATGGCGGTACGGAAGGCCCGCTGCCCGGACGCGGCGCGGTGGGGGGCGCTCATGGTGGACGACCATATCGGCGCAGCTAACGTACAGCTGAAGTGAGCACGCCTGACGTGGCCAAGTCAGTCCTGCGGCGTCGGCTGTCGGCGGCGCGCAGGGCGGTGCCGCCCGAGGTCCGGCAGGCCGAGGCGGCCGCGCTGGCGGCCGCGCCGCTACCTGGGTTGCCCGGCACGGTATGTGGCTACTGGCCGGTCGGCAGCGAGCCGGGTTCGCCCGCGCTGCTGGACGGCCTGCTGCGTCGCGGCTGCCGGGTGCTGCTGCCTGTGCTCGGCGCACCGGGCGCTCCGCTGGACTGGGCCGAGTACACCGGAGCGCAGTCGTTGCGGGCCGGGCCGCTCGGGTTGCGCGAACCGAACGGGCCGCGGCTGGGCTGTGCGGCGGTCGCCGAAGCCACCCTGGTGCTGGTGCCCGCGCTGGCCGTCGACCAGCGCGGGGTCCGGCTCGGCCGCGGCGGCGGACATTACGACCGGACGCTCCCGCTCGCGACGCCGGGCACCCCGCTGGTCGCCGTCGTCCGGGACGACGAGGTGGTGCCGGTGCTGCCCGCCGAACCGCACGACGTCCTGGTCAACGCGGCACTGACACCCCGCGGCGGCCTGCTCCCGCTGCCCCGCTGAACTGCGGGTTTGCGCAGACCACCGCGTGGGCGCATCATCGTGTTGGCACTCTCGCGCGCAGAGTGCCAACACGCTGGAGGCGAGAAGTGCCCACCTACTCCTACGCCTGCACGGCGTGCGAGCACCGCTTCGACACTGTGCAGACGTTCACCGACTCGTCGCTCACCGACTGCCCGGAGTGCGCTGGCAGGTTGCGCAAGCTGTTTTCTTCGGTGGGCGTCGTGTTCAAGGGCAGCGGCTTCTACCGAACCGACAGCCGCTCGAGCCCGCCGAGCGAGACCAGCTCGGCGGACCAGTCGAAGCCGGGCACGTCGAAGCCGGACGAGTCGAAGCCGGAGTCCGCATCCGGGTCCACCTCGAACGCAGCGGCCTCAAAGGAAGGGCCCTCAAAGAAAGGGTCCTCGAAGGCAGGGCCCGGCGCCTCCACAGACTCATCAGCCTCGGCAAAGTCGGGCGCGGCATAGTCCTCCGCCACGTCCAGTTCGACAACCACCACGTCCTCCTGATCGGGGAGTTGTCCCCAGCCACCCCGGTTGTCCACAACCTCCTCCGCTGCGGGGCCCGGCTTCCGTCCGCGCCACCTAGCGTCACTGCCTACGGACGCAGGGCCGGACGGCGGGAGGCTGAGGATGGGACGACAGCGAAACGTCAGCACGGCGCGCACGCTGGCGCCGCTGCTGCGGGAGCGGTGGGAGACGCTGTGGCGCGGATCCGGGTTCGGCCGGCCGCTGCTGCTGCGCCGGGCCGCAGCGGCACTGCTGGTCGGGCTCGCCGCGGTGCTGGCACTGACCTCGGCAACGGGTTCCGCGGCCGGTGTGCCGGTGGTGGTCGCCGCTCGTGACCTGAGCCCAGGCACCGTGCTCGACGCCGGTGCGGTGACGCTGCGCGAGCTGCCCTCCCAGGTGGTGCCCGATGGCGCCGCCGGGGTCACGGCAGCCGTGCTGGGCCGGACGCTGGCTGCGCCGGTCCGCCGGGGTGAGCCCCTCACCGACGTCCGGCTGGCCGGCCCTGATCTGCTCCGAGCGGTCTCGGCAGACCCGGCGGCGGTGAGCGTCCCGCTACGGCTGCCCGATCCGGACGTCGCCGCCCTGCTGCATCCTGGCTCGGTGGTGGACGTGGTGACCCTCGGTGCACGGCAGGACGAGCCAGTGGTGCTGGCGCACGGGGCGCGAGTGCTAGCCGTACTGGACCCCGGCACCGGCGCCAGCACCGGGGCCCAGGCCGCTGAAGGCAGAATGGTGCTGGTCGCGCTCGAACCCGCCGCCGCGACCCGAGTGGCGGCAGCCTCCCTCTCCCGCGCATTGACCGTGACCGTCCGCTGAACCAGCCACTCGGTGCGCTGAACCAGCCACTCGGTGCGCTGAACCAGCCACTCGGTGCAGCCCTCGCGCACGGTCTGCGGCTCGCTCCTGCCTGCCGCTCATCCTCCCCGACCGAGCAGTCCGCCGATTACCCCCCTGCAGATCACTTCCGGCTACTCCATCTGAATGCCAGGATGGAGTCCCCGGCAGACGAGCGGAAAGGGGCGCCGACACAATGGTTCAGGACAAGATCGCGCAGGCTATGGAGATGGCCGGCCCATACCTAGAGCAGGCCAGAGAGATGGCCGGTCCGCTGGTGGAGCAGGTAGTCACCCGGGCAGGCCCGCTCATGGATCAGGCCGGCCCGTACCTCGAGCAGGCCGCGGCGGGTTTCGAGCAGGCAATGGAGGCGGCGACACCCTACTTCGAACAGGCTGTCGGCATGATCGGCCCGGTGGCGGCGATGCTCCACGAGAAGGCCGGTCCGTTGCTCGAACAGGCCAGGGAGCTAGCCGGTCCCTACCTCGAGCAGGCCGCCCCGCTCGTCGCGCAGGCCGGGGCCTTCGCGACCAAGGGCCTCGAGAATGTGGGTGAGCTGGCCTTCGGCGTGGTGTACCGGGACGGCTCGCTCACGTCCTGAGGCGGCCCCGTCATAGTGGGCCCGTAACGGGGATCATTCCGGGCCCACTGCGGCGGTGCTCACCTATGCTGACGCTCCGACCCTGCAAGCAGGTCAGTCCTGTTCTGGCCAGGACAGCTCGTCGATCACCCGGCCGACCAGCGGGGTGAGGGTGGCCATCCCGTCGCGGACGGCCGCCCGTGACGGCGCCAGGTTGACCACCAGGGTGCTGCCTGAGACCCCGGACAACCCACGCGACAAGCCCGCGTCCACGGCACCGGCGGCCAGCCCGGAAGCCCGGATGGCCTCCGCGATCCCGGGCACCGGGCGGTCCAGCACGCCTGCGGTGGCATCCGGGGTGACGTCCCGCGGGGACACCCCGGTGCCGCCGACGGTCACGACCAGGTCCACGCCGCCGATCACCGCGGTGTTCAGCGCATTACGGATGGCCACCGAGTCGGCGGCCACGACGACTGAGCCGTCGACCACGAATCCAGCCTCTTCCAGAAGTTCGGTGACCAGGGGACCCGTCACGTCCTCATGCTCACCGTGCGCCACCCGGTCATCGACGACCACGACGAGAGCCCGCCCCAGGTTGCGCACGCTGCGTTCCATGACGAGCACCGTAGCCCGGTTGCGCTGCGGTTCTTGAACCAGGTATAGACCATCAGCGCCGCTGCACGTCAGTTCGTCCCGACCTGTTGGCTGCTGAGGGTGACCTCGACCTGCCGGGGGGCCCCGCCGCGGTCCTGCACGCTCAGCGTGACCCGGGAGCCCGGTGGATAGGAGCGGATCGCCGCGACCAGCGCGTCACCGCTGTCAATCACCCGGTCGTTCACCTTGGTGATCGTCTCGCCGGCCTGGATCCCGGCACCGGCGGCGGGAGTGTCCGGCATGACCTCCCGGATCACCGCTCCGCCACCCTCGGCCTGCCCGGCGGGCACACTCACGCCGAGCCGGGCTTGGGTGGCCTGGCCGGTCCGGATGAGCTCGTCGGCGATCCGTTTGGCCTGGTTGATCGGGATCGCGAAACCGAGGCCGATCGAGCCGGCCTGCCGCCCGCCGCTACCGAGCGAGGCGATGGCGGAGTTGACGCCGATCACCCGGCCCGCCATGTCGACCAGGGGGCCGCCGGAGTTGCCGGGGTTGATCGCAGCGTCGGTCTGCAGCGCGTCGAGGACGGTGTCCTGGCCGCTGCCCTCACCACCGGCCCGCACGGGACGGTGCAGCGCGCTGACGATGCCGGCGGTCACCGTGCCGGACAGGCCCAGCGGCGAGCCGACCGCCAGCACCTCCTGGCCGACCAGGACGTCGTCGGAGCGCCCCAGCTCGGCGGTGGTCAGACCGCTGACCCCCGGCGCCCGCACCACTGCCAGGTCGAACGAGGGCGCCCGGCCGACGACCTCGACCGGCGCGGTACTTCCGTCCTGGAATACCGCTTCGGCCGCACCGCCGTCCGCGGCCGCCTCGATGACGTGGTTGTTGGTGAGGATCAGGCCATCGGAACTGAGCACGATCCCGCTGCCCTCGCCGGCGCCCTGAGGACCGCGCACCCGCAGCTGAACCACGGTGGGAGTGACCTGCCGCGCGACCTGCTCCGCCGAGCCGTCCGGCAGATTCGCGGCGGGTCGGGCGTCCGGTGCCGGCCGGTCCAGTGCACTGCCCAGATCGGATCCGGGCTGCGCCAGTTCGTAACCGACGGCGCCCCCGATACCGCCGGCGAGCAGGCCCACAATCAGGGCCACCACCGCAACCCCGACCACGAAACCCCCACGGCGCGGGCCAGGCGCGCCCGGCGGCGGCATGCCCCCCGGGGCGAGCGGTGGCGCTCCGCCCGAAGCGGCTCCGGAATGGGTCGGCCAGGCGTGAGGGGAAGAACGGTCCTGCGGCGAGGACATGGCCTGCGGCGCGGTCCATTCCGATGCCGCGCCCTCGGGGCTTCCCGGCCGCTGCGGCGGAGGAGTCTGATCAGTCATGTCTGCAGGGTGGCCTGGTCTTCTGGAATGTGCATGTGAAGCCCCTAACCATGTCAGGTGAACGGCCATCTCAGGTGAACGGCCGGGCCGGTAGTTCCAACGTCATCAACGCCCCGCCCGCCCGGCTCCGGCCGGCCCGAACAGAACCGCCGTGGCGCGCCGCGACCTGCGCCACGATAGCCAGTCCCAGACCCGAGCCGGGTTGGGTGCGGGCAGTAGTCGAGCGGTAGAACCGCTCGAAGACATAGGGCAGGTCGGCATCGGCGATCCCGGGACCGGCGTCGGCGACATACAGTGCGGCCGTGCCCTGGCCGGTCGGTGCCAGCCGCACGGTCACCGTCGCTGTTCCCGGGCTCCACTTCGCGGCGTTGTCGATCAGATTGAGCACGGCACGCTCCAGGGCGTTGGCGTCGCCGAGCATGCTCCACGGCGTGAGATCAACCTCAAAACACACGCCGGGGGCGCGCCGACTGGCCCTGGCCAGCGCCCGCTCGATCACGTCGAGTAACTCCACCGGCTCTTGCACCATCTGTGGGGCGTCCTCTCGGGCCAGCTCGACGAGATCGCCGACCAGGGTGGACAGCTCCTCCACCTGAGCGCGCACGTCGTCCTGGATATCGGCCCGGTCCTGCGCAGAGAGCACCGGGGCACCGGGGCGGTTCGAGGCGGCCAGCAGTTCCAGGTTGGTGCGCAGCGAGGTGAGCGGGGTGCGCAGCTCGTGGCCGGCGTCGGCGACCAGCCGGCGCTGGCGCTCCCGCGACTCCGCGAGCGCGCCGAGCATGCTGTTGAAGCTGACGGTGAGACGGGCCAGCTCGTCGTCGCCGGAGACCGCGATCGGTTGCAGGTCACCGGTCCGCGCGACCCGCTCGGCCGCCTCGGTGAGCCGCTGCACCGGACGCAGCCCGGTTTGGGCGACCGCGGTGCCCACCGCGGCGGCCAGCAGCACACCGACTCCCCCGACCAGGCCGAACACCAGACCGAGCCGGGCCAACGTGGTCCGGGTGGCGGCCAGCGGCTGGGCCACGATCAGCGCGGTTCCCGGCCCTGAAGGCACCGCAGCGACGCGCAGATCGTGCATATGGTCGGTGCGCAGCGACTGCGGCTGCTGCCCCCGCGCCACGGCCAGTTCGTGCGGACCCACTGACAGCTCGCCTGCCGACACGTAACCGCCGGTACGGCCTTCAACCAGGGCGACCCTGATATCCGCCGCCCGGAAGAAGCTCTCCGGGACGGCGTCGAGTTGTTCGGCACTGGACAGCGTGCGCAACGAGTCGGCCCGCTGCAGCAGGGTCACGTCCAGCTCGTCGTAGAGATTGGTGCGGACCGTGATGTAGCCGGCCAGCGACACCAGCGCGACGGCGCTTCCCACGCAGACCGCGGTCAGCACAGTGACCCGGGTACGCAGCGACATCCGCAGTTCTGGAGCAGCCTGACTCACGGCGGCGTCCCCCGCAGCACGTAGCCCACGCCACGCACGGTATGGATCAGCCTCGGCTCGCCGTCCGCCTCGGTCTTGCGGCGCAGGTACCCGACGTAGACCTCCAGGGCATTGCCGGAGGTGGGAAAGTCGTAGCCCCAGACGGCCTCCAGCATGCGGCTGCGGGTGAGCACCTGCCGGGGATGCCGCAGGAACAGCTCCAGCAGGCTGAACTCGGTGCGGGTGAGGCTGATCGGGCGCCCGCCGCGGGCGACCTCGCGGGTGCCCGGGTCGAGGCTCAGATCGGAGAAGGCGAGTTCCGCGCTGACGTCCCCAGGCTCCGAAGGGGGGGAGCGGCGCAGCAGCGCGCGCAACCGGGCGAGCAACTCCTCGAGGGCGAACGGCTTGGGCAGGTAGTCGTCCGCACCGGCGTCCAGCCCCGACACCCGGTCGGAGACGGCGTCGCGGGCGGTGAGCACCAGCACCGGCAGGTCGTCCCCGATACTGCGCAGCCGCCGGCACACCTCCAAGCCGTCCACCCTGGGCATCATCATGTCAAGCACCATCGCGTCCGGCCGCTGCCTGGCCACCACATCCATCGCCTGCTGACCGTCCTCCGCAAGGTCCACTGTGTAGCCGTTGAACTGCAGCGACCGGCGCAACGAATCGCGGACCGCCCGGTCGTCGTCGACGACGAGGATGCGCATGCAGCCAGTGTGGCCTGCTGCCCTGAGAGCGACCTGAGCACCCTGGTCCAGCGCGTGACGTGCGCCCGGCAGCTCCCTGGCCCGCCTGGCAACTCCCGAACCCAACACCAGAGCTGCTCGCGCCAAGCCCGACAGCGCTAACGTTGAGTTCGGGGTGACGTTGAGTTCGGGGTGACGGGATGTTGGTGCTGGACGTGCGCCAGGTGCCGCTACGGGCACGCCCAGCACGCTAGGCTCTGCGAAGCTGCCGGGTGGCCTGCACGTGGGTCACGCTGCCGCCGCACCCAAGAACGGCCCTCGTAGCTCAGGGGATAGAGCACCGCTCTCCTAAAGCGGGTGTCGCAGGTTCGAATCCTGCCGGGGGCACGCAGGTCAAGTACATGATCGCACGGTTACAGTGACCGAGTGTGTAGCTAGATGTGGTGCGAACGTCGTACGCTTGCACCATAAGCAGCGCTGGGAGCAAGACCCAACGGCGTCGGCGCGGGGAGATCGCGAAGCTGCCGAGCGGCTCGCTTCGGGTCAAGGTGCACGGCGGCATCGACCCACTCAGCGGCCGACGGCACTACCTCACCGAGACGATCCCGGCGGGGCCAACCGCCCACGCGGATGCGGAGAAGGCACGCACCCGCCTGCTGAACCAGGTCGACGAGCAGCGCAACCCGCGCACCAGGGCCACGGTCGACCAACTGATGGACCGCACCTGGAGTTGCTCGACGTCGAGCCGACGACCTGCAAGCGCTCTGCTCAATGCCAGTGTCGCACCGACCACTTGAGACCAAGCGTTCGCGAATGAGTACCCCAGCGAAGGTGAAGTCCTTTTCGCGCCCGGCGACAAGCTTAGAAACAACACAATCATGCGGGTCCAGACAATGACCACGACCAGGTGCCGCACCAGCCGAGTCCAGGACGACAAGACGAGACTGCCAGCCGCGCGGCAGTATAGCCGTGGTGATGCTGACTCCTTGGGCATAGTAGCCATAGGTCTCGTGGAATGCAGACAACTCCCCTATCGCTCCGTCGACCTGGTCGGACTTTGTGTCGTCCGGGTCATGAAAGAAGGTGACATCGACTGCCATTGACACCGTGGCCTCAAGTGGCAGTCGATCGTCAAGGACCGCACCCAGAATGGACTGGCTACCGAGGACGAGAACATCAGGATCCCCCGTGATCCTGGCTGCCGCCCGCAGCACGTGTTCCAGCTGCCGACGATTCATGCCACGTGGTCGCGGCGCCAGTGCGCACGGAAGGCGGCGAGGGCTGCCTGGCGCTCCTGCTCGGACAGGACACCCGCAAAGGGGGAATTCTGCCGCAGCTCGATCGCCCGCGCCGAAGGAGAAGTGAGAACATCCAGCAGAGAGTCCAATGGCCCATCCAGCACCATCTGCCACTGCTCGATCCACCACCCGGTCGCACTACCCTGATGAGCTCGGCTCAGAGTATTGATATTGGCTCGCGCCTTCGCCAAGATTCCATCCGGGTCCATCACCAACCGCCCGGCGACAACGCGATGCAGCCACAACGACCGCTCTTGATCTCGGGTCAGCTGCGGGTTGGCCAGAGCCTCAACCTCCGCTCGCCGCACACGGCGATGTGTACCGATCTTGATGCAGGAGAGGTGACCGCGCTCACAGAGGTCGACAACGTGTTGCCGAGAGGAACCGAGCACCACCGCTGCCTCACCCGTGGTGAGCAAAGCATCTTCACCGACGGCAGGAGCCATGCCCCCATGATGATGGCGACTAAACACCAGAAACACAACAGCACATCAACTACGTCGGCGCGGAGCCGCAGGAAGGCTCGCCAGCTGGTGACTGCCCTGCATGGCGCGGGCCCAAGGCGGGCGGCGGCGAGGATCCAGCGGACCGTGGCCGCCTTCAGGAGGTGTCCCAAACCCAGCCGGTTCACTGTGGATGCATCTTGGTCCAGGACAGATCCTCCGCGCCAGACGCGCCGCACCAGCACAGATCTCCTCGCTGACCGGCGACCGACTGGTCCGGCGAGGTCCCCTTCCCGGTGACCAGGCGACAGGTGCCAGCCCAGCAACGTGGCTGGCCCGACGATCGGTGCCGACGCAGCCGGCGGGAAGCAGGCACCACACTCGTGACGAGCTTGGTCATCGGCGGCCACCACGCAAACGGACACAGGCGCGACCATCCAGAGGTACGGGACGTGCCATGTGCGTGGTGCCGATCGTGGTGCGAACTCGGGTAGAAAGCAGCCACAGTGGCAACTCATGCGCGTCACCGCGAACTGTATTAGCTGGCAGAAGACCTTACTAATGGCGGTTGCGAACACTCCTAAAGCGGGTGTCGCAGGTTCGAATCCTGCCGGGGGCACGCCCTGACCTGCAGAAACGTGACCGCCCAGGTCGTTGGATTCGCGCTGGCGCATTCGGATGGACTGCAGTTCGCACCACGTTTGATCACGATCTCGCTTTGTGGGACCAGGAACTAGGATGTGTCCACATAGTGGGCGCCAACCGATGGCGAGTGTTGGTGTCCTCCAGGGTGAGCCTGATGTCCCGCAGGTCCGGACCTCTCGATAGTGCGGTGGTCCGCCGTCGGCCACTGCGCGGACAGGTTGCCCAGGGGAGTCCAGGGCCAGTCCAGGGCCGCGCAGCGTCAGTCAGCGTTATCGCGGACTTACCGAACTGCTCATCGATGACAATCTCGATCTTGTGGCGTTTCGGCGGCGTCGTTCGGGCGCTGGGTCGATCCCGGCCTGTTTCAGCATCTCCCAGACGGTGGATGCGGCGACCTTCACTCCCAGCACGAGTAGTTCGCCGTGGATTCTGCGATACCCTCAGTGGCGGTTCACCTTCGCCAGGCGCAGGGCCAGGCCACGGACGGAGCGCACGGTCCGTGGTCGGCCTGGGCGCTGGGGCCGGGACTGGGCGGCGTGGCGTCGTGCGAGCAGATCGCGGTGCCAGCGCAGGACCGTGTCCGGACGCACCAGGAGCCGCAGCCTGCGCAGCAGGTTCAGCGGAAGCCGGTGCAGCAACGCCGCCAGGAACGCCCCATCAGCCGGAGCGAACCGCACCTTCTGCCGACCGAGTTGCCGTTCCAGCACCGTAATCTGGTGCCGCAGTGCGAGGATCTCGATGTCTTTGTCTCGATCGCTCATCGACAGCAGACGCAGCAACGCAAACGCGTTCCTCATACCCAGGTAGGTCAGTCGCAGCAACACGGTTGATCATCCTGCCATGCTGATCACCAGCCGCGTGAGAGTGCCCGCTCGCACGACTGCAGTCGCCATCACTGCACACCGGCTCTGACCAGCGCGGATGAGGTTGTCGGCAAGGGCAGGGTTAGTCGAGCCAGACGACGCGCAAGATGCTGACACGTCGTTCTAGCTCCAATATCAGATAGATGATGAAGCCTTCGCCAGCAGCTCCGAAGGGGTGTGTGCGCATGTTGGCGTTAGGTTGTTCTCGGTCGTAGCTTTCGCCGGCCCATGGGCTTAGTTCGAGCAGCGTCATGAGTTCGGCGAAGAAGGGGAGTGCTTTGGCGGGTAGGGCGGCGATTTGCTCGTCTACGTCGTCGTCGGTGTCAACGATGTACACCTACAAGCCCAATCGTGCTTTGGTTTCTTCCCAAGGGGTTCGTGGTATGTCGCCGCCGGCGTTAAGGATGGCGGCGTGGGCGAGCATCCGCCGGTGGGCCTGGGGGTCTTGGCTTGACCTGGCCACCAGTTGCCAGCGCGCCAGCATCTCGATCACCGGTGTGAGGTCGAGCGTTTCGATGGCTGTGGCCATCTCACGGCGGTATTCCCGGTCGAAGTTGCCGACCTCTTCAGGCAGCAGGGCTGCGCGGATCGCCTGCGGGCTGCTACCGGGGGGCAGCGGTTGGGCCGGCTCGTGGGCGGCGTCGGCGGCGGTGGACATGGCCGCCACCTTACCCACCCATCGGCGGGCAGCCCATTGCACCGCGCCGCGCGCACCCTCCGCGAGGAGCAACCCCGCGACACCCTCCTTGTGGGCGGCGCGCGCCGGGTCGATCCCCGACCTGTTGGGTCTGCGGGACGTACGCATGCGTGGTGCCGGTCTCCTAAAGCCGGTGTCGCAGGTTCGAATCCTGCCGGGGGAACCACTTTTGACCAGCGGAAACGCGATGGACCGCATGGTCCGGGTTTCGCGCTGGTGTGCTCACGTGGCCTGCAGTTCGCACCACGAATGATCATAATGCCCCAGTCCTCGTCCATCCAGAAAGCCTCATCGAGCAGCCTGGCGGCTCGTCAGGCGACGGCGGGTCGGGCTTTGGCTTCCACCTCGGCCACTGCGCGGTCGCGCAGTGTGGTACCCCAGCCACTCCCACCGCACCGTCGCCGAGAGTGCGCCGCTGATGATCGAGTGGATCTGCAGGACCGTGGAGGCGGCCATTGGCGTGTACGCGTGCGGCCACAGCGTCGCAGCTGCGCGTACAGGGTCTCCAGATGGCATGGCGAGAGCTTGGTGATCGACGTCGAACCGAGGACCGGTTTGATCGTCCGCTCGATGTAGCCGAGGTAGGTCTCCCGGGTGCTGTTGATGGCGCCCGTAACTCCGACCATCGGACAGTGAGTAAGTGGATGACCCACTTCATGCGTATGTCCTCCCAGTGCCCTGACTGGCAAAGACCAGCTGGCACGATACTGGGCTGTGGATGACATAGAACCTGAGACACAGCCCGGTGGGGACGCCCGACCTACCGACGCCGAAGAAGGCGTAGGGCCTCGACAACCGAATCAGCGAGTGCCGTGGACTTCTTCCCGGGCGACGCGGCGAGCGATCTGTTCGACCTCGGATGCGGTGAGCTCGCTGGATCGTTGTTCGTGTATGGCTTGGCGCAGCAATCGGCGAACCAGCGCGGAGGTGGGGATCTGCTCGGCGAGTGCGCGGCTGCGCAGTTGCGCGTCGAGTTCCCGGTCGATGCGCAGGTGCAGCGGAATGTCCAGAGCCCCGGCCTGCTCGGCGCTCTCGGCCTCGGCGGCTTCTGCTTCTTCGTGGGCGACCTCGGCCAGGATCGCAGCATGGCGGGCTCGACGGGCAGACCGGGCGTCCTTGGTGGTGTCGGTCATGAGTGGGCCTCCCTGCCATCGAGGTAGTCCCGGAGGTCGACCCCGCGTGCCTTCCACGCGGTGACACCGGAGCTGTCCTGTGGATCGATGATCACGTGAGCACGAACCCGGCGCTGGGCGAGTAGCCGATGATCCGGGTGTAGCCCACCAGGCTTTTCGGATCGGGAGTGCGCAGCGCGTGGTGTGGATCATCGGCGGCCTCCAGGGTCCAGTCCGGTTCGATGTCGATCGCGCCGGGATAGCGGACCGAGCGGCTGCGGATGTGTGCGGCGTCCCCGTCGTCCCACCACAGCTTACCGACCACGTCCCCCACTGTAACACATTGTGCTACATGACACGCTTGTTTTGGCCGATACCTGTACCCAGACTCCAGGCAAGGTCGCAGGTACCTTCTGGTGATCATGTCCAGCGGCGCAGATCTGCGCGGTGGAGCGCGGTGAGCTGGACCGGTTCCCGACAAGCACCGCAGCATTCTGAGTGTCGAGTTCACTGATTGACGCCGGGTGGACGCGCCGTCCGAGGAACTCGGTCAACCAACCCCCACCGACGCTGGACCCGACCCGAGCAATTGTCAAGATCTAATGAGTGCCGAACGATCCGATCCTGGCCATGGATGCCTGGTCAAGACTCGGGACGGTTGAGCCCTCTCCACAGACGGGCGGCGTGTCCGGGATCGGGTTGTTCGGCAAGCCCGGTATCGCGCTGATGCCTGGTCCTCTTCCGGGAGCGAATCCCTTTTCGGCAGACGGGCGCGGCGCGGTGCTGGGTGGCCTGGCGCGCTGTGCTCATGCCTGGCTTCCTGGCGGCCTTCGCCGGCGGTAACGCCACCAACCTGGCCAGCGCGGACCCCCGCGCGGTACTGGCCATCGCGCCGACCCCGGCGGTCGCGGTGAAGCTGACCAGGGCTCGCATCGCCGCCGCGCTGCGCCGCGGAGGCCGCAAACGCGGGGCCGACCCGCTCGCCGTCAGGCTGCACGAGGCCCTACGGCAGCCGCGCCTGCGCCAAGACCCGCTGGTCGAGGAGACCATGGGCGCCCAGGTCCTGCGGCTGCTGGCCACCCTCGACACCGAGTGCGTCAGCGTCGATCAGCTCGGCCAGGCCACAGCCGAGGCGTTCGCCCAACACCCCGACTACCAGATCATCACCAGCTTCACCGGCCTCGGCGACATGACCGGCGCCCGCGTGCTGACCGAGATCGGCGACGACCACGACCGCTTCGCCGACGCCCGATCGCTCCAGGCCTACGCCGGCTCAGCACCGGTCACCAGGGCCTCCGGCCGCAGCCTGTCGGTCACCCACCGGAGAGTGAAAAACGACCGGCTGACTGCTGCCGACTTCGTCTGGGCGTTCGTCGCCGCCGCGCACTCACCTGGAGCCAGCGCCCTCTACTACCGCCGCCGCGAGCACGGAGACCGCCACGCCGCCGCCCTGCGCAACCGTGTTCAACCGCCTGCTCGGTTGCCTCTATCACTGCCTACAAACCGGCCAGACCTACAGCGAGGCCACGGCCTTCCCAACACCCGACACACGGCCTGAACCAACCGCCGCTTGACACTTAGCAAGATCGGAGTGCCAATCGCGAGCAAGGCGAGTCTGAAACCAAGCTGTCGCGATGGGAGAACGGGAAGGAGACCGAGCGAGGTCTACCGGCGGCTGTTCCGCGAGATCTACAGCCGACCAGACGCCGAACTCGGCTTCCCCGACGAACCCGAGGAGGACCCGGAAGCGACCGACCTACGATCCCGGCTCGCCGCCGCCCACGGCGAAGCCCTCGCCGCAGCCGGCCACGCCGCTGACGCGCGGCGGGCCTTCGACACCACCGACGCACTCCTCCCGGTCAATTCCGTCGACCCGGAACTGCCGTTCCTTTTCCTGGCCGACTCGCATCTTGACCGCTGACGCGGCCACGCCCTCACGCGCATCGGCGCACCGGACGCGATAGGCCAACTCACCGACGCTCTTGCCCCGCTCCCCGCCGCGTTCGTCCGCGCCCGCAGCCGCCTGCTGGTCGACCTCGCCTACGACCACCACCGCTGGCGACCGAGACGCCGCGCTCACCCACGCCCGCCGACTCGCCGCACAGATCAAATCCGACCCGCACCAGCAGCAGCTCAACCGCATCGTGCTACCCGCGGCAGCACTTCCGCGTGAGGCCAGGTAGTACAGCAACCCGACCAACGTCCCCGCCGAGGTCCAGCAGAACATCTCCGGGCGACTGACCAACGAAGACCGCACCCAAGACCGCTACACCATCCGCGGATACCACTCCCACCGCAGCCAAACACGGCCACAACAGGATGACCGCCCTGCGCGAGACCATCCTGGGAAGAACCTGGATGCCACCCCATCCTCAACCCCCTGACCAAGCAACCGAAGACACATCTCCCCGACCAGCACAAAATCCGTCGGGAAACTACACCCTGTCACCAGCACGAACATCAGCACACCGGCTGAATGTTTGCCCCCTTGCATCCCGCTCGGGTTGCGAGCCTAGCAATGGGTCAAATCGCCAACGCTCGCGTAACGCCCGATCATGAGCCGCCGATAGAGTACATGCAACGTCTACACGGGCTTCGCTATACGTGTCGACGACGAACGAATGGACATGCGACCGATGAGTTCTAGGAATGGCGTGGTCATTGCGGCCGTGGTTGCGGCACTGGGCGCTATCGTCGCCGCAGCGGTCACAGGCATGTTCGGGCTGCTCGACGACACACCCACAGCAGGTACTCCAACGACCGACATCCCAGCGCCAGCGGCGACGACAGAGCCTCGGGCGGGGTCCGAGGTGCCATCGCAACCGGTGGTGATTGGATCCCCATCCACCACGCCCGCCCTTACAACTGATGCCAAGAGCGGGCGAACGGCGGTTGGCCCGGGAGAGCGGTTGGTTCCTGGGGAACAATTTGATTCACCCCAGGCTAGGCCCGAAACACCACCACCGCCGGTAACGAATGGCGCCACACCTGGCGTGCCAGCCCCTGCAGCCGTTGCCCCGACCACCCGGGTCGCCCTTCACCCAAGAGAGCAGTTGACTCCGGGGGAACAGCTTCACTCCCCCGACGGGCGTTTTGTGCTGGTGATGCAACTGGACGGAAACCTGGTGCAGCGTGCTCCCGGGAATCAGCCGGTATGGTCGAGTAACACGTTCCGACCCAACTCCGTTGCCCTGATGCAATCTGATGGAAACTTTGTCGTCATCGCCCCGGGTAACGTTCCGGTATGGGCGACAGACACTAGTTACTCGGACTCGGTATTAGAGGTCCAGAATGACGGAAACGTTGTCGTGTACTCACCAGGTCATTTTGCTCGCTGGAGCAGCTTCGACCACGGCTCTAAACTCGTCAACCCATAGCACCCGAAGCGGGGAATACCGTCCTTCAATATCGCGTAAAACAATGTTAACTGATCTGGGCCGTCGGGTTCCAAAACCAGCCAGAGCGGCTGATATGTTGTTTCATGCAGGTGGTGTTCTGACCCTGCGCTCCTCGCAGATCGGTCTCGCGCAAGTGGACTACACCGCACGCCTCCTGGCGGACTCGGACCGGGTCGCCGCGGCGGGATCTGCCCATTGAGTACGGGAACTGGAAGACCGTGTACAACTGGCATCGGCGCTGGTCAGCCGATGGGACCTGGGCTGCGATCCTCGACGAATTGCGCCGCGGCGCAGATTGCGATCAGGGCCCGGAGTGGTCGGTGCACGGCGCGCTCCACGCGTGGCTTGTGCTTCACGTGCCGCACCCGAGTTGGGTCGGTGGCGAACCCGCAGTGCTGGGCGTAGTCCAGCCACCCCAGGTGAATCGGCCGGTGATGGGTCAGTGCGATGGTGTCGAGAGTGGCCACGTCCGGCGTCGCCCACGCCCGTGGCAGGCGGCGCGTGCGTCCATCCCGGGTCGGATTCGTCTACAGGAGCGAACCCGACCGCACTGGAGCCAGCATGAGCCAGCCGACCACTGTCCCGAATGGCAGGACGCTGCAGATCGATTTCCTGTTCCTCGACCTCGACACCTGCACTCGCTGCCGAGCCACCGACGCGACGCTGCTCGAGGCGCTCGCGCGGACCCGCCCCGCTCTCGACGCCGCCGGGGTGGCAATCAACGTGACCAAGACCCTCGTCTCGAACGAGGCCCGGGCACGAGAACTCGGCTTCGTCAGCTCCCCCACGATCCGCATCAATGGTGTCGACATCGCAGGCCAGCTGATCGAGAGCGGCTGCGACACGTGCAGCGAGGCGTGTGCCTGTGACGGGGGCGTCGACTGCCGGGACTGGATCTACCGAGGCGAGCGGAGCACCGAGCCACCGCTTGGTCTCATCGTCGAAGCGATCATGCGCCATGCCGCTGGCGACCCGAGTAGTCCACACCCGGTGCGGCCGCAGCCACGCGAGCTGCCAGAGAACCTTCGCCAGTACTTCGCCGCCGCCGCCGAGGCGCCAGCCCTTGACTGTTGCAGCTCCGACGCTCAAGCCAGCTGTTGCCCACCGGAGCACAAGGCCGCCTGCTGTGGCAGCACCATATCGGCATCATCCTGCGGATGTCATGATGAGCTCGGAGCGCCATGATGGTCACACCCGCAGCGGCGGCGGCCGCGCGCGACGATGGGCTGGACGCCGTGCGCGCGCGAGTGCACGCGTTCATTGCGCGCCGGGTCGAGAGTCCCGACGTCGCGGACGATCTCACCCAGGACGTGCTGCTCCGGTTGGTCACGAACAAGGACGGCCAGGTCGAGAACCCCACAGCATGGCTTTATCGAGTCGCGCGAAATGTGATCATCGACCACTACCGCACCCGCCGCAGCCAGCGTCGGCTCGACGCCGATGACCCCGTCGCGGCGGGTCTGGCGGAGGATCCGTTCGCGGACGACCCCCACGATGCGCAACGCGAACTCGCGGGGTGCCTTCGCTCGCTCGTCGAGCAACTGGACGAGCCGTACCGCTCGGCGGTGACCGCCGTCGATCTCGACGGGCAGACCCAGACCGACGCCGCCCACGCAGTGGGTCTCAGCGTCTCTGGCATGAAGTCGCGGGTGCAGCGCGCTCGCCGCCAGCTGGGTCAGCGTCTCACCGAGTGCTGCCGCGTACATACCAGCCCCACCGGCAGCATCAGCAGCTACGAGCCCAGCACCAACTGCGAGCCAGACCCGTCGGAAGGCGGACGCTGCCGGTGCCGGATCCCACGCACATGAACACCGCCGCCGTTCTGGAGCGTCGTCCTCCACCAGGTGCGCGGGCATGCCTCTACGAGGCCGTGCTCGCCAGGGACAGCTCCACGGTGGCGATCGTGACCGGGATCACCCGAACTTGGCTGCGCGTCATGGGGTATCGCAGCTCTGGCGCACCGGGTGTCGTGGTCGTGACAGACAGGCGAGGTCCCGATGGCGAGGGTGCGCAGCGCCGGCAGCGGCGCCAGAGAGTGTGACGGGGGTAGGCGATGTCCGTGTCTGTCGATAGCCATCGGGTCGACGGTGTCTCGTGCTGGGACAGCCTGACTCCGGCCGAGCTCAAGGTCGTCAGGCTCGTCGCCGAGGGGCTGACCAACAAGGAGATCGCCGGCGCGCTGCACCTGTCCCGGCTCACGGTGGAGACGCATCTCAAACACGTCTTCGCCAAGCTCGGGCTGTCGTGCCGGGCAGCGCTCGCTGCGCATGTCGTGCGGCGCGAGATGCAGGCGTAGTGAATACCTGCCACCGGGCTGCTGAACGATGACCACCTGCCTGTGCGACGTGGCTAGCTCGACCCCTGCTCCGGGACGCCCTGAACCACGTCAGATTGTCTGATACTGGCTGACTCCGCTGCGGCAGCGGCACCGGTGGGGTGTTCACCGACCGGGCCGTGATCGTGCGGACGCGCAAGGTTGGACGCGTTCGGTCGTGCCTGCCCGTGTCGGCGGTGTCCGTGTCGTGCGAGCCACGGCCTCGCAAAGGAATAGTTTCGAGAATACCTGATTCTGGGGCTGCGCCGCGCGGGCTGTCGGGTGAACACTCATCGTGACAAAGGTCCGGTCCTCCGGTGATCCGGATACCTCTGCCGGACGATTCGGAGGAAGGTGATCGTATTCGGGCGAACAGGACTGTTCGTCCGTGTGGTCAATGAGCTTTCAACGCACCACAGTTGTTTGACCGCGTACGCCAGTGAGCATGCGGCTGGGGGTCGGAGTTGTGATTCCGGGTGCCACCCCCATGGGTTCGGGCTCAGCTTCCGGAGATGTATGCTCACGGGTCGTTCAGGGACCCAGCGTCTGCGGCAGCGAAAGGTATCAGGGTAGCCATAGGAGGACGCTGACATGACTGTCTCACTAGAAAGTATCGCTAACCTAAAGCAAATGGCGATCGACGTCAACGGCCCCGGCACCGCAAATCGTCTATTCATCATTGTGGGGACGGCGGTGTTCACGCTCACTCCCCCAGGAAATGAAAAGATAGTGGTTGACGACCTCGTCTTTGACATTGGCCCTACCCTTTTTCCAGGTCAATTCAGAGACGCGACTGCCACTGCGTCGCTGGCGAGCATTTCTAACGAAGACACTGCCATTGATGCACTGTGGGCCGTGGATTCAGTACTTGCTGACTTCAATGCCGCAACCAGGCGTGTGCGAATAACTGCTCGGCTGGTCGTTAGAGATTCTGATGGATTTCTCAACCGCCTCGGATTGCAGGTCAATATTTTAGCGGCATTATGACTGCCGTCCAGCAGCTCATAGCACACTGCCGACGGTGGCTGGCAGCTCGGATCGACCATGAGCAGAGAGGGAATCCCGGCCTCGGCATACAGCGCGCGCTTGGTCGTCTGGTCGTAGACGCGGGTGGACGGCGAGGCGATCTCGCCGACGAGCACCACGTGCCCGGCCGAGAGAATGAGGCCGTCGAACCCCGGCCGGTCGATGACGCAGAAGTCCGGGATCAGCGCCCGGTCTCCCCCAGCGCCACGTTCGCCTCCGGCATGACCTCGTACTGCGCCGGTGCAGCCGCGTCGAGCTGCTGCCACAGCCGCACCATCAACCGCTATTGGCCAGCTCTGGGTGCTCGCGCCCCGCAGAGTGGCCGGGCGGATCAGAAGGTAACCGTCCATCCCTCGCGTTGTGCTCTTGCGGCCGTGTATGAGACCCCCGATACCTTTCGGCCCTTGTCGTCGAGCACAGTGATCGACCCGCCGCGGTTGCTCAGTGCCACGCCGTTGCTGACGGGTACTGTCAAGGTCGCTCCGGAACCGAGCGGGCCAGCCGGGATCTCGCAGGTGTTCTTGAGTTGGTCGGCGATGCGCCAGCCGCTGAGATCAACCGGTTCAGGGGACGCGTTGACCAGCAGCACGGTCTCCTGCTCAGGGGCCGGACCGAGGGGATTGACCAGGGCGGCGAGAATTCGGATCGCTGCGGTGTCGGGGTCGGGTCCTGGTGGGATGCCGTCGAGCGCGTGGCCGGTGGTGTCGTCGGTATGCCAGGCCTGGCTCTGAAAGGCGAGGAAGAGACCGGCCCAGCGGGATTCGCCAGGGAAGTGGATCAGTATGCCGCCGTCCTGCCAGACGCCGTCGTCCGCCCGGAACCGCCCGCTGTTGCCCTGGTTCATGTGAATGTCATGCACCCCGTTGCCGGGCAAGAAGCCGAAGATCTTGTCTTTGGTACTTCTCTCGGGCCCCCATCGCTCCCCATAGATGTACAGCTGAGCCGCGGGGTTCCTGATGGCCCGCTGCACATAGTGGTCGAGGTGGTCGGATAGGTCGTTGTCCGCACCGGGCACATCGGGAGGCAGGGGGCGCATCTGCGCCGGAGTGAAGAGGTTCCCCCGGATGAAGTCGAGGTTCGCCCCTCCCGCTCTCCGGGGGAGTAGGTGCCAGCCTGAGCCGAGGCTCTCCAGGGCGGTGGTGACGGGGTGTCGCAGGTCGTCGTCAACGAGGTACAGCAGATCGGACGGCGGCAGCTGTGACCTCACGTTGACCGCGATCCGGTAATTGACGCCGTCGCCGTCCTTGACGTGGATCTGGTAATGGGGGGTGTCGCTGCTACCTTCCTCGCGACGACGGTCGACTGCATGCCCGACCAGCACTCCGTAGGAACTCAACGGCACGATCTCATCCTCCTGCAAGCGATATGCCACTGAGAACAATGTGGACCATGGCAGTATGTCATCACCGGAGGGTGGAGGTCTCGGCGCGGCCGAAGAGTGCGACCAGGGCGGCGAGGACCAGACCGGGGCCGAGCAGCCACCAGGGGCGCTGCAGCCACCACTGGAGGGTGGGTTCGTCCCCGAGCCGGCCGCCGAGGCCCTCGAAGATCCACAGGAACCCGGCGTAGGCGCTCATGTGCCAGACGAACAGTGTCAAGGCGGTCGCGTTGACCGCGACCACGGCCCGCCAAACCCCTCGGCGGTGCAGCAGGCGGGCGGCCAGCGGTGCGGCCAGCAGGATCAGGCCGAGCTGGAACACGGCTAGCGCGGCGATCGTGGCGTTCGGGGGGAACATGTTGGACTCGGTGTCCCCGGGCAGGGCCACCATGGAACGCGGGTAGCCGAGGGTGGTGAGCAGCACCAGACCGGACAGGCCGGCTGCGGCGATCCCCGCCCGCCTGCCCGTGCTCCACGTCGTGGCGTTGGTGCACCAGAGATACCCGAGCTGATGGGCGAACAGCCACACCAGCCCCGCCGAGACCCACCCGGCCCACGGCACGCCCAGCCCCCGCGTCAGAACGTCCAGCGTGGCGATCCCGGCCCCGATAGCGAGTACTGCCCACTGACCGAAGCGGCGGTGTAACCGTGCGGTCAGCGGCACGGCTGCGGTGACGGCGATGTAGGCGGCGACGAACCACAGCGGCGCGAGCACCCCAGGGAACCACTCCCATACCCAGCGGTGGCCGGGTAGCACGACAGCGGCGATGACCTCTCCGGTTATCCAGACCGCGACCCAGACCGCGACCGGCAGCAGCAACCGGGCCATTCGCCGTCGCAAGAACTCCGCCGAGCCGCTGCCGCTGCCGCTGCGGAGCACGGAGTTCCAGCTGGTGAGGTTCGCGAAACCACCGACCACGAAGAAGGCTGGCATCACCTGCAGCACCCAGGTGGCCAGCCAGCCACCGGGGACCTCCGCGATGGGGTTGGGCATCACCAGCGTGCCGCTGGCGTCGCGGTGGGTCATCGACCCGGCCCAGTGCCACGCGATCACCACCAGGATGGCGGCGGCGCGGGTCGCGTCGACCACTCGGTCCCGCCCGGGTGGGGTCGCGTCAGCGACATCGCGCAGCCGAGCCCAGGCCGAGCTAGCCGCGGCGGGCATGCAGGCGTCCGATGCTCGGCACTCGCAGGCCGACCAGCAGCAGGCCGAGTGCGAGGACGGTCAGCTCGACGATCGGCACGACCGTGGGCGCAACGCCCGCGAATCCGGTGGCCGCGAGCCCGATCAGCCCGGCGAGGCAGGCGATCACACCCACGCCGAGCCGCGTCTTCGCCCACGGTGACTCGCCGGACCGGGTGGCTTCCGCACCGCGCAGCCGGGGTCGTTCCCCTCGGGCGAGCACCGCGACCAGCGCGATCAGCACGATCGCGAGGGCGAGCATCCAGGGGAGCCGGAGCAGCAGCCACGCTGCGGAGCCGATGGGGTACTGCGGCAGCACCCCGGTCAGGACCAAGGTTGGCGCCACGACAAGGATCGGCACCATGTGCCAGAGGTAGACGGTGAGCACCACCGAGTTGACGGCCACCACCGCGGCCCACGGCCCGGGCCTGGCCAGCCAGCGGTCGACCGGACCGCGTAGCAGCAGGATCAGCCCGGTCTGCGTGGCGGCCAACGCCAGCAGGGCCAGCGTGGGAGGCGCGGTGTTCTGCAACCCGGGGCCGACCGTGCCGACCATGCTCACCGCGTAAGGGCCGGGACCGGTGAGCAGCAGCAGACTCAGCAGACCGCCGCCGGCGAGCAGCCACGCCGTCACCCGCGTTGTCCCTGGGTTGCGGGTCAGCGCGCCGTCTCGCCAGGCAACCCCGAGTTGGTGCACGGCCAGCCACGCCAGCAAGTAGGTCGACCACGCGAAGTAGGACACCTCGAAGACGAGTCGGCTCAGGTCGGCCACCGCGACCCAGGCCACCAGCAGCACGATGGTCCTGCCATGACCCCATCGGCGCTGCCCGCTGATGACGATCGGGGCGAGAGCCACCACGGCGATGTACACCGCGAGAAACCACAGCGAGATGGCGGCCACCCAGGCTGCGTCGCCCACAAGGCCGGGATCGAGCCCCACCGCCCGGCCAAGCACTGCCGCCGCCGCGAGGATGACCACGAAGACCACGGTCGGCCGCAGCAGGCGAAACATCCGGGACCGCACCCAGGACGCCCCGTCACCACCTCGGCGCTGGTGGCTCGACCACGACGCTGCGTTCGCATAGCCGCCGACCAGGAAGAACACCGGCATCACCTGGAACAGCCAGGTCAGCGGTCGCGCCCAGGGCAGCACCTCCAACGCATTGGCCCCACCGAGCCGACCGTCCTGCACGGTCACCGCCGCGGCCAGCCAGTGCCCTGTCACGACCGCCAGGATCGCGACGGCCCGGAGCAGGTCGACGTAGCGATCCCGACGGCGGTCTGCGCTAACCAGAGCCGATGTAGGACTGCAGGTACGCGCGATTGGTCTCCAGCTCGTCGATTCGCGCCTTCACGAGGTCGCCCATGCTGACAATTCCGCTGAGCTCACCGTCGACTATCACCGGCAAGTGCCGGATCCGCCGATCGGTCATGATCCGCAGGATGTCATCCACCTCATCGGTTGGCACGCAGCCGACCACATCGACGTTCATGATGTCTGATACGGGGGCTTCAACGAGCGACGCACCGCGTTCGTGCAGGTGGCGGACGAGGTCCCGCTCCCACACCATACCGACGACGGCGCCTTCCCGGACGACGACCACGGCGCCGACGCTGGAGTTGACAAGCTCGGCGAGGAGGCCAGCGACCGACGCACCCGGCGTCACAGTCGCGACCACCGATCCCTTGGCGCGCAGCACGTTGGCTATCCGCATCAGACGACCCTCCGATCCGCTGGCCGACTTTGTCTGAGAGTACGTCCAGCGCAAGCAGGGCGAAAGGCTTGCGACCGTCATCAACGGCGAGAGTACGGTTGTCTGGCCATGACCGCGCGTGGGGAGCCCCTGTGCTAATGGGATCACGGTACTAATGGGATCACGGTACTACTGGGATCACCTGCAGCTGGACCAGTTGCTGGGGTGTCAGCGGCTGGTCAGCGCGCGGCACGGTGGGCCGGTGATGGGCTTTCGCTACCGAGGGCAGCGATGAGCTACCAGCGCCACTTCGCCCGCTTCCTCGCCCAGGACCCGGACCGACTGCACGTCGCCGCGCACAGCCACCATCCCTGGCCGGACGTGACGTTCGAGGCGCAGCAGCGCGCGTGGCTCGACGCCGCCGCGCTGCACGACGACAAGTGGGGCCTGCTGCTGGGCGAGGTGCTGCCCGAGGCCGGCAGGCACGTCGCCGGCCAGCTGGGCCTGTCCGACTCCGCGACCGTCACCTTCGCACCGAACACGCACGAGCTGGTGCTGCGGCTGCTGTCCTGCCTGCCGGCGCCGACCCGCATCCTGACCACGGACAGTGAGTTTCACAGCTTCGCCCGGCAGGTGCGCCGGCTGGAGGAAGCCGGGCTCGCGGTCGTCGAGCGCGTGGCGGCCGAGCCGTTCGCCACTTTTACCCAGCGGCTGCTCGACGCCGCCGCCCGCGGGGGCCACGACCTCGTCTTCTTCAGCCAGGTGCACTTCAACTCGGGATTTGTCGTCACCGACCTCGAGGCGATCGCCGCCGCCGTGCCCACCGACGACACGTTCGTGGTCATCGACGGCTACCACGGCTTCATGGCACTGCCCACCGACCTCGGCCCCCTCGCGGACCGAGCC
The DNA here is from genome assembly GCA_050699435.1 of Pseudonocardiaceae bacterium. GTDB lineage: Bacteria > Actinomycetota > Actinomycetes > Mycobacteriales > Pseudonocardiaceae. The sequence goes on along the minus strand of JBOHGM010000005.1, from coordinate 58,451 downwards.
TTCTACCTGGCAGGCGGCTACAAGTACGCGATGGCCGGCGAGGGCGCCTGCTTCCTGCACTGCCCACCCGGATACGGCGAGCGTCCGATCAACACAGGCTGGTTCGCCGGCTCCGCCCAGCGCACCGAACCACCCGGACACATCAGCTACCCGCCCGACGCCACCCGCTTCCTGGGCGCAACGTTCGATCCAACCGGGCTGTACCGCTTCAACGCCGCCCAACGCCTGCTCGGCGAGCTGGGCCTGTCCGTGCCCGCCATCCACGCCCACGTCCGCCGACTCCAGGCGCAGTTCCTCGACCGCATCGACGCGCTGACGGTGCCCGGGCTCGGCAACGCGACACTCCTACCACCCCCCGAGACCAGCGAACGGGGACATTTCCTCACCTTCCGCCATCCCGACGCGAGCGCGGTCGCCGCCCGGCTGCGGACCCACAAAGTGATCATCGACTTCCGCGACGATCGCCTGCGATTCGGTTTCGGCATCTACCACGACGAGAACTCCGTCGACACCCTCTGCCACCACCTCAGCTCGGGCTGGCAACGCCGATCATCATAAAACGGACAACTCGGCGCAGCACATCATGCTCCGACGTCGCAGCACCCGCGTGCCCACATCGATCGGAACGAGCCCTGAGCGCGAGGCACCGAACCAACGAAGCCGCTCGCTCGTACGTACCGGTTGACCAGCGTGTCTGCGTTCGCGCTGGTTGCTCAACCCCGTGAGCAGCGCGCAACCGTGTATCATGGGAAACTCCGGACCACCGAAGTTCCGAGCTCAGGAAGGGGAATATGAGCTCCTACAGCCTTCCCGACCTGCCCTACGGCTACGACGCGCTTGAACCACACTTCGACGCGCGCACCATGGAGATCCACCACACCCAGCACCACCGTGGGTACGTCGACCAGCTGAACTCAGCGCTCAGCGCGACGAACGAGCTGCAGGCGGCGGGTGACCAGTCGGTCGACGACCTGCTGTGGAACCTCGGCAAGATCCCCGAGGAGTCCCGGAACGCGATCCGCAACTACGGCGGGGGACACGCGAACCACAGTTTCTTCTGGACGATCTTGAGCAGCGGGGGTGGCGGAGAGCCGACCGGTTCGGTCGCTGCGGCCATTGAGGAGGAGTTCGGTAACTTCGCGGCCTTCAAGCAGCAGTTCACCTCCCTCGCCACCACGCACATGGGCAGCGGTTGGGTCTGGCTGGTGCGGTCACGCAACCGCCTGGTCGCATACACCCTGTCCAATGAGGACTCCCCGTGCACTGCCGAAGAGGTCCCGGTCCTCGGGCTCGACCTGTGGGAGCACGCCTACTACCTGCAGTACCCGGCCCGGCGCGGCGACTACGTCGATGCCTTCTGGAACGTGGTGAACTGGGAGGAAGTAAATCGCCGGTTCGAACAAGGGGCGCGGCGACCGTAGACCAGCGGAGGCGGTAGTCGCTCCTTGAGCAGTGTGGGCCCGGCACAGTTTCTCGATCATCCGCCTGACGACTTGCATTCGGAGAGGATGCGCGGATATGAGCCAAGAGCAGGAGAACGCACGGCAGACCGACAACCTTCCGGAGGGTGGCGAGCAGGCCCTCTCGGCGCTGCGGGAAGTCTGGAGCGCCCAGAACCAGACTAGCGCGGACATCGACGAATCGTGTGGCAACACGAAGACATGCAAGAACATGGAGACCGTCGGCTTCCACGGGCTCTCCGATGATGTTGACGAACCGGACAAGGCCGCCAAGGAGCCGGTGGGTAACAATCTTCGCGCTGCCTGGAAGACCAAGCTCGAGCGTGAGGGCAAGCTGTCTACTGGGAGCAGCGTAAGGGATCTTGTGTTCGGCTCCTCAGAGTCAGACAAGTCGAACAAAGAGTAGGCAACCGCCGCTCATTTCGGGTGACGGTCAGATGGATGGAACGGGAGAATACACATGGCGTTCGGACGCACGAAGCCGCAGCTGTCCGCTCCGCAACCCGGCAGTACCGGGGCGATCGAGAGCGCTCGCACAACGTCGTACCCGCAGGACCAAGACGGCAAGGCTGCGGTTGCGGGAGCCGCGCGCACGACCTCGTACAAGAGTTCCTCCCAGTTTAACGACCGAGGGTACAGCACCATCAACTAGCTCCCCAGGTGGGATTTCGCCCTGCCAAGCCAGCCAGCGTCAGCACGTGCGGCGCGGCTCACTCTAGATCGGTCTGAACTCGCCGCTCATCGGCCGCCAGCGCGCCAAGGAGATCGCTCAATGAATTACCCAGATGACGTAAAGGAACTGATCCAGAGGTTACGGCAGGGCGATTATCTGGCAGACCGAGGATTGGCCACGGCGGTTTTCGTGGCTATGAAGCTGCAACGTCCCATCCTGTTGGAAGGTGAGGTGGGGACCGGCAAGACCGAGATCGCCAAGGTGCTGGCCTCGGTCTACGACCGCCAGCTGATCCGGCTGCAGTGCTACGAGGGCATCGACACAAACCAGGCTCTCTACGAGTGGGACTACGCCCGCCAGTTGCTCTACATCCGGGCCATGTCTGAGCGCGACATCGACGACGAAGCAGCGGTCGAGAAGCTGTTCGGCCCGAAGTTCCTGCTCGAGCGTCCGCTCATGCAGGCCGTCCAGGCCGGTGATCAGGCCGTCCTGCTCATCGACGAGGTCGACCGCGCCGACGACGAGTTCGAGGCGTTCCTGCTGGAGGTCCTTTCCGACTTCCAGATCAGCATCCCCGAAGTGGGCACGATCAAGGCGGAACGCCCCCCACTCGTCGTCTTGACCTCCAACCGCACCCGGGACCTGCACGATGCTCTGAAGCGACGCTGCATGTACCACTGGATCGACTACCCCGAACCCGACCGTGAGGTCGAGATCGTCACCGTTCAAGCCCCCGGGGTATCGGAGGCGCTGGCCCGCAAGGTGGTCTCAGCGGTCAACCGGCTTCGGGAGATGGACCTTGCCAAGCCGCCCGGCGTTGCCGAGACCATCGACTGGGCCCGCACCCTCGAGTTCCTCGGTGAGGACCGGCTCAACTCTGAGGTCGCCGACGTAACTCTCGGATCGGTTGTCAAGGACAAGGACGATCTAGCCATGGTGCGCGACAACATCAAGGAGATCACATCCAATGCCTAAGACGCCGCACGGATTTGTCTCGTACTGATGTCACGCGATAACCAGGGGTTCGTATCAGTGCTCGTCAGCTTTGGACGGGCACTGCGGGAGAAGGGGCTGGCAATCGGTTCGGATGATATCCTCACCTATTGCAAGGCGATGGCTCCGCTCGACCCTACGGACCTGGTGGACCTGTACTGGGCCGGGCGGACCACCCTCGTCAGCAGGCGTGAGGACATCGTCGTCTACGACGAGGTGTTCCGGACCTTCTTCCTTGGCGCCGACAATCCCATGCAGGAACTGCTGAAGATCAAGGCGCAGTCTGCCGCTGAGGCTGAGGCAGCCTTCGAGATCCCCTCCACGGAACCGGGGGGCAAGGAGCAGGAGGAAGAAGCACTCCTTGGGCTGATGGCCTCGAACATCGAGACGCTCAAGCACAGGTCGTTCGAGAACTGCACCAAAGAAGAGCTGGAAGCGCTGCGGCGCATTATGGCCCGCATCAAGCTGACACCTCCCAAGCGCCGCACTCGTCGCACCACTACTGCGAGGGCCGGACGCCGACCCGACATGCGCAGGACGATCCGCCAATCATTGCGCACGCATGGCGAGATGGTCCACCTGTACTGGCGGGAGCGGCGCGTGCGCATGCGTCCGCTCATCCTCATCCTTGATGTCTCGGGATCGATGGCGGACTACTCTCGCGCACTGCTCCAGTTCGCGTACACGGCTAAACGCGCGACTCAGAAGGTCGAAGTCTTCTGCTTTGGCACCCGGCTGACCTGCGTCACCAAGCCCCTGCAGACCCGCAAACCAGACGAAGCCCTGGAGCGGGCCGCGAAGCTTGTGGTTGACTGGGAGGGTGGAACCCGCATCGGCGACTCGCTGGACCGATTCGTACACAAGTGGGGTCGAAGGGGCATGTGCCGGGGCGGTGTGGTCGTCATCTGCTCCGATGGCCTCGACCGGGGTGACCCCGAAGTCCTTTCCTCCGCCATGGAACGGCTCTCGCGGCTGTGCTACAAGATAGTGTGGATGAACCCGCACAAGGGCGACAACACAAACTACCGTCCCCAGACCGTAGGCATGATGGTGGCCGAACCGCATATCGACGAGCTCCTGTCCGGTCACGATCTGAGCAGCCTTGAAGAACTCGCCGAACTGCTCCCGAAGCTCGGCTAGAGAGGTTATACCGCATGTTGATCAGGTGGAGCGTCGGAATCGAGGCCGAGGGCGACCGCATCATGAAGCCGGAGGAAGTGGTCGAACTGGCGGATGCGGTCGCCACGCACAGTGGCATCGCCACCGGGATCGGCACAAACCGCTACGGCGCGCAGGTAGTCGTGTTCGCCGATGATCGGGAGAGCGCGATCGAGAAGGGCAAGGAGACGTTTGCCAACGCAGTCGCGAAGGCGGGCCTCCCAGTGTTCCCGATCGTGCGAGCAGAGGCGATCAGCGAAGACGAGGACGCAGCGGGGATCGAGACGTGACCCAGTGACGATGTGACCCAGTGACGATGTGACCCAGTGACGATGTGACCCAGTGACGATGTGACCCAGTGACGACGTTACAGGGGGGCGTTCAGCTCAGCGACCGTCTATACTAGCGAGAACCCCCATGACATGAGGAAGTCCCATGGATGCTGAGGCCCGGACATGATTCGCCTCGGATCGCTAGCCGGCTACTCGTTTGAGGGGCCGCGGCTCCTCGGTGGTTGGACTCCGCCTAGCAGGCCCGCAGTCTTCGTCATCATGTACAAACCGGATCCCGAGACCAAACCGGACCGGTACGCCGTCATCTACGTCGGACACGAGGACGACCTCGCCGAGGCTGGCTTCCCGTTCAAGCACCCGATGGCGAACCGCTGGATCGAGCGCGCCGGCTCGAAGTGGAAGCTCCACATTGCCACCTACGAGGTCGTCGGATGGGCTCGATCGCACCGTGAGATGATCGCAAACGAGCTGACAGCCATCTACGAGCCACACTGCAATGAGCAGAAGTACGACAAGGCGTGGAAGGACGAGTGGATCGGCGAGTACAGCTCAGAGCTGACCGGTCCGCTCGCACCGCGCGGGCCCGATGAGGAGCCGCTTTAGTCGACTGAGTTCAGCCCCGACCGCAGGTTGATAACGACGCGAACCGCAGGTTGATAGCGACACGAAAAAAGGACCCGACTCCCGGGGAGTCGGGTCCTTTCGTCCCTCAGTGCTGAGACGGACGGAACCCCACCGTGTCCATGAGCCGCGAACGCCGACGTCCCGAGGCCGGCACGTTGCTGTGCCCGTTCACCGGAACAGGAGGCGCTGGCGCGAGCTTAGCGGCGATGCGCTCTGCACCACCGTACAGCAGCGGAAGAGCACCAGCGACGACCCCACCGGTCCGGTTGATGTGCTCGATCGCCGGAACGATCACCTGGGCGTGACCGAGAATCGTCTTCACACTTCCCAGGCAGTCATCGAGATTGTCCGCGATGTTGTGGAGCAGCATGCCGACCCAGAAGAGATAGATCGCCAGTACGCCGACGAGTAGGCCGATCACGAGGACCGACATGAAGATAAGGCTCATTGCTGCACCTTCCCGACCGGCGGAAGGCCCGCACCGGTCAGCACACGTGTCAGGAAAAGGTGGTGCTGAAGGCCCTCGGCCAGAACGGCATCGACCCCGTCGGCGGTCTGTGGAATAAGCGGGGTGTTCGCCGTATTACCGGTGATTGCCCGTAGGGTGTCCCGAACGTTGACCACTCCGCGATCGATGATCTTGACCATCGAGATCAGAACGCTGAGCAAAAGAATCACGACGAGCACGACGACGAAGCCGACACCGATCGCGACCCACCAGTAAACAATTTCTTCTGGCGTGTATCCCGGCATCGTCAACCCCCTAGCCGTGCACGTCCGCGTTCCAGCCCTGCGACAATGACCGTAGCATGGTCAATGGTGCTCCGCAGATCCTTGAGCGCAAGCGTGTTCCGATATGCCTGTTCAAGAGCTTCGTTGATCATGGGAGCCTGGCGGCCGATCCGACCCGCAAGGACCAGAATCGGAGCGACCAGAGCCACCACAGTCGAAATCACCACGATGGCAATAATGAAGCCCAAGTTCCAGCCGAACAGATGTGGCTCCCCGGGAGCATGCTCCGCAAGCAGCATCGTCATCCCGCGGCCCTCCTTTCGGTAGCGGTTGTCACGACGTCATCGGCCAGAATCACCCGACGTCGTCGTCACACACGTCGTCTCAAGATAGGTCATGAGTGTCTCGGTAGCCTTGTTGACCTTATGCGAATCCTGGAGGTGTTCGGCTACCTGGCGCATCAGATAGTCCTTGTCAGACGCAGTAAAGCGTGACCCGCACTCCTGGTGCCCACATTGGAACTCGTGCACGGCTTTGCTCCTTCCACCAACATCCTCGCGACAGCTTCGGCTGTCGCGAGCATCCCGTTCAGACTTGCTCCACCATGGAGCGTACCGGCGCGAGATTCGCGTTCACCGACGGGATAACCTCTGAAACATTTCTCGTCTGATAGGCGATCGCTCGAACACCCACGATGATCGCACCCAGTGTCCATGTGACGTGCTTCAGGTCCATGATCACGCGGTACAGATTGATCGCGAGGTATGCTACGATCAGCGCTACTATCAGCAGGGTGACCCACGCTGCGGCGGGCATGACTTCTCCTCTTCCGTCGGTTGTGAGTTCAGTTCGGCAGCCTCACGCTACGATTATCCCAGCAGTTTGACCACGCCGGTCGCGTAGCGAGTCGCGCCGATGGCCACCTCTTTCACGATGCCGTCCGTATCGGTCAGCAGCGGTGCCACATTATCGAGTTTTCCGGTCAGTTCGACACCATTCTCCAAGATGTCGTCGACCGTCTGCCGGATGCGTGCGATAGGCGTGACGATCCGGTTCACCAGCACGACAACTATCGGGAGCACCACAAAGAGCAGGATAAGGTTGCCCACCCACCACAGGATCATGTTCGCTCTCCCTTTCGCTGGAGAATCGACGTCACTTGGCGCCCCGACCGAAGAGCCGGCCGAAGAACCGCTTCAAAGCTGTCATGAACGCTTGCACGCCTATGCTGAAACCCTTCACCGGAACAGCTTGGCGCTGTGCTGGCGCCTCACCCCGAGATGCCCTGCCGATGTCGTCCTGGATGCAGTTTGCGAAGCTCTTCATAATCACGGACGTGACGTCCTGGACCATACCTCTGCCGAATTGCGCGGCCGCTCCGGAGAGTTGGAGATCCTGTGAAACCTTGACCCGAGTTCCGCTGCCCGACGGCACCATCGTCGAGGTGACCGACATGCTCGCCTGGCCCTTACCCTTTTCCTCGGAACCGGTCGCGTTCATCACGATCCGCTTGTTGGCTTCATCGCGTTCCACGATCTGCGCGGTACCGGAGAAGCGCAGCGACACTGGCCCCATCTTGGTCGTCACGCGCCCCTTGAACACGTCGCCGGAGGACTCGGTGAGCTCGGCGCCGGGGAGGCACGGGGCTATCCGCGGGACATCCTGCAGGTGCTTCCACACCTGCTCAAGCGGCGCAGCTACCTCGAACTCATTCTCGATCAGCATCGATTACTCGCTCTCCTTACCGCTGGGGTGGGTCCGTTTGTTGCAGTTCAAGAATTCAAGACGGTTGTGCCGACTCGAGGAAGCTGGCAGGGTCCTTTTCGAACGCCTTCCGACACCCAGGACAACAGAAATAATACGTAGTTCCTTCGTACTCGAACGTGTGGCGCGCCGAAGCCACCTCCACTGTCATTCCACACACTGGGTCCACGCACTCTTGCGCCGCTGGCGCCGCCACCGGCTCTCCGGCCGCCAGTTCGCCGGCCGCCCTCAGCTTCACTAGCTCCGCCAAGATCCCTACCGCGATCTCGCGGTGCGATACCTTGCCGAGGTCGAGACCAGCAGGCACCTTAACGTGATCAATTACTTCTTTGGAAATGCCTCGATCAGCCAGGTATCCGAGTACCGAGGCCCCTCGCTGGCGGGACCCCACCAAACCGACGTAAGCGGGCCCCGCCAGCAATGCCTGCTCCACAGCTTCCTCGTCATGATGACCCTGGGTGGCGATGACGACGAGCGAACGCCCGTCCACCCCAGCCTCCGTGAGGTCGAGCCTGCTGACGACCCGCTGCACCGATGGATGATCCTCCGCAGAACCGCCATCGGGATCGACGAGCACGACCCGCCATCCGATCGCCTGTGTCAACTGCACCAACGTCTCCGCCATCGGAGACCGGCCGACCACGACGACATAAGGCTTAGGCTCGACAGGCTCGATGTAGATCTCCAATGCACCCTCGCTCTGGCACGACATGGGCAGGAAGAACATGCCCTCCCGGGCCGCCGCAGCCTCGAGTTCATCGGGGGTGCCGAGGAAGATGAGGCGCGGCACCCCCTCATTGAGGGCGTGCCGCGCCTCACGGACCACTATTGGCTCCGCACAGGCACCACCGATCCAGCCGTGCACCCGCCCCGAGGTCGTGACGACTGCCCGGTAGCCTTGCTTCCCCGAGGATGGACCGCGCCGCCACACCACGGTGGCCAGCGCAAACGTCTCGCCCCGCTGCGACAGCTCGCGGGCGTACTCGAGGACGTCCCATCCGTCCATGCTCATCGACCTGATCTAGGCGTCACTACGGACCGGAGGCATACCCGACACGTCACGCTGGTACTGAAGGGCCTCCCACACCCGGTCCGGCAGCAGTGGCATGTCGATGTTACGAACGCCCGTATCATCGAGAGCGTCAATGACCGCATTGACGAACGCCGCCGGGCCACCGACGCAGGCACACTCCCCGATACCCTTGGCACCGATCGGGTGGTGCGGTGACGGCGTCACGACTTCGTGTAGTTCGAAGCCGGGCGTTTCCCATGCCGTTGGCAACAAGTAGTCCATATAGTTCGATCCGACGCAGTTGCCCTCGGCATCGAACGTGATGAACTGCATGTTCGCCATCGCATAGGCTTCGGTCATTCCACCCATGATCTGACCCTCGACGATCATAGGGTTGATCCGCACCCCGCAGTCGTCGACCGCAACCATCCGCAACACGTCCCACACCCCGGTCTCGGGGTCAATCTCGACCGTCACGATGTACGCCGCGAACGGCCACGTCATGTTGGGCGGGTCGTAGTACGCGTTGTTCTCCAACCCCGGCTCCATACCATCGGGCATGTTGCCGTAGGCGGCCATCGAGCATTCCTGGATGGTCACGCCCCGGTCGTGAGCGCCGCGAACATAGAAGCGACCAAGCTCCCACTCGATGTCCTCTTCAGAGACCTCAAGGAGGTGCGCCGCCAGCTTCCTGGCCTTGGCGCGGACCTTGCGAGCCACCATAGCCGTCGCGGCTCCCGCAACCGGCGTGCTGCGGGACGCGTAGGTACCCATACCGAACGGTGTGTTGTCGGTATCGCCGTGCTGGACGAGAATGTCGTCTGCGGGGATGCCCAGCTCGTGACTCACGATCTGCGCAAAAGTCGTCTCGTGGCCCTGGCCCTGGGTCTTCGAGCCGATCTTCAGGATCGCCTTACCGCTGGGGTGCACCCGTAGCTCAGCCGCGTCGAACATCTTGATGCCGATGATGTCGTACTCGCGGCTGTTGCCGGCACCCAACGGCTCACTCATCGTGGAGATGCCGATTCCCAGTCGCCGGCCCCGAGCCCGGGCTTCCTCCTTCTCGCGAAGGAAGTCGTCATAACCGACGGCATCGCACGCAACGTCCAGACACTTCCGGTACTGCCCCGAGTCGAGCAAGAAGCCGAAGGGCGTCCGGTACGGGAACTGGTCATCCTCGACGAGGTTGATCCGACGGAACTCGGCTTGGTCCATCCCGATGTCCGCCGCAGCCGCCCGCATCACCCGTTCTTGGAAGAACATCGCTTCGGTAACCCGGAACGAACATCGATAGGCCACACCGCCGGGCGCCTTATTCGTGTAGTGGCCCTGCGCGGTCATGTACCCGTACGGGATGTCGTAGCAACCGAACGCGGAGTGCACCAGCCCAATCTTGAACTTGGTGGGCTGAGCATCGGAGAAGAACGCACCGTTGTCGGTATCGCAGTGATACCGCACGGCAAGGATCTTGCCGTCTCTCCGGAGGGCAAGCTCACCCTTGTAGTACATGTCGCGTGCGTACCCGGTAGAAATCAGGTTCCCAGTCTTGTCCTCAATCCACTTGACCGGCCGGGCGAGCAGAATGGAGCAGAGGATCGACGCCACATAGCCCGGATAAACCGGCACCTTGTTGCCGAACCCGCCACCGATGTCGGGTGAGATGACCCGGATCATGTGCTCGGGCAATTCGGCCACGAGAGCCACCGCAGCCCGGATGATGTGCGGGGCCTGCGTCGTCATGTAGACGGTGAGCTTGGTAGTGGCCGGGTTGTAGTCCGCGATCGACCCGCAGCACTCGATCGGCGAGGGGTGCGACCGCGGGTAGTGCATCTCTAGCTTCGAGACAAAGTCCGCCTGGGCGAACGCGCGCTCAGTGCCTTCCTTGTCACCTACCTCCCAGCGGTAGCAGATGTTGTCGGTCTGCCCCTCTTTGTCGTCCCGGATCAGCGGCGCTTCTGCCTCCAGCGCCTGATAGGGGTTGACGATGGCGGGAAGCGGTTCGTACTGGATCTCGATCGCCTCACACCCGTCCTTGGCGATGTAGGGGTCGTCGGCGACCACACAGGCGATCTCCTGGCCCTGGAAGCGCACCTTGTCGGTGGCGAGCACCGCCTGGGTGTCGTAGGAGAGCGTCGGCATCCAGGCGAGGTTGTGCTGGGCGGCCATCTCACCGGTGAGCACCATGTGCACGCCGGGAATCTGCCATGCCCGACTCGTGTCGATCGACGTGATCCGCGCGTGCGCGAGCGGGCTGCGGAGAATCTCCATGTGCACCATGCCGGGCAGCTTGAAGTCGTCGATGTAGTTGCCCTTGCCGCGGAGGAAGCGGTCGTCCTCTACCCGCTTGCGGCTTGAGCCCATGCCGCCGATCTTGATTTCATCTAGCGCTTGCGCCACGTCAGTCACGTCTCCCTTGTCGTCGACTCTTGGCCGTCAGCGACTCACGGCGGGCTGGGACTGCATCATTTCGGCAGCCCAGAGCACCGCCTTGACAATGTTTTGATAACCGGTGCAGCGACAGAGGTTGCCGGACAGCGCCCAGCGAACGTCCTCTTCGGTGGGGTTGGGGTTCTCATTGAGCAGTGCCTTAGCGGCCATCATCATCCCGGGGGTACAGAAGCCACACTGCAGTCCGTGCTCTTCCTTGAAGCCTTGCTGGATGGGATGCAGCTCGCTGGACAGGCCGAGACCTTCGACGGTGGTCACCTCGTGCCCGTCCGCCATGACCGCGAACATCGTGCACGCCTTGGCCGGCAAGCCGTCGAAAAGCACGGTGCATGCTCCGCAGTTCGTCGTGTCGCAGCCGATATGCGTGCCGGTCATCCCCAGTATCTCACGAATGAAGTGGACCAGAAGTAAGCGAGGCTCGATCTCGGCAGTCCTGGGCTCACCGTTGACCATGACCGTTACCCGTCGCTCTTCCACGCCGCCTCCTTGAGTCAACCGTTCCTTAAACGAAGCAATCCACAATGTCAAGCAATTCAGGCCGCGCGGGCCTCGCGGCTGCTCAACCCACGAGTGACGAACGTGTGCACAATATGGCGCTTGTACTTTGCACTACCGCGGTGGTCAGACTTAGGTTCAGCCGCCTGCGCTGCGAGCCGGGCCGCCTCCTCGATCGTGCCTGCACTGAGCGACTTACCCACGAGCGCCTGCTCGGCGGCCGTGCACTTGATGTTGCTGGCCCCCACACCGGTCAGCGCGATGCCAGCGCGGGAGACGGTGCCACCAGACATTTCGAGGGCCACTGCTACCCCGACGGTGGCGAAGTCCCCAACTCTGCGCTCCAGCTTGAGATAGCCGCCCGCAACCATGCCCGTCGGGGCGGGTATGCGGGCCGCGATCGCAATCTCACCCGGCTTTAGCGAGTTCTGGAACGGGCCGACGACGAACTGCGATGCCGGGATGGCGCGCTCGCCTTGCGAGCTAGCGGCAATGATCTCGCCGTTGAGCGCCAACATCACCGAGGCCCAGTCACCCTGCGGGTCCGCGTGGCACAGTGAGCCGACCAGGGTTCCGCGGCTGCGGACCATCGGATCGGAAATCAGTGGTGCACACGCCGACATGGTGGGTTGGCTGCTCCTGAGCACACTGGAGTACTCGAGGTCCCGGTGCCGGCACAGCGCGCCGATACGGATCGACCCATCCGGATCCGCGTGGTGATAGGCAAGCCCAGGTATTGTGTTGAGGTCGATAAGCACACCGATGGCAGAGAAGCGCAGCTTCATCAGAGGGATGAGGCTTTGGCCACCTGCGACCACCTTCGCCTCGTCACCGTAAGTCTGCAAGAGACTGTACGCTTCCTCGAGGGAACGTGGGGCCTCGTAGCGGAAACGAGACGGGTACATCCAAGTCCTCCTAGTCCTGAGCGGTCCAACGGAAAAGCTGCAATTCATTCGGCCCGACCGTAGGATCCCTTATTCGGACTCCACGAAGGACGATTACTGCAACCCAAGACTCAAGCTCGTCCTGCCAGAAGGCGCGACGACTATTATTCGTCCATCCAGCCAAGGCCACCGCGACGCGGCGTCGCTTGGCTCGGTTCTTCGTCCATGTAGCCATGGGTGCCGTCACGCGGCTGCGACTTTTCTGGGCTCGGGGGCTTTGCTGGGCTCGGGCCCTCATTCGTGGGCCTGGACCTGGGCCTGGACTCGGCAACCGCCACGGGAAGGCTTTCCTCCTCAGGGTTCGGCCGCGCCTCCTGGTGAGGCGGCCACGGCCCGGGAACCGGCTGGCCAGCGATCTTGAACCAGTCCGTGACCTCGGGCCAGGCCCAGATGGTGGGACTCTTCCCTGTCTTAGGGGCGCCCTCAATAAGTTCGAAAATGCGGGGGTTACCTCGACTGTGTCCGTCGGACTCCATCGCCACCGTGTGTCCCCTCTCATGCTCCTGGACCGCGCGTCGTGTGGCTCGCCGGACCGGTTCGCCGGGCGCTTGACCGTGCGTCGCTGTGACGCGGAACACTAGTCCACACGGAGGAGTCTTGCGTGTCAAGAGGATCTACGTAACCAAGCGTAGACGGCCGGCTACGGACCGGGCTCGCCGCAGCCTACGTGTCGATAGTTGTTTCACAGTGCGAGCTGCGGGATCATGAGGGCATGGTTGCTGCAGCTCCATTGGCCTTGCGCCCGGGCGACCGGCCCCGCCTGGAGGCCCTGACCCGCTCGACGTCGGTGCGGGCCGGGCTCGCGCAACGTGCGCGCATCGTGCTGCTGGCCGCCGACGGTGTACCGAACACGGAGATCGCGCGGCGGACCGGATCGACGCGACCCACTGTGCTTGCGTGGCGTAACCGCTACCTAGCCGAAGGTATCGACGGGCTGAGGGACAAGCCCCGCTCCGGTCGGCCGGCCACGGTGGATGAGATCGAGGTGGTGGCCACCACGCTCGCCGACGACGGCAGGCCCCCCGAGCACCTGGGCGCCACCCACTGGTCGTCTCGGCTACTGGCCAAAGAACTAGGCATCTCCAATGCCACCGTGGCGCGGATCTGGCGGAAGTGGGGCATCCAGCCGGACCGCGTCGAGGCGTTCCGGTGCACTATCGACCCCGAGGTGGACCCCGGGGGCGCCGAGATCTACCGCAACCCGCCCGAGCGGCCTGCGCCCTACCTGGCCCCGAATCCCGCCTCGGCGCCGCTGCCCGGACAGCGTCCGGCGCAGCACCCCGATCCCTGGCTCAACCTCGTCGAGGTCTCCATCGAGATCCTCACTCGCCAAGCCATCCGCAGGGGGACCTTCGCCTCGGTGCACAACCTCATCGAGGCCCTCGGCGCCCTCACTGACGACTGGAACGACCGCGAGGAACCACCCACCCGAACCGGGCAGGCGCCCACCGTCCCGAAGGATCGTAAAGCTAATTCAAACACGCGACAGCCGAACAGAAGATCGTCGCATCCAAATGTTGATCTTCTTTCAGGGCTGGAGGTTGATCTTCGGAGGGGTTCGGAGCGGCTGGCGAGCGAGTTACCGGACCGGACGCCGCTTCGGGACGAGTACCACGAAGCCCGGTGCGGGCCGACCGCCGGCTCGACCAGCTGGGGCGACGAGACCAGCTAAGGCCCGAGACCGCTACGGCCCGAGACCAGCTACGGCAGGCGCGAGCCCGCCGAGCCGGCGGCATAGCAGCCTCCCGAACGACGCAGCCTCCCGAACGACGCAGCCTCCCGAACGA